>NZ_DATEQZ010000025.1:0-196648 GCF_035272065.1 Binatus sp. (SeqCode)
TGCGCGATGCGATGCCAGACTACCTGCACGATCCTCTCACGTTCGCATTCCGCACAGGATGGCGTATAGGAGCCGTCAGAGGATTGCGCTGGAGTTCAGTCGATTACGACAACCGAATGATCACGCTTGAGAGGAGCAACAGCAAGAACAAAAGGCCTTGGCTTCTGCCTCTGGATGATCCAGAGCTGTTCGCCGTCATCGAACGCGCTTGGCAGCGCCGTCGACTGGACTGCTTGCATGTCTTTCATCATGAGGGTCGTCCCTTGGCTGAAAGCACCTTTAGGAAGTATTGGCCAAAAGCCACCGCAGAAGCAGGCCTCTCCGGACTGCTGATTCACGATCTCCTGCGCTCTGCAGCGCGCAATCTGGTGCGCGCAGGCGTTCATGAAAATGTTGCAATGGCAATCACCGGTCACAAGACGCGCGCGATCTTCGACCGCTACAACATCATCGCTGAGGACGATCTGCGCGAAGCTATGCGCCGTCAGAGCGCGTACCTGGCAGCGCAGACGAACCGCCCCAAAGTGATGCCGATCAGGGAGGCCTGTGATCAAACTGTGATCGAACCGCGCGCATTTCGCCGCACGCTGATGCCTGCGAGTCGAAGAAAAGCTCCCGCAAATGAAGCGGTTTCTTGCGCAGCAATGCGTGCCGATGCAGATACTTTCGGACTCAAAATCCTCCGTGGGCAACCACGTGCGGGTTCAAGTCCCACCCTCGGCACCACCCCACGACGTTTTGCGATTTGTGATCGACCTACGAGCCGGGGATTTCTGGCAGCCCTTGCCGGATGCGGGCGGAGAAATCGGGGGAGTCATCTGAGGCTTTTGCTTTGTCGGTGATGTTGCTGCGTGCTTTGAGCTCCGCGAAGGGCAGGCTCGTCTCGATCTGTTCGCGTTCGTACAGGAGTTGATCGAGGTGGCCGTTTGCGAGCAGTCTCCAGTCGAGGCGCCGGCCGGCGCCGATGTTTTGCGCGTGGCCTCTGATCGCCGTCGTGCAGTTCTGCGTCAATGCGTTGTACCACTCTGGATGATCGGCGAGCCGGTTCACCTGGTCGAGGTAGTCAACCAGCAATGCCCGCGCATCCGCGGCGGGAACGCGGATCCGATACAGATAGACCTGCTCACCGCGGTAGTTGGTTCGCAGCCCGACCAGGTCGCGTTCGTCGGCGACGACATAGTACAGCTCGTACTGGCGGAAGAAGCCGCGAACGGCTGAGTAGGATTCGCCTTTCTCTTTGCGCGTCTCGATCGAGATGGCCAGGTGTTGGCCGTCGTCGAAGTCCCAGCTGACGATCGTGTGGGCGATTTGGGTCGGTCCCCAAAACGACAAGAACAGGTCCAGGCCACGAATCCTGTCGAGATCGTAGGTCCGCGTCTCCCAACGCTCGTCGTAGTCCGATTCCGATCGATATTTGAAATTCCGCACGTTCTCGATCGTGACGCGGTTGCTGTCAAAAGTCGCGCGCGCCGTGCGGGCGACATCCGGAGTCCAATCGCGGGCGTTGCTCGCCGGAATCGACGTCCACCAGAGTGCGACGACAATCACCGGGAATAGCGCGACCGTGAGGCCTCGCAAAAACGGGTGAACGATAGCCGCCAAAATTATCGAGACCAGCGCCACTCCCGCAGCAATCGCCCCCGCGAGCACGCGCGAGTGTGGTCCGTCAAACCAGATCGCCATCACGCCCCATGCGACCGCGGCAGTGACAATCACCGACATCGCGATCGTCGCGAGCAAGCGGACTGCGCGCCGGAGCATCAGTGGATTCCCGCGTGCTCGTAGAGGATGCGGCGGACTTCCTCGATCGTCTCGGGCGTGGCCTGCGTCGAGTGCCCCGAACGTACGACCAGCTCAGACTCGACGCCGTCGATGTGCGCGCTCTTGTACTCGACGACGCCATCGTCGCCTTCCTCGACCGGCCCCGATCCTTGCACAGGAATGATCGAGTGCGCGTGCACGCCGGGCGCGATCGGCAACGAGGAGAGCGCCTTGATGAAAGGATTCGAGCCATCCATGTTGTCCAGCGCGGTCGGTATCGTGAAGGGAGTTCCCATCATGCTGGGCTCGCGAAGCTTCCCGATCGCAATCGCGGACTTGGCAAGACTGCCCGGCAGGTTGATAAATTTGTTTCCGAACTTAACTATCGGATTGCTGGCCATGTAACTGCCGCGATGCGGTGTCGCGATGAAGATCACGCGTGTCACGTACGGCTGTGGTTTGAAGAACATCGCGCGCGAGGCCAGGTCGCGCGTCTCGGGATCGAGTTCCGCCTGGTCAAACGGGACCGACGTGACATTGTTCCAGAAGCGATTGCCGCTATCGACGACCATCATCTTCGTCAGAAGCCCACCCTGGCTATGGCCGATGACTACCATTTGGTTGAGCGCAGGATCCTTGTCTTCTGGATCGAGGTCTTTGCGCGCGGCGATCAGCGATTCCCGCAAACGCATCGCAGACAACGCGATCGGATTGCCGCTGTTATACATGAAGAACCAAAGCTGATAGTGCGAGGCGATCGCGGGATCGCCGAGCAGCTCGTTCGCCATCTCAGCCCATCGCGCGGGGCTCGACGCCGTCCCGTGAACGAACACCACCGGAATCATGTTCGGGTGGTATGGATGCAACATGTAGAGCCCGTTGACGTCGCCGCCGTTGCCAACGCCCAGAAAAGAAAAGTCCCCCTGACGAAAGCCGGCGAGCTCGAAATCCCAAATCGGCGCACCTTCCAGCCGATAGGCGAGCGCGGCGCTGGGGTCCGACTCGAGGGGCACGGAATAAGAACCGACTTGCACCGCAGCCGTCCTGTCCTCGTCGTAAAGTTCCACGGTGCCGTGCAGACGCCCATTGCTCATCGCGAGGCGCGGATTGTCGAAGCGCACGAAAGCGGTGACCGGCACTTTCGCATTCGCCGGAATCCATTGGCTCCCAGGGCTGCCCGGCAACGGCTCGACTCGCGCCGAGAGCGCCGCACCAATACCTGGTCTGCGGTAAGTGTTGCGCAGCCCGCGAACCTCCAGGTCCGCGAGCGACACGAACTTCGTCAGGTGATTTCCGCCGTAGTTGAATCCTTGAGGCTCGATACTCAAATTGAGCGACGCAAAGGGCAAACTCAGTTGACGCTCACTAAGGTCAACTTCCTTTCCGTCCTTTGTCGCAAGTCCCAAAGCGATGCCTCGATTGTAGAGGTCAACCGCGAGCCGCAACCGTGGATCGTAAGGACCAGGCGCGTCGGCCGGATCTGCCGGAAACAGGAACGCGTACGCATAGGCGGCGGATGCCAGGTAATAGGATTGATTCCCCGAGTCTTCCGCATACGCAAACGAGAGCTCGGATAGCGCGAACAGCCGGTTGCGTTCGTCAGGTTTGCCAAGTCCTGAATTCAACTCGGCTAGGACTGTCTGCGGATCGCTTTCGAAGCGGTCGCTAAGCGCGGTTCGCTCCAGGAGCTGCGTCGAGTAGTCGCTCGACTTGCCCGTCGAGAGCACATTCGCGTTGAGCTCGCGATGCGCTGCTTGCTCGCCGAGTCGCGTGACCCCGACCGGTGTGGCGCAACCGCCGCTGAATAAAACTACGAATGCTAGAACGACACTCCAGATGCCTAGCGACAGGTCTGCCCGTAGTGGCGCGCCAGAGACTTGCGTATCGGTCGAAAGCAACTGACTTCTCATCGAGCGTTTTGCCGTGAATTCCGGACTGCTCAACTATGCACGATTTTGAGTTCTCCAGATAACCCGGCGGCCAAGCAATTTTCTATGCTCGCAGCTTCTGGTTTGCCCATACTTGGGGGATGAACGGCGAACGAATCGCAGTCACGATGCGTCAGCCCGCGATCATTGCCGCAGTATGGATCTGCGCGCTCCTGATGTTGGCGGGTGCCGCGACGAAGATGCCCGGACAGTGGCACCGCCGCGACTTCTCGAACTACTACGAATCGGCGTGGGCGCTCCGCCATGGAATCGATCCGTACTCCGCGCTCTTGACGCCGATCGGCGCACAGCTCGGCCTCGAGACCGGCGGCCTGCTGCACGCTTCCGAGACGCCGCCGTTTCTGCTTTGCTTCGAACCTCTCGCGCGGTTGCGGCCGCGCGCCGCTTTCTGGATCTGGACCGCAATCAATTTTTCCGCATTGGCAATCGCCATGTATCTGTTGCTTGCGCATCGACGCGGACTCTCCGGTCGCACCGCGTGGCTGCTAGCGGGACTGCTTCTGATGTCCGCGCCGGTGAGTTTGAATTTTTTACTGGGGACAATCGCAGCTCATCGTCCTGGCCCTGATGGTAGCCGCGATGCGCGCGATGGAACGCGACCGCGACGGCACGGCAGGTCTGCTGATCGCAATCGCCGGACTGTTGCGTGCGTACCCCCTTCTGCTCGTCGGCTATTTTGTCATCCGTAGAAAATGGCGGGCGGTTGTGCTCGCGACGACTGGAATCGCGGCAGGAGTGTTAGTAACAGTCGCCGCCTTGGGCTCAACCCAAACTCTCAGCTTCGTTCACGGTGCATTGTGGCTCACTGACTATTCAGTAGTGAACCGGGTGGACAATCTTTCGCTCGGACCATTCGTATCGCGGACATTCTGGGCACTCACGGGTACCGCGTCCGGCTCAGCGCACGACTGGATCAGACGCGCCTGCATCGCCGTCGGGGACCTAATAGTACTCGGAGTGACTATTCGCGCGACACTGGCCGACGCGAACCGCGGCGATCCCGACTGGAGAATCTACTCACTGTGGATCGCGACCTCGCTCATGCTGACGCCCGTCGGATGGCATCACTACCTGGTGTTGCTGGCTATTCCGTTCGTGCAACTGGTCGCGTCCGCAGCGGATGGGCGGTCAAGCTCGCGGGCCGTCTGGATGGCTGCGTTGTCCTATAGTCTCGGCGCGTTTTCGCTCCGCGTCTTCAACCGCTTCCTGGTGCCTCCCCCAACCGCGTTTCAGCTCAGCTTCCCATGGCTCGTGCGCGCGCTAGAGGAAACGAGCTTCATCGCTTTACTCACGGGATACATCGCGTCTTATTGGTTCGCGACTGACCACGCCCGCGCTTTGCCCGCAATTCAGCCAACGACCGTAGCCGTGCGACCGCTCACGCTCGATCCGCGTTCCCTCACAGCCCCAGCATCCTCCGCAACTTCACCGCACTGAATCCCAGCATCGTTTCGTTGCCGACGCGAATTACTGGAACCGCGCGAAAGCCCATGCTGGCCAGCTCGTTGATGAGCGAAGGATCCTTGGCGATGCTCTTTTCGACGAAGCTGACGTTGTGCTGCGTGAGAAACTCTTTCGCCTGATGGCAGGCCGAGCATCCCGTATTGGTGTAAATCACGACTTCCATGGGACCTCCTTTTTTCGGCCGCGCGATGCACGCATCGGCGCACACTCTCCGCCACACGCCTCGACCATCTTGCGCAGCGTGAGCCTTAGCCGCAGCAGCCGATCGATCTCCTCGTTCATCTCAGTCAGTTTTGCTTCGGCCTTTCGCGTGACTGGACCGCATTCCGCCGTCGATTTCACGCCTTGCGAAAGCAACTCCTTGATTTCCTTCAGCGTAAATCCGAGCCGCTTCGCGTCGCCGATGAACCGCAGCCGGTCGAGCACGTCGTCGGAGTAGCTCCTGTAACCCGATAAGCTTCGCCGCGGTTTTGCGAGCAGCCCTTGCCGCTCGTAGAACCGCAGAGTGTCTATACTAACTCCCGCCGCAATAGCGACTCGGCCAATCGTCATCCGCGCCTCACGATAGACCCTTGACTATGGTCCAGAGTCAAGCGTGTCGATTAATTCTCCGGCAACGCGGTCACGTACTCGAAGTCCAGGGCCTGATGGTTGATTCCGCGCGTGGGCGGTGCGATCCAGCTCGCGAATTGACCGGGCGCGGTGACAGGCTTCATAAGCGACGCCACGAATTCGCGGTCGGCCTGCGTCGGTATCCACTCCGCTTTGCGCCGCTCCCACTCTTCATCCGGGATAATCGGTCCATCCGGCGTCACGTTGACCCCCGCGAACTCTCCGATCGAGCGCCGAAACCCCCGATGCGGCAGCTTGAGCTCAAAGCTGACCCCGGCTTCCCGAATAACCTTGTTCCATCGCGCTAGAGCCCGCTCGCAATCGGTGATGTACGAGTCGCGAAGAGTCTCATTCAACGCGATCAGCGCCGGCTGTTCGGTTTGGATGATTACCCCGTTGTCCGGCTTGAATACTCTGTAGCCGCTTTGCGTCAGTTGATGGTCGTCCTCGCGGTCGGTCTCCTTGAAGCGGCCTTTCAGACCCGCGCTGTAGTAATTGGCCGCATTGGTCGATAGTTCCGAGCCGAACAAGTCGAGCGATACTGAGTAATGAAAGTTTATATACTTTTGAATGAGAGTCAGGTCGATGCCGCCATACTCACTTACTATGTCGGTGTTATGCTCTTTCATCAATTGACAAGTGCGGGCAATCACGCGGCTCACTCCCGATTCGCCGACGAAAAGGTGATGCGCCTCCTCGGTCAGCATGAAGCGGCAGGTGCGCGCCAGCGGATCGAATCCCGATTCGGCCAGGCTCGCGAGCTGATACTTGCCGTCGCGGTCCGTGAAATGCGTGAACATGAAGTACGACAGCCAATCGGGCGTCTTCTCGTTGAAGGCGCCGAGGATGCGGGGGTTGTCCGCGTTGCCCGACCGCCGCAGGAGCAGCGCTTCGGCCTCTTCGCGGCCGTCGCGTCCGAAGTAGGCATGCAGCAGGTAGACCATCGCCCACAGATGGCGTCCTTCTTCGACGTTGACCTGGAAAAGATTGCGCAGGTCGTAGAGCGACGGACAGGTCCGGCCCAGATGCCGCTGCTGCTCGACCGACGCGGGCTCGGTGTCGCCCTGCGTGACGATCAGGCGGCGCAGGACTCCACGATGCTCGCCCGGCACTTCGCGCCAGACCGGTTCGCCTTTGTGCTCGCCGAACGGAATCTTGCGATCGGGCTCGGGGTCGGCCAGGAAAATGCCCCATCGATAGTCAGGCATCTTGACGTAGCCGAATGTCGCCCAACCTTGTGCGTCAGTCGAAGTCGCAGTCCGCAAATATACCTCGCAGCCCTGGAATTTCTCAGGGCCCATCTCGCTCCACCATTGCAGGAACCCGGGTTGCCACGCCTCGAGCGCGCGCTGCAGGCGGCGGTCTTCGGCTAGATTCACGTTGTTGGGAATTCGCTCGGAATAGTTTATCGGCATCAGACTCTCCTCGGATCGAATTCCGGCCGCGCTCCTGTGCCGTAGAGTTTCAACGCGCCTTTTTCACCGACCGCGTTGGGACGCTGGAAGATCCAGTTTTGCCAAGCCGACAGACGGGCAAATATTTTCGACTCGAGCGTCTCCGGCCCGCCGAATCGCAAAGACGCTTCCATGCCGGTCAGCGCGTCCGACGAAAAGGCCGCGCGTTCTTCGATAGCGAGACGAACCTCGTCGTCCCAGTCGATATCGTCCGGCGTGAAGGTCACGAGGCCCAACCCATCCGCCTGCGACGCATCGATCTGCTCGCCAATCCGGCCGCGCAACTTCTCGACGTGCTCCGGTTCGCCCTGAAATCTGCTTGCCAGCCGAGTCAAGCCGTTGCACATCGGCATCGCGCCAAAGTTCATTTCCGTCAGCCTGATATTCGCCGGCAATGACTCATCACCTTCGCGCAATCCGCTCAGCATGTACGTGCGGTCCGAGGCCAGCGCGAGCTCGAGCAGAGTTCCGCAAAAGCACGACCCCGGCTCGATCAACGCGAAGATCGATCGCGAGCTGACGTCGAGCCGCTTCAGCGTGCGCTTCAGGTAGAGGCGAATCTCACGCACCAGCCAGTCCTCGGCGTTCGCGGCGAGGAACGCGTCGTGCGACCTCACCAGCGCCGAGTCGCCCCGCGTGCGGAAGATCCACGTCCGCAGGGTTTCCTCGTTGAACCGCAAATGCAGAATCGCGTCTTCGAGTTCGCGCGCTATCGCCAACGGCCAGAAGTCCGCGCCGATTGAATGAGCCTCTTCGACGTTGCGCGGCGCCGGCTTTTCTGGAGCCTCGACCACAAACGTCGCGGTTGAATTGTCGCGATCGATCTCGATCGTCAGGTGCGCATACTTGACCCTTCTCTCTTCCACCTCACGCGATAGCCGGCCGAGCGATATTCCGCGCGCATGCGTAGCCACACCCGAACGCGCCGCAAACTCGAGCGCTCTTTGCGACGCCGACTCAATCAGTCGCGAGCGGGGAACGACTTCATCGACCAATTGCCATTCCTCGGCGCGCTTGCCCCGCACTCCTTCCTCGGTCGCGCAGAAAAAGTCCGCGCGGTCGCGCCGAACGCGGCGCTTGTCGACCAGCCGAGTCAATCCGCCCGTGCCCGGCAGCACCCCGAGCAGCGCGACCTCGGGCAGCGACACACTCGTCGAGCCGTCGTCGGCCAACATTATATAATCGGTCGCGAGCGCGAGTTCGTAGCCGCCGCCCGCGCACGCTCCGCCGATAGCAGTCATGTAGTACTGGTCCGAGTTGAGCGTAGCGTCCTCGATCGCGTTGCGAGTCTCGTTGGTGAATTTGCAAAAATTTACTTTGAACGGATGACTCGACAGGCCAAGCATCCTGATGTTCGCGCCGGCGCAAAATACGCGCTCCTTGCCCGACGTGACGATCACGCATTTTACTTCGGGATGCTCGAAGCGGATGCGATTCACCGCGTCGTTGAGTTCGATATCGACGCCGAGGTCGTAGGAATTGAGCTTCAGCTCATAGCCCGGCGCGAGTCCGCCGTTTTCGTCCACATCCATCAAGACCGTCGCGACCGGCCCGTCGAAGTTCAGACGCCAATGCCGATAACCGGAGGGCTCCGTTCGAAAGTCGATCATCGCGAAATTCTCCCGCCTGGAAGAGATGCCTTACGTACAGTATAGACCGTGCGTGAGCATCCGATTCAACAATCGGCTCGCGTCACGCAACCCGCCGCAACACGACCATTGCATGTCCGGCCACGTGAACCCGCTCCTCGAACAAGTGCGGTTGTGCGCGATCCGGCGCCGTCGCATCCCCGGTATCGAGCACGACCGTCCACTGCCGCCCCCACTTCTTCGGCGGCAGCTTGAATTCCATCGCCTCGCGATACGAGTTGAACATCAGGAAGAAGCTGGCGTCGGTGATTTTGACGCCGGCGCCGTCGCGTTCAGTCATCGCGTTTCCGTTCAGGAACGCGCCCAGCGTTTTCGCATATCCGACGCCCCAGTCGGCGGAGGTCATCTCGGCGCCGTCGGGCCGAAACCATTCGAGATCTTTCCGCCGGGCGCCCCTTGCCGGATCGCCCGTGAACCATCTCCTGCGCCGGAAGATCGGATGCGCGCGGCGGATCTGAATCAAGCGCCGCGTGAAATCGATCAGCGTCGCGTCGGCGCTCACCCAATCGATCCATGAAATCGGATTGTCCTGGCAGTACGCGTTGTTGTTGCCGCGCTGCGAACGTCCGAGCTCGTCGCCCGCCGTGATCATCGGTACGCCCTGCGACAGCAACAGCGTCGCGAGGAAGTTGCGCTTTTGCCGCTCGCGAACCGCACGAATTGCGGGATCCTCGGTCGGCCCTTCGACGCCGCAGTTCCACGAGTGATTGTTGTTGTCGCCGTCGCGATTATCCTCACCGTTCGCCTCGTTGTGCTTGTCATTGTGCGAAACTAGATCGGCGAGCGTGAAGCCGTCGTGCGAGGTGACAAAGTTGACGCTCGCGAGCGGTGCGCGGCCGTCGGCGCGGTACAGATCCGAACTGCCGGTGACCCGCGACGCGAATTCGCCCATCGAATAGTTCGCGCCCCGCCAGTAATCGCGCACGCCGTCGCGGTACTTGCCGTTCCATTCCTTCCAGTTGACCGGAAAATCCCCCACGCGATAGCCGCTATCGCCGACGTCCCATGGCTCCGCGATCAGCTTGGCCGCCGATATCACGGGGTCCTGCGCGATCGCCGCAAAAAACGGGCTGCCCGCGAATTCGCCGCGTGGACCGCGCGCAAGCGTGGTCGCAAGGTCGAAGCGAAATCCATCGACGTGCATCTCGAGTATCCAGTAGCGCAGGCTTTCCATCACCATTTGGAGCACCCGCGGATGCGTCGTATCCAGTGAGTTGCCGGTGCCGGTGTAATCCTCGCATCGGCCACTGCCGTCAGCGCGCAGCCGATAGTAACTCGCGTTGTCGATCCCGCGAAAACAAATCGTCGGCCCGTTCTCGTTTCCTTCCGCCGTATGGTTGTAAACAACGTCGAGGATCACCTCGATCCCCGCACGATGGAACGCCTTCACCATCGACTTGAATTCGGTGACCGAACTGCCCAGCGCGCTCCCGGATGCAAAGCGGATGTCCGGCGCGAAATTGCCAATTGAATCGTATCCCCAATAGTTCGTCAGCCCGAGTTTCTTCAGGCGGTGTTCGGGAAATGTCTGGTGCACCGGCATCAACTCGATTGCGTTCACGCCGAGCGAGGTGAGGTGCTTGATCACGGCCGGCTCCGCAAGCCCCGCAAATCTGCCGCGAATCTTGCGCGGCACTTCGGGATGCATCGCGGTCATCCCCTTCACGTGCGCCTCGTAGATGACGAGGTCCGACCACGGAATCGCGGGTTTGCGATCGCCCTCCCAGTCGTACGCCGGATCGACCACCACGCACTTGGACATTGCGCGCGCGCTGTTCCGCGAATCCAGAAGAGGCGCGGTGCCAACGGTGACCGAGCGATAACCCATCATCGAATCGTGCCACCGAGGAATTCGATCGAGCGTGTGCGCGTACGGATCGAGCAGCAGCTTGGCCGAGTTGAAGCGATGCCCCGCGGGAGGATCGTACGGACCGCTCACACGATAGCCGTAACGCTGGCCGGCGCGAACTCCGGGAACGTAGGCGTGCCAGACGTGTTCGGTGCGCTCTGCCAGCGGTATTCGAGCAATCTCGGTATTGCCGCCGATGCCCCCGAAGAGGCAGAGCGTCGCGCCGGTCGCATGTTCGGAAAATATCGCGAAGTTCGCACCCGCGCCGTCGAAGGTGGCGCCGAGCGGATACGGCGCGCCGGGCAGAATCTCAAATCTGGTTTTCGGCATGATGAAAATGTCACTAATGGCAAGCCGCAACGATAGTGGCAACCGTTGCGGTTGTTCCGGCGGCTCGCGCTACAATCGGGGCGGCTTGCTCATGCGCTTCGTCGATTTCTACTTCGATTTCTCCAGCACCAATAGCTACTTCGCCGCGTTCCTGTTGCCTGAGATTTGCGTCCGCAACGACGCGCGCGTGAACTGGATGCCGGCGCATTTCGCCGCACTCTTCCGCGGCACCGGCTTCGACGTGATGGCCATGACGCCGCCTAAGGCGCGTTACCTGTGGCGCGATCACGCGCGCTACGCGGAACTGACGAGGTTGCCGTTCAAGAAGCCCAGCCGCTTTCCGATCAAGACGTCGTCCGCCCTGCGCGCGGTCCTGGCCGCTGGTCACACAACTCAGGTGGACGATGACGGCGTTTCGCGCGAGCGCGCTCAGCGCACGCTCTCGCAGGCAATCATGCGCGCTTACTGGGAACGCGACGAGGATATCAGCGACCGCGACGTGCTGGCTTCGATTGCCACGAGCGCCGGTTTCGACGGCGAGAAGCTTATGCCTCTTGCCGATGCGAAGTCGACTCGCGACGAACTCGCCGCATTGACCGAGACTGCGGTTGCGCGCGGCGTCTTCGGCGCGCCCACCTTTTTCGTCGGCGACGAGATGTTCTGGGGCAAGGACCGCCTCGATTTCGTCGAACGATGGCTCAAGCGACCGGAATGACTGCCTTTTTTCTCGGCAAATGCCCGCTCTCGCGGCCCGGCGCGAGTGATTCGACCAAACGCCCCGACGACCTGAGCGCGCCAAAGCGGCATCAAAGCCGTCCTACAGTTCGTAGCTAAAGACTTGACAGGTTGTAGGTAAAGTTAAACAATACGACCCATGACAGCGTCGGGGATAGCAATATCGCGCAACAAGACTCCACAGGTCACAACACGGATGACTAGCGCCGAAGAACTCGAGATCCTGCCGCTCCCGTGGCCGGCGCCCGGAGCCGATTTGCGCCTGGCGCGCCGCCCGCACCGCCATCGATGCGTCAACTGCCCCAGCCATTATCTGTGCGCCGGACCGGACGAGACCGGCGAATGCGTGCCGCTTTGCGGCCCGTGCTTGTGGGTCGAATTGGGCTCACAACTGAAAATGTATCAGTCAATGGCGAATGAAATCGATCGGCGCCGCCGCAAGATCGAGGAACAGATTGGCTCCGCTGAATGCCGGCGGGCGCAGATGCTCCGGCGCAATCTGCTGCGCGACAGCAGCGTGGTCGCCGGCTTCGGGCGTGTCGTTCTTAAGCGCGAGGAAAGTGGCTCGAAGGCGAGCGACTGAATTTTTGACTATTGCGCGCCAGGGACTGTGTACCTGAACGCGATTTGATTTTGGCCGTGATGGTAGAGGGGATCAAATGACTTCGGCAGCGCCGGATTGGACCCCGGTAGCCTCGAAGGACGCGTCAGCGTCGCTCGCGACGCGTACCGATTGCGGGGCGGCCAGCCGGAACTTTCGGACACTTCCGGCTGGTTCGTCGTCGTATGTTTGGTTCAAAAATGCGCTGGTCGCGTTGCAAAAACGCCCCTTCGGCGAGTTTTCCACACTACCCTTGGTATGGCCTTTGATTGCATTGACTATAGGTGGTGTGGCATACGGTTTGCTCGACTTATTGTCCGTAGATGGGTATTGAAAAGCATCGCGAGTCACCTAATATAGGGCGCCGGTCATGCCAGCCAGCCTGGCATTCGCCCAAGTAGTATTTAATGAGCGCAGCCCTCACTTCATCGCCAGCCATCGCCAAACGGATCCCGCGCGAACCGGACGCGCTGGTAACTCGCGAAGTCGATCATCTCGTTTCCAAGTTGCTCGGCGAAATCAAGGTCCCCTACGCCTCGCTCGGCACCCGAGTGCTCAATCAGCTTTCCGATCTTAAGAAGATTCTCTCCGCCGACTACGCCGACGTCCCCGCGCTTCCATCCAGGACCCTGGCCAGGGATTTGGCGCAGATCGTCGAGAAGGACATCAAGCAACACATCCCGACTTACGGCAGCTTGGAGGATCTCGGCAGCCCGCAACTGCTAGGTCACCTGGGTAAATTGTTCGGTCCGCGCGAACTCGAATTGCGTGCCGAGCCTTATACCACCGGCGCCGGCCTGTCACTGCGCGGATTTTATTGCCGTGCCGAAGTCGGCGAAAAAAGCAAGTTCGTGATTTTCGTCAACACCGCGCATCATCGCGGCGCGGTCGGCGCGACCCTGGGCCATGAACTCGGCCACTTCATCTACGGCTCGTTGGTCGGCGAGAAGGCCGCCCACACTGCCTTTATGGAAGGCGCGTTCGCCAATCACCTGGCCGAAGAGGACGAACTGTTTGCCGACAGCCTCGTCGCGCTCGCAGCCTACAGTCCGGAATCGATCAGAAAGATCGGCGGCATCACGCATCTCAAGCCGGGTTCCTCGGACGATCTGTTCAACAGCATAAAGTACGCCTACGACAGGATTGGAACGCGTTACGACCTCGACCTGAGCAAGGGCAAGATGGGGGCGGCGTTGCGCGTCCGCTACCTCACCTCGATGGCGCACTTCTTCAAGCTGCGCTGCGCGCTCCACAAGACGGCCGGAATCTGAGCTTCGAAAAAAGGGGACAAGGCGGGCGCTCGCCGAAGCCAGGCGGGCGCCATCGTTTTTCTCGGCTCCAGGCTTGCTCGCGCTCAATCTGCGTCTACTTCAACTCTCCGCTGCTGTAGTTCAGGATCTTCCGCGCCACGATCAACATCTGCATCTGCTGTGTTCCTTCATAGATGTCGTTGATCTTCGCGTCGCGCATCCACTTCTCCAGCTGCAGCCCGCGCGAATAGCCCAGCGGTCCCAGCATTTCGACCGCCTTCTGCGTGACCTCGGTCACCACCAGCCCGGCCTTCGCCTTCGCCATTGAAGCCTCGAGGTGGTTGGGCTTGCCCATATCGAGCATCCAGGCCGCGCGCCACGCAAGCAGCCGCGTTGCCTTGAGATTGGCTTCCAGCGCGATGAAGTCACGTTCGACCGCGGAAAGCCTGGTCGGGGCGATTCCGTAGCGGATCGGCACGCCATGTTCACTCAGAAACTCGCGCACGCAATCCAGTGCCGCGCGCGCCACTCCGATCGACATCGCTGCAACGATCGTGCGGGTGGTATCGAAGGTCGGCATGATGTCGCGAAATCCCGTGTCGCGCGCAATCTCCGCGCTGCCCAAAAGATGGTCCGCGGGTATGCGGCATTTCTCGAACACCAGCACCGCGGTGTCGGAAGCGCGGATTCCGAGCTTTTTCTCCACCCGGCTCACCGTCATCCCAGGCGTGTGATGCTCGACCACGAACGGCTTGATGCCAGCGCGGCCCGCGCTCGGGTCGATCGTCGCCCATACCACGACGAAGCCCTCCGACTTCTCAGCCGCCATCTGACCTGAGGTGCAAAACATCTTGGCTCCGTTGAGCACCCAACAGTCGCCGTCGCGCGTTGCCGTGGTGGCCATCGCGGCCGGATCGGAGCCGCATCCCGGCTCGGAGACTGCCATAGCGCTCCACTTCGGTCCGCCCTCCCGGAAGCGTTGCAGGAATTTTTCTTTCTGTTCGGGCGTCCCCGAGGCCGCTACCGCAGCGCCGCCCAGTCCGGCGTTGGGAATCGAAATGAACAACCCGGCATCGCCCCAGCACAGTTCCTCGGCAGCCAGTACCAGTCCGAGATTGACGACTTTGCGCGGCGATGTGCCGCCGCCACCCGACGAAGCCTGGTCGCGTCCGACGCGCAGTTGCAGGTTGCCGGCGCGCGAGGCGGACCACATCGTTTCATAAAAGCCCCAGGGCTTTTCGCCTTCCCGCTCGTCGAACTCGCGCGAGAGGGGACGCATCACCTGCTCCGCCACCGCGTGATACATGCCGCACAACCCGGCTTCCCGCGGTTCCCACTCGAATTCGATCAATTTGACTCTCCGCTAACCAACGGCAGATGGGTTACCACTTCGATATTCCTCTGGCTAGAGCGCCTCAAACATCGCGTTGAAAAGGAATCGCGGTGCGCCGTCAACGATGCACCCGTCTTTCCATTTACCTTCTAACAGGGACGAAGTCCCGCATCTCTTCTTTTCTTAACACCGGGTGCAGGGGTCACCCCTGCCCAAGGAAGTGTGAAACCCATGGTGGGTTTCACATAAAAATGGATTTATTCTCCGGCGCGATCGCGTAGGAGAATGTTCTACAATGCCGCGAACATCGCGTTGAACAGCGACGAGGCCCGCCCGTCGATCAGCGCGTCCGAACCCATCTGGTTCATCGTGTAGCCAAACCCGACGCGCGCGTCGGGATCGGCAAATCCGATCGAGCCGCCCGCCCCCGGATGCCCAAACGTGCGCGGATTCGGCCCGAGTGGCGCCGCCGGCTGATTGAGCGCAAATCCCAGTCCCCATCGCGACACGACGCCCAGCACAAGGTCGGGTCCGTTCGCCTGTTCCGTATGCGCGCGCTTGATACTCGCCGGCGTCAGCACGCGATAACCGTTCAGCTCGCCGCCGGTCGCGAGCGCGCCATACAGCGCCGCAAGCGCGCGCGCAGTCGCATGGCCGTTGGCAGCGGGAACCTCCGCGCCGCGCCACGCGCGGCTGTTGACCAGCGCGGGATCGACCACTGGCCGCGGATTCGCGATCGCCTTGTACGTCATCGATTCCGGATCGGCGCTCATCGTCGCGATTTGATCGGGCTTGCCCGGCTGTGGCGGCGGCGCGCCGATCAGTTCCGCGATTCGCGGATCGAAGCTCGCGTCCACGCCGATATGAATATCGAGCTTGAGCGGTCCCGCGATTTCCTCGCGCAGGTAAGTGCCCGGCGTCTTGCCCGTGATTCGCCGAATCACTTCGCCGACCAGATAGCCGAACGTGATCGCGTGATAGCCGTGCTTGGTGCCCGGCTCCCACCACGGCTCCTGCGCCGCCAGCGCCGCGCACATCACGGGCCAGTTCGTGTATGCGTCCATCGGCAACTGCTTGCGCACGGCCGGCAGCCCCGCGCGATGGCTCAGCAGATAATTTACGGGAATCTTTTCCTTGCCCGCCTGCGCAAACTCGGGCCAGTACTTAGCCACCGGCGCATCAAGATCGAGCTTCCCCTGATCGACCAGCCGATGCGCACACATCGACGTGATCCCCTTGGTAGTCGACCAAACATTGACGAGCGCATCGCGCGTCCAGGGCTTGGTCTTAGCCTTGTCTGCGTACCCTCCCCAAAGATCAAAAACCGTTTTCCCATCAACGACAGCAGCAACCGCCGCCCCAACCTCGAGCTCATGCTCAAAGCTATTCGCAAAAATGTCACGCACGCTGCTAAATCGCGGATCACAGGTACCTTCGATCTTCACGGACATATCTCTCTCCTCGTCGATCAAGCCTCCACATACCATGCAATCTGGATCGCCACCAAGTCGCAGCTAAGGTGACCGTTGCCCTCTGGTTCCCTCGCTCGTTCGGAAGAGGGCTGCGGTGAGGAACCGTTGTGTCCGGATCTTCTCCTCTCCCTGTGAGACCCGGGTTCAGGGATGAACTGTTCAGCCTGACCGCGCCGCGCTCGACGTGTCTAGCATCCCGTTGTGCATGACACTCACTACCTGATGCGAACTTCCTTGCCGCTGGCCGCGATCCACCATCGGACGACCTCCGCTCTCGAAATATTAATTTTTACGGAACGAAGCTACGCTTGGTGGTGCTTTGATCGATCAACCACAACAGGTGGTAGAAAATGCCCCTCGCCGCACGATCTGCCTTCGCCATTTGCTGCGGTTTCCAATCAGGCGGGCGGGCTCGTATACTTCCGGACGCGTAACTGATGCCATCATCGACCACTTTTGCCCGCGTTAGTCGCGTCGCAAGCCGGATGTACGGACGGCTGTTCTCGGCGAATCCCTATCCGCTCTATAGATTCCTGCGCACGCGATATCCGCTGCTAAGGACGCCGATCGGGTTCTGGATTTCCACGCGCTACGACAACTGTCTCGACGTGCTGCGCGATAAGCGATTTCTCGCGTTCGATCTCAACGCGCTCGACGCCTTTCCGCCTGACGACGGGCTCAAGTCGATGCGCGAGGCGCTGAAGCACGCGATCGTTTTTCGCAATCCTCCCGACCACACCCGCTTGCGCCGGCTGATGACCACGTTCTTTTCGCCGCCCGTCGTTAACGGCTTACAGCCGCGGATTCAGAACATCGTCGATTACCTGCTCGACGCGGTCCAGGCTCGCGGCTCGATGGATTTGATCAAGGACGTCGCGTTTCCATTTCCGATCGACGTGCTTGCCGAGGTGATGGGCGCTGACGAAGCCGACAAGCCGATGTTTCGCGACTGGATGCGCACGCTTGGCGTGCCGCTCGACCCGGTTATCAGCGCGAACGATCCCGGCGTGGAAGTGCGCCAGGCGATCGCGGACGTGCGGCGCTACTTCTCGGAACTGGCCGCCGACCGCCGGATACATCCGCGCGAAGATCTGATCAGCATCATGGTGGCGGCCGAAGGACGCGGCGACCTGCAGACCGAGGAGGAACTCGTCTTCAGTGCGATGTTCACCCTGCTGGCCGGCCACGAGACCACGATGAACATGATCGGGAACGGGATGCTGGCGCTGTTCCGCAATCCCGACGCGTTGGCGCAATTGCGATCAGACCCGTCGCTTATCGAATCCGCGCTCGACGAGTTCCTGCGCTTCGACAGCCCGGTGCAGGTGACTTTTCGTACCGCGAGCGAAGATATCGAGCTGGGCGGCAGGACGATTCCGCGCGGCGAGCACGTGGTTGTCTTTATGGGCGCCGCCAATCGGGACCCGCTGCGATTTGCCGATCCGGACAAGCTCGACATCGCGCGGCCCGACAACCATCACCTGTCTTTCGGCGCCGGACCCCATCGATGCATCGGCGAAGTGCTCGCCAAGGTCGAAGGGCGGATCGCGTTCGAAACGATTCTTCGCCGGATGCCCAAGCTGGCGCTCGCCGATCCGAATCCGAAATGGCGTCCCGCGATGAGCCTGCGCGGCCTGCAGTCCTTGCCGATGACTTTCTGACGCCCCGCGGCGCGGAGATACGCGAACCCTAACCCCTAACCCCTTCCCGCGCGGGAAGGGGAACCGGTAGCAGAGAAGTCTTCCCCCAACCAAGTTCCAAACAGGGACGAAGTCCCGCATCTTCTCTTATCACTGGGTGCAGGGGTCACCCCTGCCCAAGGAAGCGTGAAACCCACGGCCGGGTTTCACATTAGATCAAGTGATTTACCATTCCCCTACAACGATGCGTAGACGGCGTCGATTAGCGCGGTCGCGCGCTGATCGATCAGCAAGCTCGTCTGCATCTTGTTCATCGTGTAGCCGAAGCCAATCTTCGCCTCGGGATCGGCGTATCCGAGCGAGCCGCCCGCACCCGGATGGCCGAACGACTTCGGATTCGGCCCGAGCGACGCGCCCGGTTGCGACATCATGAAGCCCTGCGAGAAGCGCGTGTTGAGCATCAGCAAGGCGTCGGGGCCGTTGGATTGCTCGAGCGAGCACTTCGCGATCTCGTCCTTCGACATCACGCGAACGCCGTTCATTTCGCCGCCGCGCGCGAGCGCGCCGTACAACTGCGCCAGCGAGCGCGCCGTGCCGTGCCCGTTCGCCGCGGGAATTTCGGCCGCGCGCCACTCGCGCGTGTTGACCACTCCCGGCCTCATCCCGCCCGGCGGATTCATGAATGCCTTGGCAGCCATCGATTCGGGATCCTTCATCACCTCGGGGAACATGTTCGGCTCGCCCGGTGTCGGCGGCGGCGCGGCGATCATGTCCGCGGTTCGCGCGTCATGCTTCGCGTCAAGACCGATATGAAAATCCGCACCGAGCGGACCGGCGATCTCGTCGCGCAGATACGAGCCCGGCGTCTTGCCCGAGATGCGCCGAATCACCTCGCCGACCAACCAGCCAAAAGTCAGCGCGTGATAACCGTGCCTGGTGCCCGGCTCCCACCACGGCTCCTGCTCGGCGAGCGCGGCCGTCATCGTGTTCCAGTTGAAGAGCGCGTCGTCGTCGAGGAGTTTGCGCACGGCGGGAAGACCCGCGCGATGACTCAACAGATACCGCACCGGCAGCTTGTCCTTGCCCGCCTGGGCGAACTCGGGCCAGTACTTCGCCACGGGCGCGTCGATGTCGAGCAGGCCCTTGTCGGCGAGGCGATGCGCGCAGATCGCGGTGACGCCCTTGGTGGTCGAGTAGACGTTGACGAGCGTGTCGCGCGTCCACGGCTTGGTCTTCGCCTTATCAGCATGTCCCGCCCAGATATCCACGACGCTTCTACCGTCGAGCATAACTGCCGCGGCGGCGCCGACCTCGTTTCGCTTCTCAAGATTCTCGGCGAACGCGTCCTTGACACGATTGAACTTAGGATCGCAGGTGCCTTCGATTTTCACCGCCATGAACAATCTCCTTGTCGAGAGCCGCGCCGTCGCGGCGAGCACTTGTCATATCACGCACATGAAATCAGGACCAAAAGGCGGGCTGCCTTACGCGATCGCGCCGCCGCAGCTCGAGCCCGCGCCCGCGGTGCATCCGAAACAATGCGAGGCGGTCGCGATGCGCGCGCCCACAAGCTCGCCGACGTCGTCGATATCCCAGATTGTCGACACGGCGCTGCCGCCGAGCGGGATTTCCAGCATCTGGTTGAAGTCGCAGTCGTAGAGCCGTCCGTCCCATCCGACGCTCACCAAGTCGCGGCACATCAGCGCTTCCACGGTCGCCGGGTTGAAGTGATTCACCAGCAGGCTCATGTACGCGGAATGGTTGCCGGCGCTGCGCAGTTGGTTGGCGAAGCGGGCGATCGGCATGTTGGTAATAGTGAGCAGGCGATCGAATACGATCCCGAAATTGCGCGCGAGCTCGTCGCGATACTGCGCTTCAAGCTCGGCCTGCGGCGGTGGAAGCGCCGCGCCGATCGGGTTGTACACGAGATCCAACCGCAGCTCGCCGCGCCCGAATCCGGCTGCATTGAGATGCTTCAACGCCGCGATGCTCTTGTCGAACACCCCCGCGCCGCGCTGACGATCCGTGTTCTCCGCCGTGTAGCATGGGAGCGAACAAACCAACTCGACGCCCGCGCGCCGATAGAACTCCAGCAGCCATTCCATGCCGGGTTCCAGCGTCACCGTCAGGTTGCATCGTACGATAACCGTGCGGCCGAGCGAGCGCGCCCGCTCCACCAGCATCGCGAAGTTCTCGTTCAGCTCCGGCGCGCCGCCGGTGATATCGAGCGTCTCGACTCGAGGACTCGCCGCCAGCACGTCGAGCACTCGCGCCGCCGTCGCACGCGTCATCCGCTCGGTCCGCCGCGGGCCCGCATCGACGTGACAGTGATGGCACGCCTGGTTGCACAGCTTGCCGACGTTCACCTGTATCGTTGCGGGCGATTTACGGCTGAGCGCGCGAATTCCGTGACGCGCCAACGTCGCCTCGAAGTGCGGGCCGGAGAGTGACTCAGGTGTCGCCGCCATCGCGCGATTCTAACACGCGCATCGCGCGGGCGTCACTGGCAAATCGCAGCCTGGTCGAATTTACGCGCTCCGAATCGCGCCAGGGGCAACTCGATTTCGTACGCCGGCGCAGTTTCCTTTGTGACATCGGCTAAGTTAAAGAAAGCGTTCATGAAGAAAAAAGAAAGCGAAAAGAAAAAGCCAAGCGAACGAACCTATCGCGGCGGATGCCACTGCGGACGCGTCCGCTTCGAGGTCAGGGGCAGTCTCGAGCGCGTCTCGGAATGCAACTGCTCGATTTGCACGAAGAAGGGCTACCTCCACTGGATCGTCGAGCGGACCGCGTTCCGGCTGCTTACGCCGTCCGACAATATCGCGGCGTACAGCTTCAACACGAAAACCGCGAAGCATCTCTTTTGCCCGAATTGCGGCGTCGCATCGTTTTATATTCCGCGCTCCGACCCCGAGGGCATCGACATCAACGTGCGATGCCTTGAAGGTGTGAATCTCAGCAAGCTCGAGCACACCCATTTCGATGGGCGCAACTGGGAGAAAGCCTTTCAGGAGCGCGAGCGAGTCGCGAAGTGAGGTCGAAGCCAGATTGATGGCGACGCTGGGTTTTCTGCGCCGCGATTTTGAAGTGTTCGCGATCGAAGGATTCAGCGCGCGCCTCGCGAAGATCGACGAACTGATCAACCCGCGGCTGAAAAGGCTGGGCAACGAGCTGGCGCCGGAACTGTCGCGAACACTGCGCATGGAATTCTTTCCGCACGTCGCCAAACACATGCGGCGCACAGCGAATCCTCCCGCTGAGACCTGGGTGGCGTTCGGCCCATCGCGCACGGGATACAAGCGCCACGGATATCTCGCACTGTGCATCTCAGCAGCGGGCATCCATGCGCGCGCGGTGGTGAAGACCGACGCCGACCAGCGTCCCGAGATGGCGCAGGCGATCAAGTCGAAGTCGGCTGACTTGGAGAAATCCTTTAGCGGGACGAAGATCCAGCAGTACCAAAACTGGGACTGTCGCGAATTGCCGCGGTCAATCGCTGCCGCCGCCGTCTTCTTCGACGGGCTCGCGGACGCGCTCGCGAGGAAATCCGGCGGCATCGACGTCGGCTTCGGATGGCCGGTGCGCGACGCTCTGACAGTCGATCGCGCCGAAGTGTTCGACGCGTTCCGCGAGCTCGAACCCCTCTACCGCGTGCTCTGCTCGGTCGCATCGTGACGTTGCGCGTCGCAACATTAGATAACGACCAATTGCTGAGCCGCGAGGGAACGATCACCCGGCTGGCATATTCCTGCCTGCTGATGGTGGGCATCAACAGTGGCTGGCTCGGCCCGTTTCTCCCGCAGATCTCTCGTACCGCTCATCTGCCGATCGAACGCGCCGGCTTGATCGTCAGCGCCTCGGCCGCCGGTTACTTCATCTCGGTGCTGATCGCCGGCGAGATCAATCAATCGCTGAGCGCGCAGAAAATCCTTGTCGGCGCGATGGTGCTGTTCACAGCCGGTCTGGCGGGACTCGCCGTCGCTCCCGGACTCGCGGGACTGCTGAGCGCCGGATTTCTGATCGGCTTGGCCAACGGCGGTATCGACATCGGCGCCAATGCCCTCATCGTCGAGCTCAATCGCGAGCGGCTCGCCTCCGCGCTCAACTACCTGCACGTGCTGTTCGGCGTCGGCGCATTGCTCGGACCTCTGATCGTGAGCGCCGCCTTCGCCAGTCGCGTGCCGTACTGGTGGGTGTTCGGCGGCGGCGCGATGGTCTGTGCCGCTATCGGACTTCGTCTGGGAACGACTCCGGCGCACGAAGTTCGCACGGCGCCGGCGCCCGGGGACGGCAAAGGACTCATCTCGATGCTCTCGCGTCCGCTGATTTGGGCGATCAGCGCAGTGATGTTCCTTTACGTCGGCGCCGAGATCGGAATTGGCGCGTGGCTCTTTCTTTACCTGCGCACGGCGAGCGCTTTGGGCCCGATGCTCGCGTCGTCGGGCGTCTCGCTGTATTGGCTTGGATTGGTATGCGGGCGCGCGTTCGGCGGACGATTAGGGCACCGCATCGCATTGCCGCGATTCACGATGCTGTCCTCGGCCCTATCTGCAGTTGCACTGCTGATATTGATCGCGGTCCCCACGGCAGGTGTTCTCGCCGCGACTTCCATCTTCCTTATCGGCTTCGGCTACGGCCCGGTCTTCCCCAACATGATCGCAGTTGGCGCGGCGCGGTTCCCAACCGAGGTCGGCAGGATGACATCGATCGTAGTAGCGGCCGGCGCGCTTGGCGCAATCCTCGCGCCGTGGATCATGGGCCATGCGATCGCCGACATAAGCCCGCGCGCAAGCATGGAAGTCGCACTGGCAGCCACGCTCGCAATGGCCGCACTAGCGCTCTCGCTACGCACGCTTGATCCCAGCCCTCTATGAAGCGGCGGCGGCAAACACTATTGTAGATGAATTGCTCAGCCGCGATTTTCGGCGCCCGCGTCGGGAAAACGGCCTCCAAGAAGGGATTCATGGCGAACAAAGGAAACTGCAAAGCGAAAGATTGCGCGCGCGAAGCGGTCGGCAGGGGCTACTGCCGGCAGCATTTCCGGCTCTGGAAAGCCGGCGAGATGCCCAAGGCGCGCTACAAAACCTGCACCTTCGAGAAATGCCGCAAGCATCGCCACGGCACCTCGAGCCTGTGCGACGAACACTTCAAGGCCAAGCACGGCAAGGCGGCCGAAGCGGCGGCAGCGCCCGCAGCCGAAGCGGCGCCCGCCGAGGCTCCGGCTTCCTGATATCGCGATAGCGTCCGCATCGCGCCCGCGTCGCGCGGGCAGCGTGAAAAAGTGACTTCCGATGGCTAACCTAATCATCGTGGCTGGAGCAGCGGGCCGGATGGGGCGTCTGCTGGTCGCGCTTGCGTCGCGCGATCCGGCGCACAAAATTGTCGGCGCGCTCGAAGCGCGTGGTAACAGCGCGCTCGGCACCGACGCCGGCGAGCTCGCCGGCGTGGGCAAGCTCGGTGTGAAGATCACCGACGACTATGCGTCGATCGCAAAGCCCGACACCGTCACGTTGGACTTCACAACCGCCGCCGCGTCGATGGAACATCTCGAAGTCGCATCGAAAGCGGGCGCCGCGATTGTCATCGGCTCGACCGGTTTCACGCCCGAGATGGAAGCGCGCGCGCGCGAGCTGGCGCAGAAAACGCGCACCGTGATCGCACCCAATATGAGTATCGGAGTCAACGTGCTTGCAAAGATCGTCGCCGAGGTGGCGGCGATCCTCCCCGACTTCGACGCCGAAGTTCTCGAGATTCATCATCGCACCAAGATCGACGCGCCCAGCGGGACCGCGCTTTCGCTCGGCAAGGTGATCGCGTCGGCGCGCGGCGTGGAATTCGCGCCCAATGCGGTCTTCGGCCGCGAAGGAATCACGGGCGTCAGGCCCGATGGCAAGATCGCGGTGCTCGCGATGCGCGCAGGCGACGCGGTCGGCGATCATACCGTGATATTCGGCGGGCAGGGCGAACGCCTCGAGCTCACACATCGCGCGCAGAGCCGCGACTCGCTCGCGCGCGGCGCGCTTCGTGCCGCCGGCTGGCTGGCAGGCCAGAAGCCGGGGCTCTACACGATGCGCGACGTGCTCGGAATTTAATCTCTCTTCTCACCCGTTCCCCTTTCCACCATTTGAAGGGGAACGGCAAAGTCCGGTCCCCCTTTCCGCTCGGGAAGTCTCGCGTTGCTCGCGTCGTCAAGATGACAAACAAGTGCGATGAGACCGCAACCTGATGAGGCAAAAGTGGCGCGCGAGGCGCGTCTGTTGGATCTGATCGCGCGTCTCGTCCACAAGCTGTGGATTCGCGTCATCGGCGCCATTTGAAAAGCCTTGGTCGGGCAGCCGATGATACTCTCTCGTCCGTGCTGCGCTGTAGGGAGGGGAAATGTCCTTCGCGTCAAATTGGCTAGAGGAATTAGTCGCGGAATGGCTCGAGCTTGAGGGATATCTGGTCATGATGAGACCTCCAGTGCATCTTCCCGGTTCGCACGGCGGACGTTTCGAACCCGACGTAGTCGGTGCGCGAATTCGAGAAGGGAAACTCCAAATTCGTCATTGCGAATCAACTGTGGCGTTCGCAGGGAATCCCGAGTACGAGGAGCAGCGGGTCAACAAGAAGTTTCAGCTACCACTCAAACAGCGAGTATATGAGCTGTTCTGTGTTCAGTTCGGAATTCAGAAAGACCCGGGCTATGACTACGCGCTGAACTATGAGACCTGGGCAGTTTATGGTTACGCGTCACGACCCGTAGAAGCTCGCTTGGGGGCGATTCAGGGTTTGATCCTTAAGAAAGTAGACGATCTGATCGCAGATGAGGTTATCGAAAGCCTTGCCAACTGGGGCGAGGAGCGTCAGACCGACCAGTACGCCACCCTCGATCCCACAAGACAAGTGGCTGCTCCAGATGCTCGATTACTTGGTAGTCAGAAGCAATTACACGTGGGGACCAAGAGGAGGAAGCGAAAAGGTTTAGGTGGCGAGAAAAGCATAGCACGAAGTGGAGACTAGGCGGGAATGGCCTACAAGACGCACGGAAACTTCGCATCTACGTCAGACCGGCTTGCGAAAATCTCCCTCTTCTATCACCGCGAGGCCGAGCGCTGCGCGAATAGTCGGGCCTATTTCGCCGCGTGCATCCTCACTGGCGCGGCGCTCGAAGCGTTCTTGCTGTCGATGTGTTACGTAGAAGACCGTGCGGTTAGGCGCACGCTAACCCATAAGAAAAAGAAATTCAGATCCAAGAGGAACAGATTTTTCGAGTTCAATCTATATCAGCTTATCAGCATTGCTGGTGAGCTGAAGTGGATTCCGGCCAAGGAAATTCGGTTGAACGGACGTAAGACGACTCTGGAAGAATTGCTGCACGCCGCAAGGCAGACAAGAAACACGATCCATCCTGCCGTGTGGGCCAAGGAAGGCGGACCGAGTAGGGCGCACAAGTCGACCTACGAATTCGTCTTCGAGGTCTTCGACGTGACGCGGGAATGGCTGCTCCACCCTGTGCACACTAGTCTGCGCCGCTCGCTATACCGATCAGAGATGATCAAGGGCTCTGCCGAGTCCTTAGTCCTCGAGCCTGTCGCGCCGGAAATTGCGGGCGCTCTTGTTGACACTCATGACTGAAGCCACATCGGTTATCCTGGGCGCGCTGGTCGGCGCGGTGGCCGGACTCGCGGGCGGCGGATTTGCGGCCATCGCTTCATTACGCGCGAGCCAATTGGCAGCGCGCGCCCCTTTGGGTTCGATTTTGCACGAGATCAGCAATGCGCTGATAGGAATGAACGCAACGAGAAACACACCGTCATACTGGGAGCCCCGCCGAAAGTTCGAGCGGAGATGGCAAGAATTCTCAATCCAACAGCGAATCCTCTGCCCGAGTGAGAGGATCTCGAGCCTCATGGACCTCGTGCGCGCAATCGGGAGGAACGAGTCAGACCCTCCCGAGGCCCTTTTGAATCTGGCTGGCCAGACGATGGAAAAGATTACGCAGATGGTTGGTGCTTATAGTAATTCTCTCTTTCGATTTCGGGCTCGGAGAGAAGAAGCCCGAATCATTCGGCGCTGGTTAGCAAGCGAGCAAGCTAAATTGCTCAGCGAAGTGGTCCGAAAACAACTCGCAAAATTGGAATAAGAAACAACGAGTCATCGCGCTCTCTTCCGACGACGCTGAGCCGAGTACGCTTGCGCCGCGGGACTTCCGTGAAACTGCCGGAGCGTCTCTTCCACAGGCTTTGGATTTACGTCATCGGCGTCATTGTAGGCTCGCCCGCTGCCCGAGATCCTTCTTTGCGCTCGCGTCGCTCGCTTCGTCAGGATGACAGATGAGACGCTCTAAAGATGCGACGTGTGACTAGGCTCGTGCTCAGGCGGCACGTGCGGCGCGGGCGGCGGTTCGCCCATCTCGGCGCCTTCGTGATCGAGCATCGCCCATCGCTCGACCAGCTTGACGCCGAGTCCGCGATGGCCGCGGATGAAGTAGGTCGCCATCGCGATCAGCGCGAGGATATTTCCCGCTACGATCTTCCACCATCCTAGGACCTCGAGCGCCGACTGATCGATCAGCGAAACGAACCCAACAAAGAAAACTTCGAACACCGCCAGCAGCAGCAGCGCGCCGAGCACCATGAACGGTTCCCACTCCGAGGCGGCGAGCAAAATCGCGAGCGCCAGCCCGAACATGACGAACGCGAAGAAGTGCAGAATCGAGTAGCCGAGCACCAGCGGCAGCGTCGCCTGGATGCCGTCGCTCACACCCGCGCTACGAAAGACCATCGCGCCGAGAATCGTCGGCGTGTGAAACGAATTGCCCGAGGCGAGGTCGTAGGCCATGAACCAGATGGCGACGACGATCCCGCCCACCAGTCCGGCCGTGATGCCTTCGCGTGCGACCGCGATCCAGCCGCCGAGCAGATCGAACGCGAGCCTGGGATGTCGCCAGAAAAAGTACGAAAGCATCGCGCCGGTCGCCAGCAGGTTGCCGACGATGATGCCCCACCACGTGAGTTCCACCATCACGTTCGGCCCGAGGAACAGCACCACCGCGATGAAGAACACCTCGAAGGCGACGAAAAAAATTGCCAGCGAGAAGAGCAGCGACGATTCGGTCTCGCAGGCTTCGAGCAGCAATCCTCCGGCGATGCCGAACGCGATGAAGGCAGCGAAGTGGATCAGCGAGTATTCCAGCGCCAGCAGCCTCAGCCCGTGTTGAACCTCGTGACTGTGCGAGCCGTGAAGAATCGTCGCCGCCAGCAGCGCGGGCGTTTCCAGCGCGTGGCCGCGAATGACGTCGAAGATCAGAAACCAGAAGGCGACGACCAGCGCGCCGAGTAGCCCCGCGACCGCTCCATCGATGATGATCCGCGTCCTCGAGTGTTCCATCTTCCTCGTCACGCGACGGCCCGGACGGACCCGAAAACAACCTCGTGCTACTCAACTAGTAACGCACAAGATCCGCACCCGGCAAGCGTCACGAACGCGCCCGCACGATGCGCAACTCCGGCGTCGAAGCGGGCACGACAGGAATGTCGCGGTCTTCGCGCTGCTGCCATTTATAGAAGATGAAGGTGAAGACGATCATCAGGTAGGTGCCCTGCCCGATCCACATGATCAGGCCGCCGAGCACCTGGTCCTCGAGCGGCTTGAGGCCCCATCCGTGCGCGCCCTCGGTGTACCACGGATAGATCACGCGGGTCGCGAGCGTGATCGGCGCGGCGACCGCGGTCATCGGGATCATCAGGAGGAACAGGTAAAGGATTTGCGCCGGGTACGGCAGGCGTGGCAGCTCTGGGAGAGGACTCAGGATCGGCCACCACAGCAGAATGCCGGACACCATGAAGAGCAGATGCAGGAAAATGTGAAAGTTCTCGTCGCGGCACATGCGATCGAAGATCGGCGGAAAGTGCGCGCTGACGAAGACTGCCGAGAAAATCAGGAACGCGACGACCGGTTGCGTGAGTAGACGTGCGACGGGCTTGATCGGTTTGCTGAGTACCCACGGCCGCAGCATCCAGCCCGGCGTGCCGAGCAGAAGCAGCGGCGGAATCACGAACGTCTGCATCAGATGCTGCAGCATGTGCATCGAGAAGATCCGCGCGTCGGCGAGCTCGTCAAGCTCGCTGTGCGCGTAGAGGATCGCGCCCATAGCCACGGCGAACCACATCGCCTGACGCCGCGTCGGTCTGCGGCCGGCCGCACGGCATGCGCCAAGGTAAATCGCGATCAAGATCGCGACGCCTATCCGTATGCTCGGATGTTCTCCGAAAATATCCATTGCCAAACGAGCCGCTATCCGAGCGGCGCCATGTGATTCGACAGATACGCGAACAGCAGGATCAGCGAGACGAGCAACAGCGTCGCAATCATCAACGGAAAGATGAACACTCCCGTCAGCAGCCATCCATCGTACTTCAAGTGCATGTAGAACATCGCGACCAGCGCGAACTTGGCCGCGGCCAGCACGATCAACACCGGCACCAGCACGGGACGGAGCGCGTGCACGTAGAAGACCGTGATCTCCATGGCAGTCAACACGACCAGGAACGCGGCGATGATCAGATACGTCGCCGCTCCGGGATGATGAACCTGCCCGCTGTGGGCGTCCGCAATATCGCTCATGCTCCAGGCACCGCCTGCATCAGATAGACGAGAGTAAAGATGATGATCCACACGACGTCGACGAAATGCCAGTAAAGCCCCGCGAGCTCGACCGACGTCGCGCGCGACTTGCCGAGGTTGCCCGTCATCGCAGCGACCAGCAGCACCGACAGCCAGAGGACTCCGATCGCAACGTGCGCGCCGTGAACCCCGACCAGCACAAAGAACGACTGTGAGAACAGGTTGGTCGTGAGTCCCATGCCCTCGTGCATGAAGCTCGTGAACTCATAAACCTGGCCGCAAAGAAAAATCAGCCCGAAGAGTACCGTGCCGCCGAGCCAGATTCGCTCCCATCGTTTGTCGCCGCGCTGCGTGGCCGCGAGCGCCAGCACCATCAGCAGCGAACTCATTAGCAGGATGTAGGTGCTGAATGAGGTCAACGGGATGTTGAGAATTTCCGGCCCCGGTCCGGTGACGCTGCGCGCTTTGTAAACGATGAAGGTCGAGATCAAGCTCGCGAAGAACACGCACTCCGAGCCGATGAATGACCAGATGCCAATTTTGCGCACGTCGATTCCGCCCGACGACGGCGCATGCTCCGGATCGTGCGACTCTTCGCCGAAGTCCGCGTACTCGAATCCCATCCCGATAATCGACAGCACTGCGACCACCGCACCGATGATGACGATGCGATACCAGTCGATGATTAGACCGAGGCCCATCATGCCCACGCCGAGACTCAGCACCAGCGGGTAGATCGAAGGCGCCGGCATGTGAATGTGCTCGACGTCGAGCGGCTGACCGGGATGCGGTTGCGACGGTGCCTGCCCCGACATATACGCTGCGACGCCGCGCGAGCCGGCTCGCCCGTATTTGATTATCCACCATGCGTCGCGGCCGCGGATTTGCGGAATCGTCGCGAAGTTGTACGCCGGCGGCGGCGACGGCGTGGACCATTCGAGGCTGCGTCCGTCCCATGGATCGGCGGGCGCGCGCTCTCCGCTGACGAGACTTTTGAAAATGTTGAAATAGAAAAACAGGAACGCGATGCCGAGGATAAACGCGCCAACGGTCGCGAGCTGGTTGAGATGCGTCCAGCCCATGTCGGCGCCATACGTGTACGTGCGCCGCGGCATCCCCCACATCCCTAGAAAGTGCATCGGGAAAAACGTGATGTTGAATCCGACGACCGTCAGCCAGAAGTGCCACTTGCCCAGCCGCTCGCCGAGCATGCAGCCGGTGACCTTCGGCCACCAATAATAGAATGCCGCCATGATCGCGAACATCACGCCGCCGAACAGCACGTAGTGAAAGTGCGCGACAACGAAGTACGAGTCGGTCTGCTGGAGATCGATCGGCGCCGACGCGTGCATGATTCCGCTGAGTCCGCCAATAGTGAACTCGAGGATCATCCCGAGCGCGAAATAGAATGCGGTCGTCATGCGCAGCGAGCCGCCCCAGACGGTCGCGATCCAGCTGAAAATTTTCACGCCGGTGGGAATCGCGATCAGCATCGAGGTTACCGCGAACGCCGAATCCGCGACCGGCCCCATCCCCGTCGCGAACATGTGATGTCCCCACACGCCGTACGACAGGAATGCGATCAGGCAGATCGAATACGCCATCATCGGATAACCGAACAGCGGCTTACGCGAGAACGCCGGAATGACTTCCGAGATGATGCCAAAGGCCGGCAGCGCCATGATGTACACTTCGGGATGTCCGAACAGCCAGAACAGATGCTGCCACAAAATCGGCGTCGCGCCGGCGGATACGATGTAGAAATGGGTGTCGAAGAAACGATCGAAGAGCAGGAAAATCAGTCCGATCGTGAGCGGGGGAAACGCGATCAGAATCAGGATCGACGTCACCAGTAGTGACCACATGAACATCGGCATGCGCATATAGGTCATGCCCGGCGCGCGCATTGCGATGATCGTCGTCAGAAAATTCAGGCCTGTGAGCACCGTCGAGGTGCCCGACACGAGCAGCCCGATCACCCACCAGTCGATCGCGAGACCCGGCGTGAAGTAGCGCTCGGTCAGGTTCGCGTAGCCGAACCATCCCGCATCGGGAAGGCCTCCGCGAATCCAGCCGAGATGCAGCAGGATTCCCGCGACCAGCGCCATCCAGAAGCTCAGTGCATTGAGCCGAGGGAACGCAACGTCGCGCGCGCCTATTTGCAGCGGAATCATGAAGTTGCCGAAAAATCCGAGCAGCAACGGCATCACGACCAGGAAGACCATCGTCGTCCCATGCATCGTGAAAAACGCGTTGTAGACCGCCGCCGACAGTGCGTGATTGTCGGGAGTCCACAGCTGTACGCGAATCGCCATCGCTTCGAGTCCGCCGAACGTCATGAAGAATAGCGCACTGGCGAGATACATCACGGCGACGCGCTTGTGATCGATCGTGGTGAGCCAACCGACGATTCCGCCGCCTTCGAGGTAGCTCGGCTGATGCACTGGCAATGGTTTCGGTTGCGCAGCCATTCGGCGCTCCCTATTTCAGACTCTCGAGATACGCGACCAATGCGTTCAGCTTCGGCCCCGGTAGCAGCAACGGCGGCATGTTCGCGCCCGGTTTGATTTCCTGCGGATTCTCGATCCAGTTCGCGACATTCTCGGGCGTGTTCTTCAGTACCCCGGCGGCCAGTGTGGTGCGGCTGCCGAAATGCGTCAGGTCAGGTCCGATGTATCCTTTTGAGACGCCCCGGATCATGTGACAGGTTGTGCACGGACTGTCGGCGAAAACCTTCGCGCCATCCGTCGCCAACTGATCGCTCGCCGGAGTCGTGACAGGCCCCGCCAGCTGGTCTCTATCCCACTTCGCGAAATCATCCAGCGAATCGACGAAGGTCCGAAAGCGCATGTTCGCGTGCGACAGGCCGCAAAACTCCGCGCATTGCCCCGGATACATTCCCGGCACGGTCGCGACAAACGTCAGCTCGTTGATTTGGCCGGGCACCACGTCGCGTTTGCCGCCAAGTTGCGGCACCCAGAAGCTATGGATGATGTCGGCGGATTCCAGCGACAGGCGAATCGGCCGGTTGACGGGAATATGCAGCTCATTGCCGGTCTTGGCGCCGTCCGGATAGTCAAACTCCCACCACCATTGATGCGCGAATACTTTGATCTCGAGCGCGCCCGCGGGTGCGACCGCCGGCTGCGAGCGAAAGATCGTGCGTATAGTCGGCACCGAGATCATCAACAACACCAGCGTAGGGCCGAGCGTCCAGGCAATCTCAAGGCCCAAGTCGGACGACGCGGTCGAGGCAGGCGCCGCTTCGCCCACTCGCGAAGAGAACACAAACACTGCGAGGATAAACGCGGCTACTACGATCGCCAGGATGATCCCGTCCCAGACCGTCACATCTATGAAAAGACTATGAATCCACTGCGCCAGATCCGACTTCGGCGCGAGAGTCGTCATCGGGCGGTCGGCGTCCGAGCATCCCGAAATAGCCAATGCAATAGCCACTCGCATAGCTATCGAGGGGATCGAGTACCTATTTGAACCGCGCCCGATCATTCCGCGCCGTCTCCAAACGGCTCTCCGGAGGTCGCCGCCTGCGCGACGCGGTTCAGTCCCGGCACCGCCGAAATGAGGAACGCGCCAAGGAAGGCGATCGAGATCAAAAATTGCGTCAGCCCAAACGGAATCGCGTCGAGCGAGAGCGACGGAACTACCAGTACGTAGCGTTCCAGCCACATCCCGACGAGTCCCAGTCCTGCCACCGAGCCGAGAATCAGTGGCCTCTTCTTGGCGCGCACGCTCATCAGCGCCGTGAACGGAATCAGCCAGATTAAAGCGAGGCACGCCACGGACAGCGGCGACCACGGCATGTGATGTACTCGCTGAACGACAAAGAAAGTCTCGACCGGCAGATCGCCGTACCAGATCACGATGTACTGCGCGAACACGAGATACACCCAGAACACCGAGAACGCGAAGACCATTTTGCCAAAATCGTGCATCACGATGGGATTCGTGAAGAGGTTGTTCTCCCCCAGCCGAGCGCGCAGGACGACCGCTGTGAGAGCCATCGCGGTCAGCGCGCTCCAGAAAGCGCCGGCGAAAAAATACCAGCCGAAAAGCGTGCTGCGCCAGACCGGCGCGAGCGACATGACGAGATCGAATGAGATCAGCGTGTAGACGACCGCGAACAGCACCGCGACCAGCGGGGCAAGCACTCGTATCGAATGCGGTGGCAACTCAATGTCGTCGGTCGCGATCGTCCAGGCACGCGCGTCATCGCCGCGCGAGACGCGAATGAACGCGAAGCTCGCGGCCGCCATCACCCCAAGCCCGATTCCATCGCGCGCAAAAAGAAACGGAGTGTTCAGCCATGCTGCCTTCTGCGCTATCGGATGCGTCACCCACGGAAAGATCGCGCTTCGGCCGAAGTACAATCCAAAAAAAAGAAAAAATCCGACCCACAGGAATGGCGCGAAGGCTTCGCCGAGGCGGTACAGCGTCGAACCGCCCCACTTCGCCTGCGTCAGGTAGAACGCCGCGGATGCGACGACTCCGCCTTGCGCGACGCCGAGGAAGAACAGCAGATTGACGAGATAGGCCTCCCACGCGATCGCGGCAGCGCCTCGGATTAACGCCGACGCGAACGCGATCACGCCGATAGCGATCATCGCACCTGCCACGGTTTGCAGCGTCATATCGGCCACCGACTCGACTGCCTGCGGCTTCGCGGCTGCGCGCTCGCGATGCGCCCGCTTTGGATTGGTGCTCATCGCTGTTTACTGGACACCTTCACGAACGATCTCTTCCGCCCCCGATTCCCTCATCATCGACTCGACGCGCGCCGCTTCCGCCTCGTCGCATCGAACCATGATCCCAAATCGATCCTCGCCGAAGCGCCCGTTGTATCCCGGTGCGATCTCTGTCGCGGGAATCCCCGACAGCATCAGCACTCCCAGGAAGCCAAAGATTCCGCCGAACAGGACCATCAACTCGAAGCAGATGATGATGAACGGCGGCCACGACAGCAGCGGCTTGCCACCGGCGTCGAGGCGCCACTCGTAAGTCGTTCCGATCGTTATCGCGAGACCGGTAAGGATGCCCGAGATTCCGCCCATCAGCACGATCCATCTCACCGGGCTCTTTTTCCGGCCGATTGCATGTTCGATTCTGTGGCTTGGAATCGGCGAGAAGGTGTTGAAGTCGCCGACTTGCGCCGCGCGAAGCTCCTCGATCGCATGCGCGCATTGTGCGTCATCGGCAAACGAACTTATGATCGCAATCGTGCTCATGCGGCTTTGACCCGATCCATCTTCAGCGCCTTGCGCAGCCAGACGATCCCCTCTTTCAGTTCCGTCATCGAAATGATCGGCAGGAACCTAGAAAACAATGAGAACAAACCGAGGAACCACGCGAAGCTGCCGATTGTGATCATGATTTCAGTAACCGATGGACGGTAGCTCGCCCACTGCGAAGGCTCGAAGTTCGCCGTCAGCGAACCCGCGATAATCACGAAACGCTCGAACCACATCCCGATGTTCACGAAGATTGTGATTACCCACAGCGCCCGCAGGTTAACCCGGATGCGCGGTGAGAATAACAACAACGGGATTACGCAGTTGCACAACACCATTACCCAGTACATCCATCCCCACGGCCCGAAGTAACGCATGTGGAAGGTCATCTGTTCGATCGGATCGCCCGTGTACCAAGTCATGAACGCTTCAGTGATGTACGCATACGAGACGACCAGCGAGGTCAGCAGCACGACTTTTGCGAGATTGTCGAAATGCCACTCCGTGAGCAAATCCTCGATCCCCAGCAGCCTGCGCATCGGGATTAGCAGCGTGATAACCATCGCGACTCCGGAAAAGATCGCGCCGGCGACGAAGTACGGAGCGAAGATCGTACTGTGCCAGCCGGGGTTTATCGCCATCGCGAAATCCCATGACACGACCGAGTGCACCGACAGCACCAACGGAGTCGCCAGACCGGCCATTAGCAAGTACGCCATCGAGTAATGGCGCCACTGGCGATCGGTACCCTGCCATCCCATGGCCAGCACCGTGTAAAATTTCTTGCGCCAGCCGGTCGCGGCCTCGCGCGTGTTCGCGATGTCGGGAATCAGTCCCATCGTCCAGAACAGCGAACTGATCGTCAAATAGGTACTTACTGCAAAAGCGTCCCATACTAGTGGCGACCGGAAATCGGGCTGTAGGTATCGCTGATTGGGGTATGGCAATAGCCAGTAGAACAACCACACGCGGCCTAGATGGATTAGCGGGAACAGCCCCGCAGTAGCTACTGCAAATATAGTCATCGTCTCAGCGGCACGGTAAACCGCGGTGCGCCACTTGGTGCGGAACAGGAACAAAATCGCGGAGATCAGCGTCCCCGAGTGCGCGATACCGACCCAGAAGACGAAGTTAGTAATGTAGATTGCCCACATCACGGGTTGTTGAAGGCCCGTCACCCCCAGCCCCGAGTATATCTGCCGCAACCAGAACCCGGCCGCGATCGCCACCAGCGTGAAGCAGAATCCGATCCACGCCCAGTACGCCATGCTCGCCGGTTCCATGATACGCAGCACGCTGCGGTCGATGTCGCGGTAACTTGGCTCGATCGGTATTTTTGGCGCCGCTGCCACTCAGGCCTTGCCTTTCTCGCGATAGAGATCGCGCAGATAGGTGATTGCCGGTTGCGTGTTGAGTTCTTGCAGCGCGCGATAGTTGCGCAGCTTGTTGTCATCGCGCCGCCGCATCATCGCGCTCGCAGGATCGTTGCTGTCGCCGAAGGTGATTGCGCGCGTCGGACACGCCTGCTGACACGCCGTGACGATTTCGCCGTCGCGCAACTGGCGGTCCTCTGTCTTCGCGTTGAGCTCGGCGAACTGGATTCGCTGCACGCAGAACGTGCATTTCTCCATCACGCCGGCGCCGCGCACCGTCACGTCGGGATTGAGTTGCAGGTTGAGCGGCGCGGGCCACTCCGGCACGAACCAGTTGAATCGGCGCACCTTGTACGGACAGTTGTTTTCGCAATAACGCGTGCCGACGCATCGATTGTAAATCTGGCCGTTGAGGCCTTCCTGAGTGTGATACGACGCGAACACCGGGCAGACCGGTTCGCACGGCGCGTGATCGCACTGCTGGCACAGCATCGGCGCGAGGTACAGTTGCGGCGCCTCCGTAGCTTCCCTTTCATTCGGGAAGTAGCGCTCGATCCGAATCCACGACATGATTCGCCCGTTATCGACCCCTTCCTTGCCGACCCACGGAACATTGTTCTCCGCGTAGCACGCGGTCACGCATGCGCTGCACCCGGTGCACGCATTGACGTCGATCGTCATGCCCCATTTGTGCCCCGCGTATTTCCACCGCGGGTACATCTCAAACGGCCCGGTGACCTCTTCCGCCTCGCTTTTCGGGATCTCGCCGCCCGCGAGCTGCTCGATACTCATCGCCTCGACAATCGAGCGCCCCATCATGTCGCTCTTGCCCAATGGCGAAACGAGCTTGCGCTTCTCGCCCGTCGCGCGCGCTATCACTGCCGCATAAGTCGCACCCGCTGCCAGTATCGCCCACGCATTTGCGCCGACGTCTTTCGCATAACGGCCGTACGCGCGATGGCCTTGCCCAATCGGCACCGCGATAACGCCGGGGCGCACTGTGCTCTCGACCAGGACTGGCGCCTCGATCACGCCGTGCTCAGTTTTGATCTCAATGATGTCGTCCTTGGCAACTCCCAGCTTGCGTGCGGTCTCGGGGTGTATCTCGGCCCAGCTGTCCCACACGAGCTGCGTGACCGGCTCCGGCAATTCCTGCAGCCAAGGCTTGTCCGCGCCGCGCCCGTCGTAAAGAAAAATGTGCGGATATGCGTACACCGAAAGATCCATCTGCGCCGCGGTCGGAACGGGCGCTTTGAACGGAGACGTGTCGAGCTTGAGCGCGGATAGATGCTGCTCCTCGAACAGTCCGCCCTCGCGCCGGACTTTCGTCCAGAAATCTTTGGGATCCGTGCTGTCCGCTTTAGAAGCCAGCGCGAGCCATTCAGCCTTGACCGCCTCTGCGGTGTTGGCCCATGGAATTTTCGCGCTCGATGACTTGGCGGCGGCCGCGAGCAGGATGTCGCCGACCGGCTTGCTGTCGAACACCGGCTGCATCACCGGCTGTCCGAGTCCCCGAATTCCCGAGCGCGGCGCCGTGTCGCGCCATGATTCGAGTGGATGATGCGCCGGCAAAATAAGATTCGCCATCGCAGCCGTCTCGTCCGGCACTCCTCCCGCCCACACGACGAGCGGCACTTTTTGCAGCGCCTCGGCAATTCGCGCCGACGCGGGCATTGTGAACACCGGATTCCCGCCCGCGATGAACACCGCATCGATCTCGCCGCCGCGCATCGCGTCGATCACCGCGTCCACTTCATCCGGCGTATTGGTGTCTTCGGCCGGCGAGCCTTCGAAGAACATTATAGTCTTGCTGAAATTGCCGGTGACCGAATTGAGGATCATCGCGGCAAGATGCGCCGACGAGTCGTCCGTGCCTGCGATCGCCAACGCACCGTCCGCCTTGCCGAACGTCTCGCCGAGTTGCGTGATCGTCTCGACCGGCACTCCGGTGCGCGCGCTCGTCGCGGCGGGATCGAAATTCTCGACCGCCTTGCCGAGCGCCGCGAGATCGAAGCCCGAGTTCTGCGAAACTTTGCCCTGCTTGAGCAGGACGTTGAGCACACTCCAGGCAACGTCGGCTTGCGCTCCAGGAGCCGTCGCAATCCATTCGTCGCACTTCGACGCCGTCATGCTGAGCCGCGGGCCAACGTACGTCGCGCGTCCGATAGTCAGCGTGCCGCGCCGCTTCTGCGGCGTGCGGAACAGCGAATATTGGCGCGCGAGTTCCACCGGTGATTGCCACGTCTCAAGAAAGTCCGCGCCGAAGGAAATCAGCACTACGGCCTGATCGATTCGATAGGCAGGCAGATCGCGACGGCCAAAGAGTGTCTTCGCCGCAACCCGCGCCGGTTCGTTGTTGATTGCCTCGTAAAATATCGCGCGCGACGAATTGTGCGCGCCGACGAACTCGAGTGCGATCTTTCTGAACGTCGGCCCCTGCGGCGCACCGAAGAACGCGACGCGATCCTTGCCCGCCTTCAACGCCGCCGCCAGCCGCTCGCCGAGCATCTTCTCAGCCTCGTCCCACGACACAGTTCGCAACGTACCGTCACCGCTGCGAACCTGCGGATGCGCCAGCCGGTCCGGACTATACAGGCCTTGCGGGGCAGCCTGCCCTCGCGCGCACAAAGCGCCCTGCCCAATCGGATCCGCTGGATTTCCCTCGAGCTTGACGACGCGCCCTTCGCGGATTCGCGCTACTACGCCGCATCCTGCCGGGCACTCCGCGCAGGTCGTCGCAAAAAAACTCGGGACACCAGGGACTACGTTCTCGTCGGGCACCACGTACGGAATCAATTTGCGCGCTGCGGGCTCGCAGCCGGGGAGCGCCGCCGCCGCGCCAGCAGTCGCGGCCAGCTTGATGAACGCTCGCCTGGATATCGACGGTCCTTCGCGCATCCGATTCCTCACTCAGTGATGACAGCCCACGCAGTCGAGCGTCGCCTTTTTCTCGGTATGACAGTCCACGCAAAATCCCATGTTGATCTCATGCACCGGCACGACACGATCCATCGTTTGCACCGGGCCGTGACAACTCTGGCATTCGATACCCGCATGAATATGCGGTCGATGCGTGAAGCGCACGAAGTCAGGCAGTGTGTATACGCGATTCCACTGGATCTCGAACGCTGCCGGCGTATCGTCCGTCCACGGCCGCATCACCGGCTGGATTCCCCCGCCCGCAATCCCGTTGCCGTGACATCCCACGCATCGCGCGACTGCGGGAATCCCCGGTTCCGACGATCGCCCCGCATAGGCATGGCAATACTGGCAGGGAATTTTGTTCACTCCGGTGTGTACCCGATGGCTGAAAGGTATCGGCTGGACGACGTCCGCCCGCGGCGCCCACGGCCGCTGCGAGAGAGCAATGGTTGCCGCGCCCAGAACGAGCATCGAGATGGCAAGCAGCAGCACTATCCGGTTTATGCTCACGATCAGGCTTGTGAATAATCCCAAAGAGCGCCACTGCGCCACCACGCGATAGTTAAAATTTCTAACAATACGATCGTTCTCAATCAAGTAAAGTTAATGCTACCGGCTGTACGCGACCCTCAGATCGTCGCGCCCGCCTGTGGATTCCCATTGTGCGAGAACGACGATTTATTGCGGCAGGTAGTTCCGGCGGTGTGGAAAGTATGTTACTTACGAGTAGTTCATCGTGGTCTAAGGCTGTTTCGACAGGTGCAAATCAAGACTGCTTCCCGACTAAGATTTTTGCCGCCCTACCTTTTCGCGGAACTTGACCGCCTGAAGAAGGAGGTCGCGAGCAAAGGCGTTGACGTTATCAGTCTCTCGATTGGCGACCCCGACCTGCCGACTCCGCGCCACATCGTCGAGTCCCTCAAGCGCGCCGCCGACGACCCCAAGAACCACCGTTATCCTGACTACGAAGGACTGCCGCAATTTCGCGAGGCCTCCGCGCAATGGTACCGGCGCCGTTTTGGCGTCGGCTTCGACTCTCAGCGAGAAGTCTGCGCTCTGATTGGCTCCAAGGAAGGTATCGCTAACTTCTCGACCGCCGTCGTCGATCCCGGTGACATCGTGCTGATTCCCGATCCCGGTTACCCAGTCTACTACTCGGGATGCGTCTTCAACGGCGGCGAACCGTATTTTCTGCCGCTCAAAAGAGAGAACGCATTCGTTCCCGATCTAGCCACGATCCCCGCTGAGGTCGCGCGCCGCGCGAAGATGCTCTGGCTGAACTATCCCAACAATCCTACAGCGGCGACCGTTGAGCTTTCTTTCTTCTGGGACGCCGTCAAATTCTGCCTCAAGCACGACATTATCCTCGCGCACGACAGCGCCTACTCCGAAATCGCCTACGACGGTTATCGCTCGCCAAGCGTTTTCCAGGCCGACGGCGCGCGGGATTGCGCCATCGAATTCCACTCGCTCTCCAAAACCTTCTCGATGACCGGGTGGCGCGTCGGTTTCGCAATCGGCAACGCGGATTTGATCGGCGCGCTCGGCAAGGTCAAGACCAACATGGATTCCGGCGTCTTCCAGGCCGTGCAGGAAGCCGCGATCACCGGGCTGGAAGGCGGCGACGGCGACAAGCTTGCCGAGTATTGCGCTATCTACAAGGAACGCCGCGACCTGCTCGTCACAGCGCTGCGCGCGCTCGGCCTCGAATGCGAGAATCCGCGCGCGACGTTCTACATCTGGACCAAAGTTCCGCGTGGCTACACCTCGGTTTCATTTACCGAGCGCGTATTGAAGGAAGCCGGTGTCGCTATTACGCCCGGCTCCGGGTTCGGCAAGGGTGGTGAGGGATGCGTCCGCTTTTCGCTCACGAGCGGGCGGTTGGTCGAGGCGGTGGACCGACTAAAAGCGCTACGGTTGTAACGGCGGGGATGCCCAATCGGGCTTTCATCGGAATAGGCAGTAATCTAGGCGATCGAGCCGCCAATTATCGCGAGGCGATTCAACGGATCGCGTCGATCCCGGACACGAGGGTCGTGCGCCAATCCTCGATCTACGAGACCGAGCCGATGGGCGATCTCAAGGGCGCGTTCCTCAACGGCGTCATCGAAGTCGAGACCGAGCTATCCGCCGAAGTCCTGATGCGCCGCCTGCTCGCACTCGAGCGCATCATGGGCCGCAAGCGCGTCAAGGGACGCAAGCAGACGCGCGGCAAGTACCGCCCGCGAATCATCGATCTCGATTTACTGTTCTTCAACAAAGAAACCATCGACACGCGTATTCTGAAAGTGCCGCATCCGCGCCTTCATGAGCGCCGCTTTGTGCTTGCCCCGATGAGCGAACTGGCGCCCGCGCTCATCCATCCGAAACTCAACGCGTCCATTTCCGAAATGTTGGCGGGACTCAAGTCGCCATTTCGTGTTACCCTTGCGAGAGCGGACCTGCTGAGGCCGCAACCCACGAAAAAAGAGGCATCCCGATGAAATACTTTATCGATACAGCAGAAGTCGCCGAGATCCGCGAGGCCGCCAGCTGGGGACTAATCGACGGCGTCACCACCAATCCATCGCTGATGGCGAAAACCGGACGTCCATATCACGACGTGCTGAAGGAGATTTGCGAGATCGTCGACGGCCCAATCAGTGCGGAAGTAGTAGCGACTGAAGCGTCCGCGATGATCGATGAAGGCGAGAAACTCGCCAAGCTCCACAAGAACATCGTCGTAAAATGTCCGATGATAGTGGAGGGCCTCAAAGCCACCCACGCTCTCGCCAAGCGCGGCATCCGCGTAAACGTAACTCTGATCTTCACCCCGCTCCAGGCATTAGCGGCCGCAAAGGTAGGCGCCTCGTTCCTGTCGCCATTCATCGGACGCCTCGATGACATCGGCCAGGACGGCTTCGAAATCGTAGCGCAGATGCTGCAAATCCTCTCGAACTACGACTACCCAGCCGAAGTCCTGGTAGCCTCGGTCCGCAACACAACTCACCTCCTGCGCGCAGCCGAAGTAGGCGCCGACATCGCAACAGTCCCGTTTGCAGTGCTCAAACAGACGCTGCACCACCCGCTGACAGATCTGGGCCTCGAACGCTTCCTGGCCGACTGGCGCAAAACCAACCAGAAGATCTGAATCGCGCGGCTCCGCGTCCGCAGCGCTCTTTGCCTCGCCCGTGAACCTGTATGGACCGGAGTGAGACGAACTCCGCAAGGATGGTACTAGTTCAGCGTGCGGCCGCGGATTCCGCCTGGAACGCCTTTGAGCTCTGGCTCAGCTTTGGCATTACGTGCTTGCCGATCAGGTCGATTGTCTGCATCACCTTTTCGTTGCGGCACCGCGCCGACCTGCACCAGCATCAGGAGCAAATCGATTCCTGCCGATTCGTAAAACTTTGCGACCTTCAGGCAGTCTTCCGGATCGCCGACCATCACGGCGCCCGCTTCGATCCGCTTGTCCAGATCCGCGAGCGACATCCGGTAGTCGCCGATTGCAACCGCCTACTCCGCCATCTTCTTGTAGTACTCATAGCCCTTCACTTCCTGCTTGGCGAAAGGCGTGAACAGCTCCGCAGCTTTGCGCGTGGTGAAATCGATCGCGTCCTTCGCGGTCACCTTGGCTTCCTCGCGCGTCGGCGCGCATACGCACACCGTCGCCGCGGCCGTGCGATCGTTCACGAACGCGCCGACCGGCTCGCAGGTGCTGATCGCTTTCTTGTAAATCGCGATCAGCTTGTCGAGCATCCCCGGCTCGGAAATTCCAAAGCCGAGCGCGCCGATTCCTTTCTGACCCGCGATTTCCCAGGTCGAAGGCTGCGTCGCCGCCACCCACATCGGCGGATGCGGTTTCTGGATCGGTTTGGGGATCACCTCGCGCTCCGGCATCTTGAAGAACTTGCCGTCGTGGCTGAACGTCTCATTCATCCACATTTTCGGGATCGCCGCGACCGACTCTTCCCACATCGCGCGCGAATCTTCCGGGTTGACCTGGAAGCCGCCGAGTTCCTGCTCGGTGATCGAGCGGCCCGAGCCGAATTCCACGCGCCCATTCGACATGATGTCGAGCGCCGCGATTCGCTCTGCCACCCGCACCGGATGGTTGAACGGGATCGGCAGCAGGCAGATGCCGTGGCCGAGCCGAATCCTGCTCGTCACCTGGCTGAGCGCGCCGTACCAGACCTCGGGCGCCGACGAGTACGACCATTCGCTGAGAAAATGATGCTCGACCGTCCAGACCGAATGGTAGCCGAGGCGGTCCGCGAGTTTCACCTGCTCAGTCGCCTGCTGGTAGATGTCGTACATGAAGCCGGGGTAATGCGGGCGGCTCCGCTGAAGCTCGTACTGCAGCGCAAATTCCATCGACTCGTTCCTCCGTCAGTATTTCAGGCGTGCGCCGCTTCCGGGCGCGCGGCGGGTTGTGCTGCCGTGATTCCGCCCGGCGTTTTCCACGAATGAATCTCGCCAAGCGCGTGACGGCCGATGAGATCGATCGACTTCATGATGCGATCGTGCGGAATACCGCCGTACTGCAGAAAAAATAAAACCTGGTCGGCGCCAAGCTCGCGATAACGCTTCGCGACGCGCACCGCCTCGTCAGCCGCACCGACCGCGATCAGATCGCCGTCTTTCAGGAAGTCGTAGTAGTCGAGCGTGAACTTCGCCGGATCGAACTTCGACGCGGTCTTCAGATACTTGTACGAGTCGTCGGTCTTGCTCGCCGCCGCCACGCTCGACACCAGCTCGAAACCCTTGCGCACGTACCACAACACCGCTTCGCGCGCGATATGCTCGGCCTCGTAAGGGTCGTCGCCGACGAGACCCATGATGTTCATCGAGACCTGGTTGTTAATCGTCTGCCCAACCGGCCGCGCGTTCTTGATTCCCGCGCGATAGACGTTGATTCGCTCCGCTACTTGCGCGAGCTCGACGCCGAGCGTGAAGCAAAGCACCCCCAGCCCGCGCTCCGCGGCGAGCTCGAACGTGGTGGGATTCGTCGCCGCGACCCAGATCGGAGGATGCGGTTTTTGAATCGGCTTCGGAATCACGGAGACCGGCGGCTCGACGGTCCAGTACTTGCCATGCATCGTGAACGGATCTTCGCGCCACATCCGAGGGATCGCCTCGACCGCCTCGGCCCATCGCGGCCGTGTCTCTTCGGGGCGCACGCCGAAACCGAGTAACTCGTCCATCGTGGTCGCGCGCCCGGTGCCGAACTCGACGCGCCCGTTCGACATAATGTCGAGCACCGCGATCCGTTCCGCAACGTGGATCGGATGGTTGAACGGCAGCACCACGACGCCGTGGCCGACCCGAATCTGCCTGGTGCGCTGCGTAACGCAAGCGAGGAAAACTTCGGGCGCCGAGCAGTACGAAAATTCGTTCAGGAAGTGATGTTCGACGGTCCACACCGAGTCGAAGCCGAGCCGATCCGCCAGCTCGATCTGCTCCATGGTTTCCCAGAACACACGATATTCGTGATCGGCAGCGTGCGGCTTGACCGACTCGATTTCGTAAATGAGTCCCGCCTTCACTTGGCGATGCTCCATTGGCGCATGAACTCGCGCGCCTGTCGGTGCAGCGAGCGGCGCAAATCGAAGCGCGGCCCGTGCAGATACCAGAGCATCGCGAGTCCAAGGTAACTCGAGAAAATCTGCGTCGCCGCCCAGCCCGGATCGAGCGCCGCGTCAAAAATAAGAAGCCGCTGCCCGCGCTCGACCAGTTCGCGAAAGCTCGCGATGCCGTGCAAGTTCGCCTTGCGCATCGAGCGCAGCACGCGCGGCCCAATCTTGTGCGACTCGAGCGCGATGATCAGCAGCAGCCGGCTGACCCACGGATTCTTCTCGTTGAGCGCCGCCATGGTATCGAACATCCGCCCGAACTCCGCGCGGAACTCGACCGCATTCGTCGCGTGCGCCGATTTCTCGAAAACCAGTTCCCATTCACCAAGCACCTTGGCGACGACCGCGATGAAGAATTCTTCCTTGTCGGCGAAGTGCCAATACAGCGCGCCCTTGGTGACGCCCGCCGCGCGCGCGATTCGCGCCAGCGAGGTGCCGCGATATCCGTACGACGCGAACAGATCCATCGCCGCATCGATCACCACCTGGTCGAGCGAGCCGCGCCGACGCACCGGCTGCGGAGCCGGCGCCGCATTCTTGCGAGCTGGTGAAATCATTCTGAACGATCGGTATGGTGAGGCACTGCGGGTGCAAAGGTCAAGGGCGAGGCGCAACTGCGAGGTGAAACAAGCGCGCCTCAAATTGAAGCGCGCAACTATCCTGCGACGGATACTATTCCGATTCCGCGTCCGCGCTGTCGGACGCAGGTGACTAGACTATCAGGTGCGTCAGTTCTGGCTGGAAGTGCCGCCGTCCGGACCTTTCATGTTTCGCTCCAGGCACCAGCGATCTATCACCTCGGCGTTGAAACGCCAGTCGGTGCCGATCCTGAATCCCGGAAGCTCTCCGCGACGCAGCAGCTTGTAGATTGTTGATGGATGCACGCGCAGATATTCGGACAATTCCTTGACCGTCATCACGCGCGGCAAGCTATACTTTGCTTCATTAGCCATGATATCTCCCGGTAACGTAAGCCCCGTCTGCCGCCTACTGCCTGGATTTGATGCCTTTTTTCGCATCGTTCAACTGATGGTTCATCCGCCCCTTACGCCCACCATGAGTCTCTTAGAAAGTCTCAAAATCATCGCTGGCGGTCAAGAGCAGCCTAAGAGGATTTCTGATACTTTTCGCTATTTTTCCTTATTTTGCTATGTAGGAAGTCACTTCTTACTTGCAAAGATATCCATACAAAATGCACGTCAAAGCTCTAAACTGCCTCTGCGAGCCTTGAAATGATCATAAGTATGTCAAATCTGCGGAGAATCTCAATTGCACTCATTTTTACTACATTTGCTCATGTTGGTCCAGCCCAGGCCCAGCTAGCGCTAACCAGCCCGGCGATCGCTCCCGGAGCCGCGATTGCCGCGGACTTTGCATGCACTGGCGCCGACCAATCCCCCGCACTCGCGTGGAGCAACGCGCCGCAATCGACAAAATCGTTTGCGTTGATCTTTGAAGATCCCGACGCTCCCGGTGGCACATTTATTCATTGGGTGGCGTACAATATCCCGGCTCGCGAAACCTCACTGCCCGCAGGCGTGCCGCAAACCACTGAAATTGCGGACGGCGGAACAAATGGAGTCAACGGCTTCGATCATCTCGGCTACAATGGACCGTGTCCACCACCGGGGAAAATGCATCACTATCATTTCCGTCTCTTCGCGCTTGACTCGGCGTTGACTCCCGGTGACAAAGCAGATGCGGCCGCCGTCGAGTCCGCGATGAGAGGTCACGTCCTCGCGACAGCGGAATTGGTCGGCACATTCGAACGATGAGGTAAAGCGGATTCAACGATGAAGACGGTACTCAAAATCCTGGGTGGAGTGATTGTGCTCGCGGTTGTCGCGATCGTCGGATGGCACTACTATCAACTACGTCGCGCGCTGCAGGCCGGCCTCCTCACCGAGGACATCACGCATGACGGCGACGTCTGGAAGGCCGACTTCACCGCGCGCATCCCGGCTCCCGAGCAGACCGTGTTCGACACGATTCGCAACGTCGAAAACACTCACAGCGACCAGGTCAAGTCAGTGCGTGTCGTGTCGCAGAGCGGAAATAAAAAGACTGTCGACATGGATATCGCGGGACCGGGCGGACAGGTGATTACCACCGAGCTCCAGTTCGAGTACCTGCCCGACGAGAAGAAGATCGTTTACAACACCGTCAACAATCCGATGCTCGAGACCCATGCCGTGTACCAGCTTTCCGATGAAGGGGCGAGCACGTTTATTGACTACCATCAGAACACCCATATGCTGCAGTCGCTTCCTGTCCCCGACGGCGTGATCAAGCAGGTCATTCGCGGTATCTTTGTCTCGCAGCTCGAGACCTTGAAGCGCCAACTCAACATCAAGACCGCGAACGATCCCGACAACGACGACGACTGAGCATCGGTCCTCCTTTTCGCGCGAGCATCAGGATGAACGAAATCGACGCGCAGCTGGCCCTCGGCGTCGAGCTGTTCAATAGCGGCGAATTTTTCGAAGCGCACGAAGCGATGGAAGATGCGATGAATCTGCTCGAAGACGACACCAACGATTGGGACTTCTGCCTCGGGCTGCTGCGCGCGTCGGTCGCCAATCACAAACTCCGCGACGGTGAACTGTCCAGCGCTCGATTGCATCTGCGCGCCGCGCTGAAATTTCTCGCGCCATATCCCGACCGCCATCGCGGCATCAAGCTCCGAGAGTTTCGCAGCGCGCTGACGGCGGAACTGGCGCGCCTCGATTCCCCGGCAACCACCGTCATCCCGCCGCGCATCGAGCTCGAAGGCTGATGATTCCCTTCTCCGCGGAATTCGTGGCGTCCGCATTCGCGCTCGACGGATGCCCGCGATGGAAACGCGCGGAGGTCGCGCTCGCGGGCCGATCCAACGTCGGCAAGAGCTCGCTGCTCAACGCGCTAGCGGCAGTTAAGGGCCTCGCGCGCACCAGCAAAACTCCCGGCCGCACGCGATGCCTCAACTTCTTCGCGGTCGGCGGCACGCTCGCGCTGTGCGACCTGCCCGGCTTCGGCTACGCGAAAATGAGTCACGAGGACGCGGCCAAGATCGCGTCGATGATGCACCAATATATCCACGGCCGCGCCAACCTCGCCGCCATCGCGATTCTGATCGACTGCCGCCGCGGTCCTCAGCCCGACGAACTTGATCTGGCTGCGATGGCCACAGAGCGCGGCATCGAAGTCATTCCAGTCGCGACCAAGTGCGACAAGCTGCGCCGCTCGGACCGCGCCCCCGCACTCAAACGTTTCGACTCGATGCACGTTGCGCCGATTTTCTGCTCGGCAACTTCCGGCGAAGGAATCGACGACCTGCGCCGCCGAATCCTCGCCGTTGATCGCTCCGACCACGTCAAACGCGCGGTGGCGCGATGACTCCCGAAGTCTCGGTGATCATTCCGACCTACAATCGGCGCGCGATGCTGCTCGAGGCGATCGATTCCGTTCTCGCCCAATCGGCTAACGCGCTCGAGTTGATAGTCATCGACGATGGCTCGACCGATGGAACTGCGGAACACCTGACGCTGCTCGCCAAAAACATTCGATTCGAGCACATCGATCATCGCGGTCCCGCGGCGGCGCGAAACCGCGGCGTCGCGATGGCGCGCGCGCCTTTGATCGCATTCCTCGATTCCGACGATCTGTGGGCGCCGGCCAAGCTCGAACGCCAGCTCGTGTTCATGCGCACGAATCCCGCCTGCGCGATCTCGCAGACCAACGAAATCTGGATCCGCAACGGACGCCGCGTGGCTCCCGGAGTCCGCCATTGCAAGCGCGCCGGCGATATTTTTATCGACTCGCTCCGCACCTGCCTGATCACCACCTCTGCGGTGATGATGCGGATCGATCTCTTCCGCTCGTTGGGCGGCTTCGACGAGATCATGACCGCCGCCGAAGACTACGATCTGTGGCTGCGAATTCTCATCGACCATGACGCCGGCCTGCTCGACGAGCCGCTGGTCACGCGCCGGGGCGGGCGCCCCGATCAGCTCTCGGCGAAGACTCCCGCCCTCGATCGCTTCCGCGTTTTAGCGCTCGCAAAATTGCTCGCCGGCGACCGGCTGTCTCCCGCGCGGCGAACCGCAGTCGTCGAAGCGCTCGCCGAAAAATGCCGCATCTACGCGCGCGGCCTCCGGCGGCGGGGCAGAATCGATCAGGCTTGCCTGTACGAATGGGTCGCCGACCACGCGCACGGCTGGGATACGCGCCCGGTTCCTGAAATCGGATGCGCACTTGAATCGATGCAATCCATGCTTCGCGAATTTCCACATGAACGCTGACGAGATCGACGCGCAGATTCGGGCGATCGCTGCCGAGCGACGGCTGCCGCCGAGCCATCTAGAGCGATGGCTCGCGATGGACCAACCATCGCGCGCCGCGATGCTCGAAATCGCCAACACATTGCGGCTTCGCACCGGGCAGTTGGTTGCCGCGCTCGACACGCTCGAAGAGATCGCTGTGCGCGAGCACGTCACTGTCGCCGCCGTTCTCGACCATCCCGAAATTCGGCGCATCTCCCGCCGTTCCGGCTCCGCGCCGTCGCGCGCGAGCGCGCTCCTGGAGCAACTTCGCGCGCTTCGCTACCCGCTCTTAAAAGAAATGCAGGACGATCTGCGCGCTGAAGTCTCGGCCCTGAACCTTCCACGCGGCATTTCTCTGGACTTGCCCAAAGAGCTTGGCTCTGATGAGCTCACGGTTTCGCTTCGGGTGCGGAGTGGCGCTGAACTGGCGCATCTGCTTGAAGCGCTCGATCGAAAGCGCGCCGGACTGACGCGGATTGTTGAAATGCTCGGCGGCAAACGTGAAAAGAATGAAATTTGATCTCGACGCCGTCCATGTCGAAGGGGAATGCGCCGATTCCGCACTCGCGACGCGCGTCCTTCGCGCGCTTCCGCGCGACGTGCCCGTGACGCATCTACCCGACGCGCGCGGAGCTACCAAGCCTGTATCCGGCGCGCGCGATCCGTTCGGGGCCGGCAAACGCCGGCTTGTGATCGCGCGCCGCAAGACTCCGTTCCTGATACCGTGTCCCGCTGGTTCCTCGAAGTTCGCATGCTGCGGATACCTCGTACTCACGCTCGCGTCGAACTGCCCGATGGATTGCTCGTACTGTTTTCTGCAGGAATATCTGGCTGACAATCCCAGTTTCCAGGTGTATGCGAACTACACCGATTCATTCGACGAGCTTGACCGGCTCGCCGACAACGCGCGCGGGCGCAGCTTTCGCGTCGGCACCGGCGAGCTGGCGGATTCGCTCGCGTTCGACTCGCTCACCGCTATCAGCCGCGACCTGATCAATTTTTTCGCCGCGCGCGAAAATCTGACGCTCGAGCTCAAGACCAAGACCGACGAAATCGGAAATCTTCTTGCGATGGACCCCCGCGGCCGCGTGCTGGTCTCGTGGACGCTATCGCCGGACGCCGTCTATCGCAGCTCCGAGCATCTCACCGCCTCGCCCGCGGCGCGAATCGCGGCGGCGCGCGCCGTGCTCGACGCCGGCTACCGCGTCGCGTTCCATTTCGATCCGCTGATCGCGTATCCCGATGCCGAGCGCGACTACCTGCTGTTGATCGACGATCTGCTGGACAACGTCCCGCCCAAGCAAATCTCGTTCATCAGCATGGGCGGCCTGCGGATGACGCCGCGGTTGCGCGGTGCCGCGCGCAGCCGTTTTCCCGGCGATCCGATGCTATGCGGCGAGGACGTGCTCGCGTCCGACGGCCGCTTCCGAACCTTCACGCCGTTGCGGCTGAGTCTCTACCGCACGCTTGCCGAGCGTTTCCGAAAGGTGGGCGCGGAAATCCCCGCGTACCTGTGCATGGAACCGGCCAGCGTCCACGAACACGTCTTTGGCGCGCCGCCCTCGAGACCGGCTACAATCGGCGAGCGCCTCGCGCGCGGATAAGATGCCAGGACGAAAAAAATCTACGGCACGCCCAAGTTCGATCGCCGCTTCAAACGGAAATCTGCGCGGCTCGCGCGCGGCGATCGACCGGCCCATCGGCGTCTTCGATTCCGGCATCGGCGGACTCACCGTGCTGAAAGCGCTGACTGCGGCCCTGCCCAACGAAGACTTCATCTATCTCGGCGACACGGCGCGGCTCCCCTACGGCACGAAATCCAACGAGGTCATCGTCCGTTACTCGAAGGAGAACACCAGCTTCCTGCTGGCCAAGGGAATCAAAATGCTGGTGGTCGCGTGCAACACTTCCAGTGCGGTCGCGCTCGACGCGATCGCGTCGGACACGATGGTGCCCGTCATCGGCGTGATCGAGCCGGGCGCGCGCGCGGCGGTTAGGGCCTCGCGCAACTTGAAGATCGGGGTGATCGGCACCGAGGCGACGATCGCGTCGGGCGCGTACACACGCGCGATCCAGCGGTTAAGCCCGCGCGCGGAAATCTACACTCGTGCGTGCCCGCTGCTGGTGCCGCTGGCCGAGGAAGGATGGACCGACAACGCGGTGGCGGAACTGACCGTCGCCCACTACCTCGAGAGCCTCAAGCAGAGCGGCATCGACACGTTACTATTGGGATGCACGCATTATCCTCTGCTGCGCGAAATGTTCGCGCGAATTCTTGGGCCCCGCGTTAAGATCGTGGATTCCGCGACTGCGACCGCCGCCGACGTTCGCGATCGGCTGCGGACGCTCAAGCTCGCCAGGCGCATCGGCCACGGCAGTCAGAGTTTCTTCGTCACCGAGACTCCCGACCGCTTCGTCCGCGTCGGCCGCAGATTTCTGGGCCCGCAGGTAGAGTCCGCCGTCCGCATTGAGCGCTAGCGAAGCCCCTCTCCTGTCGTCCGATTTCCCGATAAGATGATTTCCAGCTAAACTTGCGGATCACATCGCGCCCATAACCTAACCTCAAACTTGCCGCATAAGTCGCTCATATAAGATGGCTTCAGCTTTTTCCCTCGTAGCGCGAAAAATCTTCGGCTCGAAGAACGAACGCGAAATCAAACGCCTCCGCCCTGACGTGGACGAGATCAACCGGCTCGAACCCGAGATCTCCGCGCTGAACGACGACGCACTGCGCGCCAAGATCGCCGAATGGAAGGCGAGCATCAGCGCGATCGAAGAGCGAGAGCAGCGAGACGAGGCGATGCTCGAAATTCTGCCGCAGGTCTTTGCCGTCGTGCGCGAGGCCTCGAAGCGGACCATCGGCCAGCGCCACTTTGACGTACAGCTCATCGGCGGGATGATCCTGCATCAAGGGCGAATCGCCGAAATGAAGACCGGCGAGGGCAAAACGCTCGTCGCGACTCTGCCCGCCGTGCTCAACGCGCTGTCGGGACGCGGCGTACACGTTGTAACCGTCAACGACTATCTGGCGCGGCGCGACTCCGAATGGATGGGGCGAATCTACAGCTTCCTGGGCCTGACCGTCGGCGTCGTCGTCCACGGCCTGACCGACCAGGAGCGCAAGGTCGCCTACCGCGCCGACATCACTTACGGCCAGAACAACGAGTTCGGCTTCGACTACCTGCGCGACAACATGAAGTTCAATATCGAGGACTACGTCCAGCGCGAGCACAATTTCGCGATCGTGGACGAAGTCGATTCGATTCTGATCGACGAGGCGCGCACGCCGCTGATTATTTCAGGAGCGTCCGAAGAGTCCACTGATACATACTACGTTGTCGATCGCGTGATCCCGCGCCTCAAGCCCGAAGAGCATTACACCATCGACGAGAAGATGCGCACCGTTGCGCTGACCGAGGACGGCGTGACGCGCGTCGAGCAACTGCTCGGCGTCGAGAACCTGTACGACCCGCGCAACATCCTGCTGCTGCATCACGCCAACCAGGGACTTCGCGCGCACACGCTGTTCAAGCGCGACGTCGATTACGTCGTCAAAGAAGGCGAGGTGATCATCGTCGATGAATTCACCGGGCGGCTGATGCCGGGACGGCGATGGAGCGACGGGCTGCATCAGGCGGTCGAGGCAAAAGAGAACGTCAAGATCGAGTCAGAGAATCAGACACTCGCGACCATCACGTTTCAGAACTACTTCCGCATGTACAAGAAACTGTCGGGGATGACCGGCACGGCCGACACGGAAGCGGTCGAGTTCAAGGAAATCTACCACCTCGATGTAGTCGTGATTCCGACCAATCAGCCGATGATCCGCATCGACAATCACGACGTCGTTTACAAGACCGAAGTCGAGAAGTTCGACGCCGTGATCGAGGAAATCGCCGACTGCCACGAACGCGGCCAGCCAGTGCTGGTCGGCACCGTCTCGATCGAAAAATCCGAACGCGTCGCCGACAAGCTGAAAAAAACCGGGATCAAGCACTACGTGCTGAATGCCAAGAATCACGAGCGCGAAGCGGAAATCGTCGCGCAGGCGGGCCGCTTCGGTGCGGTCACGATTTCGACCAACATGGCCGGTCGCGGCACCGATATCGTGCTCGGCGGAAATCCGGAGTTCATGGCGGCGGCGGACGCCGGGACCAAGGAACCGACCGATCCGAATTTTCGGGCCGCGCTCGCGAAGTACGTCGAACAGTGCAAGGCCGAGCGCGAGAAAGTACTCGAGGCCGGCGGCCTGCACATCCTCGGCACCGAGCGTCACGAGTCGCGCCGAATCGACAACCAGCTCCGCGGCCGTTCGGGACGCCAGGGCGATCCAGGCTCGTCGCGATTTTACATGTCGCTCGAAGACGACCTGCTCCGCATCTTCGGCGCCGACCGGCTCAAGGGCCTGATGGGCCGAATCGGGATGGAGGACAACGAGCCCATCGAGCATCGATGGATTTCGCGCGCGATCGAAAACGCGCAGAAGAAGGTCGAGGCCCACAACTTCGACATCCGCAAGCATCTGCTCGAATACGACGACGTCATGAACAAGCAGCGCGAGGTGGTTTACCATCGCCGGCGCGAGCTGCTCAGCGGCGCGTCGCTCAAGGCGGACGTGCTCGACATGTGCGACGCGCTAATCGAGGAAATTGCGGCGGCGCACGGGAACAACGAAATCGATCCCGCGGAATGGGACTGGAAGGCGATCGACGACGCGTTTTTCAAGCAGTTCAAGTTCCGTCCCGGCTTCAGCGCGCAGATCGAGGTCGGCGGCAATCCGATCCACGGCTCCGACGATCTGATCGAGATTGGTTCCGAGCGCGTGCATCAGCTCTACGATCAGCGCGAGACGGAATTCACCGAGCCGGTGATGCGCCAGATCGAAAAGATCGTGATGCTGCAGACGCTCGACTCGCTGTGGAAAGACCACCTGCTCGCGATGGACCATCTGAAGGAAGGAATCGGGCTGCGCGGCTACGCCCAGGTGAATCCGCTGGTCGAATACCAGAAGGAAGGGTTCACGATGTTCGAAGCGCTTATGGCGGTGATGCAACAGGACGTGGTCGAAAAAGTTTTTTCGGTCCAGGTGCAGCGCCAGCAGGACGTCGAGCAGATTCAGCAGCCCAAGCCGCAGCGCGTCGTGATGAGCCACGGCGGCGAGACCGAAGTGCCGCCGGCGGCGACCCCCGTCAAGCGCGAAGCCGAAAAAGTAGGCCGCAACGATCCATGTCCGTGCGGCTCCGGCAAGAAGTACAAACGCTGCCACGGCAAGTGACGCAGCGATTCGCATTCAGATGAAAGTCGCACTCGAGCCCGCCGCTGTGCGCGGATTTCGATTCGCGGGCGTCAGCGCGGGCCTGAAGACCAAGGCGGGCGCGCTCGACTTGGGTCTTATCGTCGCTGATCGCCCGGCCGTCGCGGCGGCGGTGTTCAGCGCCAATCGCGTGAAAGCCGCGCCCGTCTATGTAACGGCGGATCGCGTCAAATCGGGCTGTTTGCTGGCAGTCGTCGCGAACTCAGGATGCGCCAACAGCTTCACCGGCGTAGCGGGGATGCAACTCGCGCGCGATTCATGCGCGCACGTCGCGCAACTTCTCGGATGCGCGCCGGAGCTCGTCGTTCCGTCCTCGACCGGCGTGATCGGCCATCTTTACGACTTCGCGAAATTCAAAACCGGCGCTGCCGATGCGGTACGGTCGCTGCGTGAAGACGGGCTTTCCGATTTCGCGCATGCGATAATGACTACCGACACGCGGCCCAAGACCGCCTCGACGACCTTCAAGGCGGGCGGCTCGACCCTCACGCTCGCCGGCGCAGTAAAAGGCGTCGGGATGATCTCGCCGAAGATGGCGACGATGCTGGGGTATCTCGTGACCGACGCCGCGATCTCTCCCGCGGCGCTCAAGCGATCGCTCAAGGCCGCACTGCCCACGAGTTTCAACGCGATCACCGTTGACGGCGATATGTCGACCAACGACACGGTGATAATCATGGCAAGCGGCGCCGCGGAAAATCGTGCATTCGGCGCGCGCGATCAGACCACATTCGATCGCGCGGTTTCGGAAATTTCGGCGGCGCTCGCGCGCGAACTCGTGCGCGACGGCGAGGGCGCGACCAAGCTCGTCACCGTCGAGGTGCGCGGCGCTCGCAATCCCGCGGACGCCGAGCACGCGGCCCGTCAAATCGCTAACTCGCCGCTGGTCAAGACTGCGTTCTTCGGATGCGATCCCAACGTCGGGCGAATCCTGATGGCCGCTGGATCGTCTGGCGCGTACCTTGAGTCCGACAAGCTGGTGCTGTGGATTGGCGGCGTGAAAGTCGCCGCGCACGGGCGGCTGCTGACCGACGCGCTGCCCGACGCGGGCGCAGCGATGAAAGCGCGCGAATTCATGGTGCGGCTCGATCTGCGATTGGGGAAATCGACCGCCACGATTCTGACTTGCGACCTGAGCTACGATTACGTGCGAATCAACGCGGAGTACACGACCTGAACGGAGGCGATTTTCGATGGCAAGCTTCATCAAAGTTGCGAAGGTGGCGGACCTGCCCGAGGGCAGCGGCAAGCTGGTCGCAGCCGGCGGCAAACAGATCGCACTGTTCAACGCTGGTGGAAAATTCTTCGCGGTCGACAACACCTGCAAGCATCGTGGCGGCCCGCTCGCGGAGGGCGAGCTCGACGGCACCACCATCACCTGCCCCTGGCACGGATGGAAATACGACATCACGACGGGCGCGAACCTCGACGACCCGAGCGTCAAGCTCGGATGCTACGCGGTGAAGGCCGAGGGCGACGACATACTCGTCGAAGCATGACGCGTGCGCCCCGCGTGATTCAGCGCGCGGCAAACATGCGGCCCGCGATGTACGTCGCGCCCGCGGCTGCCACGCCGACGAACATGCTTTCGAGTCCGCTGCGCCACCACGAACGGCTGGTGATGATCGTCTTCAGCGCGCCCACTGCGAACAGCACCGCGACCGTCGAGATTGCGGAAACTTTCAGAGCCTGCCCCGGTTCGAAGAAAACATACGCCCACACTGGCACTGCCGCGCCCGTGAGATACGACAACCCGACTGCCGCGGCGGACCGGACCGGGCTGTCGAAGGAATCCACGTTGAAACCCAGCTCCTCGCGCATCATCACGTTGCTCCATCGCTCCGGGTCCGACGTGATGTGCGCGACGATCTGCTCGAGCAACGGCCCCGCGAATCCCTTGTTTCGATAGATGCTGCTGATCTCGTCGCGCTCGCGTTCGGGCCATCGCCGGATTTCGTCGCGCTCGCGTTCCACCTCGCTTTGATAAAACTCGATTTGCGAACGCGCTGAGATGAACGCCGCGAGTCCCATCGCAACGGCGCCGCCAAGCATCTCCGACAGCCCAGCCATCATCGCCGCGTTGCCGGTGACGAATGCGCCCGCGACGCCGGAGGTAACGGCAAACGACGCGACCAGTCCGTCGTTCAGCCCGAGCATCACGTCGCGCACCCAGCTTCCGCCGGCGGCGTGGACCTGCTCGGTGTGATGGTCGTACTCGCGGCTGAAGATTGAAAAAGCCACTACCGGGTCCCCCCGGCGAGGGGAGCCACGACCCGCTCCGTGGCCGGCGCACTGCGGCGCTTGCGGCGATCGATCGAGTCGCGCGCCGCTTTGACCTCGGCGATCATCTTGCGTGCGCCCGCGCGGTCCGGCCGTTGCCCAAGGTAGGAATAAAAGAAGTCGAGCCGCGCCGCGCGACAGAGAAATCGCCCAATGCTGCGATCGAGATGCACCAGGTTTCGAATTCGCCGATCCCACGAGACGTTAGCTGCGTGACGAAAATCCTCGAGGTCGATAAAGTACATGTTGAAGCCGCCGGATTTGTCGTCCTCGACCATGATGTTGGTCTCTTGCAGATCACGCGTATAAAGGCCGGACTCGTGGAGGCGCCGGATCTGCGCGGCCACCGTGTCGGAGATTTGTTTGCGGCGACGCACGTTGCGTCCCTTGATTTCCCCGGGACCAAGCATGAAGCGGCTCAGTGAATCGGCGTTAATGAGCGCGCGGCTGACGAGATAGGACGCTCGAATCGCGCCCGCTTTGTACGAATCCATCGCCGCGAGCGGTTCCGGATGCGCGATGCCGTGCGCTTTCAGCATCGCAGCGCCGGCGAGCGATCGCGCGACGCGAGATCCGCGGATTCGCGCATAGACGCCGCGGCTCCATGAGGAAATCTCGACGCGCTTTATGAACGCGGGGCCCGCGCCGGGGACATCGATGAATCCTGCGCGCGTGCGGGCTTCAGATTTAAGCACGCGAAATCCTGGCGACGCCATCAACTCGTCGGCGCGCTCGACGACTGCGCGCCACTCCGGCGAGCGCGCATAGAGAACTACCGTGCGCATGCGCGATCAAGCCTAACCCTTTCGCGCGCCGATGGCATCGGGGGCGTGGGCGCCGGGCAGAGCCGACCGGCTACTTTTTGGGTTCGACGATTAGCGAACCGCCGATATGCGCTGGATGCAACTGACATGAAAACGGGAAAACTCCCGCCTTGTCGGCGACGAACGTGATCGTCTTGGGCTCGCCGCGCGTCACAACTTCGGTGATGTTGTAGGCCGGGATCGTAAAGCCGTGTTGATTTACCGCGCCCGGCACGAGGTTCTTGAGTGTGAGCTTTACCTTGTCGCCCTGCTCAACCGCGATTACGCTGGGCAGCCAGATTTTCGCGTCATCAACTTCGACCGACACGAGCGTGAAGCTCCGGGTGCCGGGCTCCTCCATCGCTGGCGCCGGGGCAGCGGCCGCGGAGGGTGCTGCGCCTTGCGCCATCGCGATTCGGTTCGCGCCCAGAAGCATCGACACTGCCACGGCCGCAATCGCGCCCATCGTTTTCAACATTACCTTAGTCATCGAAATTATCTCCTTGTTCAGCAGGTCATCAGAATCTATCACGACAACGGCGAGACTCAGCCATTAAATCGTTTCGCGAGTTTTGCCCATTCGGCGTCATCGGTCCCCGCGCGATACGGAAGATAGAACGCAACGCGATCGAGCAGCCCGTCGTAGCGCTCCCGCACCTTGTCCGCGATTTCGTCGAACGTGCCCGAGACCGTGTACACGTCGAGCATCTCGTCCGTGATCTCTTTCGCCATCGCGACCCACTCGCCCTTGGCCGCCTTCTCGTTCAGCCGCTGCGCGACGTCACCCCATCCGTGCGTGTCGAGCACGATCTTGTAGGTTCGCGTCGAGGCATAGAACGAGATCTGCTGGCGGACGGCTTCGCGCGCTTTTTTAATTTCGTCCTGGTTGCGGCCGACGATCACGAACGCCGTCGATTGGATCTCGAAGTCCTTGCGCGAGCGCCCGGCCTTTTTCAGACCCTTCTCGACATTCGGCAGCACGTATTCGCGCAGGTACTTGGGCGAGTTGAACGGATGCGCGTGCAGGCCTTCGCACAGTTCTCCGGCTAGCCGGATAATATGTTCGTTCACGCCCGCGATGTGGATCGGCACGTTCGGGAAGTTGTGCCTCGCCGGCGTGAAGAATGGCGTCATCAATGAGAAGTTGTAGTACTTGCCCTGGAACGAAAGCTTCGCTCCGCCCTCCGACCAGCATTTGAAAATCGCGCGCAGCGATTGCAGGTACTCGCGCAGGCGCGGCACCGGCGCTTCCCACTTCGTGCTGTAGCGGCGCTCGATATGACCCTTCACCTGCGTGCCGAGCCCGAGGATGAAACGGCCCTCGGAAAGTCCCGCGAGATCCCACGCGGTCGCCGCCGTGATCATCGGGCTGCGCGGAAACGCGATCGCGACCGACGTTCCCATCTTGATTCGCCTGGTATGCTCCGCGATCAGCGCGGCCGGAAGGAAGCCGTCGTTGCCGGCCTCGGGAATCCAGATCGCATCGAATCCCGCAGCCTCAGCCGCGCGCGCAGCGGCCGGAACATCGCGCAAGTTGCGCGTCGAGAGACCAGTGTCGAGTTTCATAATTTTCGCTCCCGCGTGAATTTTTCGACGAGCGGGCGGAATCGTAACAAAGCCCGCGCCAAACTGGCAAAGCCGGCGGCAGATAGAAAAGAGTGCGCTCAGCGGCGCGCGGCTGCGCGACGGCGAATCACGTCGAGCGCGCGGCTCGGGTAGTCGCTGATCAATCCGTCCACGCCCATGTCGAGCAGCTCCGACATCTCGGCTTCCTCGTTCACCGTCCAGACGTGCACTTCGACTCCGAGTCGATGCGCGAACTCGACACTTTCAGGCGTCACGAGCTCCCACGATTCGTGCCGGTGCGGGATTTCGACCGCGTCGGCGGGCGGCCGATAGTTGGCGTCGCGAGTCCCCATCGCATTGATGAACACGCCCGATTCGAGGTACGAGAAGTTGGTGGGGATCTCCGGCGCTACCCTGCGCACTTCGTCGAGCGGTTCCTGCTGCTCGCTGGCGACGAGCACGTTTCGGCGCATCCCGGCGCGATCGATCACTGCGAGCATCGGCGCGACCACACTCGGCGCGATCTGCTTGACCTCGATTATCATCCGCAGTTGCGGAAACGCCGCGAGCACTTCGGCCAGGCGCGGCACGCGGATTCCCTTGTCTCTGAATGGAAACGTGATGCCGTCGAGCGTGAACATCCGGCCCGCGTCGGCTGTCGCCAGGTCCGCGTATGTCATCTCATGGATGACGCCGGCGCGACCGCAATTGCGCTCGAGATGATCGTCGTGACTGACAACAACTTCGCCGTCGCGCGTCGTGTGAATGTCCAATTCAAGATACTGAACGCCGAACGCGGCGGCAGCCGCAAATGATTCGAGCGTATTTTCGGGATGCGTACCGGCGGAACCGCGATGCCCAAAGACGCGCGGCAACGCGGGCGTGAAGAAATCGGTGTCGAGATGTTCGCGCATTTCAGATTGCGACACGTCGTGATCTCAGCAGTAGCCGGGGAAATTACGAACTGGCAATGGCGGAAAAGGTTTTAGCGAAACCGGTAAGACGTTCAGATCAAAGCGCGCCGTCGGAGCTGTAGCGGCTGCTCGAGATTCTCTGCCCTCGTACATGCCTGATTCTTCCCAGGCTGCGATCGAGCGTCACGTGATACATGTCGCCAAACTTCGAGATCGCGGGCTTGCGCTCGCCCGCCGCGATGAAATGGCTGCCGAGGTCCGGCAATTCGGCCAGTGCGGACTGGTACTGATCCTTGATCTCGTCGAATATCGCCTTCATCCGCGGCGACACCGCGTGATTTTCGCCGAGTTTCTCGGTCAGAGGATTAACCCATGCGCCGTCTTTTTCCATCGCGAAGTGGAGATGCGGTCCGGTCGAAAGGCCGGTCGAACCGACATTCCCGATGACCTGCCCGATGTGAACGTAGCCGCCCGGCTTCACCTCTGGACTGATCTTCGACAGGTGACCGTAGATGCTGACCATCTGATGCTGATGCTGGATGCGAATGCAGTTGCCCAGCTCGCCCTGCCATCCCGCGCTTATGACGCTGCCATCGGCCACTGCCTTGACCGGCTCGCCGTATTTGGCGACCAGATCGACGCCCACGTGCGGGCGGTACTCGTGCAGGATCGGATGATAGCGATGGAAGGTGAAACCAGACGAGATGTACTGGAAATTGAGCGGGAACTTCAGCGACTGCGGACCGAGCGCGTGGCCTTGTTCGTCATATAGATGAGGGCGACCGTGCTCGTCGCTGAACGAGATCGCCGTCAGTGTGCGACTGCCAAAGCGGATTTGCGCCGCCTGCACGTCGCCGACGAGCGTGTACGAGCCGTCACGGCTGATCTTCTCTTGGTAAATCAGCTTGACTGCGGACCCCGGCGCGAGCCGGTTCAGATCGTGGCGGTCCGAAAACGCATCCTGCAGCGATTCGACGATTGGCTTGGGGATACCGTTCTCGGCGGCCGCGCGCTGGAAGTTGTCCTTGACCGCAAAAGTCATCTTGATAGGACGAATGTAATACTCGATGGGCCGAATGGCGGCCTTCAACACGCCCGCGCCGAGGCTCGCGCCGATGACGGTGCTATTTTCGTCGAGGTCGTACTTGAGGCCGCGCATCTCGCCGGTCTCGGGATCCTTATATAGCGTCAGCGGATGCCCACTCTGAAAATACCGGTTGGCCGTGATGCGCTGGATGTACGATGCCCATTGATGCGCATCGCCCGGCTCCATCCCAGCTTCGCGAAGATAGCTCTCGATAGGTGCGGTGCGGTCGAGCATCGTGCTGATTGTGATCGACGGGGGAGCGGGTTCGGCGGATTCGGGCTGCTCGACTACGTCGGGACCGTCCTTACCGGCGTCCAGTTGGGAGCTGAGCGTATCGAGCGGTGAGGAAAAAGGCTGTGGATTTGCTTGGAAAAAAAGGAACAACGCCGTGGTGGTCGCAATCAGGGCAACGACCAATCCCACCAGCGCGCGTGGATATCCCACGAAGCTTCTCCCCCGAGCCGCCATCGTTAGCGAAGCTAAGTGATTTGACTACCCAACGCAACCCCAGCATGTCCTCTGTTTGCACATCCTGTTACGGCAGCGACGCGAATTCACGCGTTTTCGGTTACAATGGGCACAGATAAACTGGGTCGCGGGTGACAAGCTCCTTACGGACAGTTCCGCGCCGCTCGGTAGCCCTCCCGCTCGGCAGGCTCGCGGCTCGGAAACAGGACCCGATTCTCCGGCGCCATCGTGTCGTAGCTGCCGCATCCGGGCCACGCGTAAATCTTGCTTCGTCGATTGCCGATAATTTGGAGGGCGAGCGTCTTCGACGAAGGAAGCGGTGCAAGGTACGGATTCGCCGGATTCCTCACATCTTTAGGACCGACGGGCTGCGTCCAGATTTCATTCAACAGGCTTGCCAGCCTGAACCCTGCCTTCGCAAGCTGATGGCCCGCGGTCGCGTCGGCATGTTCGAGGTAAGAGGAGTCCAGTTCGATGGCTCGCCCCAAGGGATTGAGGCAGACATTGACTGTGGGTTGGCAGGGTTCGACGGGGATGCGCAGCGCACCGTAGATATCCGAACGCGCCAATTGATTCGATTCCCAAGCGATATCGTCCGCGGCAATCCATGAATCGGCCTCTCGCTCCTCCGCGTAGGTTCGTTCCAGCTTGTGAGCCGTCGTCTCGGGCCTTCCGGAATCGATGCTGTATTCGAGGCGGCGTACTATAGTGGTGTCCCAGACCGCGTGAAGATTTTTCGCCCGCGAATCTACCTCTATACAATTGCCGCCCTCGTCGGCGTCGGTCGCCGCATGCAGGGGTTGATGGATGTCGCCGACAAAGTGGATCAGGAACGCCAAATCTCCGGCGGCGCCGAAGTGGTCGTAGTTCCCATCTTTCAGGCGCTTCGAATATTCGTCGATTTTTCCGGTAACGCAGTTGCCGCCGGGGCATCGCGCCGCCACGTCCGTTCGCCGGTCCTGCAGACAGATGTCGATGAAGTGCCAGGGCTCCGTCCGACGATCTTCATCGCGGAACTCGGTATCCGGCCGGATAGAAGCCGCCTCCATAGCAGTCGCAATCGCTCTTTTTTCGCCGGACGCGCCAAGGATGCTCGCCACATGACTCTGCGCCGCGGGCGTGAGATTGTCCGCCGCGATGACCGCTACGATTTTGTGCCCGTCAGTCCCCCAAGCCGACGCCGATACGGGACAGAGAACCGCCAGTACTACAATTGCAATCCAAGGCGCCGGTGAACGCATGCGGTATCATAGCACCAACGGTCATGAAAATTTGTTACCGTCATCGGCCACGTATGAACGCTGAACATCAACTGCGCGCGATGCGAGTGGACGGGACCACCGATGGCGATTGCTGCACTTGACCTTGGGCGGCGGCGAATTGGGGTCGCTGTTACCGACGCGGCCTCGATGGGGGCGCATCCGCTCGGTATCGTCGAGCGGCGCGCGCTCAAGCACGACCTCGACGCGATTGCTGCGATGCTGCGCGACCGTGACGTAAGCACTATCGTCGTCGGGCTGCCGCTTAACATGGACGGCAGCGAAGGGCCTGCTGCGCGCGTTGCGCGGAAGTTTGCCGAGCGCCTGTGCGAAGGGCTCCGCGTCAGCGTCGAGATGTTCGACGAGCGGCTGACGAGCTTCGAGGCGCGCGATCGCCTCGAAGACCTGCCGGTCGGGAAGGGAAAGCGCAAAACAGGCATCGACGCGCTTGCGGCAGTCGTTATTCTCGAAGGCTGGATGCAAGCGCATCGCGACAAAATCCCGCCCGCTCCCAGTTAGCGTACTGCACCCGTCGCGGGCGTCGCCTCTCGCGAGTCAAGCGACCTCGCGAGTCACCGCATGCACCGGCGCGGTCGGCGCCGCAGGGACTATCTCCTTCGGCACCCGCGCGATCAACTCGCGCAGCGTCTCCTTAATCCGCGACTTCATCAAGCCCACGTCCGGCATCAGATTCGGCTCCGCCATCAGCCCCAGGTAGAGATTGCGATTGTAGCTCAGGATGGCGACGCCGTAGCCGAGCGTTGCGGTGAGCGGAATCATGCCGACCGTCTCGGCCATCTGATGGCCCGCAAGATAGACCGGCACCGGCGAACCCGGGACGTTGGTCGCGATGAAGTTGATGCCCGTGCCGACCATAGGCGCGAAGCGCGCGAGCCGCGGCGCCGCGCCAGCGAGCCGTCCGGCACCTTCGATCGCCGAGGTCAGCAGCCGCGAGGCCGTCCCGAGCGTGATCGGCGGAACGTAGTCGAGGACAGCCAGCAGGTTCTCGAACGCGAGCGCCTCCTTGTTGGCCTTGATCTGCGAGGTTTCCTCAATGACGGCCTCGAGTCGATCGACGGCATTCATCGTCCGGGCGTCGAACTCGGGGAACATCATCGAGACGCGGTTGCCGAGCTTTCCGTATTCGTCTTTCGCGCGCACGTTCACCGGACATCCGATTCGGAGCGGCCGCCCCTCAGTCGGGCATCCGTGAAACGCCAGGTAGCGCGCGGCGCCCTCGCTCAGGATGGCCAGCACCAGGTCGTTGACGGTGCCGCCGAAAGTGGCGCGGATACGCACAACGTCACGGAGCGGGAATTGCAGCCAGGCCATGGTGCGTGCAGCGGTCACAGTCGCCGTGTTCCATGGGGCAGCTACGATCGGCTGACTGAATCGCCGGAAAGTCTGCACAGCCGCCGCCGGCGCGGACACGTCCGCGTCGAAATCGCGGAGATGTGCGATCGTGCCGGCTGCCTGGCGGGCCAGTTCGATTCGCGAGCGGGTGAAGTCGGAAAGCGCCGAGGCAACTTGTTCCGCGCGGCCGGGCAGCGGCGCGGGCTTCCAGGGCTCGTCTGGAGGCGTCGGCGCGGGAGCATCGGGACGCGTGCTCGTTGTCACGGCGAGCAGTTCCATTCCTGAAACTCCGTCCGCAAGGCAATGATGAATCTTGGTGAGGATCGCGCTGTGGCCGCCTCTCAGGCCAGTGAACAAGTGGAGTTCCCACAACGGCTTGCCGCGATCGAGCGGCTTTTCATAGACCTGCATCACTTTCTTCATCAGCACCGCTTCGGACGAGTCTGGCGGCAACTCGTGGCAGAAGAGGTGATTCGCAAGGTCGAAGCCGGGATCGTCCTCGAGGCTCGGATGGGCCAGGTTGAACGGCGCGAACACGACGCGCTGACGATAGCGCGGCAGCAGATGCATCCGCGCTTCCATGTGCGCAAGCAGGCTCCTGAATTCGATATGGCTGCGGAACGTCTCCATCATCGCCATCGTCAACGGCCCGTTGGCCGCCTCGCCATAGAGGAACGACGCATCCTGAGTGCTGAGCCGGAACGATTCTTTGGATGGCGTCACAGCTGCTGCCTCCTCGGCGGCGGGCTTCGCGCCGCCAACTCGCGACAAGCTCGCGAGCAATTCACTTTCCCTTTGCTTCCCGAACACAGAGACGCAAGAGCCACGCCAAAAGCATCGCGGAGGGTAGTAGAAGTCAAAGAAAAAAATGAGTCGGCAACGGTTGGATCTGCAGCCCGCACGCGATGCGTGCCCGTCCTACGGCCAGCTCAGGTGGCTCCGATGGCGACAGGATGTAACCGAACGAGTCATATAACCGTCGATCGCAAAATCCGTAGCCGCAAACTCGGGTTGATGAAAAATTGCGGCGTGAACGATATCCTCGGATTAGATGAAGCTGGCGGCTGCAATTCTTGTAATCGCGATCATCATCGGCGCGTCGTACGCTGCGTTCTCATATTACTGGCTTAGCCCCACTGAAAAATTCGCGCCGCCGCGCGAAGTCACGATTGAAAAGGGCGAGTCGTTTCGACAAATCGCCCGGGCGCTTGCGGATGCCGGTGTCGTTCGCAGCGAGCTCGCGCTGCGCCTGTACGGCCGGATGAGCCAGACCGCGAGCCAAATCAAGCCCGGCGACTATGCATTCAAAGGCGGCGAGCGGATTCCCGACGTGATGCGCCATCTGGTCAGGGGTGATTTCATCGTCGTGACGATTACGATTCCCGAAGGCCTGACGGTCCATGAGATTGCGGAGCGGGTGGCGCAGACGGGCCTGGTCTGCGAGGACGAATTCGAGAATGCCGCGCGCGACGGCGCGATTGTCCGCGCGCTCGGCCTGATGCCGCTCGGCGCGGAAGGCTACCTGTTTCCCGCGACCTACAAATTTTCACCGCATGCGAAGACCAACGACGTGCTCGCCGCGATGCTCGCGCGGTTCTACCAAGTGCTGACGCCGGATGTAGAGGAGCGCATGTTCGCGGTCGGCCTCGACGCGCGCCGGCTGGTCACGATGGCCTCGATCGTCGAGAAGGAAGCAAAGGCGCCCGCCGAGCGCCCTCTCATCGCAGGTGTCTTCTACAATCGGCTGCGGCTTAAAATGCCCCTGCAATCCGACCCGACTGCCGAGTACGAGCTGGACGGCGCCAGGGAGTCGGCCGCGAGCGCGGTCCATACGACGTCGGCCTTTAACACGTACGACTTCACCGGCTTGCCGCCGGGGCCGATCGCGAATCCCGGCCTCAAGTCGATCGAAGCCGCGCTACATCCGACGCAGACCGACTATCTCTATTTTGTCGCGCGCGAAGGCGGCACTCACGTCTTTTCGAAGTCGTACGACGAGCATCGGCGCGCGATCGCGCTCGAACGGAAACTGGCGCCCGCCAAACCAGCCACAACGCCGGTGAAATAAGGTCCTTCGAGCCGCCGATTGAACGGTCGCATCTGGGTCAAGTACGCTATAATTTCATCCTGTGGACAATCCGGTCGAGACAATCGGCACTGCCAGCGCGCGGATAGCGAGGCTGGCCGCAATTCGCATGATGTTGTGCGCGGTAGCGCCGGCGCTCACCGCGATTGCACTCGGGTTGTTGCTCGAACCGATCGGCGACGTGACCTGGGCGCGATACGGATACGCGCTCGCCCCCGATCGCGCCAACGTGCTGAGCCTCGCATTAATCGGCGCCGGCATCGCAGTGCTCGTCGCCGGGTCGGTCATGGCATTTCGCGCGTATCGGCGCGCCAACGACTTCGTCGCGGCCGCCGCCGAGCTCGATGATCGCCTGGAATGCGACCAGGAGATCGTAACGTTCGCCACGCTGGCCGATCCGTCGGCGCCGGAGAGCAGCCGGGCGCGGCGTACACCGCTGTTCCCGGTTTTGTGGCGGCGCGCGATCGCGATGTTCGTCGGCCTCGACGTGCGCCGCGAATTCAGACTCGAAGTCGGCGAGCCGCTCAAGCGCTCCTCGATTTTTGCGGGCGTGGTCGCGCTCGCGATGGTGCTTGCGACACTCGGACTGGTGCGTGCGCCGACGCCCGAGAATACCGAGGCCGCCAAGCTGCGCTCGATCGCCGAGGAGATCGCCAAAACCGCGACGAGTTCCGACGATACCGTTCTGGCAGACAAGATTCGCCAGGCCGCCGACGCGCTGGAAAATTCCAAGCTGCCGCCCGAAGAGAAAAAGAAGCGCATCGAGGATGCGATGCGGGAGGCTGACAAGGCCGCACAAAAGCGCAACAACAGCCAGTCCGGAAAGAATCAAGGCACCGGCAAATCAACGGCCCAGAGTGGAAAGGGCAACGGCAAGGGCCAGGGTAACTCATCGGGCTCCGGCAGCGGCGAGGGCAAGAGCGGCACTGGAGTCGGACAAAACGCGGGCGGCAACAACCCGGGAGCGGGCAAAGGCGGCACGGGCAAAAATTCAGGCAAGAACGACGGCGGCAAGGGGTCGGCGAAGAACGATCAGAACAAGGGCGACCAATCGAACATCGAGCTTCAGAACGAACTCGCCAAGGCCGAAGCGCAGGTCGAGACCGCCAACGCGAAAAATCCCGGCCCCGAGAGCAAGCCCGGCAACGACAAGAACCAGGGCGGCGCCAACAAGCCGGGCGAGAAAGTCGATCAGAAGAGCGGTAGTCAGCCCAATCCCAACCGGCCCGGCGAGATTCCCAAGCCCGGCGCTAGTGGCGATCGTAATATTCCGTCCGCCGGCGGTAATCCCAAAAATAACAAGGACCTGGGATCGAACATGGGCGATACGCATCTTGGCGAGATGCCGACTTCAACCAATGCGCAACGCTTCCTGAAGCCCGGCGAGAAAGGCTCGACGGTTGATATAAAGGACGCGCGTTACGTCATGTTCCGGCTGCCGGGTGCGCCCACTTCTGGCAACGGCGGAAAAACTGTCCTCGACACCGATCGGCCCACGGCGACGACGGCTTACGTCAATGCTCCGCTCGCGCCGACCAGCGACAACGCGCCGCCCGACGAACGACAACTGGTACCGCCTCGATATCGCGACATGATTCACTAGGAAAATTCATCAAAGGAAGGACAACGGATGGGAGCGGCTCCTCAACAGGTTTCACCCGACCAGCGGGTGGCGGATTTTCGCAAGATTTTTTCGCGCGCCGAGAGCGAAGTTGCGCGCGTAATTGTCGGCCATCGCGACGTCGTTCGTAAGCTGCTGACCGCGCTGTTTTGCGGCGGCCACATCTTGATCGAAGGCGTGCCGGGACTCGGCAAGACGCTGATGGTCAAGGCGGCCAGCGAAACGCTCGGTCTCAGCTTCAAGCGAATCCAGTTCACGCCCGACCTGATGCCATCCGACATCATCGGCACCCAGGTGCTGACCGAGGCCGACGGCCATCGTGAGTTCCAGTTCAAGCCCGGCCCGATCTTCGCACACATGGTATTGGGCGACGAGATCAATCGCGCCACGCCGAAGACGCAATCGGCCGTGCTCGAGGCGATGGAAGAGCATCAGGTCACCGTGTTCGGCACCACCTACGTGCTCGATCCTCCATACATAGTGCTGGCGACGCAGAATCCAATCGAGCTCGAAGGAACCTATCCACTGCCCGAGGCGCAGATGGATCGGTTCATCTTCAAAGTCGTGATGGGCTCGCCCAAGCCCGACGAACTGCGCGAAATCCTCGACCGCACCACCGGCACGACGCATAACAAGATTCAGCCGCTGTTCGAGCCGGCGCGCGCGCCGCAGGCTATCGAGGACCTCAAGGCTCTAGTGCGCGAGGTGATGGTGGCCGAGCCGCTCGAGCGTTACATCATCAGCGTGATCGGCGGATGCACTCCCGGTGGACCCGGCGCGATTCCCGAGGTCTCGCAATATTTGCGCTTCGGACCGAGTCCGCGCGGTGCGCAGGCGCTGATTCTATGCGCCAAGGTTAACGCATTGCTCGCGGGCCGCGTCAGTGTGAGTTACGACGATATTGACGACGCCATCATCCCCTGCCTGCGCCATCGCTTGCTGCTCAATTTCCAGGCCGAGGCCGAGAGCGTTTCCGCCGAATCGATCCTCGAGCAGGTGATAAAGCGGCTCAAGAAGCCGCGCACGTAGCCGATGTTCGGACTGCCGGATGAGTTTACGCCGGGATTTCTTGCCCGGCTCGAAAAGCTCAGGATCAGAACCCGCCAGCGCTATGCCGGGCTCGGCCGGGGCATGCACCTGTCGCCCAAGCGCGGCTCGTCGCTCGAGTTCAACGATTTTCGCCACTACTCGCCCGGCGACGACTTCCGCTACATCGACTGGGGCCTCTACGGGCGCAGCGACAAACTTTACATCAAGCTGTTCCAGGAAGAGGAAGACCTGCTCACGTACATCTTCGTCGATGCGAGCGCGTCGATGGGTTATCCGGCGGGCGACCGCAAATTCGAATCCGCGATGCTGACCGCGCTCGCGCTCGCCTACGTCGCTCTCGCCAGCGGCGATCGCGTGATGCTGCGCGTGCTCGGCGGCAAGGGCGCGAAGGTCAATCCGTCGTTCGTCAACGGGCGCCATCGAATCGTCGAGCTTGCGCGGCGCCTTCATGATCTCAGGCCGGGCGGGCAGTTCGACTTCGCGACTTCCCTCGCCACCGAGCTGCTCTCGATTCGGCGCGCCGGCAAGGTGTTTATTGTTTCCGACTTCCTGATGCTGCTCAACTCGGTCACGCGCGGCCTTGGGATGTTCACAGCCGCTTCGATGGATCTCACTGCTGTGCAGATTCTCGGCGGGCGCGAGCTTAATGGACAGGGCCTCGACGGCGACGTCGAGGTTGTCGATTCCGAATCGGGCGAGCGGCTGCGCGTGTCGATCGGCGAGCGCGAACGTACGCAGTATCGCGACACGATGCTACGCCTGACGCGCGAAATTAAATCGTTCTGCCTCAAGCGCGGGCTGCATTACGCGCTCTACACGACCGACCAGGATTTCCAGCAATTTTTCGTCCGCGCCGTGCGCGACCTCGGTCTGGCGCACTGAAGAGTCATCCGATGGGACTCCTATACCCAGGCGCGCTCGCATTTTTCGCTCTCATCCCGGTGCTCGTGCTGGCGTATCTGGCCAAGGAGCGGCCGTCGCGCGTGACCGTCTCGAGCGTGCTGGCGTTCCGTGCACTGCGCGGTTTTCGGCGCGAGCGTTTCGGCGGATGGCCGCGGCTGGATTGGATGTTCTTCGCCGAGGTTTTGATCCTGAGCCTCGTGGTGCTGGCGCTGGCGGGTCCGTTCATCTGGAAGAGAACCGCGCCGCTCGCAGTCGTGCTCGACAATTCCGCCGCGATGCAGGCCGCGACGCGCCTAGGCAAGAGCCGTTTCGACATCGCGCGCGAAAAGCTCGACGCCGAATTGTCGGCTGAAGATGGCGGCGGCGAAATTTCCGTTTATGTCACCGCGCCGCAGCCGCGCCGCGTCGCGCCGCCGTTCAGCACGCTGACTGAGGCGCGTCTCGCGCTGTCGCGAATCAAGCCGACCGATGCGCCCAACGATCAAACGACGCTCGAAAACTTTCTCAGCAACCTCGCCTCGGAAGCGCGCCTCGCGAAGGTGATTTTCGCCGGCGCCAACGCGCTCGCCGCTCCGGTCCCCGCCCGCATTCATCCGATTGCGGTGGGTGACGCCGTCGCGAACGTCGCGATCGGCTCGTTCTCGCTGCGGCGCGAAGTCCTTGGCGCGGAAGCACTTCACGCCAGTATCACTATCGCCAACTTCAGCCCCGATACCCGCACGCTCGACCTCGTCGTGACAGGCGACGGCAAGGAAGTCGCCCACGCCAAGGAGGCGCTCGGCGCGCGCGAGACTGCGACGCTCGAGTTTCCCGCGATCCCGCCGGCGCGCATCTACGAGGCCAAACTCGCGCCGGACGACGCGCTCGCACTCGACAACGTCGCTTACGCGACGGCGGGCTCGGTCAAGAATGTGTCGATTCTCTTCATCAGCCCGACGCCCGCCGATGCCGAGGGACTGAATTCGATCCCCGGCGTCGCAGTCACCGCAAAAAGCCCCGATTCCTATTCGCCCGACGAACTCGGCACCTACGATCTCGCCATCTTTGAATACGCCGCGCCCAAGGAACTGCCCGGCGTGAACACGATGCTCGTGATGCCGCCGCCCGGCGATCCCGTTTTCGGGTTGACAGTCACGCCGACCGCGAAGGTGGAGATTGCGGGATGGCGCACGACCGACACGCTCACCGACTCGGTGAATTTCAGGCTGCTCAGCCTGCGCGGCGGCGAGTATTTCGGGGCGCACCCGTGGATGAGTCAAGTCGTGGGCGGCAATGGCGGCGCGCTAGTGCTGAAGGGCGAGCGCGGGGCGCATCGCTTTGTCGCGACCGGCTTCAACCCGTTCCCATATCTCGGACGCCGCAACCTGCCGATGTCGGTACTGACGCTCAATGCGATCAGCTATCTCGCGGGACTGGGCGGCAGCAGCAGCGGCTACCGGACGGGACAGCCGTGGCTGGTGCCCGCGGGTGTCGCGCGCGTGATACTGCCGTCAGGAAGAAAAGTCGGCGCACATCCCGGCACGCTTTTCACCGATGTGTCGGAGCAGGGAGTCTATGAGCTCGTCGGCGCCGGCGGAGCACAGACCCCGCGCGCGGTGAATCTTGCCGACCTGACCGAGTCCGATCTCTCCAGCTCGCCGTTGCTCAAAGTCGAGGCCGCAAACTCGGGTTCCACCGCCGAGCCGGTGATGGAAAAATCCTCGGTCAGCGACTACCTGCTTTTCGCGATCATCGCGCTGACGGCTCTGGAAGCGCTTATCCTCTATCGGCGCCACCGCACAATCGAGGCCGCGCCGTGATTCCCGCCGGCATGCCGCACGATCTAACGTTCGCTCATCGTGAGGTGCTGTACCTGCTCGCGATTCCCGCGGTCGTCTTGCTCTGGGGTCTTATCAACGCGCGCGAGCTTCGGCGCGTGTTTGCGCCGCTGATGCGCGCGATAGTGCTCGCTCTGTTCGTCGTCGCGCTCGCAAATCCGCAGCAAGTGATGCATTCGGAGGGCGCGGCGCGGCCGGCAATCGTCGATGCGAGTGCAAGTATCACGCCTGCCATGCGGGCGTGGACGCTCAAGCTGCTCCGCGACGACCTGGGGCTGCGCGCTGGAGATCCCGCGTGCATGTTCGCAACCGATGTGGCGCCGCAATCGATCGGCGGCGTCGAATCGGCTTTTGCCAACGGAACCGGATGCGCCGAATGCGGGCCCGGCGCGACCAATCTCGAAAGCGCGCTTTACCGAATCGCCGCGGATCCCGACGCGCACCGCGGCCCGGTCGTGATGGTCACCGACGGATGGCAGAATCGCGGCGACGCCGACCGCGCGGTAAGCGCAATCGTCAACGCCGAGATTCGCCTCGACATCTTCACGCCCCCCGGCGCGCGCTCGATTCCCAACGTCGCGATGACGGCGCTGTCGCTACCGCCTGCGCTCGAGAAAGCCGCGCCGTTCGAGCTCGGCGTCACGATGGAAAATCTCAACGACGCGCCGGTGACCGGTACAATCGCAATCGAGCGCGACGGCGCGCTGATCGATGAGCGCAAAGTGACGCTGGCGCGCGGCTCGCAGCGCTTCGACTTCCCCGTGCGTACCGAAACCGCCGGCCTGGTTTCGTACTCCGCGACCTATAAGCCCGACAATCCCGCGCTCGACGCGTACCTCGAAGACGACTCGCTAAAAGGATGGGTGGGAGTGGGCACGCGGCGCAAAGTTCTGATTCTCACCGACAGCGCCCGCGACGCGAACTATCTCGGCATCGTCGTCAATCGGATGGGACTCGAGCCAACTGTAGTGCCCGTCACCGGCGGGAGTTGGGACGGCACCGTCACGGGATATGACGCGGTGCTGATCAACAACGTGCCGAGCGAACGGATCGCGCCGGCCGCGCAGAACGCGATGGCGGCGTACGTGAGTCGCGGTGGCTCGCTCGCGATGGTCGGCGGCGATTCGAGCTTCGGCCTTGGCGGCTACGCGGACAGCCCGCTCGCGCAGGTAATGCCAGTGACGATGAAACCGCCGCAGCACAAGGAAAAGAAACGTGCGCTCGTTCTGATTATCGACAAGTCGGGCTCGATGGGCCGCAACGACAAACTCACCTACGCCAAGGCCGCGGCCGAGACCGTCACGAAAAATCTCAAGGACAACGACCTGATCGGCGTCATCGGATTCGACTCGCAGCCGTTCGTTGTCATCCCGTTGCAGTCGGTCGGACAGAGCCGCGCGTATTTCAATCAGATGATCGACCGGCTCTCGGCGCATGGCCAGACGTTCCTGATTCCCGCGCTGCGCGAGGCCGAACGAACGCTCGGCAACAGCGGCGCGCAGGTCAAGCACGTCGTGATCCTGACCGACGGCGAGACCGGCGGCACTGCCGAGATGTACTACGACCTCGTCTCGCGGATGCATCACGACGCGGACACGACGATCTCGACGATCGCGATCGGCCCGGACGCCAACGTCGATCTGCTGCAGGCGATCGCCAAGTACGGCGGCGGCTCGTACTACCAGACCGACAGCCCGCGCAATCTCCCGCAGCTTTTCGTCGAGGATTTCAAATCACACGGCGGCGAGATCACGATGGTGGAAAAAGAATTCACGCCGCGCACCGAAAGCCCCGACCCGATCCTGAAAGATCTCGCGGCGCGCCAGATACCGCCGCTGAAGGGCTACGTCTCGACCGAGATCAAGCCGCGCGCCACGATGGACATGTACGTCGATCGCAGCGGCACCCACGAGCCCGTAATCGCGAGCTGGAAATACGGCGCGGGCAAGGTGATGGCGGTGACGACGGACGCGAGCGGGCGATGGTCGGGAACGTGGGTCACCACTAATCTTTTTACGCCGTTGTGGGATCGCCTGCTCGCATGGATGACGCCGGAGATGCCGGCCGAGCCGAAGATCGACGTCGCACTCGGCTACAACGCGGGGCGCATCAATATGAAGCTCACCGACTACAACGCAGAGCCCGGCAACGCGGCGCGACTCGTCACCGTGCTCGTGACGCGTCCCGACGGCACCACGACGGAAACCGCGCTGACCGAGGAAGTGGTCGGCGAGTTGGCGGGATCAATCGACGCACCCGCGCCCGGCAATTACTACTTCGAAGTGCGCTCGCCTGCCGGCAAGGACAAGAAGTTCCCGCCGCTCGCGTTTACCGTCAGCCCTTCTGTCAACTCAGAGTTGCCGCGCCCCGAACCCAACTACGGGCTGCTCGAAAAACTCGCGTCCGCGACCGGCGGGCGTCTCAATCCGTCACCGGCGGAAGTCTCGACTGAGCGCGCCACACTCGAGCACCGCGCCTCGATGAATCCGTACCTGCTGGTCGCCGCGATGATTTTGCTTATTGCTGAAGCACTCGTCCGCCGCCTCACTACATGAAGAAGCACGATCCGATTCACCCCAACCATGGCGTGCAGCGCGACTATCCCGCCAAGGTAAAATTCTGTCCACTGTGCGGTGCCGCGATGGAATCGCGCATGCTGATGCTCGAGAACGGCGAGCGCAAAGTCTGCACGCGATGCAGCTTCGTCCTTTTCCCCGGACCCAAGCTGGTCGCTGGATGCTTCGTCATTGACGACGGCCGGGTGCTGCTGCTTCGCCGTGGTATCGAACCCGCCGTCGGTAGGTGGACGTTCCCGGGCGGCTACGTCGATTTTGGCGAAAACTCCGCCGACGCCGCAATTCGCGAGACGCTCGAGGAAGTCGGGATGCGAGTCGCGCTCGGCCCGCTGCTCGGAGTGTTCACTGATTCGATGACTCCGGCGATCACGGTCGTCGTTTATCTAGCCAGGCCCGGCAAAGAACCACCGTCGAAATCCGACGAGGCAAGCGAGGTCCGCTACTTCGCGCGCGACGACATTCCATGGCACGACGTCGCCTTCCCCACAACGACCGACGCCCTGACCGCATGGGTCGCCTCGACCCGAAAACCCCGCCAATCATCTTAAATTTCAGGCTTTGAGCATTAGCAATACTGACGTAACTGTGCTAAATAATTTATCTTGAACTCCCGGCACCTGCGGCCATTCCAAGTCAGGAAGGTGGCTTTTATGGAACGGGTTGAAGTAGTAGGCGGAAATATCTTCATCTTGCGGACGCGCCAGGTCGGTCCCGACTGGTGGTGTTGCGACCTCTACGAGAAAGTCGAAACCGACGCCGGCGTCGAGGCGTTCGTGCTCGAAGATTTCGGCCAATCGGAAATCGAGGCTATCGGGATGGCGCTGAGCGACGCGCACGAGCCCAACCACGTCCAGCATCACCACCACTGATTCGCGGCGCGCTGAATTTCAAACTTTCCCTGCCGACGGTAGTATTTTCTGCCGCTCGTAGTCCGCAGTAACAGTCTCGATTGAATCCGCCTGCTCAGGCGACTTGTCGTCGCGGATGCGCACGATACGGGCAAATCGCAACGCCATCCCGGCGTCGTAGTTCGGACTGCGCTGAATATCATTGTACGCAACCTCGACGACGACCTCAGGACGAACGGTCACCACTCCGTGCGACTCCGCAGTCTTGAGCGCGAGCAATCGCTCGGTCATCGCGCGGAATTGCTCATCGCTCAGGCCCTTGAAGGTCTTGCCGAGCATTGCGAACCCGCCGCTCTTCGCGCGTGCCGCGAGATGATAGTTGGAGAGCCACCCATGACGGCGTCCGTAGCCCCACTCTGCCGCGACGATCACCAGGTCTAGCGTGCGCGTGTGTTTTATCTTGAGCCATCCGCGCCCACGCGCGCCCGGTGTGTACGCGCTCGCGAGCGACTTCGCCATCACGCCTTCATATCCGGCGGCGACGGCGGCAGCGTAGAATTTTTCGGCGTCGGCGAGATTCGGCTTGATGATTCGTTCGACTATTTCCAGGCCGGCTGAGGACTGCAACGCTTCGAGCATGGAAATTCTGTCCGCCCACGGTCGATCGATCGTTAGAGCGCCGTCGAGCGCGAGCACGTCAAACACGTACAGTTTCAACGGTTGCTCGGTGCGCGCCTTCTCGACGTCGCGCGTGCGTCCAAAGCGCCGCATCAGATCCTGAAATGCGGCCGGACGCCCCGACGCATCGACGCCGATCACTTCACCGTCGAGGATTGCGTGGCGCGCGCCGATTCGCTTCACAACCTCGATCACGTCGGGGATGCTCTCGGTGATCTCGTTCAGCCGGCGCGAGAAAATTCGCACGCCACCATCGGCCGCATGATGAATCTGCACGCGCGCGCCGTCGAGCTTGTGCTCGAACGACAGTTCCGGGCCGAGCGTGGCGAAGGCTTCCGCGATATCTGCAACTGGAAACGCGAGCATCGGCTTGAGCGGCTTGACGGCGGTCAAAGATTTCTCAGCGACGGATTTTCCCGCGCCGGGCGAGCGGATTATTCGCACCACGCGGCCAAGGTCTGCCTCGAGCATGTGAATCCGGCGAACTTCACTGACCGGCCGCGCGCCCATCCGGGCGATTGCCTCCAGCATCAGCCCTTCGTTCACGCCGTGCCGCATCTCGCCGATCAAGATTTTCGCGATGTACTTGCCCTCGAACGCCGACGCGCGCGTGAACAGCTCGCGCAGCGCGTCGAGCTTGCGGTTGCGCGCGTGGCGCCCCTCGATCGCGGCAATCTCGGCGAATTTTTCGTTGAGCTCGCGAATCGTAAGCGTTTGTTCAGGGTCGGCCGCACGAAACTTGAGCGTCATCTCGACCGCCTCGCCGAAATCTTCGGCGGCGGTGAAGATGTCCTCGCCCTGGTCCGCGCTGTCCGTCATCTCGGCAACGATTTTCCAGATGGCGCGGCCGCTGATCTGGAGGCGCTTCTCCTCGCCCTGCTCGACCGCGCGGCCGACCATGAATCGCGCCGCGATCTCGGCTTCGTCGACGTCGAGCGCGGCGAGGAACGTGCCGACCGTCTCAGCCATCTGCAGCCGGCTCTGAGTCTGGCTGAGCGACTGGCATACGATCGCGAAGTCGTGGAACGAGGGCACGTACGAGATTAATGCCGCCCACCACGCATCGCGCAAGCGCCGCGACGATCGGCGCCTACGCGGCCATCGGGTGCGACTTCACGAACGGCAGAAACACCTTCAAAAATTCCTCGCGAGCATCCATGAACGCGTGGCCTACTTCCGGGATGATGTGCAATTTCGCGCCGGGTATCCGCGCCGCGATTATCTCGGAGTTTTTCGCCGGGAGCAGCACGTCCTCGGCGCCCGTGATAACCAGTGTCGGCGCCTTGATTTGCGGCAGGCGATCGAAGGTCTTCAGCGTGTAGGTCGCTTCGAGCTGGCGCTGGAACGCATACGGTGGAGTCGGATACTTGAGCAGGCGCGGAATCGCGGCCTCGAGCGTGGAGCGATTCTCCGCGATGTATTTCGGCGTATGCCCTAGCGGCCATCCGCGCCGAATCACGTCCGCCGGCGACACACCTTCGCGCGGTGCGGTCAGAATTTTTAACGATTCGGGCGGCGGCGGCACCGAGTGCGTTCCGCCCGCCGTGGTGCATCCGAGCGTGAGCGTCGCCGCACGCTTTTGGTGCCGAAGACCGAACTCCTGCGCGATCATCCCGCCCATCGAGACGCCAAAAACATGCGCCCGCGCAACCTCGAGCCGGTCGAGCACCCCCGCCGCGTCATCGGCGAACATCTCGATCGAATACGGCGCGTCGGGCTTGTCGCTCTGCCCGGTGTCGCGATTGTCGAAGGTGATCACGCGAAACGTGCGCGCGAGTTCGGCTACCAGCTCGGGATCCCACTGCGCCGAGCTGGCGCCGAGGCCCATGATCAGCAGTAGCGGCTCGCCTTTCCCGGCCACGTCGTAGTTGAGGTTGAGTTCGCCGACTTGAATCTTTGGCATTTCGATTTCCTTTCCGGACTGCGCCGCCGGCCGTCCGCGCTATTTGTTAGTGCAGAATCCCTGCTTCTTCATGTACTCGACGGAGTTTCCGGTCAGCGGGGATTGCGCCGTCGCGTCGGCCCGATAGACCGAGTTATGCTGCGGATCGTAATAGCACATCAGCTTGATAGCCTGGCCCGCAGGAATCTGAAACTCGATCGACTCGGGAGCGTTAGGCGACCCGTATGAACCCATCATCGAGGGCTGCGGCGACGGCGCCGCGGACCCTCCTTCTGCCTGGCACATCTTGACCGCATCGATCTCGCAACTGCCGGCTGCGGCGGGCGATATCTGCATGCTTGCGAGATCCATCCCCGGCGGTTGCGCGTTCTTGCTCGAGCACGACGCGGTGCAAATCGCGAGCGTCAGCGCCGCGGCCCCGGCAAGTCTCAAGATGTAGTGCTTTTCCATCACCACGGCTCGATCTCCGATTCAGGCTGCGGTCGAGGCATCCGCGCTTACGGCGGCCACGGCACGCTTCTCGCGTCCAGCCTTGCGGCATCGCAGGATCAGCTCGCTGCGCGCGATGTAGGCGGTCTCCTCGATCACGATTCCATAGCGCGCCAGGATCTCGCGGAGCATCTCCAGAGTGTAATGCGTGATGTGCTGGTCCTTGTATCCGCCCGGCATCAGGAAGCCGTAAACCGGCTCGATAATCCGCCAGCCAATCGTCGCGTAGTCGGGCGTGCCGAGGATCAGCGTGCCACCGGTCCGGAGCACCCGGTGCATCTCACCGAAAATCGACTCGTCGTATCGAATATGTTCAATGACCTGGGAGCTCATCACGCAGTCGAACGAACCGTCCTTGAATGGCAGCGCGAAGGCCGAGCCGTTGACCAGCGGGATTTCGTAGCGGCGCAGGAAGCGGAGCTTGGCGTAGTTGAAGTCCATGCCCACCACGTTGTTGAGGCTCTGCACGATCAGGCTCGAGCCGCATCCCGCATCGAGCACGCGGCCCAGGCCGCGCGCCCATAGCACGGTGATCCGATGGCGGCGGCGTTGCCAGTAACGTTGCGGCGGAATCAGGCTGTAGTAGGCGCGTTCGTCGTAGTCGGCGGACGCCAGCGAGTTGCGGATTTTCCACAGCGATAGCGAAGAACGGAAAATCTTCCATCCGAAGCTGAACAGCTTGGCGTGCGAGCGCCCCGCGCCGCGCGGAAAATAGGTGAACGGAATTTCCACGACGCTGAAGCCGCTGGCGTGGGCTTTGACCAGGATTTCTTCCTGCACCTCGAAATTCGCCGACGTGAGTTCCAGCTCCGCGAACACCTCGCGTCGGTACAGGCGATATCCGCTGGACATGTCGAGCACCGGTATCGAGAGCATCCGCCGCAACGCCTGGTTCAGAAACCAACTCGTCGAGCGGCGGATGAAGTCGGAGTAGGCGACACCGCCAAGCACGTAGCGCGACGCGACCACGATGTCCGCGCGCTTTCGGGCCCGCCACATCTTGATGATGAAATCGGGATCGTGCGACTGGTCGGCGTCGAGCGTCAGCAAGTAGTCACCGCGCGCCTCGGCAATCCCGGTCTCCAGCGCGCCCGCATATCCGCGCTTGCGTTCCCCAACGACTCGTGCACCGAGCGCCTCCGCCGTTTCGCGAGTGCCGTCCGTCGAGGGACCATCCACCACGACGATCTCGTGGGTAAGCCGCTCGCGCTCGAGCGACGCGATGAGCCTGGGGATCAAGACCCTCAGGTTCTCGGCCTCGTTCATGACCGGTAAAATTACGGAGACATCCATGCGGGCTCAGTTTCCTTTATGCTCGAAGAAAAGGGAATAAGCGGAACGTCGCGCGCCGGGCGCTCGCGTAGTAATCTCTTGAGTCAGATGAGAACGGGCGTGCGGGAAAAATCAATTTTGAAAACTATTGCCGTTGCCGCGATCGCGATTCTGGCGGCGAGTTCCACTCCGTCGTTTGCAAGAGTCATTCACCGTCATCCCACCGCGCCAAAGCACGCGCCCGAAGAAGCGCCCGCCGTTCCGCTGACCGCCATTCACGTGCTCGGAGACCGGCCTGCGCCGTTCGCCCTCGACGCAAAGGCCGCCATCATGATCGACGCCGACACCGGCGCGGTGCTGTACGCGTACAACGAACATGAGAAAATGCAGCCCGCCAGCCTCGCCAAGATCATGACGTTCTATATCACCCTCGACGCGTTGAAGGCCGGCAAGATCGCGCCTACGACCGACGTCACGATCAGCGAAAAGGCTTGGCGGCTCTCGATGAACGACACCGTCTCGCGGATGTTTCTCGGCGTCGGGCAGAAGGTCGCCGTCAACGATCTCCTCTTTGGCCTGATGGTGTCGTCGGGCAACGACGCCGCCGTGGCGCTCGCGGAATGTCTCGCTGGCAGCACCGACGCGTTCACGCAGATGATGAACGACAAGGCGAACGAAATCGGACTCAAGGAGACGCACTTCAACAACCCCGATGGATTGCCCGAGGAAGGCGAGTTCACGACCGCGGCCGACATGGTCGCGCTTGCCCACTCGCTCGTGAATCATCATCCGGAAGCGATCACGTACACGTCGGCCAAGGAATTCACGTTCGACAAAATCTCGCAGCCCAACTTCAACAAGCTGCTGCTCCACGACCAGCGGGTTAACGGGATTAAGACCGGCCACGTTGACGAAGCGGGCTATCACCTCGTCGCCTCGGCGTCCTCGAACGGGATGAATCTGCTGTCGGCCGTGTTGGGCGCGCCGAGCGAGGCGCGGCGCGTCACCGAATCCGAAAAGTTGGTCGATTGGGCGTTTCGCACTTTCGTCAGCTACCGGCCGGATTTGAAAAAAGCGATGCCCACGACGATACCGGTGCACGATGGCGTCGCCGAGACCGTCGCGATAGGGCCCAACGGCGACGCAGTGTTCACGCTGGGCCGCGGCGAAGAGACCAAGGTGACCGTCCAGTTCGAGCCCGCGGTGAGATATGTGGAAGCTCCCGTTCAGCCCGGCGGCTCGGTTGGCGATCTGACGGTCCTGCTCGGCGGCAAGCCGCAAGCGACGATTCCGATCATAACCAAAGCGGGAGTCGCTCGCGCTGGATTTTTCGGCCGCCTGCGTCAGAAGATCGGCCGGATGCTGTAAAGGCGCTAAGCTTCCAATTCCTCGAGTAGCGTTTTCGCTTCGCGCAGATCGCTGGTATAGAATCCCTCGGTGAATTGCGCGAAGGCCGGCGCCAGTATCGCACGAGCGTCATCGCGTCTGTCCGTTTTCATCAACAACCGGGCGAGGCTCGTCGCTGCTCGAAGTCTCCACGAGTTCGCTTGCTGGCTCACAGCAATCTCGATTGCGCGCCGGAAACATCGCTCGGCATCGGCGGCGCCGTCCCGGCGCAGTAGCATCGCCTCGCCGCGGAGCCTGTGAACTTCAACCTCGAGCAGCCGATGGTCCTTCTGCTCGATCCGCTGCGCAATCTGGTCGAGCGCTCGCAGACATTCGTCGATCCGCTTCATCGTAAGATACACTTCCGCCAGCATGACGAATGAGAACGTGTAGATCAGATCGGCGCCGCTTGCGGCCAGGCTCTCGACAGCCTCTTTCAGCATCGCCAGTCCGGACGTCATCGCCGCTTCATCGCCGCGAAACTCGCCTTCGCCGGCAATCGTGCGCCCAAGACACATCTTTCCCGCCGCCAGCCAGAAGGGAAGTCCGTTTTCGCGCGATAGTTCGATCAGCGCCTCCGAACGGGGCCGCACGTCGGCATACTCATGCCGGAAATGCATCAGCACGATAGCGTACAGGTTGGCGAACGCGACGCTGAAGGGACGGCGAAGGTGCACCGCCATTTCGTTTGCCTCATCCATCCGGCGTTTCGCCTGATCCGGGAAACCGGCCATATGAAGCGCCCACGCAAGATTGCAGCGCGACGGTGTGACCGGCGTCTGCATCATCGGCAGGTAGCGTGGAAGATCGCGGTCGAAGACTGTGCCGGCGATCTCCAGGTGTTCGCGCGCCGCGGGAAATTCACCCATCCAGAGCTGCGTCGCTCCCATCGCGTTGTGCGCCACCCCCAACGCGAGATCGGTCTGCATGCGCCCGGCCATCGCGAGCAGTCGATCCGCGAGCACGCGGCTCTCGCGCAATTGTCCGTTGGCATGATCGAAGCTCCACAGCGCCGCCAACACGCCGAAGACCTCGGGCGTCTCGCCGGCGCGGCGGCAGAGTTCCTGCGCGCGTTCGATGTTGATTGCCAGCTCCGGTGAAGAAAATCCCTGGACCGCGACGATCAGCGGCCCCAGCATCATCTGGATCTTGAGCTCAACCTGATCGCGCTCGCGCGATTCGGGCATCGTAGCGATCAGGCGCAACGCCTCGCGCGCGTAGCCGATCGCATCGTTGTATGCCGACCGCGCCCCCGCCTGCTCGGCCGCGCGGCGCAAATATTCGATCGCCTTGGATGCGTTGGCGCTGCGGCTGTAGTGATGCGCCAGTTCTGCCAGGTGATCATCGAGCGTCGCGCCAAACATCTCTTCGAGCGCCGCCGCTGTGCGTTCGTGAATAGTCCTGCGCCGTTGCATCAGCACGGAGTCGTAAGCAACTTCCTGCGTCAGCGCGTGCTTGAAGGTGTATTCGTTTTCTGGAAACGCCGGCTGCTCGTATATGAACTCCGCCGCCTGCAGGTTCGACAGCATCGGCGCAAGCTCGTCGTCGGGCTTCCCGACCACGCGCCGCACCAGCCCGATTGGAAATTCCTTGCCGATCACCGCCAGCGATTGCAGCAGGTCCTTGTCCGCCGCCCCCAGCTTGTCGATTCGCGCGGCCAGGATTCCCTTGACAGTCGACGGTATTTCGATCGACGTGAGCGGCTTGGCAAGCGACACCGCGCCGTCGCGCACCAGCACGCCCTGGTCGAACAACACCTGCGCCATCTCTTCCATGAAAAACGGATTGCCCTGGGTGCGCTCGATGATCGTCGCCTTCAACGAATCGAGCGCGGTGTCGTCGCCCAACATCGCCCTCAGCAGCTCTGCCGCGTTGTCGGGTTCCAGCGGATCGAGCCGCATCTGCGTGTAGTAGGTTTTGTTGCCCCAGTTGTGGCGGTACTCGGGCCGATAGTTGACCATCATCAGGATTTGCGCAGTGCCAATCGAGTCGGCCATCAGGTTGAGCAACGCCTCCGACTCCGCATCGACCCAGTGCAGGTCCTCGAAAATTAGAATCAGCGGCTGGTTGAGGCTCTCGCGCACGATGAGACTCTTGACCGCTTCGCGCGTCCGGCGGCGCCGAATCGAAGGATCCATTTCGTCGAGCCGCGCGTCGCCCGACGGAATTCCGAGCAGCGCGAATAGATGCGGCAGCGTATCTTCCAGCGCGCGGTCGAGCGCCAGCACTTTGCCCGTGACCTTCTCGCGCCGCGTCCGCGCATCGTCGCGATCGGCAATTCGAAAGTAACTCTTGAGCAAATCGACCACCGGCAGGTACGCCGACGCCTTGCCATGCGAGAACGAGAACGCCTCGAGCACCAGGCACTCGCTCTGCCGGCGCATCTTGAATTCGTGAAACAGGCGCGACTTACCGACGCCCGCCTCGGCCATCGCCGCCACGATCTGACCATGTCCGCCGCGCGCCAACTCGAGCGCTCTGTCGAGTTGCTCCATCTCGGCGCGCCGGCCCACGAACTTCGACAACCCGCGCGACGCCGACCTCTGCAGCCGCGTCCTCAGCGGGCCGATTCCGATCACTTCGTACACGTTAATCGGCTCGCTCACGCCCTTGATTCGCGCCGGGCCGAGCGGCTTCAGGTCGAAGTAGCCGGCCGTGAGTTTTTGTGTCTGCTCCGTGATGACGATTGACCCGGTCGGCGCGAGCGTTTGCATCCGCGCCGCCAGGCTCATCGAGTGCCCGATTGGCGTGTACTCGGTGTGCGCGTCGTCGGTGCGGATCGAGCGCACCACCACCTCTCCGGTATTGAGCCCCACGCGAATTTCGACCGGCGGATTTCCCGCCGCCCGCAGGCCTGCGGAATATTTCGCCATCTCCTCTTGCACGCGCAGCGCCGCGAAGAGTCCGCGCTGCGCATGATCTTCATGCGCCACCGGCGCACCGAACAGCGCGAAAATTCCATCGCCGGTGGATTGCACGATGTACCCGTCGTAGCGATGCATCGCGTCGATCATCAGCTTCAGCGCCGGATCGACGATCGCCCGCGCCTCTTCAGGATCGAGCCCTTCCATCAGGTCCATCGATCCCTTGATGTCGGCGAACAGCGCCGTTACCGTCTTGCGCTCGCCGCCGGCCTCGTCCGCGGCGGCCTGTTCGAGCCGCACCCGCACCGAAGGTCCGACAACTGGCGTAGCGCCCCTCTCGCTCGCGATGGCTTCCTGAGCCCCCGTCAACGCCATCCCGCATTCACCGCAAAATTTGAACTCGGGCGGATTCCCCAGTCCGCAGCGCGGACACCGGTTACGAAGCGCAGCCCCGCAATTGCCGCAGAACTTCATCCCGCCCGGATTCTCCGTCCCGCAACTAGAGCATCGCATCGCGAATGAGCTTATCTCGGCAACGAGGGTTTGGCCTATCGGTCTAACTGAAGAGCGCAACCGCCTCTCTGTCTCCTCGCCCATCGAGGAGAGTTACGCGTACCCCACCTCGAAGCTCTTCCCCTCTCCCTGCTAGGGAGAGGATTAAGGTGAGGGTCGAATTAGGGTGTCGCGTTCCGCGCCACCGATTACCCGCCTCGCCCGCTTAGTCGCGGGAGAGGCCACGCCGAAGGCGCGGGTGAGGGGGATTACAGCGCGCGATTTTCGCGCGCGATTCAAGATTCTGTTTCTGCCCGAAATCCGACAAATCCTCAGGGGGGTGAACTTTTCAGCCTGCCAAGTCGCGCACAGAACGCGCTATGCTTAACCGCATGGACTGCTCTCAGGTTACTCCAAACGTTCCGGCCTCAAGCACCTTCCTTCAGCGCCTGACGCCATGATTTCCGAAAACAAAATTTGACGGAACGAAACTACCGATGGTGGTGTCGCCACCATCGAACCACTATTAGTGGTAGAAATTAGGGTATGGCGGCCATGACGGATCGCGCGAACTCACCACTTGAGGCCCATCGCCTCGGTAAGGAACTTCATGAACGGTGCCGACGATGCGCACGCTTTGGAAAACAAATCCATGAACTCCGCCGAGCAGACTTCCTTGCGCGTGAACTCTGTGCCGCCGATGAAGTCCTTGCGCTTGAGATCCTCGATCATCGGATGCTCGGGACTGTAGCCCTTCGGTGGACGCGACAGCATGTCGCCCATCATTTCGAATCGCGCCTTGAATTTACGATCGTCGATGGCGCCCTTCCATTTCGCGGGCCGCGCGACGATCGCGTCGCGAATCTTGGCGACTGTGTCCGCCTGCGGATGCCACACGCCAACGCCGGCGAAAGCCTCCGCCGGCGACAGCGACAGATAGAACGACGGCGAATTGAAGTGCGCGCCGTCGCGATGACCGAACGCCGCCGACGCATTGGTGTGATACGGCGTCTTGTCGCGCGAGAAACGCAGGTTGCGGTAGATGCGCATCATCGATCCGCCCGTCGGGCGCGGATCGGCGACGTAGTTCGGGCTGATTTTTCGCAGGCGCGGCGCGAAGTCCGCGATGAATGCGAGCATCGGCTCGCGCACGTCGCGCTCGTAGCGCGGCTTGTTCGCCATGAACCAGTCGCGATTGTTGTTGCGGCTCAGTTCCTCGAAAAATTCAAAAAATCGCGGAGTGAAGTACCGCTGTGCCATCGCTCCGACTCACGCCTCAATGAATTCGTTGAAGATTTTGAAGAAGCGGTCCGGCTGATCGCGATGCACCCCGTGACCCGCGTTCTCGAACACCTCGAGCCGCGCCATACCCGGCGTCATCGCCGCGGCGATATCTTTCGAGTCAGCCACAGGCAGGATCGGATCGAGTTCGCCCGCGGTAATCAACGTCGGGCACTTTATCTTTCCAAGGTCGGGCAGAAAGTTGAAGGTGTGCGATTCGTGCAGGAAAAATTCCGCCATCAACTTCGGATTCATCACCGCGCGCTGAATAAACTCGGGCGGCGACGGAGTCCGGTTGTACAGCGGCAGACACTTTTTCTGATAGTCGGCCATCGCTTCCGGCCCTGGATTGTCGAAAAATCGCCGCGCCACCTCGCGCACATCCGGCCCGCCCAGCTTCTCGAACATTTCCAGCGATCGATCCTGCCGCGATACTGCCGCCGTGCTGCTCAGCACCAGCTTGCCGGGATGCTCAGGATGGCGCGTCGCATACGACATCGCGACCATGCCGCCGAACGAGACGCCGAGCACGATCGGGTGCTCGATCTCCAGCGCCGCGCAAAACGCGCGCACGTCGTCGCCCCATTGCGCGAGATTCCATTTCGCCGGATCGCCGTGATCGCTGCGCCCGTTGCCGCGATGGTCGAGATAGATGACCTGCGCGGCCTCCGCGAGCCGCGAGAAGTCAGGCTTGAAGTTCGAATGATCGAAGCCGGGTCCGCCGTGCAGCAGGACTACGGTCGGCACCTCGCGCATCTTCACGCCGTCGGGCCGCAGCTTCGCGCCTTCTACATCGAAGAACAGTCGAACGTCGCCAATACTTACCCGCATGGGCGAAATCACTAACGCGAACGCCCGCCAGGTGCAAACCGTTCGCTACGCGAACCAGTATGAGGAGCTACCGCTCGATGCGCAGGTGGAAGATGCCGTCGCGCGCCGTCGATTCAAGCACCGCGTAGCCCTCCGCCTCCGCGGCGCTCGGGATGTCGCGCGCGCCGCGCGGATCATCGAGCGTCAGTTCGAGCACCTCGCCGCGTGCCATCTGCTCGAGCCGTACTTTCGCACGCGCCCAGTTGAGCGGACACTTGACGCCTCGCAGGTCGAGGCGAACGGTTTTGTCGCGCGCTTCCATGCCTGCATGATTCTTACCACACCGCGCGCGCCCGTGAATCTGCCGCGCGAAATCGCTAAGCTGGCGCGATGTTTCTCGAAAGCTCCGAGCTCTACGACGCCATCTATCACTTCAAGAACTACGCGCGCGAGTGCGAGATTCTGCGCGCCGTGATTGCGGTGGCCGCGCCGGGAGCACGCACGATTCTCGACGTGGCGTGCGGCACCGGCGAGCACGACAAATTTCTGAAGGAGCACTACGCGGTCGACGGCGTCGATCTCAACGAAAACTATCTTGGCGCCGCGCGCGTGAAGAATCCCGCCGGACGCTACACGCGCGGTGACATGACGGATTTCGATCTTGCGACGACTTACGACGCGGTGACCTGCCTTTTCAGCGCGATCGGCTACGTGCGCACCATCGATCGCATGAATCGTGCGATCGCAAGCATGGCGCGTCACGTAAAGCCCGGCGGCGTGCTCATCGTCGAGCCCTGGATTACTCCGGACGGTTGGAAATCCGGCAATACTTTCATTCATGCCGGCGAAATCGGCGCTGACAAAGTCTGCCGCATGAGCCTCAGTGGCCGGGAGGGCAATCTATCCGTCGTGCTCATGCACTATCTCAGGGGCACGCCCGACGGCATCGAGCACTATAGCGAGCGGCTCGAGCTCGGTTTGTTCACGCGCGACGAAATGACCCGCGCATTCGAGTCGGCGAAGATGCAAGTGCGCTACGACACCGAGGGCCTGATGGGCCGTGGCCTCTACATCGCGCACCCACGGCAGGGGTGACCCCTGCACCCAGTTTTAAGTGGGCTACACTTTGCGGCTTTGGCCTTTTGCTTCGGCCCATCCTTGTTTGAGTGGGACCACGTGATGGAAAAACAATTTGCGCTCGACGAAGCGCCATCGCCCGCGCTCGCGCCGATATTTATCTTCGTAGTAGCCAGCCGCCGTGACGCTTTCGCCGTTGCGCGCGAAGCGGGCCTCAATCGCGCAAGTCCCGCGCGCCTCGTCGCCGCTCAGCTCGATTATGTGATTCTGGATGAACGGCAATGCGACCTCCGGCTCGCGTACCGACGCGCGATAGAACTTCAGCAGCGCCTCGCGCCCGCGCACCGGTTTGAAGTCGCCGCCAGTCACGTCGAGCACGCCGTCGTCGGTGAACAGGTTCGCAGCTGCTTCGCCCTCGCCGTGCGCGACGTGCCAGCAATATCGCGCCGTCAGTTCCTTGATCTCGTCGCGATCCTCCAGCTCCCGAACGCGCTGCTCGATTGATTTTGCCATTGTCGTCAGCTCGCGAATCTTTCGGTCGCACGTTTGAGGATCGCGCGCATGGCGTCGAGGCTCTGCGCGCCCACCAGCGGGAATTCGCCGATGAAAAACGTCGGCACGCTGCTGACTCCCCGCTGATGTGCGGCCAGCGAATTGTTCTTCAGCCGCAATTCATACTTGGGCGATCTTATCGCATCCGCCACCTCGCCCTCCTCGAGTCCCGCTTCTCCCGCCAGCCGCGCAACGACGCCCGCGTCGCCGATGTTCTCGCCGTCGTTGAAGTACGCGCGGTAGATTCGCTCTTCGAGCGCCTCATCGCGTCCCGACTCGCGCGCGAACTCGGTCGCCGCCAGCGCCGCGCGCGAGTTGGTGAACACGGTGGGCGGCTTCATCGAAAATCCAACCGCCTCGGCCATACCGCTGATCCGCTTCCAGAGCGCCTGTCGCGTCGCGCCGTCACCAGCCCCACGTAACTTGTCGGCCGGAATTCCTTCGGCGGGCCAGTCGGGATGGATCTGAAAGCCGCGCCATTCGATCTGGAAATCGAATTCCGGCTTCAGCCGCCGCATCGTCTCGAAGCCGACGTAACAGAATGGACAGATGTAGTCCGAGAACATCACGATCTTCAGCGCCATAACTCGATCCTCTCCGCACAATATAGGGCCCACACTTGAGCGCCGTCAAAACCGCCGCGCAGTCTTAGCCGTCATTTTCCGCAATGTCGCGGCTATGTTAATTAGCTGTCAAGGCCGCGGCGCGCGATTTCAATTGAGGTGACGCAATGATTCTCGATTCTCTCAAGCTCGACGGCAAAGTCGCCATCATCACCGGCGCCGGCCGCGGCCTCGGCCGCGCGATGGCGGTGAAGTTCGCCGAGACCGGCGCCGACATCGTCGCCGCCGCGCGCACCCAGTCGCAGCTCGACGAGACCGCCGAAGCCGTGAAAAAAACCGGGCGCAAGTGCCTCATCGTGCCGACCGATGTGACCGTCTCCGTCCAAGTGAACGCGCTCGCCGAGGCGGCTCTCAAAGAGTTCGGCAAAATCGACATCCTCATTAACAACGCCGGCGGCGGCGACGGCACTCTCGGCAAACAGCTCCCGGAAATCACTGACGACGAATGGCGCCGTGGCATCGACACCAACCTCAGCAGCCAGTTCTACGGATGCCGCGCGGTGATCCCGCACATGGTCAAGCAGAAGCGCGGCAAGATTATCAACATCGCGTCGGGCTACGGGCTGCGCGGCGGCAAGCACAACTTCATGTACGCGTGCTCGAAGGGCGGCACGATACAGTTAACGCGCTCGATGGCGCTGACCTACGCGCATTTCAACATCCAGACCAACTGCATCGTCCCCGGCATCTTTCCTCACAATCAAGAGATGATGGTGTTCTTCAAGGGCGGCAAATTTATTCCGATCGGCCGCGGCGGCGACGACAGCGAACTCGGTCCGCTCGCCGTATTTCTCGCCTCCGACGCGTCCAATCACGTCAACGGCGAATTGATCGCGATCGACGGCGGCGGCTTGGCGGGCGGTATCACGCCGACCGGAGTGTCGCCGGAAACTTCGAACTAGAAACAGCGGAGGTAAAGATGGCCTCGTCCAACGCGTCGAATGATTTCTCCCTCGAAGGCAAAAGCGCGTTGGTCGTCGGCGCCGAGCATTCTGTCGGCCGCGCCGCTGCCGTCACTCTCGCAGAGGCGGGCGCCAAGATCGTGCTCGCGTCGCAGGAGCCCGGCACCGACAAGCAGATCAAGGAAGTCGCCAAGCTCGTCAATGCGGCCGGGGTCAAGCCCCTCATTCGCGTGCAGAGCGCGTCGATGCGCGCTGACCTTTCCGCCACCGCCGATTTCACCGCCAAACAGCTCGGCGCATTGGACATCCTGGTCAACACGCTCGACACGCCCGCATACGGACCGGCCGAAGCCAGCGACGACACCACGTTCGACAAAGTCATGGAGAACAATCTCAAGACGGTGTGGATGTCGTGCCAGGAAGGCGCGCGCGTGATGCTCACCCGCGGCGGAGGTGTCATCGTAAACGTCACTTCCGTGCTGGCCGAACGCGGCGTCCCCAATGCGGCGCTCTACTGTGCGGCCAAGGCCGCGGTCCTGAACCTGACACGCGCGCTCGCGCTCGAATGGGCGCGCAAGGGTATCCGCGTCAACGCAATTCAGGCCGGATGGCTCGACGACGAATCGAGTCCCGCCAACAAGAACGATGAGTTCAGCAAGAACCTGCTCAAGTACCTACCCGATAATCGTCTGGTGAAGCCCGAGGAACTCGGCGGCGCCCTGCTCTACCTATGCTCGCCCGCCGCAGGCTTCGTAACCGGGGAATCGATCGCAGTGGACGGCGGCCTCCGCGCCCGCGTATAGGTCTTCGCGCTATCGCTCAGCGACAGTGAACATGTAATCGCCTCCGTCGTACGCGAACTTGCGAATCACATCGTTGATGCGCCCCGATTCGATGTCGTCGGCGATACGCTTCACGCCGCGCGCGATTTCTTCCTGATCGGGGGCGTCGGCGAAACTCGAGATACCGCTTCGGATGCGCGGATCGAGATACCGTTCAGGCTGATGCTTCCCGCAATAGAGAAAAAGGTCCTTCAGGTCGGGAGTGACGTCGTATTTTTCTTCGCATACGATTCGGAATCTCACCGACTCAAGAACGTCGACGGTCACGAATCGCTCGTACGGCGCTGTCGCTTTTTCGGTCATCATTCGCGGAAAATACTCGTTCAACCAGCAATGCCGCATCTGGTCGGCTGTCGCGTTGAAAATCACGAACCGCGCACCTGGCGTCAGCACGCGATGGACTTCCTTGAACGCCGCGACCGGGTCAGCCATATGATGATGCACGAAGGTGCAGGTGGCGCCGTCGAAGCTGCCCGATGCAAACGGGATCGCCTCGGCGCGGCCGTTGTGCCATGCGATCTCCGCGCACTTCTCCTTCGCCCTCGCGAGCATCGCCGCCGAAAGTTCGAGTCCGCGAATCGGCACGCCCGCCTGATGCATCGCGATCGTGTAATTCCCGGTCCCCGATCCGATATCGAGGTAGCGTCTGTCGGCTCGCGGACGCAGATGATGGATCAATCGCGAAAGCAGGTACGGATCGCCTGTCGCGTCGTGTCATACCCGACTCCAATCCGTCATACAGCGCCACCTACATCTGCTCTCCGCCAACGGTCAGCACGATCGCGCTTTCCTCGAGCGCCTCGACCGAATGTTCGATCGCGCGATCAAGCGCGACAATCATCCCCGCGGTCGCAAGCTGCGTCCTGCCCTTCGCGACAAAATTAATTTTGCCTTCGATCACCTGCACCGTGATCGGCGCACGCGTGTGATGCTCCTGCAGCTTGGCGCCCTTCTTCAGCATCATCAGCGCGACGTTGATGCCGTCGCCCTTGACCAGCGAGCTGCCGTGCCGATCGCCGCTGGCCCACGCCGGCTCGCCCTTGAGGCGCGCAATCTCCGCCCGAATATCGACGGCGACCGATCCGCCTTGCGCTAGAAAATTTTCGTTGTGCGGATGCCTTGCTTGATGCTTTGCCTGATCGGCCTGTCGCGCACGATCGGAGTCTTTAGTTTGTTGCGCCATGGGAGCCCTCCGCTACGACCCATTGTTTCCCCACCCGCGGATCGGCGCAATCACCTGCGCGGTGGGCGGTAGGGCTGAGCCCTGCACCCAGTGTCCATTGCGATAGAAACTGGGTTGCAAGGGGTCACCCTTGCCGCCCACCGCGAAGGTGATTCATCATTCCGTATCCAGTATCTTTTCTCGCATGAGCAAGACCGCAGCCCCGTCCGCCAACCAAATTATCGAGTACTCGAACTTCACATCGGTCGTCACCGGCGAGGGCGACTGGATGCCCGCCGGCTTCCCGCTGCCCGACGGCGGCTTCTGGCAGTATCGCGAGCCCGACGCCGTGGTGATCGTGCAGGACGGATTTCTGCGCGTCGCCGCGGTGCCCTACACGCGCGGCCACGGCACGATCCAGTTTCTCGACAACGCCAAGCACATGTACTTCAGCACGCGCACCTTCGCATGCCCCGACGGCGGTACGATCACGTTTTCGATCGACCTCGCCGCCACCATCATCGACGGCGTGCCCGGCGATCTGTACGACGGCTTCGTTTCGTTCAACGTGCTCGACTTCTCTACTGGCGCGGCGCTCGATTTCTTCGTCGGTAACGAAACGATCGCGACGGTGTATGGCAAACTGCCGTTCCCCGGCGTGCCGATCGTCGATCCCGCGCACGGCCCGCGCCACTTCTGCCTGTTCGAGGAAATTCGCGACGCGACCGCGCCTGGCCAGCTCCATCATTTTGAAATCGCATACGACTCCGCCGCCGACCGCGTGACCTTCTCGATTGACGGCAAGCAGGTGCGCCAATATTCCAACGTCCCGTTCAAGCTCGGCCCGTGCACGCTCGCGCTCGGCCTGATGAGCGAAAAGGATATCGCGCCCGGCAAGGGCAGCGTCTCTTGCCACGGCCAGGGCGCAGTCGGCAAATGGGGCAACATCCGGATCACAACGACGGCGCGCTAAGAACAAGGGGTACTCGAATGGAATTCGCCGGGTTTGGTCATATCACGCTGACGGTCAGCAACTACGATGCGTGCCTGAAATTTTACGATCGCCTGATGACTCACATCGGGATGCGCCGTTACTTCGAGTCACCGCTAGGAGTCGGATGGTTCGCGGACGAGTACATGTTCGTCATGGGACATGCGGCGCCGGCCGGCGACCGATTTTCGCAATGGCGCACCGGACTGCATCACCTGTCGTTCCGCGCGCGCAGCCGCGCCGAAGTTGATTCGTGCTACGCGATGCTCAAAGAAATCGGCGCGAAGATTATCTTCCCCGCCGAGCCCGGCCCGTTCTGGCCCGGCTACTATTCGTTGGTCTGCGAAGATCCGGACGGCACCCGCCTCGAAATGAACTACATTCCCCCCGAAGGATGGCAGGCAGTCGCAGCCGCCGCCGACGCCATCGCGCAGCGCAAATCTCAATCCTGAAATCGCCGCGGAAGACGGCTGCCAGCGAATTGCGACCACATCTAATTTCTAGGGAGCCATCGTATTTGCTCGATTTCAGATGCGAGTGTTTCACGTGAAACTTAGTCGTCGCGTCCAGCTCGCCGCGGTCGTGGTGCTCGCGTTTATCCTTCGCGCGATATGGCTGCTGCGGCCCGGCTCCGATTGGGCGGTCGGCGCCGACTCACATCTCTATCTCGCGCTCGCTCGTGGACTCAAAGCTGGCTGCGGCGTCGCACCGTACATCGAGCGCTGCGGCCCTCCCGAGCTGATGCGCACGCCGGGATATCCGGTCTTTCTATTTCCCTTTCTCGCCCATCTCCGTCTTGCGATTGCGATACAAGCCTCACTTGGCGCGCTGGTATGCTTGTGGGCCGCCAGTTTTACCGGACGCCGCGCCGGCCCGGTCGCTGGAATCCTCGCCGCGGCGATCGTCGCAGTCGATGTCCCGACGATACTGAATAGCAAGGAGTTCATCACCGAAGCGCTTTTCCAGGCGGTGCTGACGCCCGCGATCTTCGCCGCGCTCGAGGGCAGTCCGTTCGTTGCCGGCGCGGCGCTCGGTATTGCCGCCCTGATTCGTCCAGTCGCCCTGGTGCTCGTCCCGCTCGTGGCGATGCCGTTTATCGCGAAACGAAGTTGGCGGGGCGCGCTCGCTGCTCTGTCGGCAGCAATTTTGATCATCGCCGCATGGGCGGTTCGCAACGAGCGCGTGGCTGGCGTCTTTACCTTGACCGTTGAAGGTCCGATGAATCTCTATTTGTACACGGCGCCTGCGGTTATCGCGCGTCACGATCGAGTGCCGCTTGAAAGTGTCCAGCTTTCGTTCGCTCACGATGCCGCAGTGCTGGTGCCCGCGCGAGAAATCCCCGGCGATGCTGAATTCGGGCAGCTCTACGGCTCCGACCCTACTATCTCAGCGCTCGAAAACGATCCTGCACTTTCAAATTTCATGCTGTCCAGGTCGGTCTCGGTAATTCTCGCGCATCCAATCGACTTCGCGATCAACACTCTCGCGGGATTCATCAGACTTGCGATTGAACCGTACAGGCTGCAAACGGGTTGGCAGGGATTGATCACAAACCCTCGTGCATTGGCGTCGATTCAATTTGCCGCGACCGCCTTCCAGGGCGTCGTGCTCGCCGTGATGTGGATTGGAGTATTTTGCGCGGTATGGCGCCGGCCGCGAGATTGGGAGCAATGGATACTCCTCGGCGCGGCGTTGATGCTGATCCTGACGGCCTCGATCTACACGGACGCGATCTCGATGCGATTTCGCTCGCCGGCAATTCCATTCCTCGCCGTGCTCGCCGGCATCGGCTGGTTTCCCTCAAGCGTTAAACGGCCGCAAGCGAAGCTGTAAGCGGATTCGGCGCGATCCAGCCGAATTACGGCTAATTTCTCGAAAATCGCGTTATTTCCTAGGATCCAGGCGTGAAGGTTTCACGTGAAATGTTTTTACTTCAGGTGACCAAAACACGAATCAGCGGGGGTCACCTCACGCCGGGGAAGCTCAACGTGAAGCCGCCGTCGACCATTATGGTTTGGGCGGTCAGGTAGCTGGCGGCTGGGAGGCAGAGCAGGCAGGCGACGGCGGCAATCTCATCGAGGGTTGGCAGGCGCTTCAGGGCCGAGCGCTCGGCGCATCGGCGCTGAAAGTCTTCGTAGTTGTCGCCCAGATAGTTGGCGTAGAAGCGCGCGGAGTCGGTGTCGATGTAGCCGACGTTGAGGCCGTTGACCGTGATGCCGCGCGGGCCGAGCTCGAAGGCGAAGTCGCGCACCATGCTCTCGAGCGCGGCCTTCGCGGCGCCGAGCACGCCGTGGCCGGGCAGATTGCGAATCGAGTCGATGCCGGAAATCATCAGCACGCGCCCGCCGTCGCGCATCACCTTGTTCGCTTCCTGGACCGCGGCGACGAAGCCGTTGACGCTGAGCGCAAAGGTGCGCGCGAGATTGTGCGGCTTCGTTTCAAGCAGCGGTTTGAACGCGGTCGCGGCCGCGTTCGCGATCAAGATGTCGAGGCCGCCCAGCTCCGAGGCGGCGCGCGTGACCATCGCGCGCACCTGCGCGTCGTCTTCGAGGTCGGCCTTGATGAGAATCGAGCGCGGCGCAATCGCGCGGACGTCTGCGAGCGTTTTCTCGGCGCTCGCTTCGTCGCGGCGATAGTTCATCGCGACGGTCGCGCCCAGGCGCGCGAGGCCGAGCGCGATTGCGCGGCCGAGTCCGCGCGTGCCGCCTGTTACAATCGCTATCTTGCCTTCGAGGTCGTGGTCGCCCATCAGCTTTATGAATTCAGATTCGCGTAGAGGATTTGGCGGATATCTTTGGCGAGCGAGGTGCCGTCGGCTTTCAGCTTGCGAGAGTTGAAGCCTTTCAGCTCGACGCTCACCGTCAGTTCGGCGTCGGAGACGTCGGCCGGCGTCGCGAATGCGACGCGGCCGCTCTCGGGCGTTCGCGTTTCCGCGATGACGGCGCCGCCGCGGCCGTGGATCGTGACGCGTGCGCCGGCGACCGGCGGATGCTCGCCGTCGGGCAGGTGATCGTTGTCCAGCACGGTGACGCGGAGGCTGCGCAGGTCGCGCGCGCGTTCGAGCTCGACGCGCAGGTCACGAAGGTAGATCATCGGCTCGGCAAACACGCCCTGGATCCCCGCGCGCTCGGGCTCGCGCGCCGGGTTCGCCTTTAGCTCGATGCGCTGCGCTGCCATCCCATGGTCGGAAGTGACGACGAACAGGGTGGATTCCAGCAGGCCGCGCGCGCGGAACAAGTCGAGCACGGCGCCGATTCGTTTGTCGGTGCGATAGAGCGCCTCGCGCAGGCCCTCGTGATGCGGGCCGTAGTCGTGACCGGCGCCGTCGGTAATCACGAACTCGTGCGCGACGAACACAGGCGCATCGCCGCCGCAATGGTCGAAAAGATTGATCACTTGCGCCATGCCGCGGATGTCCACGATTTCTTCGCGCGTCATCGCAGGCATGTTGTCCGCGGCCCATCGCGGACTTACGTCGGAAATCATTTCCGCTGTGAGCGCTTTGAGGCGAGCCTTGTCACCAACGATGCGCCGCTCGAACACCGCGTGATCGGCGCCGCGTCCCTGCGGCTCGTGGATCGACGCGGTGATCGTGCCGTCGCCACCGGCGCGTTTGAAGGCCTCGTAGAGCGTCTCGACGTCGTGATTCAGAAAGCGCTCGGTCTCGAAGACGTTGCCCTGAATCGGCACGGTCTCGCGATGCTCGCGCAGGTGGAAGGTGGGATTGACGACATCGTGATGCCCGCACCATGCACCGGTCAAAATCGTCGAATGGCTGGGCCACGTGATGCTCGGGAAGTTGACGATCGAGCCGTGCGAGAGCATCGCGCCGCGCTCGACGAGGCCGGCGAGATTTGGAATCACGCCAGGATTGGTGTCGAGCTGATGGCGGAGTTCCGAATGCGACTGGCCATCGAGCAGGAACATGTACACACGCTTGGGGCGCTCGGCCTTGCCGTCGATTATTTCGTCAAGGGGATTGCCGTCCTGGCGCTTCAGGTAAACCTCGGCGGGCGAGCCCGACGCGTCGAGGCCGGCGATTTTCGGGATTCCCGCGAGGCTCGCGATCGTCGGCGCTACATCGACTTGCCGGGCGTTCAGCTTGAAGAGTCCGCGGCGGACTCCCGGACCGCTGAACACCAGCGGCGCGCGGCATTGCACGACGTCGAGCGCGCCATGCTGCCCCGGCTGGATGCCGTAAGCGTAAGCCTTGGAGCTGACGATCAAGTCGGGGGCGCGCGGGCTGTCGAAGAGCTGCGCGATTCGCTCGTACGCGTACGGATGACTCATCACGTGCGGCTCGAAGTACGCGCGATTGGGATCGTCGGTGCGATTGCCACTGCGGTCGGCGGCGTCGAGTTCCTCGTCAATGGTTGAGACGATGAACGGATCCTGATTTGCGATCGGGTTCTCGCCGATCTGCTCGACGACTTCGAATGACAGCGCGCCTTGTACGCCGGCGAAGCGCTTGAAGCGAATCATCCCGCGGCGCGACCACACTTCGTATGCGTCGGCACGCCACGTGATCGCGAGATCGACGTGGTCGGCGGCCGGGGTCTCGGCGAGCAGCGCGAGGATCGTCGCGTCGCCGGAATCGTACTGATGCGGATCGAGTCCATTGCCGCCCCGGCGTTCAGGTCCATGCTCGCGCAGTTGGTCGGATTCACGATTCATTTTTTTCGCAAGTCTCCTTGTCAAAAAACATTGCGCCGCGCGAGATGACGCGTGCAAGACAATTACGGCGCACTACCTGACGTTTCGTTCACATCAGCGAGCTAGCCTGCGCGTTTGCGTGTGCGCGCGCATTCCCGCAATAGTGAAACCCCAAACCGGGAAAGGCAATCAGTATATGGCGCTCAACGAAGAATTCGAATCGAAAATCGGAAAAGGCACCAAGGCCTCGGGCAAACTCAACTTTCGCGGCCCGGTAAAAATCGAGGGCGAAGCGGAAGGCGAGATCAGCGGGGATGAAGTTGTAATCGCGACCGGCGCGGTGGTGAGCGCGCGAATTTCCGCGGGCAAGGTGACGATTGCGGGCGCGTTCAGCGGCGAAGTGACAGCGCGCGAGCGGGTCGAGTTGATGGCGACGGCGCGAGTGCAATGCACGATCAGCACGCCGAGCCTGGTGCTCAACGAGGGCGCGCAATTCGACGGCGATTGCAAGATGCCGACGAAGAAGCTTGCGGCGTAGGGGGAAGCGTCACTAATCGAATGTGAAACCCGCGGTGGGTTTCACACTTCCTTCGGCAGGGGTGACCCCTGCACCCAGTATTCAGAAAAAATGCGGGACTTCGTCCCGGTTAGAACCGTTTTGAGTGGAGCCGTCCGACTCTTACCTCGCCCGTTATTTTCACGGGAGAGGCGGACGGCCGCATCGCGGCCGGTAGGTGAGGGTTCTGCGAACGCGTCAGCAAAGCCTGACTACTCACTAACTGGGGTCTTAGAAACCAAAATCGTTTCGACGCCGCGCGAGTCGCGGCGGCGCACCACGTGCCCTGAGTCGTCAATTTCAATTTCCTCGGCGTCGCCCATCCGCGGCTCGTAAATCCACACATGAGGGTCGCTGCTCCGCTGGCGGCACGACTGTTTGCCGGTGGCAGCAACTAGAGTGTTCGCATCGATTGCAGCGACGCGTCCGGTCCATCGCGTCTGCTTCCGGTCGCGAATATGCGCGATGATCAGCGCGCGGAAGATGACTAGGTCCGCATCCACTTCGCTGTAGCGGCCGAGCTTGGTGGTCAAGTCGTTGCGGCTGCCTCCAGCGCTGATGTTGCCGCGCAGAAAATTGTCTGCGGCTACGTAGGTGGCATTGCGACTGAACGGGCCGCGGCTGTAGCTCACGACTACGCGCCGCACGAGGCCGGCGTCGTCTAGTTCGGCTTCGACTTCGTAGACGTTGGAGCCGCTCGCGGGACGCCGGACGCCGCGAATCATCCCCCATGCGAGCGTTTCAGTTTCGACGGCTATCAACTCGCCGGCTTTGCGGATGTCGTAGCGGAACTCGCCGTCGGCAATCAGCATGCTCGAAAGCTAACCGCTCGGGTGGAAGCGAACAAGTTTGCCAGCGTTCGCGAGTTGGGCCATTGTGGCGGCTCGAAGACCCTACTTGCCAAGAGGAAACGCGGAATGAACTGGCAGGAGTACTACCGATCGCGCACGATTTCGGCGGATGAAGCGGCCGCCATGGTGAAGCCGGGGATGCGGGTGGATTTTCCGCTGGCGGCGGGGACAGTGATACAACGCGCGCTGGCGGCGCGGGGCAAGCAGCTCGACGGCGTTGTCGATCTCAGGATGTCGTCGCCGCTTACCGATCCGGGATGGCTGGGCGGAGACATCGCGGCGCGTTTCAGGATCGAGTTCGAGCTGTTTATCGGCAACCTCGGACGTCCGGCGCACGACCGGCAGCAGGCGACGTACCTGCCCAATTTGTTTTCGACCGCGTTCAAGCCGCACGATGAGCGGCCGGCCGAAGACAAGCCGATTGATTTCACTTTCGTCAACGTCACCACGCCCAACGCGAAGGGATTCGTCAGCTTCGGGCCGCATCAGTGGAACAAGCGGATGTACGCGCGGCGCGCGCGGCACGCGATCGCGGAAGTCGACGCGAGCATGACGCGCACCTACGGCGACGTGTACATGCACGTGTCGGAGTTCGAGTATTTCGTCGAAGGAACTCCGCCACCGCCAGATCATGCCGTGATCGAAAGTGCGCTTGCTACCATGGACACTGAAAAACGCGAGGGCATCCGCACCATAATCGCAGACGTGGGAGTCGAGCGTATCTGGCCGATCGTTCAGTACCTGCAACGCACACCGCTTGCGAATCTGCGCGTGCTGCTCGGCCTGACGCCGCCGCCCGCGGAGTTCAAGGCGATTGCGGGGTACCTGGGCGAGCTGGTCGAGGACGGCGTGACGATTCAGATCGGGGTCGGCGATCCCAGCTCGCAGATGCCGCGGATGGGCGCGTTCGACGGCAAGCACGACTTGGGGCTGCATACGGAGATGGTCGCGCCGGGAATCGCGCGGCTGGTGGACGCGGGGATAATCAACGGGCGGCGCAAGACAATACATCGGGGCAAGGCGGTCGCGGTCGCGTGGTCGGGCTCGGATCCCGACGACCTGCGGATAATCGACGACAACCCGGCGTTCGAGATTTACGATCCCGAGGACGTGCTCAAGATTGAGACGGTTGCAGCGAACTATCGGCAGACGTCGATCAACAATGCGATCGCGATCGATCTGACGGGACAGATTAATTCGGAGAGCGTGCTCGGCGCGCGGATGATGAACGGGACAGGCGGGCAGCCGGAGACGCATATCGGCGCGTTTCTATGCCCCGGCGGACGCGCAATTACGCTGCTTCAATCGACGGCGGTGGGTGGCGCGATCTCGCGTATCGTGCCGCAACTCGAAGCGGGCGCATTGGTGACGGTGCCGCGCTACTTCGCCGATACCGTCGTGACTGAATTCGGAATCGCGCGGTTGTTGGGCAAGAACCACCGCGAGCGCGCGGCCGAGTTGATCGCGATTGCCCATCCGGACCACCGCGCCGAGCTGAGAGAAGCCGCCAACCGGTTGTTCGGTTGAATCGAGATTTTGAAGCCCAGCTTTTGATAGAGCGGGACGTCGAGCCGAACAGCAGCGTGCGCGGCTGAGGCTTTATTCCGCGAGACCTCGCGGTTAAATTTACCGTTCGAGTAAATATTTCCGATTCACGGAAACCGCCCCGATTCAGTGCTGAATAGCACAATGCCGCTTGGTATATCCCAGCAAGGCTTGACCTTGTGCGGGAAATAGTCCAATAAGAGGGTCTATAGCGTAGTTCAACTTTTATGATAGTCTGTTTGCCAGCCTAAGAACGGGTAGGCGCATTAAAGAGGAAGTGAACGGATGCCATCCTCCACCAAAGTACTGACAGTGAACGAGCTAGCCGAGTATCTGCGCGTACATCGCTCGACGATCTACCGCCTGCTCAAGAAGGGACAGTTGCCCGGTTTCAAGATCGGCAGCGACTGGCGCTTCAACGTCGAAGTAATCGATGAATGGCGGCTGCGCCAGGGACCCGGCGTGCTGGAAGAGGAAGCGGCGGATTAGCGGACGGCTTCGCAACTCTGCGGCGGTCTGCCGTCGAATTTTCAAAACCGTCCGAGTATCGCTGAACCCGATCTGTCGCTGAAGTCACCTCCAGTCCGAAATTCGCAGACTGATTCTGGATTTCAAGCTGACATGCAAAATCGCGTAAGTTGTCGCGCGCACTCGTGCGCGGCTAGACTGCGACCTCGCGCGGTAATCTCGCAGAGTCATGCCGACTGATCTTTCTTCCAAGACGCGCCTATTCACCGAATCGGTAATCCGCGAGATGACGCGGCGGGCGCTCAAGTGCGGCGCGGTGAACCTGGCGCAGGGGTTTCCCGACTTCGCGGCGCCGGCTGAAATCAAGGAAGCGGCGAAGCGCGCGATCGACGAAGAATACAATCAGTACGCGATCACTCACGGCTCGCCGAATTTCCGCCGAGCAATTGCGGACAAGGTGCGCAGTTATAACGGCATCGCGTGCGATCCCGACCGCAACATCACGGTAACCTGCGGCGCGACCGAGGCTATGATCGCGACGATGCTGGCGGTGATCAATCCGGGCGACGAGGTGATCATTTTCGAGCCGTTCTACGAGAACTACGGGCCCGACGTGATCCTGGCGGGCGCGACGCCGCGCTACGTGGCTCTGCGCGATCCGGATTTTTCGATCGATCGCGCGGAGCTGGAGGCGGCGTTCGGGCCGCGCACCAAGGCGATCGTGATCAACACTCCGCACAATCCGAGCGGCAAGGTGTTCACGCGCACCGAGCTCGAGGTGATCGCCGCGTTATGCCAGCGGCATGATACGCTGGCGATCACCGACGAGATTTACGAGCACATCATTTACGGCGGCGCGCGGCATATCTCGATCGCGAGCCTGCCCGGGATGGCCGAGCGGACGGTGACTATCAGCGGGCTGTCGAAGACCTACTCGATTACGGGCTGGCGCCTGGCGTATGCGATCGCCAGCGAGCGGATCACGACGGCGATTCGCAAGGTGCATGATTTTCTGACCGTCGGCGCGCCGCATCCGCTGCAGGAAGCCGGCGCGGTCGCGCTGCGGCTGCCGGAATCGTTTTATGCGGAGCTGACCGCGATGTACGAGCGCAAGCGCGGCGCGCTGTACACGGCGCTCACGCGGGCGGGCCTGGAATCCAGCAATCCCGACGGCGCGTATTACATTGTGTCGGAGATCGGCGGCTTGGGATTCAAGGACGACTTCGCGGCGGCGGATTTTATCCTCGATGAAGTCGGGGTCGCCGCGGTGCCCGGCTCAAGCTTTTATCATCGCGCGGAATTGGGGCATCGGAAGATTCGATTCACTTTTTCGAAGAGCGACGAGACGATTGCGGCGGCCGCCGAGCGATTGAGCCATTTGCAGGAGAAGCTGGCAGCGCGCTAAGCCGACTTCTTGCCGCCCTGGATTGTGCGCAGGCGCGGGCGTTCGATGCCGCCGGAGAGATAGACCAACACCGTCCAGGCGCTGCGGGTGAGCGGGTAGCAGAGCAGCACGCTGCCGCATGCGATGGCGCACAAAATAAAAATCTCGACGATATCAGAGAGGTGCGTGGCGAAGGCGAGAATCGCCCAGCATACCAGGAACGAGCCGGCGGCCACCGCGAAGTCGAGATACATCGCGCCGAGAGTCTCGCCGGGATCCTTCCAGAACACGACGTGGCATCGCGGGCATTCGCGATTCATCCTGAAGTGCGAGCGGAAAATCGCGCCGCTGCGGCATACCGGGCATCGGCAGTTGAGCGCGCACTTGATCAGCGCAGATGGGGAATCGTTGGCCACGATCCTGATATAACTCCGCGGCGCGCGTGAGGCCAGCGACAATGTCAGGCGAAGATCAGATGCTCCAGTTGAAGCCGACCTCAGGACCGAACAACTGCACGCGCAGGAAGTTGCCGACGCCCGCGGAAGTCTGCGTGTACTTCGTGTAGTTGTAGTTCAGGCCCGCGAACGGGGAGAAGCCGCGGTACTGGGGGTTCGAGTAAATGATGCGCCAGTGAGTTTCGAAACCGGACTGCGAGTCGTAAACCGTTCCGCCTTCGCTGCGGCCGGAATTCCACTTGTTGGCCCAGTAGCCCTGCGCAGTCGCCTCGAACGCGAAGTTGTAACCCAGCCAATGCCGCTCCTCGATGCCGATTACCGGTATCGGCAATCCCTTGTCGTGGAAACGGATGCGGGCTTCGAACGGCGAGACCTGGCTGAAAAGCGGGGTTCCGTCGTTGATTCGGAAATCGTTGTAGGTGAACTCGAGTCCGATCCGCGCGCGCGAGTCCCATCCCTGGAGAAACTGCGGCAATCCAGATTCGTAATTCTCGTATAGCGGTGTGAGGCGGCGCTCGTAATATCCGCCGAACGTGTACCATCGCGTACCGCCGGGATTCAGCTTCTGGGTCTGTTGCGCCTGGGTTGCGGACGCCGTCGGCGGGGCGATTATCGTTCCGCCAAACGCCAGCGGCTGCGTCTGAGGTTTGCTGCCGTAGATGCCGTAGTACCTGAATTGGAAATTCACCGCATTGACGCTGTCGAACCAGTAGGTGAGCAGCACCTCGGGCAACTGCAACTGCGAGACGCCGAGGTCGTGCTGCAGGCTGATCGCGCTGTCGGGAAACGAGTTGATGCGCGCCGCAGCGTGTTGGAGCCGAGTAAGTACATGTAGGCGTCGTCGGCTTCGAGGTCGATTTGATGTGGCGCGGGCGTCAGCAGATCAAAACTCGGATCGCGCAGCGAGAACAGGTCACTCGCAAAACAGTTCGCACTCGCCACCAGAGCGGTAACGACCAAAGCGATAGCCAGTCGAACTAAACGCATAGGGCGGCATGCTGGCTTAATAGCAGCCCAATTTCAAGACGCGTTCTATTGGGCGCTGGCGGGTTTTGGCTTCTCGTCGGGAAGGGGCACGGGAGTGCCGGGCGCGGACTGGAATCCGTCAGGCAAATCGCGCGCCGGCGAAATACGAATGACGACGATTTGGCCCCGGTTCAGTTTGGCGCGAGACGGACGCGCAAAGCCGATTCGGGCGAGCAGATATTTCTTTGGGTACTCCGCGATTACCTGATCCTGCAGAGCAGTATCTGTGACAATTTCCGCCTTGCCGATGAATGCCGGGCCGGTGCGCGTGCCGATCCAAATCATTGCCGGGCTGCCGCGCTTGATTCGCTTGGCCTTCCAACTGGAGGGCGAAGTTTCGATGAGGACCTGGTTGTCGGCGGTCGTGATGAACCAGACGGGCGCGGCCTTGCTCTGGTTGCCGTCTTTGCGAACCGTCGCGATATAGATGTAAGTGGCCTTGGCGAGAGCGTCGACGTCGCGCGGTGACGCGGCAGCGAGGGCGGTCGCGGCGGGAGCGGCAAGCGCGAGCAGGAGCGCGGCGGCGGCCAGGAAATGAGGAAAATTGGCGGCGGAAATTTTCACGATCGGCTCCATCGTCAATTTCAATCCCCGAGATAACGGCGACGCACGAAAACTTCGCCCAGGAAGAGCATTATCACAACCGGAATCAGCCACGGATCCGCGCTGCGGCGAAACGCCACGGTCTGACTGCCGTGGCGCGCGATGCTCGCGGGGGTAGCGTCGAAGGCACCGTGCGTCGCGGTCGACAACCGGCGCAGCAGTTCGAGATTGGGCGGCTTGATGCGCAGTTCGGCGGTGTCGGCCGGAATCGATCCGGCGGTGGCGAATTCGCGCTGCTCGAGGACTTTTTCGGAATCGCCCGCCTTGAACATCAATGTCGCAACGTACTTGCCGCGCGGCAATGGCCCGACTTCGCCGCGATAGATCGAGGCGTCGGCCTCGGTCATCGCAACGTCGATAGCGCGTCCCGGGCCGGTGATGCGGCAGACCAGGTTGCTCACGGGATCGGGATCGGCCTTTTCAGCCTCGACCGTGATCGATCCGTCGGGCGCGCCGTGGACGCGCATCGTGAACATCCCGGAGTCGCCCTGGCGCATCGTCCAGTTGGCGAGCTGCGACCAGAATTCCACGTAGCGGTTCCATCGAATCCAGCTCAGCGTCGCGAGTGAATCGGGATCGGCGGCGAAAATCGCGGTGCGGCCGAGTCCGTATTGCCACGACGCGAGCAGCGGTGCAGTCTTGTCGGCGCGCGCGACCTTGAGCGCGACTTGCGCACCGTTTTTTGGCTCAGTCGCCGCAAAAAAATCGATCGGCGGAATCTCCTTGATGTCGATGCCGGAGAGCATCGCGGTCGCTTCGCCGGCCTCGACGCTGGTGCGATCCTGCTTGCGCCGGTTCATCGCTTCGCGCGTCAATCCGACCAGCAGCAATGGCAGCTTCTCGATATCCTGCACGCGATAGAAGATGCCGCCGGTCGCCTGCGCGAAGTCCTGCAGCAGCTCGAGGTTGGCGAGGTCGGGGCCGATGCGGATGGTCGAGACGGGAATGTGCTGGCGCGCGAATTCTGCGATAAGATCGTCGTGGTCGTGATACTGGCGGTTGGTGTCGCCGTCGGTGAGCAGGATTACCTGGCGCACCGGGATGCCGCTCTGCAGAATCTCGCGTTCGGCGATTTCGAGCGCGTCCTTGAAATCGGTGCCGCCGCCGGGTTGCAGGCGGTCAATGCGATTTTCGAGCTCGCCGCGATCCTCGCCGAGCGGCTGCAGATGCGCGAGCACGTACGGCTGCGAATCGAACGCAATCACACCGGCGAAGTCGGTATCGTCGAGCTGGCGCAGGAGTGCTATCGCGGCTTCCTTGGCGTAGCGAATTCGCTCGCCGTCGCGAACGGCGGGATAGCGCGAGTCGTAACTCATCGAGTTCGAACGATCGATGCACAGGTAAACGGCGATCGGCTCGCGCGACGGTGGCGGCGGCTGCGGCAGGAACTTCACCGGCAGCGCCTTTTCCAGCTCGCTGCCGGCCAGGCTCTCCTCGCGCAGCGTGTCGCCCGTCGCGACCAGTCCGCCACCGTAATCGGCGACGTAGCGATTGAGCGCGTGCTGCGCGGCGGGCGTCAGCGAGCCCTCGGGCACGTCGTCGAGGATCACGAGCTGATAGGGCAGGTAATCCACCGGATGTTCGCTCAGGCTGCGCGGCGACACGAAGGCAATCTGGTACTTGCGCATCTTGAGCGCGGTCACGAGACTTTCCGGCGGCGCGACCGAGACGATCAGAATCCGTGGCGCGCCGGTCACCGAGATCGCGGCCTCGACCCGCGGATTCAGCGCCACGCGCGGCGGCGCAATCGAGACTTCCGCGCTCATCAGGTACGCGCCCGCGCGGTCGAGCCGATACGGAAGCTCTAGACGGTTCAGTCCCGGCTTGAGCGTGATCGATTCTCCGCCGACAGCAGTGTCGTCACTGTAGAGCTTGAGCTTAGCGGCGACTGGAGACTGCGATTCGCTATGGACGTCGATCCTGAATGCAAAGCGCTGATCGGCGCGGACCGCGTCCGGCGAATAGAAGTTGGTGACCGCGACTCTCTCGGTAGACGACGGCGGCGGCGCGGCGGCGAAAATTCGCACGCCGTCCTCGAGCATCGCGGGAACCTCGGTCATCGCGGAATCCTTGGTCTCGTTGCCGTCGCTCAGTAGCACGATTCGCTTGTCCGCTTCCGGCGCGAACAGGCTCTCAGCCGCGGTCAACGCGCCGGCGATATTGGTGGCGCCGCCATCGGCGCCGTCGCCGAAATTGCCCATCAGCCGCGGATCGGTCAGAGGCGCAAGCAGCCGCGCGTCGCGTCCGAAGCCGACAATCCCAAGCTGGTCGGTCGGACCCATCGCAGCCTTCAACTGTTCAACTTGGCCGCGCATCCATTCGTGTTGATCGGGCGACACCGAGTGCGACTCATCCAGCACCGCGACCACTGCGACGCTTTGCGCAGCGATACGCCCCGGAATGCGCAGCCCCGCGAGCATCGCGACCAGAGCGACGACGCACAGCGCGCGAAGGGTCGCGGCCGCCGCGCCCGCCAGCCGCAATCCACTACGCATCGCGACAATTCCCGGCGCCGCGGCCAGCGGCACGAGCACGAGCAGCCAGAGAAGATGCGGCCGATCAAACATGACGCATCCCCCAGCGGCAGGTGTGGCCAATCAGCATCGCGGATTCAACTGTCAGCGCGATCAACGCGAGCGCGATCAAAATAAAGACCAGCGGCTGCACTTCTTTGGCTGATTGCGCGTTCGATGCCGCCGCGGCCTTTCGCACCGGCGCGCTCGGCTCGGCTTGCGGCTTTGCGCCGACGTCGGACTCGGCGGCGTCGTAATAGTTGGCGAGCACCTGCGTCGTCACGCCGCCCGATTCGACCGTGTAGCGCCCGGCTTGCAACGGACGGATTCGCACGCGGCCCCATTTGTCGGCCGCGACGGAGCGCACGCTTGCGTCGGGTTGGATAACGCGCGCGGTTCCGGTCGCGGGCACGCTCACATCAGCGCCAGTCGGCACGATCAAAATGTCGTGCGGCGCGGTCAGTTGCTTGATCAGATCGACCGTCAGCACCAGCGCGTCGAGATGGTCGGGGGCAAGCAGAAGATGATCGCGGACATCGTACGCCAATACGCCGACGGGACCGTCCGCAGCGCGTCCGACTGCGGCAATCGGAATCGACGAATGGCCGGTGGCGGTCGCGGTCGCGAGCAGATCCATCCATTCGGGGATCGCGACGATCCGCGTCGCACCCAGCGCCAGGGAATTGAGCGCGGTCGATTCGCCGGTCGCGTCGCCGCGAATATCGGCACTCACCAAAGTTCCATCGACCGAAATTCCGATTCCGTTCTTCGCAGCCCGCGGCGGATATATAAGGAGCGTGGACTCCGCCTTGACCGCGGGCAGGTAGCAATCGTGCATCACAGCCAGTTCGAGCGGCTTCGCATTCGGCCCGGATGGCGCGACATACTTGGCGGGATCGGCGGTCTCGATCTGGAAATTTGCGTTGACGGCGAGCAGCACGCGCGCGATGTCGTCGCGCACCGCGGCGTCAGGCGAAAGGACCAGGACTTGCGCCGCAACTTCGGACGGCGCGTACGCGTAGCGAGTGTTATCCGCGTCGATCGCATCGGGAGTCAGGATTCGCGCGCGCAGCAGACCGCCAGCCGGGAGCGGTCCAAACCCCACGACGACCTGTTCGCGCGGCGCGAGCATCATCGTCTGATGGAACTGCTCGCTGTTGCCGAGATCGATAGCCAGTTCTGCCGGAAGGGGCCGCGCGGAAAAATTGCGAATCTCGGCGCGGGCGCGGGTCGAACCCGGGATGCCTGGATCGAGCGACACGATCGCCAGGTTGGAATCGCCGGAGCCGACCGGGTGGAAATTTACGCGCGCCGTCGAGCCGGCATCGACCAGAATCGCCGGTGCGGGCGGCCGATCGGCGAACAGATCGATTTCCGACGCGCTGCGGGCTCGAATCAGCGCCGCTCTGAGAGCCGCCGTGCGTGCGGGTACCGCCATCGGAACGAGGTCCCCGAGCGCCTTGCGCAGATCGGCCAGGTTCGCCGTCTGCGGATGCCGCATTTGTGCTTCCAATGCGTATGCGATGACGCTGAACTCGTCTCCCGGCGGCGCTTGATCAATGACCTCCACCGCCTGTTGGCGCGCCTGGTCGATTCTGGTGCCGGCGCCTTCACGCGCACTCATCCCGGCGCCGAGATCGAACACCAGCGCATGGCTGCGGCCGTGACCGGGCGAGGGCGGGCGCATCACGTATAATCCCGCGATCGCGAACGTCAACGCCGCGAGAGTCAGCATCTCAAGCCAGAACAACGGGTCGATCCGCACGTGACGGACGCTCGCGGCCGGGGCGGGCGCTTCGTCGAAAAGCATCAGGCTTGACACTTCAATCGTCGGGCGGGAGCGCGAGCGCAGATAAATCAGCACCAGCAGCGCGAGGCTGAGTCCATAAATGACGTTCTGCGGATTGAGGAGGCCCACGGTTATCTCACGATTCCCAGCAGCGGAAGTTCACGTTCCATGAAGCTTTCCAGGTTGACCGCGCCGAATGCCTGCGCGTAAGTGATCGCGTGCGCCATGCAGATCTCGCGGATGCGCGCGGCAATCTTCTCGACACTGCGCCGCAGCGCGGCGACCCCCGCCGGGCCGAGCACGGTCTCGCGAACTTCACCAGTCTCCGCGTCGCGTACGCGATACAGTCCCGACGGATACGCGGCGGTGCTCTCCTGCTCGCCCATAACGTGGACCACTTTTACATCGTGCCGCGCCGCGACCAATCGCTTGAGCGCGTCTTCGACGTCGCCTTCGTTCACCAGAAAATCCGAGATGACCACGACCGTCCCGGCCGGCCGGCGCTGCAGCAGCAATTCATCGACGGCTGCACCAAGCCGGGTCTCGCCGCCCGCCCTCACCGATGTCACAAACGGTTTGAAATTGAGGTACGACTCGCGCCGCCGATGGAACGGCGTTGCTTCGAGCTTCATCGCCCCCCGATGCATCGCGAACGCGCCGATTCGCACCGCGTCGTTGTCCGCCATCCCGATGTAGGCGAGCGACGCGCCTATAGCCAGCGCGAGCCCGAGCTTGTCGTCGCGCTCGGGCAATCCCATCGACGCACTCGCGTCGACCAGCGCGGTGATCTCGACCTGGCGATCGGCGCGGTAGGTTCGCAGCATCAACTCGTCGAGCCGTGCGAATGCGTTCCAATCGAGGAAGCGCAGATCGTCGCCGGGTGCGTACTCCTTGAAATTTTCCGGTTCGATTCCGAGCCCCTGGATTCTGCCCAACGTGCGCTGGCCCGAGCGCACGGTACGGGCCCGCTGGATACCCAGAACCAGGCGGTCGAGCTTGCGCAAATACTCGGGCTCGAAAGCGCGCGCCTCGAGCATCGTCGGCCGCCTACACTTTCGCGGCGCGAACCGACTTGATGACGCGCTCGACAATGTGCGCGGCGTCGATTCCGTCGGATAGCGCGGCGTAGTTGAGCATAATGCGATGCGCGAGCGCGGCGACCGCCACCTGCTCGATATCCTCGCGCGCGATATTCGCGCGCCCGTCGAGCAGCGCGCGCACTTTGGCGCCCAGAATCAGCGCCTGCGCGCCGCGCGGGCTCGAGCCGAACATCACATAGCGATTGACCATCTCGTCGTGCACGGCCCTGGCCTCGTCGGTCACGAAGCGCGAATTCTGCGGCTGCGTCGCGCGCACCAGCCGCGCCGCGTAAATCTCCATCGCAGGCGCCGCCATCACTTCGCGCACCAGCCGTTTCAGCGCCTCGATTCGCTCGGGCGCTTCAGCGGCGTGGAAGATCGGCTCGATGCCGGCGTCATCGGGGCCGGTCGTCGACGCGATGATTCGCGTCAATTCGCCTTCGTCGGGATAGTTCAAGCGCACTTTGAAGAGGAACCGATCGAGTTGCGCCTCAGGCAGCGGATAGGTGCCCTCCATCTCGATCGGATTCAGTGTCGCCATCACGAAGTACGGCGGCTTGAGTCGGTAGGTCGTGCCCGACACGGTCACCTGCAACTCGGCCATCGCCTCGAGCAGCGCGGATTGCGTCTTGGGCGTCGCGCGATTGATTTCGTCGCCGAGCAGGATGTGGCAAAACGCCGGCCCCGGCTGAAAGGTGAACTCGCGCCGCCCGTCCTCGCCCGACAAAATTACGCGCGTACCGGTGATATCGGCGGGCATCAGATCGACGGTGAATTGAATTCGATTGAAACTGAGATTGAGCGCCAGCCCCAGCGTCTTTACCAGCGTCGTCTTGCCGGTGCCGGGTACGCCTTCGATCAACACGTGACCGCCCGCGAACAGGGCAGAGAGCAACTCCTCGACGGCCTGCTCATGCCCGATGATCATCTTGTGGATCTCGGCCTGGATACGCCGAAACGTCCGGGCGAAATCCGCCACCGTTGGCGTTTCCGCCTGCACGTCGCTCATCTTTCGAATACCCGTTTGATTGTGGTTCGATCTTCGGCCGGCACGGCGGCGCGCGCGACCGGCTCGTCCGGCTCCTGGTTCAGGCTAAGAGGAGTGCGCACCTTGGGCGGGACGTAGGCGTGACCGGCGCCCTTCGCGCCGTGATCGACGGGCCGCGCCTCGATTGCTATCTCGAAGCCCTCGTTGCCGAGCTTCGACGCCGCGGGCGCGCCGAACAGGCTGTCGGGATCGGCGCCGATTCCATGCGCCTCGCCGCCGTTGTTGCTGTTCTCGCCGCTCTGCTGGATGCTGCGATCGGTCGCACTGTCATCCTGATTTGGGTTGTCCTTGCCGGCGTTGGATTCAACGCCCGCCTCACCGGTGCCGCCCGGCGAAGGCTGCGAATTAGGCTGGCGCGAATCGTCTGCCTGCGGTAGATCGAGCTCGGCCTTGGATTTCGGCTGGTCCTGTTTGAACTGTCCCGCGACGTCGCTGTGCCGATTCTTCTGCTGATCGGGAGCGCGATGAATTTCATTCCGATCCTGATCGCCGCCCGCATCGGCCAGCCGCAGGTTGAGGCGCTGCCTCGAGGCCGCCGGCTGTCCGGTCAGCTTGTTCTGCAGGTTTCCGGCCATGTCGCGCGCGCGATTCATCAGTTGGTTCAGCGAATTGCCGGCTGCGTCGCCGCCCGCCGCGCCCTCGCGAGCCAGCTTGTCCTGGAGCCGGCGCATGGTGGCGGCGTCGGCCGTGACCTGCATCCCCGATTCATCGCCCGGATCGGCGGGCCGCAGGTGCAGGTCATCGAGATCGACCGTCAGGTCGTCCTGCCCGCTGCCCGAAATGATCTGCGGCGCGTGCTTGATTTTTGAAATCGGATACGCGAGCGCCGCCAGCACGAGCGCCCCGGCCAGCGGATAGATCCCGCGCGACACACGGCGCCGCTCGATCCTCGCGGCCGCGAATTCGTCCTCGCGACCGAGAGTATCTTCGACGAGGTACGCCCACAGCGAGCCGCGGTTCTCGCTATGCGCGAGCGCGACGATTGTCGAGAGGCGCCCCTTCAGCTCGGCGCGATCGTCGGCGATTGCCGCGGCACGCGCCGCGCTCGCACGCATCCGCCACGCGGCGCCAATTGCGCCTGCGATACCGATGACTGCAATTACAAGGAGCGCCGCGCTTCCAACCAGGAAGACGAGCGGCGTCAGCACGTATGCACCGGCAAAGACCGCGGCGCCGCCCGCGATCGCGATCGCGAGGGTGTAGAAAATCGCGTGCTGTATCGCCAGCGAGTTGAGCCGGACGCGAACGGAACCGACCCGGCCGATGATTTGCCGGAGTTTCTCGTCAGCTCGCTTGTCTTGTGAGGGAAACGACATCGAATGCGCCAAGCGCTTGAAACTAGGTTAGTTTAGCTCCGCTAGTCGCGCAACGATGGATCTCCAGCGGGTTCGCGGCATCCAAAAAACCTAAAACGTCCAGCCAACGATCGATTTCAAAAATATTCCGTTACTCGCGCTAGTCAGTCCAATTCCCACGCCGAGGTTGAGCTCGAGCTGCGGAATGAAAGCAAAATTCAGCGCCGGCACGATGAAGTGCTGCTGCTCCTGCACCTTCGCGAGCGGCTGAATCGAGCCCATGTCGCCGTAGTATTCGACCGCCGGTGAGAGCCAGTCGTTGAGCTTGTAGACCAGCATGCCCGACGGATCGAATTGCATCCCGTGATGCGCCCCCGGACCGCTGAATGGATCCTCGAACGCGAAGTTCCCCACCAGCCGAAATCCCTTGTAGCTCGCGCCGGCAATCGGCCGCAGCTCGAGCGTCGTCGGATTTTCCTCGGCCGCATGCCGCATGTAGTCGAGTTCGATATTGCCGCCGAACTGCACCGGCCACTCGAACGTCTGCGGGATTCCGAAATGGACTTTCGTGCGCGAGCCCGCGTATTCGTAGTCGCCGTTGGAGAGCTTCGCGGTGCAGAAATACTGGCCGACCTCCAGCCAGCGCAGCACCCCGTACGTGCCCTCGACCGTTTCGTGCACCTGGTAAACGTCCATCTGGCTCTTCGCCAACTGCCCCGTCGCCGTCGAGGTCGTGTTCGAATGCAATTCGAGCATCAGGTGGCCGACGGGCGCGGTATCAGTGTCGTAAATCTGGATTTCGTAGAAGTCGATCGCGTGCGACGGACGCACCGCCGCAAGATTCGCGACGATGAATATAGCGAGCGCAGCAATATGACGGACGTACTTCGTCACGGCGTCTCGGATGAGATTCTCTAGCGCGATTCCGTGAGTCCGGCGTCGTCAGCCGCTCCCAAAGCAATCGCGGACCAGTCCAGGTCGGCACGCCCCTTGGCAATCGCCGAGACGAATCGATCACGCAACAGGCTCGCCGTCGGCATCGGCGCATTCGCCGCGGTCGCGGTCTGAATCACGAGGTCGATATCCTTGAGTCCGAGCGGCAGCCGGAAACCCGCCGGCGTGAAACGCCCGTGCGCGATGATAGGACCGTAGCCTTGGTACACCGGCGCCGCAAAGATCGTCTTGGCGAGCATCTCGAGCGCCGCCGCGGGATCGACGCCACTCTTTCGCATCATCGCGACCGCCTCACCCATCGCCTCGAGCGCCGCAGCAATCATGAAGTTGCCTGCGAGCTTCACCACGTTGGCCGCGCCGACATTGTCGCCAAAATCGAATACCTCCTGCCCCATCGCCTCGACGATCGGTCTCACCCTGGCCTTCGCCTCAGCCGGCCCCGAAACGCAGATCCGTAACTGCTTCGCATGTGCGGCGTTCGGCCGCCCGAACACCGGCGCCGCAACCATCACGCTCCCGCGCGCCGCGTGATAATCGGCCAGCTCTCGCGTGGTCGCCGGAGACACCGTACTCATCGAGATATGAATTCCATCCGGCGCAAGATGCTCGGCGAGCGCGTCCTCGCCCGTCACCAGCGCCTTGACTGAAGCGTCATCCGCCAGCATCGAGACGACGATACCCCCCGGACGTGCGACATCGCCGGCGCGTACCGCCCGATGCGCCCCCTTCGCAATGAGCGGCTCCGCTTTCGACGCCGTGCGGTTATAAACTGTCAGATGGTATCCGGCGGCGAGCAGGTTCGCCGCCATCGGCAGACCCATCGCACCCAGTCCCACGAATCCGATTTTCTGTGTCATAAGCTCAGGCTACCACTCGGCCCGCCTGTCGCAATGAATTTGACTGCGCTGCGACTTGGAGGACTTGGGGGGGTCAGCGCGAATGAGTGACTCCGATCCGCGGGCATAGCGGCGCGATTTTACATCGCGAGCACCACGGCGACGTCGGATGGCAAATAGTCTGGCCGAACGCGACCAGGATTCCGTTGTACCCAATCCAATGCCGCGAGGGCAGGACAGCGCGCAGCGCAATCTCGGTCTTGTCGGGCGTTTTCGTCCGCACGAGGCCCCATCGATTCGAAATGCGATGCACATGTGTATCGACGCAGATGCCGGGCTTCGAGTACGCCTCGGTCACCACCAGGTTCGCGGTCTTGCGCCCGACTCCCTTGAGCGTCAGCAGCTCATCGATCTCGTCCGGCACGCGTCCGTCGAATTTTTCGATCAGGTCGCGGCAAATTCCCCGGATGACGCGCGCCTTGGTGCGATAGAACCCCACCGGATAGATCAGGCGCTCGAGCGTCTTCGGCGCCAGCGCGAGTATCGCCTCGGGCGTATGCGCGCGCGCAAATAAACGGCTCGACGCCGCCGCGGTGGTGGCGTCCTTGGTGCGCAGACTGAGGATGCACGAGATCAGCGTGCGGAACGGATCGCGATGCTGGATCGCGATGAAGCTGACAATCGGTGCATTCCACGACGGCGCCTCGCGCCTGAGCACCCGCAGCACACGGCTGACGCCGCGCGCATCGATCGCCGAGCGCCGTGCTCTTTTCTTAGCGGATTCCATCCGCCGATCTATCGATCTGGGTCGGTAGTTCAGGCGGCCCGCTGCACCTTGATCCGCCTGATCGCGTCAGGCCTGAGATTCTTGCGCGCCATCTTAAGATCATAGTGCGTCTGCAAATTCAGCCAGAACTCCGGACTGTTGCGGAAATACAAGCCCAGCCGCAGCGCCGTATCGGCGGTTATCCGGCGACGGTTGTTCACGATCTCGGCGATCCGGTTGGGAGAAATACCAATCGCCTTCGCAAGCCGGTTTTGCGGCAGACGGTACTCCGCCCAAAATTCCTCTTTCAGCATCTCACCGGGAGTGACCGGTGCAAATTCCTTCATCGAAACTCTCCTTAGTGGAGACCTCGGCATAGCCGATGTCGGTGCCGGAGAGACACGCTGGCGCGTGAGATCCTCCGCTTTGCTCAGGATGACACAAAAGAACGATCAGCGCTCGTGTCATTCTGGGCGAAAGCTGCTGTAGCGAAGAATCTCGACGAACGCTACGGCGTCCGTCGCAGGCACGCTCACCGCGAATATTCACCGCGCTTCACTTTCGACCTCTGAGTGGTTGACGGCGCGCCCGCGACGTAGTTCCTTCATGGCGTGATCGAAGTATTCAACTGCGACCCACAATGACCCACGCATCCTCGACTGCGATTGCCGCGGCCTCGCTGCTGGCCTGCGTCGCGATTTCCGGCTCTGCTTTCGCGGCCTCCCCTTCTGCCTCGCCTAATGTCCTGCCCGCTGGGTCGCAGGGGGTGACGCAGGCGCCGCCGCCGCAGCCGATCAATTGGGACAAGGTCACGCAGGAAGCGACCGACTTGCTGTCCAAGTACGTCCAGATCGACACCACCAATCCGCCCGGTAACGAACTCGGCGCGGCGCGGATGCTCAAGGAGAAATTTCTTACCGACGGCATTCCCGCCACGACCTGGGAGCCGCAGCATGGACGCGGAATTGTCGCGGCGCGCCTGCGCGGGATCGGCAAGCATAACAAATCGATCATCCTGCTAAGCCACATGGACGTGGTGCCCGCGAATCCCAAGGAGTGGGAGGTGCCGCCGTTTTCGGGCGCCGTCAAGGACGGAAAAATCTGGGGCCGCGGCTCGATCGACGACAAGGGCCCCGGCGTGATCGAGCTGATGGCGATGCTCGCGATCAAGCGCGCGGGCATCCTGCTCAATCGCGACGTGCTGTTTGTCGCCACCGGTGACGAGGAGGAAGGCGGCAAGAATGGGGCCGGATGGTTTGTCGATCACGAGAGCAGCGTCTTCTCCGACGCCGGCTATCTGATCAACGAAGGCGGCGGTATCCGCGCGCTATCCGACAACAAGCGCAAGGTTTACGTCGTGTCGGTCACCGAGAAGACGCCGCTGTGGCTCAAGCTCACGGCCAGCGGCCCGCCCGGGCACGCGTCCGATCCGCCAGCGGAAACCGCGGTCACGCGGCTGGTGCGAGCGCTGGAAAAGTTGAGCGAGTACAAAACGCCCGTCCACGTCATCGGCCCGGTGCAGGACTACTACCACACGATGGCGATGCTCGATCACGGCCCCAAGCAGCAACTCGATCTCGCCGCCGCTCTGAAGGATCCCGCGTATCTCCAGAAATTCCTTGACGACCCCAGCCAGAACGCGCGGGTCCGCGACACGATCACGCCAACAGTGCTGTCGGCCAGCCAGAAGACCAACGTGATTTCCGAAACGGCATCAGCCGAAATCGATTGCCGGCTGCTGCCCGGCAGCGATCCCAAGAAGGTCATGAATGACATCAAAAAAGTGATCGGCGACGACACCGTAAAGATCGACGTAATCCTGAATTTCCCGCCAATCTCGTCGCCGTCGCGCTCGCCCCTGATGACCGCGATCGAGAGGCTCGCCAGAGAGCACGACCAGGCCAGCGTCGTGCCGTCGATGATCATCGGATTCACCGACAGCCACTACTTCCGTCAGAAAAAGGTCGTCTCCTACGGTTTCATTCCGGTCGATGTGAATCCCGCGGAAGCCAAAGGCGTTCACGGCATCAACGAACGAATCGGCGTGAAGGAACTCGCCGACGGAATCCAGCGGATGGTAGAGTTGCTCAAGATTTTCGGGGGCCAGAATTAGGTGATGCGATGATTCGAGCCGGCGTCGGTTTCTCGACGGCGCTCAATCCGCGGATCGCCGCCGCCGAGGCAACGGCCGCCGCGCTCACGCAGGCCGGGATTAGCCGTGCGAAGGGCGCGCTCTGTTTCGCGACTACTGCGTACGGCGCCGCCTATCCGATGATCCTGCGCGCGGTGGCTTCCGCAGCGCACACGCGCGAAGTAGCGGGATGCTCGAGCATGGGTGTCATCGCCGGCGAGACCGAAATCGAGACCGGCCATGCGCTCGCCGTGCTGGTGTTCGGCGGCGAAGATATTCAGGCAACGCGATTCTTCGTGCCTACCCTTCGCGGCCGCGCCGCGGGCGTGGCGGCGGAAGTTGCATCCGCGGTGCGCGCCAAGCTCGACAAAACGAACCTGCTGATTCTCTTCGCCGATACTTACAACTTCGAAGCCGAGGCGACCCTCGAGGCTCTCGGGAAAGAACTGCCCGGGGTGATGATAGCGGGCGGCGGTGCGAGCGAGGATGGCTCGATCGGCGAGACGTTTGTTTTCTGCGGCGACACGATAAGCTCGAACGCAGTCTCTGGGATGCTGCTCTCGGGCGACTTCTACCTGACTCTCGCGAGCATGATCGCATGCGGGCTGATCGGCACGGCGCATCGCGTGACTGCCGCGCGCGACAACATTCTTATAGAGCTCGACGGCCGGCCCGCTTACGAAGTCTTCGCCGAGGCGGCCGGACCGCTGGCCGCCGATCTGCGCCGCGCGCTCGCCTACGTCTTCGTTGCGATTCCGGTGTACGAGAGCGCAACGACCATCGAGCGCGGGCAATTTGTCGTGCGCAATATTGTCGGCGCCAGCGAGGAGCATGGCGTTATCGCGGTCGCATTCCAACCCAAAGTGGGCGATACGCTCGGTTTCGTGCTGCGCGACGCCGAGCGCTCGCGCGAGGACTTGAAGGCGACGCTGGACGAATTGAGCGACCGCCTCGACGTACCTCCCGCGTTCGGTCTGTACTTCGATTGCGTCTCGCGCGGCGCCGGGCTGTACAACATCCCGGGCCACGATTCCGCGTACATCAGGCGCGCGCTCGGCCCGGTTCCCATCGCCGGGTTCTTCACCGGTTTCGAAATCGGCTCGCTCGCCGAGCAGACCGCTTTGCTTCAATACTCAGGCGTCCTCGCGCTCATCTCCGGGAAAAAAAACTAAGCCGTGCGCGTCGGCAGCTTGCGCGTTACCAGCATCGCGATTCGATACGTGAAATACAGTTCACTGTCGATTCGCACTGGACGCGCGCCGCTTAGATCTTCGGCCGCGTCGCGCTCGACCATCGCCATCGCTTTCGCTGCACGCTCCGGCGACGCATTTGCCGCCTTGATCCACTGTGAGACCGGAGTGCGGTATCCATGCGACGCGAACCGCACTATTTCGAGACCCGCCGCGCCCATCATCCGTACCAGTTCGCTCATCGCGAGCGCGTTGGTATGCGACGTGTCGCGCAGCCGCTCGAATTCGTTGTAGTACGCCGCGCGCTCGGGCTGTTCGCTGGCGATCAAAATCCTCGACCGCCACCAGTCCGTCAGCCCGACACACCCGCGCCATCTCGGAAATAACTTTCACTGGAAAAGCGAAATGATGAACCGCAAACCGGCATACGACGACGTCGAATTCGCCGTCCTTGAACGGCAAGCGCGACTCGACGTCGCCCTTCTGGAAGCTGACGTTGGCGAGTCCGCGCTCGGCGCGCATCTTCTCGGCAATCTTGAGCGGCGCGTCGGTCAGGTCGATGCCGACGACTTCGCGACAGACCGGCGCAAACGCCATCGCGACGTGCCCCGGCCCGGTCGCGACTTCCAGCACGCGCGCGCCAGCCGGCGGCGCGACAATCTCGACCAGCTTGCGCAGATGCTCCGCGTCGCGAATCGCGGGCGCGGTGGCGTAATCATTAGCCTGTCGTGTGAATTCTTCGCGGACCAGATCTTTGTGTTCCATTTTTTCTTTTTCAGTGTTCAGGTGACGATTGTCGCGGTTCCCGCGAGCGAATCAAGCGGGCAACCCGCGGTGTTGCGGCATTCCCGGCGCTTGCACGGCTGAAAGCCTTAATGGTACCTGAAACATGGATCTGAGCGGCTTCAAGCCGCAGGATTCCTCATCGAAAAAACGGAGGAACGCAAGTTGGATTTCGGATTTTCTGAAGAACAAGAGATGCTTCGGGACGCGGCCAAGCGCTTTCTGGCCGACAACTGCCCGACCAAGTTTGTCCGCCAGATGATGGCGGATCCAACCGCACACGACGCCGCCTTCTGGAAGAAGCTGGTCGAACTCGGCTGGCCAGGGCTGCTAATCCCAGAAAGCTACGGCGGCCAGGGCGGCAGCTTCCTCGACATGACGGTGATCGTCGAAGAGGCAGGCAAGGCGCTCGTACCCGGACCCTTCTTCACCTCCGCGCTGCTCGCGGCGCCATTGCTTATAGAAGGCGGCTCCGACCAGCAGAAGAAAGACCTGCTACCGCGCATGGCGAAGGGTGAGTTTATCGGTACCGTCGCGATCGCCGAAGCCGCGGGCCGCTTCGACGCCGACGGAATCCAGCTCAAGGCGGCCAAGAGCGGCAAGGAATACACGATCACCGGCGAGAAATTTTTTGTGCCCGACGCGCACGTAGCCAACGGGATGGCGGTGGCGGTCCGCACCGGCGGCAGCGGCGAAAAGGGAATCTCGATCCTTGCGATGAATGCGAAGACCAAGGGCGTCACTATCACTCAGCTCAAGACGGTCGATATGACGCGGCGGCTGTGCCACGTGAAGTTCGACAATGTGAAAACTTCCGAGCTCGTCGGCAAGGAAGGCGAGGGATGGCCGATTCTACGGCGCACCCTCGACATCGCAACTGCAGGTCTCGCGGCCGAGATGGTCGGGACGGCGCAACGCGCGCTCGACATGTCGGTGGATTACGCCAAGACGCGCGTGCAGTTCGGCAAGCCGATCGGATCGTTTCAGGCCGTCAAGCACAAGTGCGTCGACATGATGGTCGCGGTCGAGAACGCGCGCTCGCTGACCTACTACGCGTGCTGGACCGTCGATACCAAGGGCGCCGAAGCAGCGACCGCGGTGCCGATGGCGAAAGCGTACGCATCCGACATGGCAAAGAACGTCACGTCGGAGGCAATCCAGGTGCATGGCGGCATCGGCTTCACCTGGGAGCACGACATGCACCTGTTCCACAGACGCGCCCTGGCAGGCGAAGCAAACTTTGGCAATGCCCCAGTACATCGCGAGACAGTGGCAAAGTCCCTGCTCGGCTGATCGCGACAGCCAAAATCGATTGATAGAGGGCCGCGGGTGGCGAACCCGCGGCCCTTTTGGTTTTGTGTTTCGTCTTCGTGCCGCTCCGAATCCAAGACCTCTCCTTGTCCGAGGAGAGGTTAGAGTCTTCGCTGCGCTCAGAGTGTGAGGAGGCCCCTACGCGATGGATTTTGCTTTTTCTTCTTCGGCCGCGGCGCTGCGAGCGTTCAGCCGGTCGCGCATTGCGCGGTGGCTTGCACGCGTGATCGGGTAGCGCGAGAAGACCAGCGCGCTCATCAGGTAGATCGACGCCGGGCCGAGCGCGAACAGCGCGCGCAGATTGTCGCCCGCTTGGGGTGTGATTCCGCCGCCGCCCGGCTTGTAGCCGACCCAGCTCAGGACGGGACCGACCATCAGCAGCGAGACCGCGACCGCCATCTTTATCGACATCGAGGTAATTCCGCCGTACGCGCCTTCCTGGCGCTGGCCGGTGCGCTCCTCGTCCCATTCGATCACGTCGGCCGCCGCCGAAATTTGCGTGACCCAGATTCCGATCGCCGAGAAGCCGCTGAACGCGAACAACAAATAAAGCCCCAGCGCGCTTTGCCGGCTCATCAGCATGAATCCCAGCGAGCCCATCGCGTTGCAGATCATCGCGACTACGAAGGCTGGCTTCTTTTCAAACCTGAGCGTGATCCTGAACCAGAACGGATACGAAATGACCGAGCCGGCGAAGTACGCCATCAGCCATCGCGCCGCCGCGTTCTCGTCGTGATACCAGTACTTGGCCAGGAAGCGGATGAGTACGGTCGGAATGTTGATCGCCATCACGGCCAGCGTCGTGGCGATCAGCAAAATGACGAATGGCCGATTGCCTGCCACCGATTTGATTGACGCGAGCAGCTTGGAGCGCTCGAGCGTGGAGAACTCGGCACGCTCGCGCAGGCCCGTGTATGCGACCATCGCGCCGCCTGCGACCACCAGCCCGCAGACCGCGCCCGTCACTTTGAAATCGGTGCCGCGCGCGAACAGGTAGCTTGCCGCGAACGGCAGCAGCGCGCCGCTGATGTCGCCAACGGTGCCGAGCAGTTGGCGAAACGTCGAGAGCTTGGTCCGTTCGTCGTAGTCGAGCGTAAGTTCCGGCATCAGCGCGCCGTACGCCGTCTCGTAAAACTTCCGCGACGTGAGCATCAGGAAGTAGAAGCCGAAGAACCATACGAACAGCCCCGCGTTCAGCCGCGGCGGCGACAGCAGCAGGAAGTAGCAGAGCGCCATCGGAATCGACGCGATGAAAAATGGCCGCCGGCGGCCCGACTTGAAACGCGCGCGATCGGAAATATTGCCGACCAGCGGGTCGGTCATCGCGTCCAGCACGAGCGCGAGAAAGAATGCAAGTCCGGCCAGCGATGGAGAGAGCCCCTTGCGATCGGTATAAAAGTAAAGCAGGTGAAGCCCGAGCAGAGTCGCGCACAGGTTGAGGCCGGTCTGCGCCTGCGCGTAGATTAGCAGAGGACGAAGGCCAATCTTCTCGCTCGAATCCCGGTTTGCCACAGTCCGCAAAGACTACTCGATGCAGACGACCATATACAAAGCGACCGCGATTCCCCGGCTACTGCTCTGGTCCGCCGCGCTGATTCTGACGCTCGCGCTGGCTGCGCAGGGATGCTCGACCGTCTCGTCGAAGGTCAAGTCGATAATGGGTTCCTCAGACGACGACTCGATCGATCTCGACGACGCCGCCAACGCCAACGAAGGCGAACCGCTGCCACCTCCCATAGCGAATGTCGCGATCAGTTATCGGCGTCCCGGCGATGCGCTCGCACGCGCCACTGTGATCAAGTTCTTCGGAGCCGAAGTGATCGCGAACCATCAGCGCGACGCGTCGCATACCGAGTCTGTCGTACGCTTCGACGGCGGCGTTCCCATCTGGGAGTTCAAAGCCGATGAAAGCACATTCGGCTCTCTCACCGGCGTCGGTGCGACGAAGTACACGCTCAAGAGTATCGAGTACTCGAAAGTGCCCACGCACTTCACGCAGATGCTGCCCGAGGAAGGACCGCCCGAGCCGCTCGACCGCGGCGCATACTACGTCTTTCAGATCGAGCGTGTCTCCGGCTCCGTCAGTTATCAGGCGGTCAAGGTGCTCGCCGACGGCTCGCTGCAGGCTTACAACGCTCAACCTCGCGCGGGAAGCAGTTATCTGCTTTGTTGCAACGTGACATCGGACTTTCCCGAGCCCGTGATTCTTCCGGATACGACTCAGGATGCGGGAACCGAAAACCCGCCGCCGGACCAGTCTCCCGATCAGTCCGGCGCTCCACCGGATCAGTCGGGGCCGTCGCTCGATCCCAACGGTGGCAGTGGCTCACCCTAGCGCCTTTATCGTTCTTGTTCGGCCCTTCTCTGTTTGATTGCAGTCCACGCCGATCTCGAAATCCTGCAATGAATTTAACTCGTTAGTCGAAGTCGAAGCTCAACTCACTTATGAATGTAGATTCAGTAATGAAACAATAATCGTAATTGACACACAATTCATTTTGCACTAAAAGAGCACCTTGTGGGTCAAGTTGCTCGACAATCCTGCGATGCGCCGAACCGGTTCGATCGTCGGCGCGAAAAAACGCGCGTCGATCTGATCCAGGCCGCCGAACGCGTCATCTCAAGCAAGGGCTACCATCAGACGCGCATCGCCGACATCGCCACCGAAGCCGACGTCGGGCTTGGCACCTTCTACCTGCATTTCAAAACCAAGAACGAAATCTTTATCGAGCTGATCGAGCATGGCGCGGCTGAACTGCGGCGCAATCTCGCCGAGGCGAAGACCGGCGTTCACTCGCCGGCCGAGAAGCTCAAAACCACAATCGACACGATTCTCGATGCGGCCGCGCAGGCGCCGGAACTGTTCCGCATAGTCTTCGGTCATAGCCCCGCGTTCCTCGATTTGATGGTCCGGGTCCACGAGGTATTCATCGACGACCTGCGCGATGATCTCGCGCCCGCGGTCGGTGAGCGCGCCGACGCGATCGCGCATCTCACGATCGGGATGTTGTCGCAGGCGATTTCGTGGCTGCTCGCGAGCCGCGATCTTTCTCACGCCGAACTGAAAAATATAACGGTAAATTTTGCCCTGGGCGGACTCGAGCGCGCGGCACGGCTCGGCACCCAGTGAAAAGTGAATCTGGAGGATTCCCACAATGGCTCACGACCACACTGTTGTTAACACCGACCTCGAAAGCGTTTTCCACTGGGACTACAGCGTCAAGTTCCCCCAGATGGACCGCCTGTACGAGAACGCCAAGCGCGATCAGTGGAACGTCTCGACCACCATCAACTGGGACCGGCCGATCGAGAAGGAAGTCCTGGACATGACGATGATGCCGATGTTCCAGACCGAGCTCTATCGCTCGCTGAGCGGCGAGAACAAGTACCAGCTCGGCCGCAAGTTCGCGGCATGGCGCCTTTCGCAATTCCTGCACGGCGAGCAGGGCGCGCTGATGGTATGCGGGCAGTTGGTTGACGCGGTGCCGGACCTCGACGCCAAAATGAACGCGGCGGCACAGGTCTTCGACGAGGCGCGTCATGTCGAAGGCTTCCGCAAGTACATCACCAAGCTCGATCGTATCTACCCGATCGACCCCACGCTCGAGCGGCTGCTGACCACGGTCATGGAGCACGATCGATGGGAGCCCAAGTACGTCGGGATGCAGGTCGTGGCCGAGGGCCTCGCGATCGCGGCGTTCCGCTTCATGCAGCGCGAGACCAAGGACGAGCTGCTCAAGGAGCTGCTCGAGTACATCATGAAGGACGAGGCGCGCCACGTCGGCTTCGGGATGTTGGCGCTGCGCGATGCCGTGACCAAGCTCAAGGGCAAGGACAAGAAGGACCTCGAGGACTTCGCTTTCGCCGCGTGCGACATGATGGTGACGAAGGTCGTCGATGGCGTGCCCAAGGACGGCTTCCTGTCGGGCGCGTCAGTGTTCGAGGAAGTTGGCATCTCGATGAAGGACATCGAGGAAGAGATGCACCGCAATCCGGCCTGGGCGGCCGCGGAAAACGACATGGAGAAGCAGTTCAACTCGTTCCTGTTCGTCGATACGATCATCCCATGTCTGCGGCAAATCGACCTGATCAACGACCGCACGGAGTCGTGGTACCAGCAGCTGGGCGTGATGCAGATGGCATCGGCAGCGTAGCTCGCGAGCAGCACAATCTGAATGATGAAGGGCCGGTCGTCAGACGACCGGCCCTTTCTTTTTTCTCGATGTCATCCTGACCTGAGCGAGCAACGCACTCGCGAAGTCTGAACGCGCGATGCGCTACTTCCGAAACTTCGCGAGTGCCTCACCACTCAGCTTGTAGTTGGGCTCGCCGAATTCTTCATCGACGTTGCCTGTCGGCTCGAAGCCCAGGCTTACGTACAACGCAGCGGCGTTAAGGTTAGTTCGAAAGCAAGTTAGTTGCACCGCTTCGCATCGCGGATAACGTGCGGCGATCATTTTGATCAACTCGACCATTGCGGCGCGGCCGTAGCCTTTGCCCTGTTGGTCCGTGGCGATCATGATGTCGTCGATCCAGTAGTTGTCGGGGCTGTCAGGGTCGCACGCGGTCGTTGTGTAGCCGACTACCTCATCGCCGGCGCGGATTAGATGCGGCAGATGCTCGAAGTTGTCACCGAAAAACCGCACGTAGCATCGCGCGAGCGTCCATCGCGGCGGCGTGACGAATTTGGTCTGCTCGGGCCGAAGCTGCATGTTGAACAGCTTCATGAAATTGCTCCGATCGACTGGTTCGAGAATTACTTTTTGGTCCTTGGTCTTCACGATTGCAGGTGGAGGAAAATGTCGCGGGCGTGTTCGTCGCTGATGCGTTTGACCGAGGTGATTCGATCCGCGAACTGCGCGAGCGACGATGTCTCGGCTGAGCCCACATCAACCAGCACCGCAAAGATAGAGAAATCCAGCTCGTCCTTACGCTCGCGCAACCGCGCCAGCCATTCCGGACTGACCTGCGACTCGCCGTCGGTGATAATCACGATGTCGCCGCGCTTGAGTTTCTTTTCTCCGAGCAGTTTGACGGCCGCGTCGATCGGAGTCTCGAAGTCGGTGCCGCCGCCGGGAAAGTATTCGGCCATCTCGACGACCTTGTTCAAGTCGGGCTGGTAGCGCCGCTCGCGATTGAGATCGAGCACTTTCAGGCTCACTTCCCCCGACGAAAACATGACGGCGCGAAACAGCCGGCGCTGGCGTCGCGCGATATCCATCAGCGTCAGCGCGACCGCCTTCGACCACATCTCCTTGTCACCCTGCATCGAGGAGCTCACGTCGATACACACGACCATCGGGCCTTTGCCTTTCTGCTCGTCGTCGCGCAGCCGGTACTGAAGGACGGTGCCTTCGAGCACGCGGCGATGGAAATCGCGCTTGAGCACGGGGTGATGCATCGCGAGCAGCTCGGCGGGAATCAGGCGCCCGAGCTCGGAGCCGAGCTCGATGTCGTAGGCCTCGGCGACGCCGCGCTCGAGGGTTTTGCGCTTGAGCGCGCGCGCGTCCTGCTTGAACCGCCCGACCATCCGCGCCAGCTCGCCGAGCTTCTTGTTGCGCGCGAGGCGCCGCCCTAGCTCGAGGCGCGCACCGGCCGCAACGCGTCCGCCCTGCCCGAACTCGCGGCTAAAGTCGCGACTGTCCTCGGCGGCCTGATCGATTTCTCCGGCCAGCTCGGCCGTCTTGAGCTGCATACGTTTGAGCGCCGTCTGATCCGCGCCCTTGAGTTGCGTTTCGAACTGCCGCGACTTCTGATTGAGCCGCGCTTCTGAGACCTTGGCCGCACGCTCGGCAGCATCGGCCATCTCCGCGAGCTCTTTCCTTGTGGCTTGATCTTTTTTCTCTTCGCCGGGCGCGGATTCGCCTTCTTCCTTTTCCTGGATTTCGTTGACGGCCTTCACCGCCTCGGCCCGCGCTTCGAGATCCTGCTCCTGTCGCGCGAGGTCCCACAGATCGAGCATCTCGCTGCGATTGATGAGCTTTTCGGATTTCATCATCTCGAGCGCATGCTCGCTCATCACGATCGCGGCGATCGCGGCCTTGTCTTCTTCGAGCGCGGTACGCGATCGCAGCGCCTGGAACGGCGCCGACGGCACGATTTGCTCGAGGACGGTGCGGTTGAGCGCGGCCGCCAGGCGCACGTCGCCGGCCCTGCGGAACACCGGGTTCATCTTGAACAGCGCGAGAAAGAGGTCCTGCACCAGCGCGCCGAAATGAGGCACCAGCCGCTCGCCAGTCTCCGCGAGGTCGGCGATCGACGGCGCGTCGGCCACGATTTCATTCCACGTGCGCCGATCGTAGCTGTCGCTCTCGAACCACGACGCATTGGCGGGCACGACCGGTACATACAAGCGTCGCGGCTTGACGATTTTGGCTTTGCGCGCCATCGGCATCGATCCTACGTCACAGAAAACCGGCTCGCCATGACCCGGTTCCCGCCATTGCGTTACGATGGCGCTTGAATATATCGCTGGATGAGTAACAGAATTGTAACAAGGGCGTGCCGCGCGACCCACCAATAAGATGACGCAGGAATCGAACACTCTCTCGAACCGCCAGCACTCGCTGATACTCGCGGCGGTGCAGGAGTTCATCTCGACTGCCGAGCCTGTGGGTTCCGCGCAGATCGTCGCGCGGCATCAGCTGGGCGTGCGCGCCGCGATGGTCCGCAACATGATGGCCGAACTCGAAGACGGCGGCTACCTGCGCCAGCCGCACACGTCGGCGGGCCGCGTCCCGACCGAGAAGGCGTTCCGCTATTACGTCGATCATCTCGCGGCTGCAACGCGAATCGGCTTCGAGGATCGTGCGCAGATCGAGCTCCATTACTCGAGCGCCGTGCGCAATCTCGGCGAGGTCCTGCGCGACACGCCAAGGTTGCTCTCAATTCTGACCGGACAGGCGGCGCTGGTGATGGCGCCGCGGCTGGAGGCTTCGATCATCGAGCGCGTCAACTTCGTGCGCATCCGGAACAACCAGGTGCTGGCCGTCTTCGTCGCCTCGAAAGGCGCGATGCAGAACCGGATCGTCGATACCGAGCTCGACCATTCGCAGGACGAGCTGGATCGCATGGCGCGCTACCTCAACGAGTCGCTCGAAGGACGCACGCTCGACGAGGCGCGACGATGGATCGAGGCGCAACTGCGCGAGGAGCGAGCGAACTACGATCGCTTCATGCATGATGCGCTCGCACTCGGCGAGGCGATCGCCGACTCCGTCGGGCGTCCCGAGCTGTACGTCGAGGGCAGTTTGCAGGCGCTCGAGCAGCCGGAGTTTTCCGATCGCGGCAAGATGCGCGAGCTGTTGCGCGCGCTCGACGACAAAACCGCGCTGCTCGAATTGCTCGAGCGCAGCCTCACCCACGCCGGAATGACCGTGTCGATCGGCTCGGAGAACTACGACCCGCGCCTGTCGTCGCTGAGCGTGGTCGCGGCGTCGTACGCGAGCGGCTCGAGCGCGCTGGGCAGCCTGGCGATCGTCGGCCCGGTGCGGATGGACTACGACCGCGTGATCCCGCTGGTCGAGTACACCGCGCGCGCATTGTCGCGGCTGATGGAATACTGAGAGAGGAACTTGATTGTGTTGAAACCCGCGTGGGTTTCACGCTTCTTTCGGCAGGGGTAACCCCTGCACCTTAGTATCTAGGCCTCCGAAAATCTGCGAAAAATCTAACGATTTCGGCCTTGCCGGCAGTGGCATGGGCGAAAATCATGCTTAAGTTTATTTTCGGTTCGGTCTCATAAGATGAACAAGCGACACAAGCATCCTCAGGACGGAAATCCCGGCATGGATGGCGAGTTCGATCAGACGGACGCCGGCCCGGAATCAGCTCACGGCGAGGGCGGCGGCGACCTGGATGCCTTGCGGACACAGCTCGCCGAAAAGGACAAGGAAATCGCCGAGCTGAAGGACAAGTATCTTCGCGCGCTCGCCGACTCCGAAAATGCGCGCAAGCGAATCCGCCAGCAGAGCGAGGAATCCGTCCGCATCCAGCGCGAGGCGATTCTCCGCGACCTGCTGCCGATCATCGACAACCTCGAGCGTGCGCTGGCGGCGGCACGCGCCGGTACCAACGTCGGGACGATAGTCGATGGCGTCGAGATGACGGTGCGGGCGCTGATCGATTTTCTGCGAGCACAAGGCGTCACGCCGCTACAGTCGGTCGGCCAGGCGTTCGACCCCAATCGGCACGAGGCGGTCGATCACGTGGCGTCCGAGGCGCATCCGCCGAATACGGTTGTCGATGAGTTCCATCGCGGCTATCTGATCGGTGATCGGACTTTGCGTCCAGCCCGGGTGTCGGTTGCCAAACAGACCGGTACCGATTCCGGAAAGCGAAACGGAGGCGAAATCGACACCTCCGACATTGAAAATAGCTAAAGCGTGATTATCTCTATCTTAAGTTCTATATCAGGGGACCTTTAGGAAAATGGCAAAAGTTATAGGTATCGACTTGGGCACGACGAACAGTTGCGTCGCGATCATGGAGGGTGGCGACCCTGTAGTTATCGCCAACTCCGAAGGCAGCCGCACGACGCCGTCCGTCGTCGCATTCACGGAGGCTGGCGAGCGGCTCACCGGCCAGATCGCCAAGCGCCAGTCGATCACCAATCCAACCAACACGGTATTTGCGATCAAACGCCTGATGGGCCGGCGCTACGACGACGCCGAAGTTCAGAAGGCGCTCAAGGTGCTGCCGTACAAGGTCGTGAAGAACGAAGACGGCGCGGCGTGGGTCGAAATTCGCGGCAAGAAATACAGCCCGCCGGAAATCTCGGCGTTCATTCTCCAGAAGATGAAGCAGACGGCCGAAGATTATCTCGGCGAGAAAGTCACCGAGGCGGTTATCACCGTGCCCGCGTACTTCAACGACAGCCAGCGCCAGGCCACCAAGGACGCGGGCCGCATCGCGGGATTGAACGTGCTGCGAATTATCAACGAGCCGACGGCGGCGTCGCTGGCTTACGGTCTCGACAAGAAGAAGGACGAAAAAATCGCGGTGTTCGATCTCGGCGGTGGCACGTTCGACATTTCGATTCTCGAACTGGGCGAGGGCGTCTTCGAGGTCAAGGCGACCAACGGCGACACCTTCCTGGGCGGCGAAGATTTCGATCAGCGCGTCATCGACTACCTGGCCGACGAATTCCGCAAGGATCAGGCAATCGATCTGCGCAAGGATCGCATGGCGCTGCAGCGGCTCAAGGAAGCCGCCGAGAAAGCCAAGACCGAGCTGTCCACCGTGACCGAGACCGACATCAATCTGCCTTTCATCACCGCGGACCAGTCGGGACCGAAGCATCTCAACATCAAGCTGTCGCGCGCGAAGCTCGAAGCGCTGTGCGCCGACCTGCTCGACCGGCTGGATGCGCCATGCGTGACCGCGTTGCGCGATGCCGGCCTCAAGGCGAGCGACATCAACGAGATCGTGCTCGTCGGCGGCATGACCCGCATGCCTGCGGTGCAGGAGCGCGTGAAGCGCCTGTTCGGCAAAGAAGGACACAAGGGCGTCAACCCCGATGAGGTCGTCGCGATCGGCGCCGCAATCCAGGCGGGCGTGCTCAAGGGCGAAGTCAAAGACGTGCTGCTGCTCGACGTGACTCCGCTGTCGCTCGGAATCGAAACGCTCGGCGGCGTGTTCACCAAGCTAATCGAAAAGAACACGACGATTCCGACGCGCAAGAGCCAGACGTTCTCGACCGCGCAGGACAATCAGACGGCGGTCACGATTCGCGTCTTCCAGGGCGAGCGTGAGATGGCGTCGGACAACAAGCTGCTCGGGCAGTTCGACTTGATCGGAATTCCACCGGCTCCGCGCGGGATGCCGCAGGTCGAGGTCACGTTCGATATCGATGCGAACGGAATCGTGAACGTGCATGCCAAGGACCTCGGCACCAACAAGGAGCAGTCGATCAAGATTACCGCGTCGTCGGGACTCAACGAGGAAGAGATCAAGAAGATGGTGCGCGAGGCCGAGGCGCATGCCGCCGACGACCATGCTCGCCGCCAGCAGGCCGAGGCGCGCAACAAGCTCGACAACCTGATCTATACGACCGAGAAGACGCTCAAGGATCATGGCGCCGAAGTTGACGATGCCGGGCGCAAGCAGGTCGAGGACGCGCTGGCGGAGGCCAAAACCAAGCTGGAGTCCAAGGACGCCGACGAGATCAATCGCGCGGCCGAGGCGCTGCAGAACGCGTCGCACAAGCTGGCCGAGGCGATGTACAGCAAGACCAAGGCCGGGGCGGGACCGCAAGCAGGCGCTGGTGATGGCGCGAGCGCGCAGTCTGGCTCTCAGAGCGGGAATGGCGAGAGCGGCAAGAAAGAAGACGTGGTCGATGCGGACTACAAAGAAGTCAAAGACCAATAACGACAAGCGGGGCCGCGCAAGCGGCCCCACTCTTCCGAAGACGACAATGGCGTCGGCGACTGTGTTCGCATAGAATCGTTGCGCGATGCCGCCAGCAAACAAGCGAGACTACTACGAAATCCTCGGCGTCAATCGCGGCGCCGGTGAGGCCGAATTAAAAAAGGCCTACCGTAGTCTCGCGATACAGTTTCATCCCGATCGCAATCCCGGAAACAAGGACGCCGAGGAGCGCTTCAAGGAACTCAACGAGGCGTACCAGGTTCTTTCCGATCCTGAGCGGCGCGCGCAGTATGACCGCTTCGGGCACGCCGCCTTCCAGGGAGCGCAGGGTGGTCCGGGCGGATTCGGCGGTTTCGACTTCAGCCAGGGTTTCGAGGAAGTTTTCTCCGACATCTTTGGCGATTTCTTCGGCACCGGCCGTGGACGCTCGCGTTCGCGCACCCGGCGCGGCGACGACCTGCGCTACGATCTCGAAATCGAATTCGAAGAAGCGGCGCGCGGGATCGAGAAAGTCGTAAAGTTCCAGCGCCTGACCCAATGCGAGGCCTGTAACGGCACACGCGCTCGCGGCGGCTCCAGCGGCGCACGCCAGTGTCCCAACTGCCGCGGCAGCGGCCAAGTGCGCACGCAGCAGGGATTCTTTTCGATCTCGACGACCTGCGGGCAATGCCGCGGCGAGGGGATGATCATTTCCGACCCGTGCCCCAAGTGCCAGGGACAGGGCCGAATCCGCAAGCACGAATCGCTCGCCGTGAAAATTCCGCCGGGCGTGGACAACGGCTCGCGGCTAAAGTTGCGCGGCGAGGGCGAGGCCGGCTACGGCGGCGGACCGCAAGGCGATCTCTACGTCGTCATCCACGTCAAGGAGCACGAGATGTTCGTGCGCCAGGACAACGACGTGATAATCGAGGCGCCGATCAGTTTCCCGCAGGCGGCGGTCGGTACCGAGATCGAAGTGCCGACGCTCGAAGGCAAAGTGAAGCTCAAAATTCCGCCGGGCACGCAATCGGGAAAAATCCTGCGCCTCAAGGGCAAGGGCATCGTCGATCTCCACGGCTACGGACGAGGCGATCAGCTAATCAAGGTGATCGTCGAGACGCCGCGCAGCCTGACCCCGCGTCAGCGCGAACTACTCGAGGAATTTGCCAAGCTCGACGGCAAGGCCGTCAATCATCCGCTCTCCAAAGGCTTCGTGGACAAGCTCAAGGAGATGTTCGGCTAGTGCGGCGTGCAAACGCCATCCCCCGAAGGAGCTGAAGCTATGGCCTGCAACTCATGCGAGAGCAGCGGAAGATTCCGGGCAAGCTATTGCGATGATTGCGAGCGCTGGACTTTCCACGTCGATAAGCGCGACCTCTTGATTGCGGCGGGTCTCGCGGTGGTTGCCGCGGTGATTGTCCTTCAACCTGAGCTGCTCGTAGCGCCCGCCGGCATCATGTTTGCGCGGCGCGCGTTCGGCGTTCTCGTCTAGGGAATTCCCGCGCCGCTCAGCGCGGGACGTGCACCAACTCCAGCTTAAGACCGTCAGGATCGGTGAAAAACACCGCATAGTATCCCGGCAGGTAGTCGTATTCATTTGGCGGATCGGTGACCTTGCCGCCGTTCGACGAAATTTTTGCGGCTAAATCATCGATCTGCCGCCGGCTCTCGGCTGCAAACGCAATCTCGCACAATCCGACGCGATGGCGATGGAACTTGTCGGCGCGAAATTCCGGATCGGACGGCCGAATCCAGAGCGAGCCGTGGTCGCCGAAATAGCCGGTGGTAACGTCGGTATCCGCCTGATCGTAGGACATCGCCTTCGGATAGCCGATCTGCGGCATCAGCCACGCGTAAAACTTTTTCGCCGCCGAATAGTCGTTGACGTTGACGATTATATGGTCGACTCCCGCGCGCATGACGACACCTCCGTATGAGCTAACTTTGTATCCGGCCAAGCGCATTGAACAAAGCTGCGCGCATCACGCCGGCCGGCGGCGCGACTCGATTGAACAGCTTGAACGCGAGTTCGCCCTGATTCACCAGCATCCCGGCGCCGTCGGTCGCGCGCCGGCCGGCAGCGAGGGCGGGCTTCAGGAACTCGGTCGGCTCCGCCGAATAAATCAGATCGTAGAACAGGCAATCGGCGGCGGTTGAGCTGTAGTCGAGGCGCGCGAACCGCCCCGTGGTCAGACCCATCGAGGTCGCGTTGACGATCAATCGCGCGTCGGCGAGCAGCTCGGAGTCGATCAGCGCGTCCAGCCCGCGAGGCTCGCCCGCCGCGCGCGCGCCCTTGGCCGAAAAGCGCCGCGCAAGCGCTGCGGCGCGAGCGGGCGTACGATTCGCGATCACGACACGATTCGCGCCCAGCCTGATGCACGCGAGCACCGACGATGCCGCGCCGCCGCCCCCGCCTATCACGATCGCGAGCCGCCCGCGCAACTCGCATCCGAGATCGCGCAAGTCGCGCTCGAGCCCGCGCGCATCGGTATTATCGCCGCGCAACACGCCGCGCCGATTCAGGACGCAATTGACCGCGCCCAGCATGCGCGCCTCCCCGCTCAGGTCCTTGATCAAGCGGGCCGCGGCTTGCTTATGCGGCACGGTCAGATTTACGCCGATGATTCCGAGCGGATGAATCGCGCGAAGTGCCGGAGCCAGATTGCCGGCCGTTACGCGAAACGCCGCGTACGTTCGGCTCATGCCAAGCGCCGCGTAGGCAGCGTTGTGCATCGCGGGCGATTTGGAATGTTTTATGGGATCGCCGAAAATCGCCGCGACTGCGGTGTCGCTCGTGGTTGGCAAGTGAAGTCAGCCGACGGCGGGATGAGCGGCGCGCTCGGCGCGCACCTCTTCCGCAGTGAATACCCAGCTATATTTCAGCCCCGCGCGCGCGAACGCCTCCATCGCGCCCTCGCCGCGTTCCACCAGCGCGATTGCCGCGATCACATTCGCGCCCGCCTCGCGCATCGCAGCCACCGCTTGCAGGCTCGATCCGCCGGTCGTGATCGTGTCGTCGATTACGGCCGTCTTGAGGCCCGGCTTGAACGCGCCTTCGACGATCTGTTGTAGCCCGTGCGGCTTGGTTTCCTTGCGCACGAAAAAACCACGAAGATCGACGCCGCCGCGATGCGCCGCGGCCATCACCGCGTCAGTCACCGGCAACGCACCGGCCGCCATGCCGCCGATCTGCTCGACGCCCGCCGCTTTCACGAGCTCGAGCACCAGTTCGCCTGCCAGGTACGCACCGCGCGGCAGGTACAACGTGCGTTTGCAATCGACATAGTAGTTGGACGCGCGCCCCGACGAGAGAGTGAGTTGGCGCTCGAAATACGACTCCCGGGCGAGCATCGCCAGCAGTTCGCGGCGTTCTTCGGATTTCATAATTGAAGGGTGATCTTAACCGATGCAGCGCGGGGCACAAGAGCGATATAATATTGTTCGCGAGGGTGATAGCGTCAAAGATGTCCGGAGGGAACAATGGACCGCGCGTTACGGTCCGCCGGGCACCAAAAGGAGAGGCAGCGATGTCGCCACGAGTTCCGCGACTCGGGCGCCACGCGATAATAAGTGACTAGCAACGATTCCCCCCGTGTGATCGGAACCGGCACCGCGTTACCCGACAACTACGTCGATCAGGAACAACTGACCTTGCGCCTGCGCGAGCTATGGGAGCGGCGTTGGTCGGATCTGCGGCGCTTCGACAAAATCCAGGGCGCGCTCGGAATCACCGGGCGTCATCTCGCCCTGCCTATCGAGCAATACATCCCGCTCGACACCTTCGCCAAGACCAACGACGCGTGGCTGCGCGTTGCACCCGAAGTCGGGACCGCGGCGGCCGAAATCGCGCTCGAACGCGCCGGCCTGAAGCCTCGCGATGTCGATCATTTGTTCTTCGTCACCGTCACCGGCATCGCCGTGCCGAGCATCGACACTCGCGTCATCAGCGCGCTCGGGATGCGCAAGGAAATCAAGCGCACTCCGATCTTCGGCCTTGGATGCGTTGCGGGAGCGGCCGGGACTGCACGCGCCGCCGACTACATCCGCGCGTTCCCGTCGGAAGTCGCGATGCTGCTGTCGGTCGAGTTGTGCTCGCTAACGCTGCAGCGCGAGGATCTTTCCATCGCGAATATCATCGCGTCCGGTCTTTTCGGCGACGGCGCTGCCGCGATGCTGATAGGCGGTACTGCCCAGACGACGCCCGGTCCGCAGGTAATCGCCACGCGTTCGCTCGTGTTCCCAAACACCGAAGAAATTCTCGGATGGGAAATAGTCGATAGCGGATTCAAGATCGTCTTGTCGTCGAAGCTTACCGACCTCGTGCGCGCCAACATCCTCGACGAAGTGGATTCATTCCTCGCGAAGCAAGGCATCGACCGCTCGCACATCAAGCACTGGATCGCGCACGCCGGCGGGCCCAAGGTGCTCGAGACTCTCGAAGGCGCGCTCGCGCTGCCCGAGGCGGCGCTGGCGCGTTCCTGGCGTTCGCTGCAATCGGTTGGAAATCTTTCCTCGGCATCGGTGATGTTCATCCTCGACGAATTGCTCGAGGACCACGCGGCCGCTCCTGGAGACTACGGCATGATCATCGGGATGGGTCCCGGGTTCTCGGTCGAGCTCGTCCTTCTGAAGTGGTGATCTTCCTGAAGTGGCGATCTCGCTCCGCACGTATCTGATCATCCTCGCGTTGCTAGTCGTCGAGCGCATCTTCGAGCTCGATCGTGCGCGACGCAACGCGCGCCGCGCGTTCCAGCACGGCGCAGTCGAGGTCGGCCAGGCACACTACCGCGTGATGGTCGCATTTCACGCGCTGTTCATCGTGTCATGCGCCTTCGAGGCCACGTTTTTCCCGCGCGCATTCCCCCCAGTCGTCGCGTGGCTCGCGCTCTTCGCCGAAATCGTCGCGCAGGCACTTCGCTACTGGGCGGTCGCGACGCTCGGCGATCGATGGAACACGCGAATCATCGTCAGTCCCGACCGCGCCCCCGCGACCGACGGTCCGTATCGCTTCATGCGCCATCCCAACTATCTTGCTGTCGTAATCGAAATTGCTGTGGTGCCGATGATTGGCGGCGCAATTTTCACGGCGATCGTATTCTCCATCGGCAACGCACTGATTCTCGCTGTGCGAATCCCGGCGGAAGAACGCGCGATGGGCGGGCGCTACGCCGACGCAGTCGGCTCGCGCCGCCGTTTCTTCCCCGGCTTGCGCCACGGCTAAGATAGTCCGGTGTTTTTCGCGCCCTTCCTCGCCTTCTACGCGATCGTCTTCTTTCTCGTCCTAGCGTTCCTTTTTGTTCTGCTCGAAATCCACGTCATCAACTACGCGTTCGTGACGCTCGGCCTGCCACCCGAGCTGGCCTTCACCGCACTTCTCGTGAGTCTGGTTGGCAGCTACATCAATATTCCCATCACGCGCGTCGCCGGTGGCCAGCCGCATCCCGCGGAGATAGTTCGAAGTTTCGGCATTCGCTACCGAGTGCCGACTCGTTACGCCACCGACTCGACCATCGTCGCGGTAAATGTCGGCGGTGCGATCGTTCCAGTGCTGATCTCGGTGTATCTGCTGATGCAAATGCCCACGATAATCGTGCCGGCGCTGGTCGGAGTCGCGATCGTCACCGCTATCGTTCATCGTTTCGCGATGCCGGTGCCGGGGATGGGAATCGCGACCCCGATGCTGATTCCGCCGATCGTCGCCGCTGCATGCGGCTACTTCCTCGGCTCTTCGCAACACCATCGAGACGCCGTCGCATTCATCAGCGGCGTGATCGGCACTCTCATCGGCGCCGACTTGCTCAACCTGCGCAACTTGCGCGATTTGGGCGCGCCCGTCGCTTCGATCGGCGGGGCAGGCACCTTCGACGGGATCTTTCTGACGGGAATAGTCGCGGTGTTGCTGGCGTGAATGCGAACCGCTACGCCGGTTTGAATTTCACGAGCGTGTGATCCGGCGTCACGTCGTCGAAGAAGACTTGGACCGGCATCTCGACGCGCACATTCTCCGGCGCCGCGACGATATTGCTCGTCATGCGCGGCCCCTCGGCCAGTTCAACGATCGCCAGCACGTATGGCGCGTCCGCAAACGCCCGGCTCGACGCTCGCCGCACGACAGTATAGCTGTACACTTTGCCGCGCCCGCTCACGCGCTCCCACGCCAGCTTGTCCGAGAAGCACTTCGGGCATCGATCGCGTGGATAGTAGATGTACTCGCGGCATGCGCCGCATCGCTGAAGCGTCAACTCGTGGCGACGCGCCGCCTCCCAGAACGGACGGCTCGTTGGCGACGGCTTCGGAAGCGGTTTGGAGTATTCGCTCATGATCTGCGCTCCAGCACGAGACTTACCTGCTCGCTCATGATTCCGCCGTTGCCGTTGACGTAGCCGAGCGCCGCCTTTTTGACCTGGCGCTCGCCGCCACGCCCCATCAATTGTCTTATCGCTTCCGTCACGTGACTCATGCCGCCCGCCAGCCCCGGTTGTCCGAACGACAACTGCCCGCCATGCGTGTTGCACGGAAAGTCGCCCGCGTACGTCAGGTCATGCTCCATCACGAACGGTCCGCCCTGCCCCTTCTTGCAAAAGCCCGCGTCCTCGAGCGTGACGATTACGGTGATCGTGTAGCAGTCGTACGGGCACACAAGGTTCATGTCCTCCGGCTGCAGGCCGGCCATCTTGAACGCGTTCTCGGCGGCGGGTTTGATCGGCGACGTCGTGATCGACGGCGCATACGTTATCGTCGAATGGTTGGCCGCCTCGCCCGCGCCCAGCAGCCATATCGGGGGATGCTTCGCGCGCTTCGCCATTTCGGGCGACGCGACGATTATCGCGGCGCCTCCACTCACCGGGCTTACAATCTCATATAGATGTAGCGGATCGACGATCATGCGCGAGTTCAGCACGTCGTCGATCGTTAGCGCCTTGTCATTGAACGTCGCCAGCGGATTCTTGAGCGCGCTGGTTCGCTGATCGACCGCGACCTTCGCCATCTGCTGCGCCGTGGTGCCGTACTCATGCATGTGGCGATGCGCGATCATCGCGTAGCCGCAGTTCGCGCCGATATTTCCGTACGGCGCTTCGAACTCGCGTTGCACCGAAACTACTGGCGGGCGCTGGTCTCCCGCCTTGTTCAAATCCGCGACGATGCACAGCACCGCGCTGCACATGCCCGCGTCGATCGCGGCCGCCGCGCGCCAAATCATCCCGGCCCCGCTTGCGCCGCCGATATCGACCTGGTTCAGCATCCGCACGTTCAGCCCAAGCACCTCGGCCGCGCTCGCCGGATAAATCATCCCGGGGTCCGAGAACGGCACACCGACCAGGAAGCCGTCGACATCTTTTTTCTCCAGCCCCGCATCTGCGATCGCCTCGGCCGCGACCCGCGCCATCAACCCGAGCGCGGTCAGGTCGCCAGGTTCCTTGACCGGTTTGAGTTCGCCAATTCCAATCGCCGCGGCTTTTCCTTTCAGACTCATCGCATCGACTCCCGCGTTTGCGTCTCGCCTCTCGATGACGATTACCACAAAATGCGGCTCGCGAGACCGCCGCCGCGCGGTTCAATTCAGAGAAAAAATCTTATAGCTTGGTTCGTTCGAGGTGCTTTTAACGAAATGGCATTTATTATCTGTGATGACCACAACCTTGACGTCGAAGCCGACGGAGTCGACAACGCCATCGCGAAGCAACTGATGCTCACGGACGAAAAGCCCGGCGCGACTCCGCTCGAAAAAGAGATCATCGAGTTCGGAAAAACGCATCGCCACTGCAACATCCGAATTCTCGCCGGCTAGTTTTCAGCTTCGCGACGCGATCTCAGGTTCGCATGAGATCCTCGCTTTCACACGCCCGCGCGCATTTTACGCCTTCGATGTTGACCGGCTGAGCAACCGGCAGATACACTGCCAAGGCGGGGTGGAGCAGTCTGGTAGCTCGCCGGGCTCATAACCCGGAGGTCGAAGGTTCAAATCCTTCCCCCGCAACCATTCGGCTCAGTTTCCCGCCGATCAAATCTGCTTGCCCCACGTATCCAGGTACGCGAGTTGCTCGACGGGTCGCCGGATCAGCGGACCGTGTCCGCGGCCGACCGGATAGCCGATCGGTATCGCCGCTGCCGTGTACCATGGATCCGGAATCGCGAGCAGCTTGCGCACTTCCGGCTCGCATTCGCATAGCAGCGTCGTCAGCACACAGCCGAGTCCTTCGGCGCGGCACGCGAGCAACAGGTTCTCGACCGCGGTGTAAACCGATCCGCCGCCCACCACTGAGACCCGGTCCTGCTTCGCGTCCGTGATCGCCATGTTTTTCGGATTGAAGCAGAATACCGCGACGACCGGCGTCTCGCCGAAATGCGTTCCCAGGTAATCGCCCGCCGCCAGCGTGCGCTCGGCCCGCGCGCGCGCTTCCGGCGTCGCGCTAGCGGAGATCGCGCCGCGGTATTGCTTCGAGTACGCGATCCATCGCTCGTTGTAGAGCTTGCCGAGCGGTTCCTTGAGCGCGCGATCTTTCACGACAACTATCCGCCACGGCTGCACGTTTCCGCCGGTCGGCGCCCAGGTCGCCGCTTCGAGCACGCGATGAATCACGTCGTCCGCTATCGCATCGGGCCGTAACCGGCGCACGGCACGCAGCGTGCGCATCGTTTCGTAGATTCCTATTTCCGCCATGTCTGATTTCTCCTACAAAGAGCGCGAGTTCATCCAGCGCCGAGGTGAGCGCTCAACACTCCGATTGCCGCCAACGCGAATAACGCGACGTCCATCGACGCGTGCGCGATGATCGACGCTTCCAGCCCGCGCCGCAAATACAAGCGCCCGAACACCACTCCTTCCCACGTCTGTGGCATCACCAATCCGCCGAGCAGAAGTCGCGACATGCTATGGAACAGCGTCCCGGCCAGCGGCGCGAGATGAATTAGTCCGAACGCGTAGCCTTGCGCCAGTGTCACGATCCAAAGTGCGCGGCGTCCCGGATGACCCCGCGAGTCGCGCGACATCAGCCCCACGATCCATCCGAGTATCGCGAACAGCACAAGTCGAAACTGGATCTCTTCGCTGACCGCCGCCGCGATCGCGACCGACGCTCCGACGAACGCAATACGGCCCGGCGCCACCGTCAGCATCGGCATATTAGGGAGCTTGAGGCCGGGGCCGCCGTGCTGAATCAGCATCAGCGGCACGATCACGATCGCCAGCACGCTCGCGCCCGCCACCGCGGCCAGGAATGCGTAGCCAAACGAGACTCGCAGCAAGCTGCGAATCGAGAAATGTAATCTCTCGCCCGCGAACTTTGCCGTAATCAACGGCGCGCCCGGCAACCCAAGTTCGTCGTTGAGTCGAAGTGAGAGCGGTATCAACGATGCGAGCACCAGCGTGACGCCCAGGAACGGCAGCGCGCGCACGAGTTCCGATCGGTCGAGCGACTTCAGTGCGAACGCGAGCGGATACTCGACTATCGCGCCGGCTATCGCCAGCGCGGCCAGCAGCGCCGACTCGCGCCGCCGCGCTGCGCGATCCGCGACGCGGTCCGCTCGAGCGTCGCCGCAGGCTTCTGCGGCCGGCTCGGTCACTTGATCGTCGGGATAAATTCGGGGATGTCCTTCGATGGCTTCATCTTCCACTTGGGCTTGCGTTTCTCGACGAACGCGCTGACGCCCTCGTATGCATCCGGCTGCTTGCCCGCCCACACGAACGCGCGCGTATCGGCAGCTTGCGCCTTTTCGATCTCCGGTTCAGCGAGCAATCCGTAGATGAGCCGCTTGGTTATCGCGACCGACACCGGCGCCGTGTTATCCGCGATGTCCAGCGCCATCTCGCGCACCTTCGTCATGAACTCGGCGTCGGGCCAGACGTGGCTCACGATTCCGAACTCGAGCGCCTCGCGCGCGCTGAGAATCCGCCCGGTCATCAGCAACTCGTTGGCCTTGGCCACGCCGATCATGCGCGGGACGGTCCACAGGCTGAGCGCTTCCGGCACAACTCCGCGGCGCACGAACACGAATCCGATTCGCGCGCTCTCGGCGGCGACGCGGATGTCCCATTGCATCGGCAGCGTGATTCCCATTCCGACCGCCGGCCCGTTGATCGCCGCGATGATCGGCTTGCGCACGTTCCACGGCCGAATCGCCGGCGCTGGACGCCCGCGACGCTCCGCACGTGCGTCGGCGTCGAACGTATTTCCGCCACCTGACAAATCCGCGCCCGCGCTGAACGCGCGCCCGGCACCGGTGACGACGATCACGCGCACGTCGTCATCCTGGTCGTACTCGGCGAACGACGCGTAAAGCTCCGCGGCCATTGTGCCCGAGAATGCGTTCAGCTTCTCCGGGCGATTGAGCGTGACAGTAGCGACTCCGTCTTTGACTTCCTTCAAAATATGTCCGCTGGCCATCTGACTTGCTCCTTGCAGGGGTGACCCCTGCAACCCAGTGTTAAGAAATATGCAAAGCTGCGCTATTTCTTCGCGGTTGCGGCTTGCGTGTCGGCGAACGCCATCATCTGAACGATCTGTTCGCGGACCAGCTCCGGATTGTTGCCCGCCGCTTTGTCGAGATCGCCGATTTCCTCCGGGACGTACCAATGCAGCTTGTCGGAGTTGTAGGCCTCCCAAACGATCTTCGCGACTTCGATCGGCTGAATGAGCCGGAACATTCCCTCCTTCGGTGCGCGCTCCGCCGTCCCGGGCGGCAGAATGGCGGTATCTATCAGACCCGGCAGCGTGTCGGCAGCGCGAACGCCGTAGCGGCGGAACTCGATCGACAGCGCCTCGGTCAATCCCTTCACGGCATGCTTGGTGGCGGAATAAACGGCGATTCCCGGCATCCCGTAGGTGGCGGACGAGGACGACGTGGTGAAGCAAAGTGATCCCGGCGTCGCCTTGAGCAGGCCGATCGCGGAATGAATGCCGTTGAGCACGCCGATGAAGTTCACGCGCACGACGCGCAGGATGTCCTCGAACGGCTGTTCGTCGAAGAAGCCGCCGACGCCGATGCCGGCGTTGTTATAGAGGATGTCCATCTTGCCGCCGGTAGCTGCGCCGAATTCCACGAGCGCCTTCTCGTAGTCGGCCTTGTCGGTGACGTCGAGCCGCCGCACGACGCAGTTGTCGGCGCCCAATTCCCTTTCGAGTGCGCGCAGGCCGTCGGCGTTCACGTCGTAGCCGCCGATGAACCATCCTTTGTCGCAGAACAGGCGGGCGGTCTCGCGGCCCATGCCGGATGCGGCGCCGGTGATAAAGATCGATTTGCGGCCGTTGGCCTTTCCCATAGAATTCACCCCGATGTCGTTGCTTCGGATTGAACATAGTCGAAACGCCAAGCCGCTGGCGAATGCTCGCGCGGCAGTGAAATCGATGGGATGCTTCGTCTATGTTCTAGGCAGCAGCGGCCCCGACGGGTATCGAACCTACGTCGGATGGACGAACGATCTCGAGCGGCGCATCGCCCGTCACAACGCCGGCACCGGTGCGCGCTCAACCCGCGGCCGCGTCTGGTTCCTGCTCTATGCGGAGCGGCATGACTCGCGAGGGGAAGCGATGAGCCGGGAGTGGCATTTGAAGAGGAATCGAACGTTCCGGAAAAGATTGATGCTTCAGTAGCGCGAAAAGCCAAAGAACGGTATCCAAGGTGTGGCGTATCGACCCGTAATTCGGTCAATTGCGGAGTTGTCAATTTAGTGAAAAACGCCATTTTCTACCATTAGTTGTGGTCCAGCGATCACCGTACCACCACGGGTAGTTTCGTTCCGTCAAACTAGTATTTCGGAAAACTGATGGGCTGATGCGGAGTCAGGTTTGCGATTTGGAGATTCGTGAATGGTGTCCATAGATGATCGAGTAGCATGCAATCGGCGGGAGCGTCAGGCTGAATAGTTCATCCCGGAACTGAGTGGTTGCAGGTAGCGAGCAGGCACGAGGGCACGTTCGACGCGCGGTCATCATCTTGTGTCATCCTGACCGAAGCGAGCAACGCGAGCGGATGGAAGGATCTCACGCGCGAGCGCGTCTCGTTCAGCACCAATATCTGATTCTATTTCCTTAAATCTATCGGTTGGGGGCAGGCGGAGCCGGCGGCGTTGTAGGCGAAGACCATTTCGCCTCCTATGTCAGCGCCTGCTGCTATCAACACCATCACGGCGATGAGGGCGATTAGGAAGACGTAGCGGAATCGGGTTGGCATGGGGCGGGTTGTTAGCGCCCAGATTGTTAGTGCGCCGGTTACTATCGACGCTGCGACCATCAGATGTTTGTGATGTTGCAGCAGCTCGTCGCGGACTGATTGCGAGACCATCAGGCCGGGGGCTGCGTAGAAGCCGCTTATCAGCGCGGCGGCGGCGCCGAGCGCGCCTAGCATCAGCATCCACAGCGCGGTCCACTGAAGTTTTTCGCTCGCGGTTATCCATGCGAGGAAATACATAAGCGACGCGCCGTAGATGAACGCGATCGGGAAATGAACCAGCAGGGGATGGTAGTTCTGTAGCTGCGAGGCGCCCGGCAGAATGCGTTCCAGCACGACGCTGTAGGCCCGCCGCTACTTCACTATTTCACGGACTCGACGACGATATATTCCGTGCCGTTCTTGTTGTATTCCTTGCCGGTCACCGTCACCTCGTCTTCCATTCGCGAAATCACGCTTTGGGGGAGCGGCGACGCGTCCTTGGGGGGCAACAGGATGTAGGACTTCTCGGTGCCCTTTTCGATGAGCGTCACCGGAATGCCGGCGGACGCGCACTTGATTGCGCATGCCTTGTGGCCCGCGCCCTTCGCGCCCATCGTGCCATAGCAGTACGCGTCTTCGAGATTGCCGGTGACAGATTTCTCACCGCCATCGGCCGCGAGCGCGACTGGCGCGATAGCTATAGCAGACAGTCCGATCGCAGCAACTATTCCTAGTCCGAATTTCGTCAGCCGATTCATCATTCACTCCTGGAGGTTTTGGATAACGTGCGCACAGGCGTTCAGGACAGAAGCAGAATCTTAGTTCGCGCGCGAAAACGCGCGCTGTATAAGGACCCTCACCTTCATCCTCTCCCTTGCAGGGAGAGGGGAAGAACCGTTCAATGCGTCGCCGCGTGGAGCATGCAATGCGCGCCCATGCCGTGGCTGCCGCCGGTGCAGCATGACGAGCGCGGGCAGCAGCTCTGCTTCTTCACGCAACACTCCGGAGTATCCGACACGCGCGTACCGCCGGCGGAGGACATTGCGTACGGCGCAACCATCACGGTTGCCAGGATTGCCATCAGTGCGAATTTTTTCATGATGAAGCTCCTCTCAGAGTTTTAGTCTAGCGTCGATACGAACGTGCTTCGACCGTCGAGCCGACGTCGCCGCCGCCGAACATCTCGCGCCATCCCTTGCGCCGCGCGCCGGGCAATTTCGCACCCAGCCGCTGCAAGTGCAGTTCGAGAATCTGCTTGAGCTCGTCGTTGAGGCGCTCGATTTCGACTTCCTCGGGCATCTTGGGCCGCGGCTGCCCCTCGGTGATACCGCCGCGCCGGCGGCCGTAGAGCTGCTGCAACCGCAACTCCGCCTTCGCGAACATCGCCTTGTATTTGTAGTCGAGCCGGCTGAGCGCATCGGTCATCGCGGCCAGCGCGACGAACCTGCGGCGCATCCGCCACCATTCGAACAGCGTCAGCAGCATCACGCCGAACATGAACAGCGCAAAGATCCCCAAGCTGACGGCGGTCGCTCGCCACCACGGCAGCAGCTTGACGCCAAGCTGCAAATCCTGGTTGTCGCCGGTGAGTTCCTGCACCTGTGTCTGGAGCGATTTGACCTGGCCCTCCGCCGAGTCGGACTTCTGCTCGGCCGCCTGCTGTTGCGCGCTCAGCGTCTCGATTTGGGACTTGAGCGTGTTGACCTCGGTGGTGAAGGGATGAGGAACCTTCAGCACCTCGTCCACCTGCAGCTCGTCGTCAACGTGCATCCGGTTGGCGCGCGCGAGCTCGTCGGGCGTGATCCCGAACATCTGCGCGATTGCGCCAATCGAATCGCCGGGGCGAACAGTGTACGGAATGATATTCGCGGGATGAGCGGGCTTAGGCGCGGACTGATCGGCGGGTGCCTCGGTGTCGCGGGCCCCGGAGGTGTCAGTCTCGCTCGGCGGACTCGTGACTCGCGAGGGCGGCGAGGAAGGCGGAATCGTACTCTCGTTGAAGTCTGTTTGCGCGAACACAAGTCCGCAGCCGGCAACGATAAACGCCACCGCGAGGGCAAGTCCTGAAAAAGTCGACCTGTACTGTCGCGCGCTCATAAGGAACCCTTGGCCTGCGAACCCATTCCAGTATCTATCAGATCCGGTTCAGGGTCTAGAATGTAGCAAAGATGCTACGAGCGCGTCGGTGGATGCAGGGCCGCGTAGGCGGCGCCCACCACTCCGCCGCGCGGACCCAGGGCAGCGCGCACGATCTTCGCCTGCGCCGCCATCGCGGTGAAGGCTCGCGCGCGGACCTGTGCGGTCATGGTTTTGCGCATATAGGGCAGCGCGGCGGCAACGCCACCGCCAAGCACGACCAGCTCGGGATTGAAGGTGTTAATAAAGGAGGCGATCGCGATCCCCAGGTAATGGCCTGCCGTGGCGAAGGCCTCGAGCGCGAGCTTGTCGCCGCGGCGCGCCTGGGCCGAGAGTGCGCGCACTGAGAAGTTTTTTTCAGAATCGAGCATTTGCGGCGGTAACGGCGTACTTGGCGGCAGTCCGAGGCGATCCTCGATGAGACCGCGGAGGCCCGACGCGGAGGCGTACGACTCAAGGCATCCGTACGAGCCGCAATCGCATCGCGGGCCGTTTGGATTGACCGTCACGTGTCCCAATTCTCCCGCCATCCCGCTGCGCCCGTGAACCAGCTTGCCGCCGACGATCAGTCCGCCGCCGACACCAGTGCCGAGCGTCAACAGTACGACGTCGCGCCGTCCGCGCGCCGCACCGCGCCAGTATTCGCCGAGCGCCCACGCGTTCGCGTCGTTCTCGACGACGACCTTGCGCCCTATCAACGCTTCGAGCCGGTTGCGCAGCGGATACCCGCGCCATGCGGCGACGTGCGGCGCCTGCATCACGGTGCCGGTGTATACGTTCAGCGGGCCCGGCACGGCGACTCCGATCGCGCGCGGCGAGCCGAGTCCGCGGCGGCGCGCGGTAGCGAGCACATGAATGGTCTGTGCGGCGATATTCTCAGCGACGGCGCCGGCCTGTCGCGACGCGAGCGACGGCCCATGCTCGATCAGCAACACGTCGCCGGCCACGGACACGGCTGCGCACCGGATATTGGTGCCACCCATATCCAGGCCGACCGCCCATGCGCGCGTCATTTTCCGGAGGTGCCCGGGAATTTCATCAGCGCGAGGTATTCGCGATTTCCAGCCGCGCCTTCAATCGGCGATTCGAGCGTGCCGACGACGTCGAGCCCGATCTTCTCGGCGAACTCGACGATTCCCGCCACCGCTTCGCGCCGCAGCTTTTCGTCCTTCACGACGCCTCCCTTGCCGACCTTGCCCTTGCCGACTTCGAACTGCGGCTTGATCAGCGCGACTATCTCGGCGCGCGGCGCGACCAATGCGAGCACCGCGGGAATCACCAGCCGCAGCGAGATGAAGCTGGTGTCGATCGTCACGAACTCGGGCGTGTGCGGGAGGTCGGTGGGCGAGGCGAGCCGGATATTCATGCGATCGAGCACGGTGACGCGGGGATCCTCGCGCAACTTGAGTGCGAGCTGGCCGTAGCCGACGTCCATCGCAATGACGGCCTTGGCGCCGCGGCGCAGCAGCACGTCGGTGAAGCCGCCGGTCGACGCGCCGACGTCCATCGCGAGCTTGCCCTCGACCGAGAGGCCGTAATGCTCGAGCGCGGCGATGAGTTTGTAAGCTCCGCGCGAGGCGAATTGCGGCGCACCGGCCATCAGCGCGATGGGCGTTTCGGAATCAACCTTGAGGTCGGCCTTGTAGGCCGGGCGCGAATTGACGCGCACGCGTCCCGCCATGATGAGGCGCTGCGCGATTTCGCGGCTGTCGGCGAGACCACGGCGCGCCATCTCAGCGTCGAGCCTGAAGCGTGCGAGTGGGGCGGAAGAGCGTCGCGCCCGCGGCTTGGGCTTCGCGCCGGAACCGTTGTTAGAAGGGTGTTTCGTCGTCGTCCTTTGCGCCGGCGGGATGTTCGTCATCAGACGATGCTTCAAAGGGCGCCGTGCGCAGTTCGCCGCCGGCGCTCCGCGTTAGCAGTTCGACCTTGCGCTCGACTTCGTCGAGTTTCCCATTGAGCGCCTTCACCAGCATCACGCCGCGTTCGAAGGCCCCGATCGATTCCTCGAGCGTAAGCTCGCCCGAATCGATCTGACTTACGATCGTTTCAAGTTCCTTGAGTTCATCCTCGAACTTTTTTGTCTTCGTAACCATCGTTCAGCAACCAAACTCTAGATTGTCCGGCCGGTCGCGCGCGCGCTAAGGCGCCCCTTCGCCAGCCTGATATCGAGTTCATCCTCGAACTTTACCGACGCCGCGTCGAGCACCGCGCGTGAGTCGCTCTTGTTGATCACGACGGCGTAGCCGCGGTCGAGAACTTTCAGCGGCGACAAGGCGTCGAGCCGCCCCGCCATCGCACCGAGCTGGCGGCGCCGGGCTTCCAGAGCCGTCGTGGCGCCATGCACAAGATTCATCCTGAACCGCGAGGTCGCAAGGCGCAGCTCCCGCAGCTTCGCATCGGGACTGCGCAGCCGCAGCCGCAATTCGCGGACACTGCGCCGCCTATCCGCGATACCCGACGACACCGCTTGCGCGAGTTCAGCGCCAATTTCGGCAACGCGTTCGCGCGCCTCGGCGACGATGTTGCCGGGATGGCGTATGCGCTCAGCCAGGTCATCCACCGATTCGCGGCGGCCCGACAGTTCCCGCTCCATCACGCTCGCGAGCGACGCGCCGAGCGACTCGACGCGTTCCTTCAACTCGTCAAGACTGGGCACGACCATCTGGGCGGCCGCGGTGGGGGTAGGCGCGCTCAGATCGGCGACAAAATCCGCGATGGTGTAGTCAACTTCGTGGCCAACGGCCGAAATCACCGGGATCGCCGAGCGGAAAATTGCGCGTGCGACAATCTCCTCGTTGAAGGCCCACAAATCTTCCAGCGAGCCGCCACCACGTCCGACGATCAGCACCTCGGCGCGGCCGTCGCGATTGAGATCGGCGATCGCGTCGGCAATTTCCTGAGCCGAGCCATCGCCTTGGACTTTCGCGGGCCGGAAAATGACTTCGAGGCTGGGGAATCGATCAAACAAAATGCGCAGCATGTCGCGCAGCCCAGCGCCGCCGCGTGCCGTTACGATTCCAATCCGGCGCGGCAGGAACGGCATCGCGCGTTTGCGCGCGCGGTCGAACAGCCCCTCGGCCTCGAGCCGACGCTTCAACTGCTCGAATGCGACCTGCAGCGCGCCGATGCCGCGCGGCTCCATCTCCTCGGCGTAAAGTTGCAGCGCCCCGCGCTGTTCGAAGACTTGCACGCGGCCGCGCACGATCACTTCCATCCCGTCAACGACTTTGAAGCGCATCCGCTGGAACGCCGACTTGAACATGACGGCATTGATCGCGCTGTGGGAATCCTTGAGCGTGAAATAAAAGTGATTCGACGGGGCCAGCCGCGCGTTCGAGATCTCGCCGACCACCCAGCTCTCGCCGAGGCTGGCGTCGAGCGCGTCGCGGACCGTCCGCACCAGTTCCGATACGGTGATCAGGCCGGTGCGATGGCCGCGCAGCGAAAGATCGAGCTGCCCATTCATGGTCGCTTAGCTTATCAGAACGAGTTGCCGGGCACCTATATGGCGCATTAGATGAGCTTTTCGACGATCGCCTTGGCTAAAGGCTCGAGATGGCGCATCCGGCCGAGGTAAGAGGCACCCAATAACTCTTGCAGCGGCGCATCGTTGATTTCGGTTGCGAGATCGCAATCGCAAAGGATGCAGCCGGCGACTTTCAGTCCGCGGCTCTCGCAGCGCTCATCGTAAGCATTGTCGCGTCCATACAGCCGGGGCGATTGCCTACTACCACGATGACTTCGAGGTTGAGCATCGCGGCGAGGTCGGCGAAATCGATCGTGCCTGCGCTTTCGACCAGGACGACTTCGTTTTGCGCGGCGATTTTGCGGAAGCATTTCGAGATGTGAGAGAGGTCGGGCGCGTCTCCTGGTGTGAGCGTTAAGCTGTAGCGATATGGGCAAATCAACTCCATCGGCATGATCGAACCGACTGCGAGCGCCAGCGCTTGCGCATCATGTGATTCTGGCGTGTCGACCGGTTTCATCACGCCTACGCGTATCCCGCGCGCCCGCATCGCGAATCCTAGTGCGCATCCGACAGTGGTCTTGCCCACGCGTGCGCCGGTGCCGGTGATTAGTAGTTGTCGTCCCATCGCGTAATTGCACCGGATATTGAGGCTACCATCAAATCGATGCTCCTGAAAAAAAACGCGCCGGACATCATCACGATGCCCGGCGCGTTGCGCTCTCTTCTATGGCCCTCGCCTAGTCGCCTTTGGTCTTGGCGCTGTCGCCCTCGGCGGCGGATGCGTCCGGCGGCGTCTCACCCTTGGCAAGCTGGAGCTTGAAGCTGTTCCAATGCTTCAGGATGTCGATCGCGCGATCCAACTGCACGTCCTTCTCTTCTTTGGCCTTGGCGCCCTTCGCACCCGGTCCCTTGTCGCCCTTATCGGCTCCTGGAGCGGGTGCCGTACCGGTGCCGGGCGCAGGATTCTTGTCGTCCTTCTTTTGCCCGTTCTGGAAATGATGCGGCAGATCAGCCTCGTGGATTTCAGGGTTCTCGTCGAACTCGCCGCCTTGCTGCGTTATCGCCGCGAGCGTTTCCTTGGGCGGCTCGACATCGACGTCGGGAGTGATTCCCACCGCCTGGATCGAACGGCCGGTCGGCGTGTAGTAGCGCGCCGTCGTCAGCCGCAGCGCTGAATGATCGTCGAGCGGCAGAATGGTCTGCACCGAGCCTTTGCCGAAGGTCTGCGTGCCGAGAATCACCGCGCGCTTCTGATCCTGCAGCGCGCCGGCGACGATCTCGCTCGCGCTGGCGCTGCCGCCGTTGACCAGCACCACCATCGGATAGTCAACGAAACCCGGCTTCTTGTGCGAGAAATATTTCTGCTGCTGATTTTCCTCGCGGCCCTGCGTATACACGATCAGCCCGCCGTCGAGAAAATCGTCGGAGACCTTCACTGCCTGATTGAGCAATCCGCCGGGATTGTCGCGCAGGTCGAACACGACTCCCTTAATCTTGCCGTGGTCCTTCGCTTCGAACTCGTCGATCGCCTTCTCGACGCCGTCGCCCGTGTTCTCCTGGAACGTGGTGACGCGGATGTAACCGTAGCCCTCAGGCAGCATCTTCGACTTGACCGACTGAATCTTGATGACGTCGCGCGCGAGCGTCACGGTGAACAGCTCGGGCACGCCGTTGCGATGAAGCGTCAGCTTGATTTTGCTGCCCTTGGGCCCGCGCATCCGCTTGACGGCGTCGGTAAGCGACATGTCCTTGGTGAAGTCGTCGTCGATCTTGATGATCTGATCGCCGGCCTTGAGTCCCGCGCGATACGCCGGCGTGTCCTCGATCGGCGCGACAACGGTCAATGCGCCGTTCTTGATCGTTATTTCAATTCCGAGCCCGCCGAAGCTGCCGCGCGTCTCGACTTCGAGGTCGCGGTACAGGTCAGGCGTCAGGTACGCGCTATGCGGGTCGAGCGACGCCAGCATCCCGCTGATCGCGCCGTCAATCAGGCGCTTGGTGGTGACCGGCTCGACGTAGTTTTTCTGCACGATGGCGAGCACGCTCGCGAACGTGTCGAGCTCCTGGTAGGTGTCGTTCGAGAGCGCCTGCGCCCGGCGTACCGCTACTTCCTGTAGGACGAGGAAACACGCGACCAGCGAGACCGCCAACGTGATGGACCATCGATGTCTTTTAATCATGAAATTTAGTTACTGCCGAAACCCGTGATTGTGAGTTATTTATTTAAGCAGATGTTGCGCCTTGATGCATACGCCCACGAAACTGCGCCGTTACGTCGATAATCCTCTTTTCACCCTTGCTTCGAGTTGAGCAGTTGCTGCAATGCGTCCTTGACGTCTGGCCGAGACCAATCGAACGCGCCCATGTGATGCGCGACAATCTGCCCCTTGCGATCGATTATAAACGTCTCGGGCACGCCGCTTATTTCATAAGACTCCATCACTTTGTTCTCGGGGTCGAGCAGTATTGTGAAGTGATAGCCATTCTTCGCGACATACGGCGCCACCGCCGCGCGGCCCTTGGTGTCCTGGCTGACCGCAAGCATCACGAAATCCTTGTTGGCCTTGAAGTCGTCGTACAACGTCTGCATCGAGGGCATTTCCTCGCGGCAGGGCTCGCACCACGTCGCCCAGACGTTGAGAAATACGACTTTGCCGCGCAGCGATTCGAGCGAGACGGTGGTCCCGTCCAGCGTCTCGAGATTGAAATTCGCCGCCTGGCTGCCGGCCGCCACTGGCGCCTCGGACTGTTCTGAATTGGTAGTGATACGCGCGCCGCGATGCCCGCTGAGCACGACGAGCGTCAGGCCAGTCACCACGACGATGGCGGCGACCAGGTACAGGACTCTGTCCTTGATCTCCATCGATGTCATGCCCGCGCCGCGCGCATTGCGCTCCTGTCTTTTTCGCCGGACCGCTGATCTCTTTCCGCTTGATCTTTTCCGCTGGTGAGAAGCAGTGCGACGCCGCCGAGTACTACCATCGCGAGCGCGATCAGTTGCGCCTCACTGAACATATAGAAAACCCGCGGATTGATTCGCCAGAACTCGACAAGGAAGCGCGCGCTTCCCGCCAGCACCAGGTACCAGTACAGCAGGCGTCCCGCGGGACGAGACGTCTTGCGCATCGACCACAGAATAGTAAACACGCCGAGGTACAGAATGGTTTCGTAGACCGGCGCCGGATGCACCCGCACGCCGGGGAAGTATCCCGACACGAGCCGGTAGTGCTCGTCGAGTTTCAGCACCGTGTCGGAGTTCCAGCCGACGATCGCGCGCGGATACGCCATCGCCCACGGCACTGTGGACGGCAGCCCCCAGTCGCCATCGCCCGCGAGCTGGCATCCCATTCTGCCGATTGCCTGTCCGATCGCTAGCGCGGGCGCGCACATGTCCATCGTCGCGCCAAACCCAATTCGATACCACCGCGAAACGAGGTAAGCGCCGAAGATTCCGCCGATCATGCCGCCGTAGAACACGAAGCCCGAGCCCGAAAAAATCATCGTCTTGGGATCGGCGAGGTAGGTCGGCAGATCGTCGAGAATTGCGTAGAGGCGCGAACCGACGAGCCCCATCACGGCCGCCGCGATCACGATCGACGACGAATATTCGGGATCATAGCCGCGCCGGATGCATTCGAGGCGGATAACGTAGTCGGCCGCCAGGAATCCAAGCGCCATCATCAGCCCGAAGCTGTAAACGGTCAGCGGGCCCAGGTGGAACAAGACAGGAATCATCGTTGCCTGGAATTATAGTACGCGACGCCCCTCAACGACCACAAAGGCCTTCAGCTTGCGGCAGTCACATACCCCTCTATTATAGGACGCAACTATGCGGGCAGTTGTTCAACGCGTCAGCCGTGCGGAGGTACGCGTCAGCGGGCGCGTCGTCGGAAAAATTGCACGAGGGTTCGTCGCGCTGCTGGGAGTCGCGGGCGGCGACAGCGAGGCGGACGCGGCTTATCTCGTCGATCGAATCGTCGGGATGCGCGTATTTGCCGACGAGGCCGGCAAGATGAATCTCTCACTCGCGCAAGCGGAAGGCGCGCTGCTGGTCGTGTCGCAGTTCACGTTGCTCGCAGACACCAACTCGGGCCGCCGCCCGTCGTTCACCAAAGCCGCCGCGCCGGAAGAAGCGCGCCGCCTCTACGAGCACTTTCTCTCGCTCGCGCGGACTCGCGATGTTAAAGTCGAGACAGGCGAGTTCGGCGCGATGATGGACGTCGAGCTCGTCAATGACGGCCCGGTGACGATAATTCTCGACAGTCGTGAGAAATAGAAGGTAATGCCGCGGGCGGGTTTCTATACCGTCGAATCGGGAAAAATCTCGTTTCGGCGCGACGGCAACTGGTACAGCGACGACGAGCGGATCGACAATCCGCGAATCGCGCTGCTGTTCAGCCAGAGCCTCAAGCGCAATCCCGACGGCAGCTACTATCTGCAAGTCGCCGAAGAACGCGCGACGATCACCGTCGAGGACACGCCCTACGTCGTCAAGGCGCTCGAGGATGACGAGCTGGGCGGCTTCGTGATGGTGCTGAACGACGACACGCGCGAGCCACTCGATCCCGCCGCGCTCGAGGTCGGCCCGAACCACGTGATGTACGCGCGGGTCAAGGGCGGCGATGCTCGCGCGCGCTTCCTTCGCTCCGCCTACTACCATCTGAGTGACCGCTTCGAATCCGACGATGCCGGCCGCTTCTACGTCAATCTCAGGGGTCATCGGTATCCACTCGGGGCAGCTGATAGCAACTGACGATGGATCCAGCCGAGCCGAATCTGCACATCGTCCTGGTACGCCCCGAGATTCCGCAGAACACCGGCTCGATCGCGCGTCTCGCCGCCGCAACCAAAGCCCGGCTTCATCTAATAGGTCCGCTCGGCTTCTCGCTCGAGGATCGTTATCTCAAGCGCGCGGGGCTGGACTACTGGCCGCTGGTTGATTTGCGCACCTACGAAGGCTGGGAGCAGTTCGCCGCGTTACGTCGCGACTCGCCGCGAACGAAATCAAAATTTTTCTCGACCCACGCCCCCGCGTCCTATCTCGACGCACACTACAAGCGAGGCGATTTCCTGTTCTTCGGCGGCGAGACTGCCGGACTCGGCCGCGACTTCCTGGCGGAGAGAAGCGACCGCGCGTATCGGATTCCAATCTTCGAGCCAGGCGTGCGCAGCCTGAATCTCTCCAACGCAGTGTCGATCGTAGTGTACGAAGCGTTGCGCCAGACCGGCACGCTCAGGACTTCTTGACGCCGCAGCTGCCGCATCCGGTGCTGCAGCCGCCCTTTTCGCTCTCTGCAGGCGGCGGGCCGAAATAGTAACCGGCCTGCTCGAGTTCGCCGGGCGATACCCACTTGAGATTTTCGGCAACCGCAGTGTCGCAGTGCACGCAGATGCGCCGTTCTGCGCCAGCGTCATCGAGCGCGACATACGTCAGCACCGGCTTCCCGCAAAGCGCGCAATCCGCCATCGGAAATGACGCATCTCGGGGCGCGGAAGTAAGCGTGGGCATCGCCGACTATCCTACATCATCGCGCAACTTAATTCAGGCCGTCCCAGACCTGGATCAGCACGCCGAAGGCAGACTGCGGCGAGATGAAGTATTGGCGTTCGCCGCGCCAATTGCGCTTCTCGTCCACCACGCGAACGCCGTCGCGCTTGAGCTTTTCGCGCGTCTCGTCGAAATTCTTGAGGTCGATCGACACGTGATGCATCCCCTCGCCGTAGCGCGCGATGAACTTGCCGACGAAGTCGTTGTCGGTCTTGTGTGGCGGGCTCTGGATGAATTCGAGCTTGAAGCCGGCGACCTCGAGATGCCCGAGTGAGAAGTTGCCCTCGGAGTTGCTGATGTGAATCTCGTGCGTTTTCGTGCCGGGAAAGTAGCGCGTGAAAAAGTTGTAAGCTGCCGCGATGTCCTTGACGGCGAGCGAGACGTGATCGAAATGCGCGAGGCTGTCCGGCGCAGGCTTGGGGTGCGCCTGTTCCCAATTCTGGGTGTGCCAGAACTGGATCAGCGCGCCGAAAGCCGAGCGCGGCGAGATGAACGCGGTCGCGGAGCCTGATTCGTAGTTCTGCTCGTCGACGACGCGCACTCCGCCCGCCTTCAGATTGGCGACGAGCGCGTCGAGACCGTCGGTCTCGATCGACAAGTGATGCATCCCCTCGCCGTGTCGTTCGATAAAATTGGTGACGAAGCCGGGCTTGCCGGGTGGATCCTCGATCAGCTCGACGACGAATCCGCCGAGATGGAAATCCTGCCAGTAGAACGAGCCGCTGACCTGCTCGTCGATCGATTTGGCGCTGCGCAATTTGATCGGAAAATATTTCGCGAAGAACTCGTACGCGCGGTCGATTGACTTCACCGCGATCGAAACATGATCGAACCTCAAGCGAACATCGTCAGTCGCAGCCATGCTGAAAAGAATCTCCCTTCGACAAAAATGTGCGCCCTATTTCGACGGCGCGTCCGGGCCGGAAGCGCCACAGTAGCCGGAACGAGTTGCGGATCACCAGCGGCCATCCGTTGGCGATTTTTCCGGCGTACATCCGACGCGATTGATCGGCGCGGGACAATGCGGGCACGTCAAAGAAACTCAAGCCTCGCGTCAAGCCGCCCGCCGCTCCCGTCAATCGTGCGTACTACTATATACCCGCCGCCCTTGAACGGGCCCGCGTTGAAAATCTGCGTCGGGCCGATGCGATCAACGCCGGCGGATTCGTGGATGTGCCCCGAGATGCAAACGTCGGGCTTCACCTCTTCGATGAATTGGCGCGCGGCGGTGCTGCCGACCGGCTTGCCGCTCATGATTCGATCGCATTTGGTGTCGAACGGCGGCGTGTGACAAATCATCAGGAGCGGGCGCACGTTGCGGACGAAGTCGTAACCGGCGCGCAGGGTCGCGTAGATTTCATCTTCGCTAAGTTCGGTCGGCGTTCCGAAGGGCGTGATGTTCGAGCCGCCGCATCCGAAGATCCCGACGCCGCCGGTGACGCGGCCCTTGCCATGCAGCGCGATTCCGTCCTCCTCGAGAAACGGGATCACCTCGCGCCGGTCGAGATTTCCCGGCAGCGCAAGCACGGCAGGACACGCGCGGCGAACGTCGGCGAGCACTTTGCGCGCGTCGTCGACGCCGCCGAAGTTGGTGAGGTCTCCCGAGATAATCACCAGATCGCAATCGCGCATCACCTCGCCCATCCGCTCGAGATTGCGAGTCGCCATGTGAACGTCGCCAAAGCAGATTATCTTCATAACAGCGAATCCACTTAATCTTAGTGAAACCCACCGTGGGTTTCACGCTTCCTTGGGCAGGGGTAACCCCTGCACCTTAGTATTAAGAAAGGATGCGGGACTTCGTCCCTGTTCGAACTTTTTTTGGTTTCATCCGGTTGCTCTTTTTTTGTGTCATTCTTAGCGCAGCGAAGAAACCCGGTGCTGTACTCGGCGCCGCACTACTATTAACAACAGCAACTATTCCAACGGCCTCTTCCTTTCAGATGTTGTCGGTAACCTCATAACCAGATCATGGCGTCGCGAAACAAATTTGCGTTCGTGCTGTATCGGCCGCAGTCGGCCGGCAATATCGGCGCGGCGGCGCGAGCGCTCAAGAACATGGGCTTCGACGATCTGCGACTTGTCGGACACGGTCCCTTGAACGATCGCGAGGCCAAAAAGTTAGCGGTGCATGCTGATGATCTCCTCGCGAGCGCGACTGTCTATCCCAGTCTCGCTGACGCACTCGCGGATTGCTCGATCGCGGTCGGCACGACCAGCCGGCGCGGCGGTTATCGCAGCCGCGCGACCCCCCTGCGCGCGGCAGCGGCGGAACTCGATGCGCTGGCCGGCGCGAACAAGATTGCGATTGTCTTCGGACGCGAAGATCGCGGGCTCACTAATCGCGAGCTCAAGCTGTGTCATCGCTTGATCACGATCCCGACCGCATCCGAATATCCGTCGCTCAACCTGGCACAGGCAGTGATGATCGTCGCGTACGAGCTTATGATGGCAGCCAATGCTGCGGTCGAATCCGGCCGCGCGCCTGAGTTCGTGGCCGCATCGATCAGCGACCCGATGCTCGACCGGATGGCGGAGGCGCTGGTCTCGATCGGTTTTATTCCCGACGACAACCCGGACCATATCATGCTCGCGATCCGCGAAATTTTCGGACGGAGCGGATTGACTGCGCGCGAGGTCGAGATTCTCAACGGGATGGCGCGGCAGATGCGATGGGTCGCCGAGGGCGGGCATCGCACGCTCGCGGAGAAGCGGCGCGCGGGCAAAAAGTTGAGATGACAGTTTCCACCCATGTGCGCCATGCGCGATAATTGCAACGAAGTGTGAAATCACAGATGGCCGAGATAATCGATTTTGCGGAGATACAGGAGGCGCGGCGCAAAGCCCGCGCGCGCATCCCCGAGCGCGAAAATCTGGAGCGCGCGGTTCAACTGATGCGCGAGAACCTTGCCGCCGTTGCCGCCGAGCTGGCCGAGGCGCCGCGCGACGAGCAGGCGGAACTGCTGACGCGGGTCGAACGGCTGGCGGCGATGATTCGCTACGGAATGCGAATGCTCGGCGAGCCGAGTGACGCCCGCCGGAACGCGGGCGCTTGAAATTGGACGAAGGGCTGACGCTCAGAATTACCGGCGTTGAGCCGGGTGACGAGATCGCGGGCGCGCGCAAGGTCACGATCGCGACGACGCGCGGCGCGATTCCGCTGATGCTGCATTCGGCGCCCGAGAAGGGGCGCGCCGTGCTATGCGTCAGCGGCGCGATAGGCGGTTACGACGGTCCATCGATGCTCTATCCGCGGCTCGGGCTGGAAATGCCAAAGCGCGGACTCACGATCGCGCGGTTGGACTATCGCGCGCCCAACGAGTTCGGCGAATGCCTGGTCGATGCAATGGCGGCGCTCACGTTCCTCGGAGGGATCGGCAACCAGCGCGTCGCGCTGATTGGGCATTCGTTCGGCGGTGCCGTCGCGATCAACGCGGGCACGCTGAGCCCAATCGTCACCACCGTGATCGCGCTATCGAGTCAGCTCGCGGGCGCGCATGTGGCGGGCGAGCTGGCACCCAAGCCGTTGCTGCTGATTCATGGCAGCGCGGACACGATTCTCTCTCACGAAAGCTCGCAGGCGCTCTACGATCGCGCGGGCGAGCCCAAGACCATCAGGATTTTGCCCGGCGCCGGACATGGATTGGCGGAAGCGCAAGCCGAAGTATTCGATCTGGTCAGCGACTGGCTGACGAAGCAACTACGGTGATCGTTCGCAATTCGGTTTCTGACCCTCTCTGCGTCCCCTCTGATTTCCTCCCACGTTCGTCGGGGGAGGGTTAGGGTGGGGGACCACTGCGCCGCGCGGATGTCTGTCGCGCGTCGCACTCTGCCAGAATCTTCAATCCGCACTGTCCCCCACCCGCCGCTCGAGGACGAGCGTCGGCCTCCCCCGACGAACGTGGGAGGCGAGGAAATGCTTCACTCGAATGGCAGCATCACGATAGAATCGCCCGATGGCTGATGGACAGAGAATCGCGGTGGTCGGTGCGACGGGCGCCGTCGGCCAGACCACGCTGAAAATCCTTGAGCAGCGCAAGTTCCCGGTGCGTGAACTGCGCGTGTATGCGTCGGCGCGATCGGCGGGCAAGACGGTGACGTTCGCCGGCGAGTCGATAAAGGTACAGAAGCTCGACGCCAACTCGTTCAAGGGAATCGATATCGCGCTGTTCTCGGCGGGCTCGGAACAATCGCGCGAGTTCGCGCCAATCGCAGTCAAGGCGGGCGCGATCGTCGTGGACAAGTCGAGCGCGTTTCGCATGGACCCCGACGTGCCGCTGGTGGTGCCCGAGATCAACGGCGCCGCCGCTCGCAGTCACAACGGAATCGTCGCATGCCCCAACTGCACGACGATCGTCACCGTGATGCCGCTGAAGCCGATCCATGACCTCGGGCGGCTGCGGCGCGTGGTCGCGACCAGCTTCCAGGCGGTCTCGGGCGCGGGCGTCAACGGTATCGCGGAGTTGCGCGAGCAGACGATGGCGTGGTCAAGGGGCGAGGCGATCAAATCGAAATTTTTTCCGCATCAGATTGCGTTCAACCTGATTCCGCATATCGATAAATTTGTCGAGGGCGGATACACCGGCGAGGAAATCAAGCTGGTCAACGAGATCAGGAAAATCCTCGAGCAGCCTGAGTTGCTGATTTCGCCGACCACGGTGCGGGTGCCGGTCTTCACCGCGCATTCGATTTCCGTCAACGCCGAGACCGAGACGAAAATCGCCGCGGCCGATGCGCGCGAGGCGTTCGCGCATTTCCCGGGAATTCGGCTGTTCGACGATCCCGCGCAGAATCGCTACCCGATGCCGATCCTCGTCGAGGGTCAGGACGACTGCTTCGTCGGCCGCATCCGCGAGGACCTGAGCTGCCCCAACGCGCTGAACTTCTGGGTCGTGGGCGACCAGTTGCGCAAGGGCGCGGCGCTCAACGGCGTCCAGATCGCGGAACTGCTAATCGACGCGCGCTAGTTACTCCGCGACAAAAGTCACCAGTCCAGCCGGCAGCGGGCTGTTCACGACATGACCCGTTCGCGGCGCGCTCAGCAGTCCCTGGAGATCGACAATGGCAACGTAGGTGAAGTCACGATTCTCGAGCACACCGTAAGCCTTGTGGGTGTTGGGGCTTACATAAGCGGTTACAGTATGAGGATCGCCCCCCTCCGACCAACCTTCCTCGGTTGGAGGGCTGGGCACGGTGAACGCCACGTAGTCAACGATCGAGGGCGTTCCGCTTCCCGAGGTGGCCGGCAGTTGGATTACGCCCTCCAAGGCGCCGCCAAACTCGCCGGTCACTACGCCAAGGTGCGTGCCCGGAGCGATGGCGATGCCGCAGGTTCCCGCAGCCATGGTTGCAAATTCGGGGAAGCTCTGAACCTGACTGGCCGTGTCGGTCCAGGTGCCGGGTGTTCCCGGCGTGAAATTCGCTTGAGTCAGATCGGTGATGAAGAGAGCGTCGCTAAATTCAAGCGTGGACAGCGCGATACCAGTCGTACAATCTTCGCCTGCCGAGTCGGGTTCGCCGGGAAGTTCCCCAAGATCATTGTTGAACAGGGCCGGGGTCGAGGTGGTGGTGATATTAACCAGTTGGTAATTGCCTTGCTCGTTAGGCGACAACACCAGATGGCGGACCGGGTCGATCGAAACGTCTTCAGACGTCGTCGCTCCGGCTGGAATGGGTGTTTCAAAGGTCGAGGTGTCAAGGTCGAGGAATTGGTAACCACCTGTCTCCGTGTCGTCGATTTCCAGACCCATCGTGATCAATGCCTTGTTAGTTGAGGAATCCACCACTACGCCGCAGTTTGAGCAGAAGCCGCCCGTGAAGTCTTGTTCGGCGGTCGCGCCACTGGTCAGCGTGTTGTTTAGGGTCGTGCCGCTGATGAGATAAACGTCGGTGTCGTTGGCGACGCATACCGTCTCGCCGGTCGTGGAGTTGGAGGAGCAGGAGTTCACTACGCCTGCGGTCGTAATTGAAGTTGGCGAACCGCCGGTGCCGAGACCGCTGCTGGTTTCGACAGGTACGACCTTGATGCCCGTTGTGCCTCCCTCCCAGTAACCTTGTGGAAGGTAGGCAGTGGCGTTCTTGCCTTGAACCAATATCCCAACGGAACTGGACGGTAAGCATGCATTCGGTGCAGGCGTCGGCGTACCGGTGGGCTTGCCGCTACTGGAACAAGAGCCGCACGGATCGCATCCCGTGCCGAGAGACAACCCTGCAGCCGCGACTAGCAGACAAACAGCCAGCCCCGCCCATCGAGAGTTCATAGTCGGTCTCCTCCGCAACTTAGCCCGCACAATCCGCAGTCCATTCGTGCGAAATTCGGTTCCCCACCAAATAGCTCCGCAAGGTTGCGGCGAACATAGACAAAAGCAGGGGGAGTAGCAAACGAATTTAGAAGGCGGCTGACCGATTGGTCCGGCGATTGACAACGCCCGCGCTCGCATATTACCGTTAGGCAACTGCAAGCGATTGCAGCCTTATCGAGAGCGGCGGAGGGACATGGCCCGCTGATGCCGCAGCAACCGGCCCGCGATGGGTGCTGGTGCTAACTCCTGCAGGGTTTCTTCGCTCGACGCGAGAATCTCCTGGTAGATAAGGCGAGAGTGTTGAGCCCTCGTCTCATCGTATCCGCAGGATTTTTCACCGACATCCCATCGGCACTGAGCACGTTGCGTTCTCGACAGGCGGGAGAAGCGAGGAAGTGGCAACGGAGCGAATATTGATCGTCGGCGTCGGGGGACTTGGCGTCCCCGCATTGTGGGCGCTCGCGCGTGCGGGCGCGCGACGGCTGACGCTCGTAGATCCCGACCCGGTCGAACTGTCGAATCTTGCGCGCCAAGTGATTTTCAGCACCGCTGATATCGGCACACCTAAGGTCGAAGCGGCCGCGCGATGGCTTGCCGAACGATTCCCAGACGTCAGCGTCGAGCGGCATGCGATCGCGCTCGACGCGTCCAACGCCGCGCGTCTCGTCGCCGCACACGACTTTGTAATCGACGCGACCGACAGTCCGGCCGCGAAATTTCTGATCAACGACACCTGCATCGCCGCGCGGACGCCGTTCGTTTATGGCGGCGTAGTCGGGATGACCGGACAGGCGATGACGGTGATTCCGAGCGAGACCGCGTGCATCCGATGCGTGTTCGAGGCTCCGCCCGATGAAGACGAAATCCAGAGCTGCCGCGAGGCGGGGATCGTCGGACCGGTCGCGGGCGCGATCGGCGAGATTCAGGCGGCGGAGGCGATGCGCGCGTCGCGCGCGCAGACGTTCTTGCTCTCAGGAAAAATTCTCACATACGACGCGTCCGGTTCGGCCCGGGTGCGTATTGCGGAGGTTAGTCCGCGCCCCGGATGCGGTTGCGGCGCGTGGAAGCAGGAGCATCGCGAATCGCACGCGCCGGGCAAGTAACAGGAATCGAGGAAACGATGAGCTACATCACCAATTTGAAATGTCGCGAGTGCGGCCAGGAGTATCCGATAAGTCCGCTCCACGTCTGCGAGACGTGCTTCGGTCCGCTCGAAGTCACCTACGACTACGCACGGATTCGCGCGGCGATCTCGCGCTCGACAATCGAGAAGCGTCCGCACAATCTGTGGCGCTATCGCGAATTGTTGCCGGTCGATGTCGACGACAAGTCCGATCTCGTCGGCCCCAACTCGGGCTTCACGCCGTTGCTGCATTGCAAGCGCCTCGGCGCGGAACTCGGCCTCAAGCATCTCTATATAAAGGACGACACCGTCAATCATCCGACGCTTTCGTACAAGGACCGCGTCGTTTCGGTGTCGATCACCAAGGCGCGCGAGTTCGGCTTCACCACCGTGTCGTGCGCGTCCACCGGCAACCTGGCGACCGCAGTCGCGGCACACGCGGCGCGCGCAGGGCTGCAATGCTACATCTTCATGCCCGAAGGCGTGGAGGCCGGGAAAGTAGTTGGCTCGACAATCTACGGCGCAAAGGTGATCACGATTCGCGGCAACTACGACGACGTCAACCGTCTGTGCAGCGAGATCGCGGACAAGTACGGGTGGGCGTTCGTCAATATCAACCTGCGCCCCTTCTACACCGAGGGCGCAAAGACCTTCGGCTTCGAAGTCGCCGAGCAGCTCGGCTGGCGTTTGCCGGATCATATAGTAGTGCCGACAGCGGGCGGCACGATTCTGCCGAAGGTCGCTAAGGCGTTTAAGGAGTTGAAGGAGGTCGGGCTGATCAAGAGTGGCGAGTTCAAGATTCATTCGGCGCAGGCCGCCGGCTCCGCTCCGGTAATCCACGCGCTGCACAAAGGCACCGACCTGATAACGCCGGTCAAGCCCGACACGATCGCCAAGTCGATCGCCATCGGAAATCCGGCCGACGGCTTTTACGTGCTCAAGGCGGTGCGCGATTCCGGCGGATGGGGCGACGTCGCCACCGACCCGGAGATTATCGACGCGATCAAACTGCTCGCACGCACCGAGGGAATTTTCGCCGAGCCCGCCGGCGGCACCACGCTCGCGGTCACGATCAAGCTCGTCAAGCAGGGTCGCATCAAGCCCGACGAAACTGTAGTCGTGTCGATTACAGGCAACGGCTACAAGACTCTCGAAGCGGTTGCGAGTGCTATCGAGCAGCCGTCGATCATCGACGCGCGGCTGAAAGATTTCGACGCGTTGTTCGATCGGCTCACGAATGGAAAACGCACCGCCGACAGCGCCGCCTGAGACTTGTTTGGGCTATGCGGCGAGCATAAGTGTAGCAATTCAACCAGGAGGCTAGTCCCCAATCATGGCAGTACGCGTCAGAGTTCCAACCCCACTTCGCAGGTTCACCGCGGGCGTCGACGAAGTCCCCGCCGACGGCGCGTCGATCAAGGCGGTTATCGAAGACCTCGAACGGCGGCATCCGGGGATGCGCGAGCGGCTGCTCGATGAAAAAGGCGACATCCGCCGCTTCGTCAACATCTATCTCAATGGCGACGACGTCCGCTTCCTCGATGCGATCAACTCCAAGGTTAAGGATGGCGACGACATCTCAATCGTTCCCGCGATTGCCGGCGGACGCTGACGCCGGCGCGCTCGCGGACGGCACCAGCGAACGCGTGGCGCCGTTGAGTGAGATCGTCCCGGTCGGACGCGCTCAAGGCGTGCTCGATCTCGTCGGCAACACGCCGCTGCTCGAAATTACGCGGCTGACTGCGGGACTAATTCCCGCAGGCGTGCGGATTTTCGCCAAGCTCGAGGGCTTCAACCCCGGCGGCTCGGTCAAAGATCGGCCGGCGAAGAAAATGCTCGAGGTGGGAATCGCCGAAGGCAAGCTGAAGCCCGGGAAGGTGATCCTGGATTCGACCTCGGGCAACACCGGAATTGCGCTCGCGATGCTCGGTGCGACGCTCGGCTATCCGGTCGAGCTCGTGATGCCGTCGAACGTGAGCCGCGAGCGAAAGAAAATCGTCGAGGCTTATGGCGCGAAGATCCATTTCTCGGATCCGATGGAAGGCTCCGACGGCGCCATCGTCATGTGCCGCAAGCTGATCGAGGATCACCCGGCGCGCTACTTCAAGCCCGACCAATACAACAACGAGGCCAATGCGCTGGCGCATTTCGAGACCACCGGCCCGGAAATCTGGCTCCAGTCGCGCGGCAATGTGACGCATTTCGTCGCCGCGATCGGTACCGGCGGCACCGTTATGGGCACCGGCCGATTTCTGAAATCGAAAAACAGCGCGATCAAGGTGATCGCAGTCGAGCCCGACGACGCGATGCACGGGCTCGAGGGCCTCAAGCACATGGCGAGCTCGATCGTCCCGGGCATCTATCACGAAAAAGAGCTCGACGACAAAATCCAGGTCGGCACCGAGGAGGCGTATGAGATGGTGTACGCGCTCGGGCAGACCGAGGGCATCCTGGTCGGGCAATCGTCGGGCGCCGCGATGATTGCGGCGCTCAAGGTGGCGCGCTCGATTCGCGAAGGCACGATAGTCACCGTGTTCGCCGACTTCGGCGACAAATATCTCTCGACGAATTTGTGGATCGGTTGGCAGGAGTGGCGGCGCGAGCGCCTGCAACAAGTTATCGCCAAGTGGAAAAACAAATAACGCAAATGGAACGTATCCACGAACGCTACTACCTGAGCTATCCGCGCACGCTGATCAAGGAGCCGATCCTTTACCAACTGGTGAAGAAGTTCGACCTCGTTTTCAATATCCGTGGCGCAAGCGTGTCCGAGGAAATGGGCCTGGTCGCCGTTGAATTCGAAGGCACCAACGATCAGATCGAGCGCGCACTGGCGTGGCTGCGCAGCACCGGCGTCACCGTCGAGCCAATCGAAAAGAACGTGATCGAGTAGGTCGCGCGTGCGCGATGACCCTGACTGACGCGCAAATCGATCGCTACAGCCGGCAGATAATCGTGCCGCGCATCGGCGGCCGCGGCCAGGAACGTTTGCTCGCCGCGCGGATCCTCCTTTCGGGCGATGCGCGCGATATCGAAGCACCGCTCGCCTACCTCGTCGGCGCAGGCGTCGGAAAGATCCGTGTCAGAGCCACCGGAATCACTGAAAAAATTGCCGAGATGCGCGAGTTGAATCCCGACGTATCAGTCACCATCGCAAATAAATCACAAGGCGGCGTCGACTTGGCACTCATGATCGTCGGAAGCGAAGTGGCGCGGAAAGCTGCAGAAGAGCTCGTTAGCAATCGCGATGCGCGAGTATTAGTGATCGCGCGCCTCGACGCGGCAGGGAAAATCGTCGTGATTCCCGACACGCAAAGGCCGAGAACCGCCGACGCAACATTCGGCGCGCGCGCGGACGCCGCGGATTTTATCGCGGTGCTCGCGACGGCGGAGGCGCTCAAGCTAATTGCCGGCTACGTGGAAAATCCGACGCGGGCAACCATCGAGTTCGGCGGTTACGAGACCAAGGTTCGCGTTCATCCGTAATGTACAAACTCTGCATGTTCGATTTCGACAATACGATCGCGCGGCTCGAGCCCGAGGTCGATTGGGCCGGCGGCCGGCTCATCCTCGAACCCTACCTGCGATCGATCGGCGCGCCCGACGAACTGTTCGCACGGATTCCACGCGGCAATCTCCCGCTCTACGACGGGTATCGCACTCTCATGCTCGCGGAGTCCAAGCGCGACCAGCTAACCGAAAGCCTGCATCACGCTTCAGAGATAATAGAGAAGATCGAATTGGCCGGAGTCGATCGCGCGCAACCGCTCGAAGGAGCTATCGAAATACTCGCGGTCCTGAAAGCGACAGGTGCCATGACCGCGATCGTGACATCCAATTCCTCGAAAACAGTTCAGCGATGGTTCGACAGGAACGGCGTCGCGTCCGTCGATGCGATAGTTGGGCGCGACACTCTGCTCGGACTCAAGCCGGCACCCGACATGCTGATCCGCGCACTCGAATTGTTTTCCGTCGATCGATCGGAGGCCGCGTTCGTCGGCGACAGCGAAGCCGACGTCCGTGCCGCGCAAAGTTGCGGCGTGCGATTTTACGGAATCGCGCCCACCGACAGCGCGCGTGATCGATTGCTCGCGGCAGGCGCCGCGGAAATTTTCGGCTCGCCCGCCACGCTCGCCTTTCACCTAAATTTGCCGGCTGCGCGCACCTGAAATGAGCCGAGTGTGCGAGCGGAGCGCTTCGCGCTTCCGGCGGGCGTCTTGATGTGGAGGATTCCGGCAATGCGAACCCGGACGATGGTCTCCGCTTCGACTCGACACTTGGGACCACTTGCGGCTACATCTTCAAAGAATTACCAAACGAATTCGTCAGGCAGCTCAATTCCGCTTGACAAAACGTGGTGAGCCAAGCGGAATTGTTCAAGTGGGGAGAGGAGCAAGGCTGCCGGTGCTAGCCCGGTAGCCAGAGGGATGGTGCGGCCAGCCGTGCTGGTCGCGCTCTTGCTGATTATTCTACCGGTCTGCATCCTGATGGTTCGCCGTTCGCTTTATGCCGGCGGCGGCAGCGTCACTATAACGGGATCGGTTAAGACCGGAACCACGGCGATCAGCGGTTCGGCGGTTACACTCTACGCGGCGGGCGACGCCTATGGATCGGGCGCCTCGATGCTCGCGACCGCGGTCTCAGCCGGAGATGGCACCTTCAGCCTGACCTTCAGCTGCGCCGGCAATCAGGAGACATATATCACCGCGACCGGAGGAAACGCCGGCCAGGGCTCCAATTCGGCGATCGGGCTGATGGCTGCGCTGGGTCCGTGCGAGTCGCTGGTGTCGGGCACCTCGAGCGCCACGATCAACGAACTGACCACGGCGGCGGCCGAATGGTCACTGACGCAGTTCCTCGACTCCAACGGCCGTATCCTCGGCGCGCCGCCGTCCAACACGCTCGGGTTGCAGAACGCGTACGTAGGATTTTCCAACCTCGCGGACATCAACGCGAGTTTCGTAGTGAGTGGTAATCCGTCGAGCTTCTTGCCGAGCGCAGGGTCGTGCCCGGGCGTGCCCAACTGCGACGGACTCCAGCGGCTGAACACTCTCGCCAACATCATTGCGGGGTGTACCGAGATCAACCCCTCGTCAACGGCATGCCCGCAGCTTCTATGCGACGCGACCCCCGGCGACATCTACAGCAGTTCATGCTCGGGGACGCCCGTGATTATCGACACGCTGGGCGCCGCCTACCAGATAGTAGCCAACCCGGCGAATAATGTGAGCGCCCTGTTCGGACTTGCGTCGGTGAGCACCCCGTTCAGCCCGGCGCTGGGCACGGCGCCCGACGGCTGGGAGATGGCGCTCAACTTCGCCGATGCGGGCGCGGCGTTCAATTCACCTCATGCGATTGCGCTGGACGGTTCGGGCAACGTGTTCGTGGCGAATCAGGGTAGCTCCTCCGTGAGTGAACTAACGGCTGCCAGCGGCTACAGCGTGGGATTCAACTTCGCCCCCACCGGTATCAGCCTGAGTACGCCGAGTGCGTTAGCACTGGACAGCTCGGGAGACGCATTCACGGCGAATTTTGGCAACAACAGCGCCAGCGAGTTGACGGCGAGCAGCGGATATAGCATGGGCTCCAGCTTGGCTGCCGCGGGCGCAATGTTCGACGGAACAGAAGCGATAGCGCTTGACGGGTTGGGTAACGTCTTCGTTGCGAATTCGTCTAACAACGGTAGCGTGAGTGAGCTGACTTTGAGCAGCGGTTACACCATCGGCTTCAACTTCGCGCCCACGAACGCAATGTTCGCCGGACCCCAAGCGTTAGCGCTGGACGCGTTGGGCGACGTCTTCATCGCGAATCTGAACAACAACAGCGTGAGCGAGCTGACGGCGAGCAGTGGTTATAGCACGGGCCTCAATTTCGCTGCCGCGGGCGCGTCGTTCAGCAGCCCCGTCTCGATAGCGCTGGACGGGTTGGTCAACGTGTTCGTGGCAAATCTGGCCAATAGCGTGAGCGAGCTGACTGCTGGCAGCGGTTACAGCACGGGCGTCAATTTCGCTCCCGCAGGCGCGTCGTTGAACAGCCCGTCCTCGATGGCGCTTGACGGGTCAGGCAACCTCTGGTGGCCAATGCCAACAACAACACCGTGAGCGAGCTGCTGGCACTGGGCGCGCCGGTCCTCACGCCGCTGCAGGCCAATTTGCAACCGACGGCAACCCCAACGGCGACCACCACTGCGACTGCGACCGCGACTGATACGGACACGCCAACCGCCACGGCCACCGCAACTGATACCGCGACCGCGACCGACACCGCAACTGCGACCGCTACCGATACTCCCACAGCCACCGCAACCGACACACCGACCGCCACCGCAACGGCAACCGACACACCGACAGCGACGGCAACTGCCACAGCGACGGAAACTGCTACAGCGACTCCGACCGCCACCGCGACTCCCAAGCCGCCGCCGATCAAACTTACCATCTCGCCGACCTCGCTGAGCTTCGGTGACGTGAAGACGGGAAATGCCCCGATCAAATCGATCACGCTGCACAACAAGAGCAAGAGGAACGATCTGATCACAAACCCGCAGGTCACCGGTCAATTCTTCAGCCTGGCGGGCAACAGCTGTGATGCGGCCGGAGTCCCACCGGGTGGAACGTGCCAGATCGGCGTGAGCTTTGCCCCTCAGGCAAAGGGCAAGAAGTTTACCGGCAATCTGACATTCACCGATCAATCGAAGAACAGCGCTCACAAGATAAAGCTCGACGGGAAAGGCGTCGCGACGCGCACCGCGACGCCGACCGCGACCCAACGGTGACCGCCACCCCGACCGATACTGCCACCGCAACCGAGACTGCGACCGCAACACCGACTGCGACGTCGACCGGCGGCGCCACCCCGACGGCGACGACGACCGCGACGGCGACTACGACCGGGACACCGACTCCGACCCCCACGTCGACCACTACCTATTCTCTCCAGAGTATTTCCGAGACGGTGTCGGGCGCTGTCTATTTGAACAACCCGAATGCGACGCCCAACCCGATTCAGACTGCGCAGTCAGTCGCGGTCTCGACACCCTCATTCACCGACAGCGTCAGCGGTAAGCGATACGAACGTCGTTATATCGGGGTCGGTGTCGGCATCGCAGTCCTCGGCGGCCGACGGTTCGACGATTTCAGTCAATGAATCCGCAGCCGCCGACGCGGACCTCTCGTTGTGTCCCGAGCTATCTCCTCTCTGCACTGCGGTGAACGAGGGTATGACGCAGGTCCAGGCGGAATTCTGCATTGCGTCGACACGACCTATTCGCTGACCGGTTCGGTACAAGCGAGCGCGAGTGAGGATGTCGGTACCATCACTGCCACGGGAGTTGTGAGCATAGAAAACGTCGGCTCGTCGATGTTTATTTACGATGAGCAGGCCACCGATGGCCAGAACGTTCCGCTATCGATGAGTCTGCCGTTGTCCGCGGGATGCTACGATATCAACGTAGAGGTTTATGTCGATGCGTTGCCCAGCGGAACGGGGTCAGGAAGCGCGTCGGCGAATTGCAACTTCTTGCTGAGTCCGTCGTCGTAGCAGCGGCGGCCCGCGTCACGCGCCCATCTTGATGCCGGGCGGGAGTTTCCACTCGGCGGAATCAAGCTCGCGATCGCGCTCTGAAAATTCCCAGTAGTGGCCTTCGAGATCCTTGGCTTCGTAGACGCGTCCGCCCCAGAATTTGTCGCCGGGCTCGGAGATGATTACGGCGCCGGCGGCCTTGGCGCGCGCGAAGTGGCGATCGATTCCGTCGACGTACACCTTCACCGATTGGGTTATCGTGCCGGCGCTGCGCGGACTATTGCGCCCGTGTCCACCGGCAGTGCTGAGCGAGATGAGCGCGTCGCCCACGTCCATCCAGGCCAGCACGAACCCATGGCCATTCAGCCGCGCGCCGGCGCGCTCGCGAAAGCCAAACGCACGAGTGAGGAATTCCACCGCCGCGGGCACGTCTTCGTAGGCGAGTGCGGGAACGACAGTCGGTGTGCGCCAAAGTTTCGATGCCATGCGGACTCCTCCTCTCGACGCGTGTGCTCGCAGTATAAACCGCTTAGGCATCCAAAGGTTACGCCAGACCCCGGAGCCTCCTCGAGGTTCTTTCCCTTTCCACTAATGGGAAGGGGTTGGGGTTAGGTTTGCACGGATCGTTCGCCAGGTCCGCGCCGTCACTTTTTTGTGTCATCCTGACCGAAGTGAGCAACGCGAGCGCAGTGAAGGATCTCGGACAGCTTCGCGCCAGCGAAGCCGGTTCCGGTTTTGAAATCGCGCGTCAGTGGCTCCAGGAGCGGGCGCAGCTTAGGATGTCGATGGGGATTCCGTTTTCTACTGCGCGGTATTTTTCCAGGAAGCTGGAATCGATTTGCTTGAGGGCCGGTGGTTCGCGCCGGCGCCATCGATTGCACGCGCCCGGGCCGCCGTTGTAAGCCGCGTAGGCCGAGCGCGCGAGATGGCTCGCTACGGTCGCCGGATCGAAACGCGGCTGCACGGCGGTCGCATAATGCATCATGCGTGCGAGGATCTCGCAGCCGGCGCCAGCATTGTAGAGCACGTCCCACTCGAGACGGTCGAGATCGTAAAAGCCGCGCCAGACGTGCTTGTTCACCTGCATCAGGCCGATGTCGCCGGTGGCGGATTCGAGCCATCGGATGCGCTCGCCGTCCATCACGAATTGCCGCCAGCAGCTTTCCTGCCACGCAGTGCTGAGCACGAGCGTCATGTATGTGCGTGCGTCGTTGGCGTCGATTGCGCCCGCGCCGGTTGCGACCGCGCTGAGTTGGTGTGCGGCGCTCAGATTGAGCAGCAGGTTCATGTCGTTGCGATAGGAGTCGGCGTTCGCTTCGTTGACAACGAGGCGGTAGAGGCGGCCGGCGACGTTTTGCAGCCGAGGCATCAGCGCGGTGTCGTTCTCTTCGGCGGCGTCGGCCTCGGGCGGTGAGAAGAGGCTGAGCAACCTAACCCCTAACCCCTTCTTTCGAGGGAAGGGGAACAATCGCGAAGAAGTGGTGGGAGACGGCGATGGTGTCGGAGTGGACGCACTGGTTGAGCTTGGAGATGCGGCCGGGGTCGAGGGCGGGATGTTCTCTTCCTCGATTGGGTGGTGGCTTGTCGGCGGCTCGGGGATTGCGAAAAGTCTTTTCAGGTCGCGATCTTCGGCGTAGTTGAATTGAAGCGGGTCGCCGGTCGCGCTCGGCGCCATAATGTGCGCGAGCCGGCGAAGGTCTGCCGCCGAGATGCGCATTCCGAGCGCGGGCGCCGCCTGGTCGAGCGCAAACAACGCGTCGCCGGCCGAAATGAACGACATGAATTCGAGCGCGCGCGCGCCGAGCATCCCACGCCGCGCCGCGGCGCGTACCGCGTCGTGCAACTGAGTCCATTCGTCGAGGAACAGCACGCGCACCGGGTCGGGCTCGGCAGCCGATGGTGGATTTTTAAGCGCCTGCACTAGCCGATAGCGGCTGTCGAGCAGGATTTGCAGCAATTGGTCGCGGAACTGCTGGTCGCCGACCGCGTCGCCAAGCTGCTTGATCGAGAAAACCAAAAACGCGTCCCATTGATCGAGCGTGTCCTGGAAGGCTTTGAGCTCGGCCGGCGTGGGCGACGCCGCCGCGCCGGGAATCGCGGTGGGAGTGGGCACGTCGGGGATGGTCATCATGAGGGTGACGCGGATACCGTCGTCGAGCGCGGCGATATTCGGCTCGGCGGTGAGGCTCGCGATCGCGGCGCGAACGCGTCCCGCGGCGTCAGCGGGAATCGAGTCGGTGATCATCGCGGCGAGTTGCTGCACGGCTGGATTGAGATCGTAAGAAAAATCGTCGAGCCGCGGAATCAGGTAGCTCTTGATCAGATCGAAGCCCTTGCTTACGAGCTGCGTTTTCTGATGCGCGGAGTCGTACAGATTCAGATCGGTGAAATGAAATTTTAGCTGCAGGCCGGGCGCAATGTACGGGACGCCGAGCGCCTCGACGAGGCCGCTCCATTGGATGGCGCCGAGGCATTGCGAGCCCATCGCAACGCCGAGCCCGAGGCTGTTCGCGGTTTCGAGTTTCACGGTTGCCGCGCCGCCAGAGGTCGCGCGCGAGAACTCGGGATTTTCGGCGTACAGAAACTGACAATCGTCGAGACCGTTCCATAGCTCGGCGCGTCCGCCGGGCGCAGTGTAAAGTTTGCGCTTTAGCGCTTCGCGCAGCGTGATGTAGTCGATCGTGAGCGGAATGCGGACCTGCGCGGCGCGCGCGGGCGCGGGGCGCGCGATGAAGACTGCGACGATCGTGGTGACGATTATCCACAACCTAACCCCTAACCCCTTCCCACTTGGGAACAGGAACAATCGCAAGAAGAGGAGAGATCGGTCGAGGATGTTCATGAATTGGTGGTTTTGGTCACGCATGCGACTTGTCGCGCGGACATCGGCGGCGCGCCGCTGTCACGAGTCAACTATTATGGCAACTCTGTTTGTCCTTGAAAGCCGTGGCGGCGGTCATGATAATCAAATCAGAACAATCACCGGAAATTGCGGGTAAGCCCGATGAGTACTGAACGTCAGGCAGACTTTTACGAAGCGGAACCGCCCCAGGCGTCGCGCGAACTGGCGAAGCTGCGCACCTCGAGCGACTACGTGGCGCCGTTCGAGATCGTGCGGCGGCGCGTGATCGACGACGTTTACGACGGCAAGATGACGGTCGATGCGACGCTCATCATAAGGATTGGCGACGTCGAGGAAACCGAAGCGGCGTCGGGCGTCGGAGTGCTGCATGCGCTCGACGTGGCGCTGCGCAAGGCGCTGCTCAAATATTTTCCCTACCTCGAGCCGGTGAAAGTTATCGAAACCTACCAGCATGCGACCGGCGCCTCGACCGAGGCGGACGTCGTGTCGGTGAAGAAATTTGCCGACGGCGATCTGGTGTGGACGACGCTGGCCAAGTCATCGAACACGATGGAGGCGGCATGGGTATCGCTGCTCGACGGTTACGAGTGGCGGATTATCCACGAGAAAGCGCGGCTGCGGCGGATGAATGCAAATCCAAGGTGGTCGAAGCGCTAACGCCATCGCAATGAGTGCGGGTGAGCAAGCGACAAGCGTCGGCAAGGCGTCGGCAGGCAAACTGGCGATTTTGTACGACGGCTCCTGCGAGATGTGCCGCGCGAGTCTCGATGGAATCCGTCAATTCGACAATTCGGGGAAAATGGAGCCGCTGGATCTTCATCTCGAGGAAGTGCGCGCGCAGTTCCCCGACTTGAAGATGGAAAATCTGCTCGAGGAATTGCACGCGGTGGACGAGAATGGGCGCGTGTATCGCGGTGCTCGTGCGATCAACGAAATTCTGCGCCGGCAGCGCGGGCTCAAGGGCTATCTCGCGTACCTGTGGTACATCCCGGGCTACGCGTGGGTTGCGGATCGGCAGTACAAGCGGATCGCATCTTCGCGATACGCACGCGACGCCCGCGGCCGCCTGAAAGGGCAGCCGGCCGCGGAGCAGCAGCCTCTCCCATAAAGTCCCGCATCTTTGTATTAACATTGGGCGCAGGGGTCACCCCTGCTAAGCTTGACGCTCGCACTCGTGAAGCCATTTTACATTTTCAATTCGCTGACCCGCGCGGTCGAAGAGTTCGAGGCGCTCAAGCCTCCCGCGGTGACGCTGTATTCGTGTGGACCGACGGTCTATCTGCCGCAGCACCTCGGCAATCTGCGCGCCTACGTATTCGTTGATAGCCTGCGCCGCACGTTGGAGTTCAACGGTTACAAAGTACGGCACGTGATGAACGTGACGGACGTCGGGCACATGACGGGCGACATGGACGGCGGCGAAGACAAAGTCGAGAAAACCGCGCGCGCGCAGGGCAAATCGCCGCTCGAAGTCGCAAACTACTATCTCGAACAGTTCCAGCGCGATTGCGCGGCGCTCGATCTCGAGGCGCCACACGTGTGGTCGCGTGCGACCGATCATATCGGGGAGATGATCGCGCTGACCGCCAGAATCATCGACGCGGGCGTTGCCTATGTCACAAAGAGCGGTGTGTACTTCGACGTCGAGAAGTATCGCGGAGAGAATCGGTTGGGCAGGCTCTCGCGCCAGAGCCTCGACGAGCAGAACGCCGCGCAGCGCCTCGAGCATTCTGCCGACAAGCATAGCCCGCACGATTTCACGCTCTGGGTGCTCGGCCAGCCGGACCATCTGATGCAATGGGACAGTCCGTGGGGACGCGGCTACCCGGGATGGCATATCGAGTGCTCAGCGATGGCGATGAAATATCTCGGCGAGACTATCGACATCCACACCGGCGGAATCGATCACATCCCGGTGCATCACGAGAACGAGATCGCGCAATCGGAAAGCGCGACGCACAAACCGTTCGCGCGGTATTTCGTACACAACGCGTTCCTGGTCGGCAAGGAGGGAACCAAGATCAGCAAGAGCGCGGGCAAGTTTCCGCTGCTGAGCGATCTTGGGCCGGCGGGAATCGATCCGCTGGCGTTCCGGATTTTCTGTTACGGCGCGAAGTACCGTTCCGAGATCGCATTCAACGACGATTCGATTCGCGCGGCGCAGAGCAATCTCGACTATTTTCGGGAGTTCGCGCGCAGCGTGCCCGACGACGCGGCGGCCGAAGGAGTCGAGGCGGCGGGCTGGGCGGCCGAGTACTACGAGCGCTTTCACGACGCGATCAACAACGATCTGAACACGCCACAGGCGCTTGCAGTGGCGCTCGAACTGATCGCGGAAGCATACCGCCGCAAGGATTTCCGCGCGTGGCCGACATTGCGAGCGCTCGACGCCGTGCTTGGGCTTGAACTGGGAAAGCATCGCGCGACTGCACGCACGAGCACGATCGAGGCGGACGTGCAGCAACTGATCGACAATCGAGCGGCAGCTCGCAAGGCGAAGGACTTCGGACTCGCCGACGAGCTGCGCAAGGAAATCGAGCGGCGCGGCTACGAGGTCAAGGACGATCGCGACGGCACCGCCACCTATCAGCGTCGCACGTGACCTACAAGCAAAAGAAATATCCGCGTTTTTCTTAATACTGGGTGCAGGGGTCACCCCTGCTGCCTTGAATGGTTGCGCGAAAGTCTCTTAGAATCGCGCCTTGACGCATGAATCGTGTACCCAGAAGGAACAGATGGGGATTGAGTTAAAGAAGTTTGACACCAGGCTGCAGGCCGAGGGGCCCGAGGTGAAGCATCTCGACCCGGCCGCGGCGCCGTTCTACCTGCCGATTGGCGATGAAGTGGAAATCTTCACCGCCGCGTACAAGGCGCGCCTGCCGTTGCTGCTCAAGGGACCGACCGGATGCGGCAAGACGCGCTTCGTCGAGCACATGGCGCATCAATTGTCCTCGCTCGCCAACGGCCCCAACGAGTTGATCACGGTCGCGTGTCACGAGGATCTCACCGGCAGCGACCTGGTCGGGCGCTTCCTGATCCAGGCCGACGAGACGGTGTGGGTTGACGGTCCCCTGACGCAGGCGGTGCGGCGCGGCGCGATTTGCTACCTGGACGAAGTGGTCGAGGCGCGCAAGGACACGACGGTGCTGATACATCCGCTGTCGGACCATCGGCGGATTCTGCCAATCGAAAAGCGTGGCGAGACCATCGAGGCGCACGAGGGATTTCTGCTGGTGATTTCGTACAATCCCGGCTACCAGAGCATTCAGAAAAATTTGAAGCATTCGACGCGCCAGCGCTTCGTGACGATCGAGTTCACCTATCCGCCGGCGGACAAGGAAGTCGAGATTATCGCGCACGAGGCGGGCGTCGAGCAGGATATCGCGCTGCAACTCGCGATGCTGGGCGAGAAGGTGCGTCATCTGAAGGCGTCGGGATTGGAGGAAGGCGTCTCTACACGCCTGCTGATCTACGCCGGCGAACTGATCCGGCAGGGAATTGCGCCACGGCGCGCGGCGACGGTCGCGGTCACCTGGTCACTGACCGACGAGGCGGATAGCAAGCGCGCGATCGACGAAGTGGTAAAAGCGATCTTTCCATAAGTTGCGGCAAGATTCGTGAATCGACGCGAATGACCCCCAACCAATTCAGCGAGGTCGCGTAAATGAGATTCTCCGCAAACTTCAAATTCTTCCTGGCTTCGGCTGCGACGCTCGCGATACTTGGCGTCGGCACATCCGCGAGGGCGCAAAATCTGGAAGGGATTCAGGCGCAATCGGGACCGCGGCTGGATTTTCCCGCCGGGCTGGCGACCGACGGCCGCGCAGTGTATGTCGCGAACAGCCGCAACAATACGCTCGAGGCAATCGACGCGGCGACGAGATCGCTGCGAATCGTCGCGGGCAAGCTTTTCCAGGAAGGCAGCAACGACGGCGTCGGCGATTCCGCGCGCTTCAACAGTCCTGACGGGATGACGATGTCAGGGCAGGATCTTTATCTTTGCGACACCAATAATTCCGACATTCGCAAAATCAGCGTGAGCGGGACGGTTACCACGGTTGCGGGCACGGCGAATATCTCGGGCACCGAAGACGGCACCGGCCCGGCGGCGCACTTCAACCTGCCCACCCAGATCGCGACCGACGGCACCTCGCTGTACGTGGCCGACAGCGGCAACAACACAATCCGGCGCGTCACCCTCGCCGACATGAAGGTTAAGACGATCGGGGGACAGGCGGGCACTGCGGGCAAGACCGAAGGTGGTCCAGACAAGTCACTATTCAGCAGCCCGCGCGGGGTCGCGGTGGACAAGAAAGCGATCTACGTTGCCGATACCGGCAATGACGTGATTCGCATGATCGATATCTCGACACTCCAGACCAGCACGCTCGCTGGCACCGGTGAGGAAGGAGACAAAGACGGTCCCGCCCTACAGGCGCAGTTCAACGATCCCGGCGCATTGTGCACCGACGGGACGATGCTCTACGTGCTCGACGCCGACAATCATTCAATTCGAAAGATCGATCTCAACGCCAAAACCGTTACCAAGCTGACCCTCGTCAACGGCCATATCGGCTCGGGTTGCGCGCTCACCAGCGACGGCAAGCAACTGTACTTCTCCGACACCACGGAAAACGCGGTCGAGGTCGTCGACACGACCAGTGGCAACTTCACCACGCTCTTTCCGCCGGGGCAGTAGGCCCGCGACAGGCATCGCGTCTTGATCGATCTGCGCAGCGACACCGTTACGTTGCCAACGCCCGAGATGCGCGAAGCAATCGCGCGCGCCGAACTGGGTGACGACGTTTACGGCGAAGACCCCACCGTCAACCGGCTCGAGGCGATGGCGGCGTCGATGATGGGCAAGGAAGCGGCGCTGCTGGTGCCGAGCGGCACGATGGGCAACCTGGCCGCGATGCTGACGCACTGCGCGCGCGGCACCAAGGCGCTAGTCGGCTCGCAGTCACATACCAATCTTTACGAAGCGGGCGGCGCGTCGGCTCTGGGAGGCATCGTGCTCACCGCGGTCGCCAACACCGAAGACGGCGAGCTTGACATGGGTGAACTCAGGCGTGAGCTCGGGACGCCGGCCGACGATCACTTCGCGCAGCCTTCGTTGGTGGTCATCGAGAACACGCACAACCGATGCGGCGGCGCGCCGATCAAGCTGTCGCACATGGCGGAAGTTTCAGACGCCGCGCATCAACGAAACAGAAAAATTCCGCTGCATCTCGACGGCGCGCGAATCTTCAACGCCGCGCTCGCGCTCGAGACGACGCCGAAGGAAATCGCGAGCGGCGCCGATACCGTATCGTTTTGCCTGTCGAAGGGACTCGGATGCCCGGTGGGTTCGCTTCTGTGTGGGAGCCGCGAATTTATCGCTCGCGCGCATCGGACCCGCAAAGTGCTCGGTGGCGGTATGCGGCAGGCGGGAATAATCGCGGCGGCGGGAATCGTCGCGCTGACCACGATGGTCGATCGGCTGGCCGAGGATCATCAGAATGCGCGCGCGCTGGCGCAGGGATTCGCGCTGGTCGCGGGACTCAACGTGCGGCCGGTCGCAAATCGCACCAACATGGTCGTGTTCGACGTGGACGGCGACGCGGATGCGTCGCGGCGTTTCGCGGCGGCGATGAAGGAGCGCGGGGTTTTGATCTCGCCGCGCGAAGCGACCTCCTTCCGCGCCGTGACGCATCACGGAATTTCGCGCGCCGATATCGATCGAACGGTCGCAGCGGCTGCGCAAGCCGCCGGCGAAGTTTTCGGCGACTGATGGATTCGCTCGAATCGCTGTTCTCCCTGCGCGGCCACCGCGGACTGGTCACCGGCGCATCGTCGGGGCTGGGAGTCGAATGCGCTAAGGCGCTGGCGATTGCGGGCGCCGACGTTGCTCTCGTCGCGCGGCGCAAAGACCGCGTCACGCGAGTTGCGGGCGAGCTTGCAAAAGCGCACGGCGTCAAGACGATCGGAATCGGCGCCGACGTGACGCGCGAGGCGGACCTCGATCGAGTGATGACTGAGACGACGGCGGCTCTTGGCGACGTCGACATCCTGGTGAACAACGCGGGCGTGTCGCCGACCGGGCGTGCCGAGAATTTCAAGCGCGAGGCGTGGGACGAAGCAATCGCGGTGAACCTGACCGCGCCGATGATGCTCGCACAGCGCATCGCGCGCCGCCTTATCGAGATCAAACAGCCGGGCCGAATCATCAACATGGTTTCGATCTATGCGTCGGTGGCGAGTTCGGTGTACCGGCTGTCGGCATACGCGGCGACCAAGGCGGCGTTGGCGAATCTGACGCGCCAGTTGGCCGTGGAATGGGCCGGCTACGGAATTTTGGTCAATGCGATCGCACCCGGATGGATTCCCACCGAGGCCACCGAAGGCGGAATCGCCAAGCCCGCGAACAAGGAGCGGATGGAAGCGTTCACGCCGATGAAGCGGCTGGGTCTGGCGCATGAGATTCGAGGCGCTGTGATCTTCCTTGCCAGTCCGGCTTCAAGCTACGTTACGGGGTCGGTAATTTCGGTGGACGGCGGATACCAGGCGTGGTGAACGGCACCGGGCTTCGAGCGCAACTCTTCAGGCGCAAGCCGGCCGCCGCCCTGATGGCGGAGGCGGAGTCGCACTCGGGTGGCCTGAAGCGGGCTCTGGGAGCGCTCGATCTCACACTGCTCGGAATCGGCGCGATCGTCGGCGCGGGAATTTTCGTGCTGACCGGCGTCGCCGCCGCAAAGTACGCCGGCCCGGCGATCGTGTTGTCATTCGTGGTATCGGGATTCGCGTGCGCGATGGCGGCGCTGTGTTACGCGGAGTTCGCCGCGATGATCCCGGTGGCCGGCAGCGCGTATTCATACTCGTACGCGACGATGGGCGAGCTGGTCGGCTGGATCATCGGATGGGACCTCGTGCTCGAATACGCGGTGGGCGCTGCCGCCGTTGCGGTGGGATGGTCGGGTTACCTTACCGTCATCTTGCATGGCGTCGGGATCCACTTGCCGGTCGCGATAACCAGCGCGCCCGGATCGGCATCTGGCGCAATCATCAACCTGCCCGCGCTCCTGATCGTGATGCTGATCACCTACGTGCTGTACATCGGAATATCGGAGAGCGCGCGGCTCAATTCGATCATAGTGGGGATTAAGCTCGTCGTAATCGCCGCCGTGATCGTCGTCGGCGCGTTCTTCGTCAGGCCGCCGAACTGGAGTCCGTTCGCGCCGATGGGATGGTCAGGAGTGATGAAAGGCGCGGCAGTGATCTTCTTCGCGTACATCGGATTCGATGCGGTATCGACGGCGGCGGAAGAGGTCGTCGATCCGAATCGCGACCTGCCGCTCGGCATCCTGGGCTCGCTGTTCGTCTGCACGTTGCTCTATATACTGGTCGCGGGCGTGTTGACCGGGATGGTGCCGGCGCACCTGATCGACGTGAATGCGCCGCTGGCCTCGGCGTTCGTACTGCGCGGGATGCACGCCTTGTCGGGCTTTATCTCGCTCGGCGCGGTCGCCGGCCTGACCTCGGTGCTGCTGGTGCTGATGCTCGGGCAATCGCGCGTATTTTTCGCCGTGTCGCGCGACGGCCTGCTGCCGCCCGCCTTCAGCCGGATACATCCGAAGTATCGCACGCCTTACGTCCCGACCACGCTGACGGGATTCGCGGTCGGAATCACGGCGGCGTTGCTGCCGATCCAGGAAATTGCGGAGTTGACGAATATCGGCACCCTGTTCGCCTTCGTGCTCGTATGCTTCGGTGTCTGGATTCTGCGCCATGTCGAGCCCGACATGAAACGCCCGTTCCGCACGCCCCTGGTGCCGCTGGTGCCGATTCTCGGCGTCGTGTTTTGCGTCTACCTGATGGCGAGTCTGCCGGTCGTGACGTGGATTCGTTTTTTCGTGTGGCTGGTGATCGGGTTGGTTATCTATTTCAGCTACGGCCGCTTCCACAGCAAGGTGCAGCACAACGTGGTCAATCAGGCGGCCGCGTCAGGAAGATAGACAGCGCACACATCCCGAGTCGCGTCCTTTTCTTGTGTCATTCTGAGCGCAGCGAAGAATCCCGATCCTAATCTCTCCTCGCACACGGAGAGGCTAAGATTCGCGGGCTCTTTATTGCCCGGAGCGGTCTGCCGCTTTCTGCGCGGCTGCGGCCGCGGCCGCTGCTGCCGCGTGGGTTTGGGCGGTTTTTTCCATCGCGGCCTTGCGCTGCTCGCCGTGGGCGAGATTCTGCCTCATTTGCGCCGCGCCCGCGGCGCCGAGGTTCTGCGTTTCCCACTTCGGTTTGGCGACCGACACCCATTGCCCGTTCTCAAGCGCATACGTGAAGACGAGATATTTGAGGTTGCCGGTGGCGAGGCCTTTGGCCGTCCCGGGCTTGGCCGGGTTGTACTCGACGCCGCCCAGCTTGCAGCTGACGACCAAGTGATTGTGCGGGCCGTAGGTCGGCAGGTACTCGAATTTCTGCAGGAGGTCTATGTACACCTGACCCTTGGCTTTCTTTTCATCCTGCTCGTCAAAGTAGGGTCCTGATACATCGGAGAGTTTATCCTGCAGTGACTGCTGTAGCGCCGGTGTCAGATCTTTTTGCGCGCGCGCGTGTTGCAAATCCGTCGCATACGCCCGCGGCGGATGCAGCGGAAAAAAGAGCGCGGCCGCAAGGGCGACCGCGCTGAGTATCTTGAGATTTTTCATGCCGTCCCGGTCGTCATCATATTAGACGATTGACCGGACGCAAATATTTACGGGCTCGAGCTGCTGGTGTTCAACCCGCGGCCGAAAGCAGCGACCTGCGACTGCCACTGGTCGCCGAACGCGAGAATCAGCACCTGCTGGTTGATGTGCGCGTCCTTGGTCAGCGATTTCATCGAGCCACCACCCGCCGTCGCGAGCACTTTGTACGCCGCCTGCGTCTGCCGATAGAAGGCCGGCAGCGGCGAGATCTTCGGCGGCTCCTCGCGATGCACCTTGAGCCAGAACTCGCGCTCGAAACGCTCGTGCTCCTCGGCCGCCACGTCCACCGTGTTGAACGTCCCGTTGTTGCTCTTGAACTGCCGAATTAGCGCCAGCAGCGGGGCAAAGTCCTCCGTGCGCGGGGGCGAATCACCGACCAGCACCACCACCTTCTTGGCGTACGGCTTCCAGTCCATCTTGTTGATGCCGGCCTCGACCGCGCCGAGCGTATCCTCTTCCCACTCGCCGCCACCCATCGCCTGGATACCGTTTAAGAACTCGCTCAGCTTTTGCGGCGACAGCGTCAGCGGCTGGACGTTCATCTTCTCGCCCTTGCCGCCGAACACGATTATTCCGATTCGCGCGATCGGCACCAGCCGGTGAATCGATTGCACCAGCTGCTGCATCTTGGCCTTGACGTCCTCGATGATCAGTTTCATCGAACCGGTGCCGTCGATCACCAGCACCACATCGAGGCCCTTGCGTCTCAGCTCGCCGATGAACCCGCCGAAGCCCGAGCCGATACCGTGGCCGTAGCCCGAGCCCATACCGCCGCCGCGCCCGATACCGATACCGCCACCGCCGGCTGCGCGCACGTAGTCATTGGCCAGGCCGACAGCCTGCGAGGTGTCGACCGCGGTCGGCTGCTCCATCTGCTGCGGCGCCGTGTCAGGCATCGGCACTTCGGGCATGTCGAGATCCTGCATCTCGTTGCCGCCACCGCCGCCGCCGCCCGCCTCGAGGTTCACCATGATCAACTCGCGCCCCCGCTGCTCGTGCACCGTGATTATCAGGAACAGCAGGGCGAGTACGTGAAGGGCGACCGACAGGGGAAAGGGCCCGATCAACAGACCGAGCGCATCTTTCATCTTCTGCAGGCGGGTCGCGTCGGCTTCGTCATCGTCGCGGTTTGCTTCGGCCTCGAGCTCTCGCTTGCCGATGATGCGGTAGAAGATGAAAGCGACGACGAACGTCGAGAGAACAAGCAAAATGATAATTGCTGCGATCATATTAAAATCCTACGCTCCGCCTCCCGGCGCCGGAGCACCGCCGCCGCCTGGAGGTAGCGAAGATACTGCTATGGCTATCGCCTCGGCGCCCGCTGACTTGGCCAGGTCCAGAATCCGAACCATGTCACCTAGTATAACCTTTGGGTCGCCTTGGAAAATCACAATTTTATCGGTCGAATTCTGGAGCGCGTCATGAAGCTGCGGCACCAACTCGGGCTCGGTGACCTGCTTGTCATTCAGATAGATCAGATGCTCCGCGGTGTAGGTAACGATGATGCCCTTGGGCTTCTCGTTAGGGTTGGCCGCAGCTTCAGCTTTGGGCAAATCGACGTGGGCCGCGGACTCGATCGTCACTGCCGTCGTCACCATGAAGATGATCAGCAGGACGAGGAAGATATCGGTCAACGGGGTGATGTTGATGTCGGCGAACACCCCGCCGCCTTTGTTACTGCTCATTTTTTTTGCCATGCGCAAATACCTCTACGGGTGTCGATCAACTTCCCCCACCCGAGGAGTTGGCTAGTTGCGCACCCGTGACCCGCTTGGCCGCGATTGCAATTTGTTCGGCGCCGGCCGCCTTGGCGATATTAAGGATCCGCACCATGTCGCCCAGCAGCACTTTGCGATCACCCTGGAACACGACGATCTTCTGATCCACCTTGCCCAGCGCGTCGGCCAGGCTGGAACGAAGTTCGCGCTCGGGCACGTCGCGCGAGTTCACGAACAGCTCGTGCTGGGCGGTGTACGTGACGATCACGCCCTTGTTCTCCGGCGCGGTGTTGGTCGCGTTGGGCAAATCGACGTGAGCGGCAGACTCGATAGTGACGGAGGTGGTCACCATGAAGATGATCAGCAGCACCAGAAAAATATCGGTCAGCGGCGTGATATTGATGTCGGCGAAAACGCCGCCAGCCTCGCCGCCATGTGGTCCGCTAATTGCCACGCGTCTGTCTCCCCTGAAGTGCGGCGTCGATCAGGCGGTCGTCGTTGATGTGCTGGATGGCGCTGATGTTCTCAACCTTGACCGAGAAATAGTTGTAGAAAATAACCGCGACGATCGCGACGGCGAGTCCAAGCGCCGTGGAGATCAACGCTTCCGAAATACCGGCTGCGACGACCGAGAAACCGCCGGTGCCCATAATTGCCATCGACTGGAACGCCACGAGAATACCAACCACCGTGCCGAACAGCCCGATGAACGGCGCCGACGCGCCCGCCGTCGCGAGCACCCAGATGTAGCGCTTGAACTCGAGGCCTTCCTGGTAACGCCGCTCGTCGTCGAGCTCGAGCAGGTGATCGCGGTCCATCGTCTGCGCGCCCGAAATCAGCGTGTGAAAGATGCGCTCGGCGGCCGTCGCGCGCGCCTGCGTTGCCTGCAAGGCTTCGTTGAACTTGCCCTGCCGCAACTGCGGGATCAGCGAGTCGGCGAGCTTGGCGGTCTTGGGTCCGACGCCCCACAGCACCCAAATGCGTTCGAAAATTATCGCCAGGGCGATGACCGAAATGAAGAGCAGGGGATATGTTGCGTAGTAGCCCTGCTGAATCATCGACAAAATTCCAAAGTTGCTTTGCATCTCTTATCCTCTCGAGATTGAAACAAATTGAGCGGCGAAATTCTGGCCCCGCTCGAACCATTACGATAACTGCCCCAAACTGCCTTAACGGCTCTCCCCCGAACCGGTCGTTAGCCCAATTTTAATGGACTGGGCTCCCACCAGCCGGTCAAAGTCGTCCGTGAAGGCGCGGAAAGTTTGAATGCAACAATAGAAAGTATTTGTCAAGAGTCGCCGCGCGGAAGCAAAAATGTTGAACGCTGCGTCCACGATTGCGAATGCCACCGGCGGCTTCCCACGCCGTGCCTTGTTGCGCAACCCTCGCACCACGCTCGACTATCGAGTCCCTTTACCACTTTACTCTATAGCCGTTGGCCATGCTGGCGACTACCTCAATCTGGTCGCCCGCGGCACCACCCGCCGCCCTTGTCGCCTTGACTTCTTGGCTGCTCGCGTCTATCCAGAAGCTTGCCACAGCATGCCGCAGGTTGACCGCGACGCGGTCTTTGTTTTTTTGGGCGATTGACGCTTTTGAGAAATCTGGACCCACTCTGTATTAAGACGCAGAATGCACCCGATCTGTTCATGCGGGCAGTTCTGGCTGTCTTGCTCCTCGTCGGATTCGCAGCCTGCAAATCTTCGCCGGTGGCCGCGCCCGTCGCGCCCCCCACCGTGCAGACCGCGACCGGCCCGACCGACGAGCCCAGCAACGCGTTACCATCGGACCTGTACAAGGCGATGCCGATATATCCGGACGCCAAGATCGAGCACGTCCGCAAGCCCAAGGGCGCGATGCGCGAAATCATGTTCAGCTCCGACGCGCAGATGCCCGAGATGGTTGCCTACTACAAGGGTGAGCTGAAGAAGGACGATTTTCACATCACCTCGTCGCTGATCATGCCCGCGCGCAAGACCTGGTCCTGCGATTTCAACTACAAGGGGCGCCCTGGCAGCATCATGCTGTACCCGAGCGATGAGGATAAGGCGAAGATGACGATCGATCTTATCTATGAGCTCCCTGCGCACATCGACGAGTCCCTGATCGAACCCACGGAAAACTTCGATATAGAAGGACCGGGCGAAATGGCCCAGCAAGCACCGAATCCAAATCCAAGCGAGAAGGCAGAGAGGAACTAGCGAAATGGCACTACTGACAGGCAAAGTTGCGGTAATCACGGGCGCCGGTCGCGGCATCGGGCGCGAAGAGGCGTTGCTGCTGGCGAAACACGGCGCCAAGGTGGTCGTGAACGACCTCGGCGGGCACTTCGACGGCACCGGGCAGTCGCGCTCGCCGGCCGAGGATGTGGTCAAGGAAATCCGCTCCGACGGCGGCGAGGCGGTCGCCAACTTCGAGAGCGTGACCGACTTCAAATCCGCCAAGCGGATCATCGATTGCGCAATCGACAACTTCGGCAAGCTCAACATCGTCGTCAACAACGCGGGCATCCTGCGCGACCGCATGATCTTCAACATGAGCGAAGAAGATTGGGACGCAGTCGTCAGCGTCCATCTGAAGGGCTCGTTCAACGTCGCCCGCCACGCGGCCGCCTACTGGCGCGAGCAGCACAAGGCCGGCAACGTTCTCAACGGCCGGCTCATCAACACCAGCTCCGACTCGGGCATCCTGGGCAACGCCGGGCAGAGCAACTACGGCTCGGCGAAGGCGGCGGTCGCCGCGATGGCGATAATCGTGGATCGCGAGATGAGCCGCTACGGCGTCACCGCCAACGCGATCGCGCCGGTCGCGCGCACGCGCCTGACCGTCGACGCGACTCCGCAGACTGCCGGCGGAATGGCGAAGAAAGAAGGCGAGTGGGACGCGTTCACGCCTGCGCACGTTGCGCCGCTGGTCGCGTGGCTGTCGAGCGACGACGCCAAGGACGTTCACGGCGAAGTGTTCCGCGTCGGCATGGGCAACGTATGGCTGATGCGCGGATGGCACACCGGCGCCAAGGTCTCGAAGAAAGGCTCGATGTGGGAGCCGGCGGAACTCGGCGCCAAGCTCAAGGAAGAGCTCGCCAAGGGCGTGACCAAGAAGGAGAGCATGGGCGAGGTGATGGGCGGGGGCGTGTAGATTTTTGACCGCTGAGAAGAAACCGAAAAGCGCGGTTCCTCGTGAGCCGCGCTTTCGTTCCATCCTGTTCATTTGCGCCGCCAACACCGCACGCAGCGTGATGGCCGAGCATATCCTGCGCCGCGAACTCGACGGGCTCGATTTCGAGCATCAGATAACGATTACCTCGGCCGGCATCGCGCCGTACGCCCGCGACGGCGCGTTGGTCTCGCTCGACACCCGGATGGCGCTGCGCGAAGTCGGCATCGACATCGGCGACGAGGCTACTTCCACCGACCTCAAGCGGCATCCCGAGATGCTCGAGCAGACCGATCTCATAATCGCGATGACCGAGCAGCAGGCGCGCGAGCTGGTCGAGCGATTTCCCGGCGCGAGCGAGCGGCCGGTGTTCACGCTGCGTTCGTTCGCGGGCGAGGCCGGCGATATCGACGACCCCTACGAAAAGGGCGACCTGGTATTCGCCGAATGCCGCGAGGAAATCCATCGCCTCGTCCCGACCATCATCGAACGCCTGTTTCATCGGTAATCAGATGGCACTGGAATTCAGCAATCCGAGTGACGCCGGGATTCGCGCGATTCTGTCGAAGCCAGCCACGGTCGCAGTCGTAGGATGCTCCGACAATCCAGCCCGCGACTCTCTCAAAATCGCAAAATTGCTGAAAGACCATGGCTTCAAGGTGATTCCGGTAAATCCCCAAATCGACGCCGACGCGCTCCAGAGCGCCCTCGGCGAGAAGTGCTACCCCGACCTGGCGTCGATCCCCGAACCAGTCGAGATGGTGGACGTATTCCGCCGCTCGGAATTCGTGCCGCAAATCGTCGAAGAAGCGATCACCAAAGGCGCGCGCATACTGTGGTGCCAGTTGGGCGTAATCCACCTCGACGCCGCCCGCCGCGCGCAGCAAGCCGGCCTGACGGTCATCATGGATCGATGCCCGGCAATCGAATACGCGCGACTGTTCTGAGGCAAGGCGGCGGTGCCGCAATCTTACGATGAAGCCGCGCAAGTGGAAGACCCTCGGCAGCGACGTCGCATACCGGACACCGATCTTCGATCTCCATCGCCGGCGCTCGATACATGCGCAGCGCGGCGAGCGCGACTTCTTCATCCTCGACGCGCCCAACTGGGTGAATATCATCCCGCTCGCGAAAAACGGCGATGTCGTGATGATTCGCCAATGGCGTCACGGCATCTCGGAGCTCACGCTCGAAGTGCCGGGCGGCATGGTCGATCCCGAGGATCTGTCGCCAATGCATGCGGCGCGCCGCGAAATGATCGAAGAGACCGGATTCGACTCCGACACGATCGTCGAGCTCGGCAAGGTGCATCCGAATCCCGCAATCCAGGGCAACATCTGTTACTCGTTCCTCGCCGAAAACGTGCACGAAGTGGCAAGAGTGGTATCGCTCGGCGACGAAGAAACCGAAATCGTGCTGGTTCCGATGCGCGAAATCCGCGGCCTGATTGCGTCGGCCAAAGTCATGCACGCTCTGACGATCGCCGCATTTTCGTTCCTGCACCTGTACAACCCTCCGCCCAAGCGGCGTCGGAAGAAGTAGCCGCGCCCGCAGTCTGCGCGTTCCTTTATCCACAGTTCGGTCGATTTTTCCACAAAATGAGGCCTTCAGAACTTCGCTCTCCAACTTCTCCGCACTATGATTCTCGCTCAAATGACGAAGAAGGAAGCGATTCGGCGCCTTGAAAACCTCGCGCTCGAAACGGGGCACAAGCGGAATCACTACGTCAAGCGGGCGCTAAACGAATTTCTGGACCGCAACGAGCATCTTCTCGGCCACAGGCCGATGCGCACGATCGGTTTCTCGACCCTCGACCAAATCCCCTGTCGCCCGAACAGGTTTCCGTCCTGACTCGTCGACCATTCCGTCGCGATACTTGCTCCACTCTTGACACCTCGCCCGTTCCATCCGGCCGTTGCGGCCTCCTATACCTCGCCCGTTATTTTCACGGGAGAGGTTAGGTGAGGGTTCTGCGATTCATCGCGACGTCGGATTACTTCACTGACTGATTTCCCGCCCTGAGCACACCACTGACCTCCTGAATGACGCCTTCAGTTTCCTGCAACACTTCGCTGTTCCAAAATCTCATTACTCTAAAACCCCGCGCTTCCAAGTCTCGCGTCCGCGAATCGTCGTAACGCTTTCAAGCGTCTGAGTGCTGCTCTCCATCTAGCTCCACGATCAGGCGCGCTCCGATGCAGCAAAAATCGACAATGAAAGAATCGATCGGTACTTGCCTACGGAACTTCCAACCGTCCAGATTTCGATTCCGAAGGATCGCCCAGAGACGCTTTTCGGCTTCGGTGGAATCGCGCCGAAGAGCGCGGGAGCGGGTCAGTGGTTGCTTAGCAATCACTCGCGACGGCGTAAGGTCAGCCATCGATCGAGAGTGACACTTTTCGGGTTGATGTGAAACTGGGAGTTAACAGGAACGGACCGGGCGAGATCGCGTAGGTGGTCGCTGCACCAGGCGGGCATGCTGAATCCCAGAACCCTCACCTACCGACCGCGACGCGGTCGGCCGCCTCTCCCGTGAAATAACGGGCGAGGTATTCGGAGGCCGCGGCGGCCGGATCTTGAGCATCCAGAAAAATAATTCGGGGGCTGGGATTGCTCCCAGCCCCCTGCCGTCACCACATCCGCCGCCCCACCACATCCTGTTAGGGCGCGAGTCCTGCCGCGCCTTGCTTAGTAAGTGGGTCCCGGAGAATCCGTCATCCCCATTTTCTCCGAGGACTGGCTGAAACCTTTACCGGCCGCCGCTCAGCTACCTTCCCCCGCATCAACCTCATCATCGCCAGTCTCTCGAAAGCCTCCCCTCCAATCCTCCGGGACCCTTAAGACTCCTTGTTTATGAGCACCCGCTCGTAGTGCCACAGTTCATGCATTTGTAGCAGGCGCCGTTGCGCACCATTATGCTGCCGCAGTCGGGACATGGCGGCGCGTCGGCTTGGTTGATGAATGCCTGCCGTATCCCGCCGTCCTTGCCATCGCGCAAACTGGCTACTGGAGCCATCGCTACGGGCGCCACTTCTGATTTTGCCGACAACGTTTTCTCCGACTCGACAATCCCGACTTCGCGCTTTGCTTCTTCGTCCAGGAACTTCGACGCCATCCAGCGGAAGAGATAGTCAACGATCGACTTGGCGTACGGGATTTGCGGATTCTTGGTGAAGCCCGACGGCTCGAAGCGCATATGCGAGAACTTGTCCACCAGGAACTGCAGCGGAACGCCGTACTGCAGCGCGAACGAAATCGCCGTCGCGAAGGAGTCCATCAGGCCCGAGATGGTCGATCCCTGCTTCGACATCGTGACGAAAATTTCGCCCGGCGTGCCGTCCTCGTACATGCCGACCGTGATGTAGCCTTCGTGGCCGGCGATATCGAACTTGTGCGTGATCGATTTGCGCTCGTCGGGCAGCTTGCGCCGCTGCATCCGATCGTCAGCCGCCGCTATCACCGCCGCTGCGACCGTCTCCACCGCCTTCTCGGTCTTGCCGGTGTTGAGCGGCTGCGTGCGTTTAGAGCCGTCGCGGTAAATCGCGACCGCTTTCAAGCCGAGCTTCCACGCGGTGACGTAAGCCTCGGCCACTTCGTCCACGGTCGCTTCCGCCGGCATGTTGATCGTCTTTGAAATCGCGCCCGAGATGAACGGCTGCACCGCGCCCATCATCTTGATGTGACCGTTGTAGTGAATCGTGCGGGCGCCGGCGCGCGGCTTGAAAGCGCAATCGAAAACCGCAAGATGCGCGTCGGCGAGCTGCGGCGCGCCCTCGATCGTCTCGTTCTCGTCCAGGTACTCGACGATCTCCTGCACTTCCTTCGAGTCGTAGCCCAGCCGCTTCAACGCGCGCGGGACCGTACCGTTGACAATTTTCAGCATCCCGCCGCCGACCAGCTTTTTGTACTTGATCAGCGCGATGTCAGGCTCGATGCCGGTGGTGTCGCAATCCATCATGAATGCGATCGTGCCGGTCGGCGCTATCACCGTCGCCTGCGAGTTGCGGTAGCCGGCCGCCGTGCCGACCTTGAGCGCGTCGTCCCATGACTCGCGCGCGGCGCGCAGCAAATCGAGAGGAACGTACGACGGATCGAGCTTGTAGGCGTACGATTTGTGGCGCTCGATCACTTTCAGCATCGGCTCGCGATTGGACGCGTAGCCGGCGAACGGTCCCATCTGCTCGGCAATGCGCGCGGACTGCAGATAGGCCTCGCCCGTCATCAGCGCGGTGATCGCGGCGGCATAGCTGCGGCCCTGGTCAGAGTCGTACGGCATGCCGAGCGCCATCAGCAGCGCGCCGAGGTTCGCGTAGCCAAGCCCGAGCTCGCGGAACGCGCTGGCATTCTTGGCGATCTCGTCGGTCGGATACGAAGAATTGTCGACGACGATATCCTGCGCCGTGATCATCACGTCGACGGCGTGGCGGAACGCGCGGACGTCGAACTCGCCGCGCTCGTCGATGAACTTCATCAGGTTGAGCGACGCGAGATTGCAGGCCGAGTTGTCGAGATGCATGTACTCGCTGCACGGATTCGACGCGTTGATGCGGCCGCTGGCGGGGCAGGTGTGCCACAGGTTGATGGTGGTGTCGAATTGCATCCCCGGGTCGCCGCATGCGTGCGCGGCCTCGGCGATCATGTGGAGTATCTTGCGCGCAGGACGGGTCTCGGCGACTTCGCTGGACTTGACGAAATGCGTCTGCCATTCGGCGTCGTCGAGCACCGCCTGCATGAATCCGTCGGTGGCGCGCACGGAATTGTTGGCGTTCTGGAAAAATACGGAGCCGTAAGCGGGGCCGTCGAGCGAGGAGTCGTAACCGGCCTCGATCAGCGCCCACGCCTTCTTTTCCTCTTCTACTTTGCACTTGATGAAATCGACGATGTCGGGATGGTCGGCGTTGAGCACGACCATCTTGGCCGCGCGGCGCGTCTTGCCGCCCGACTTGATTACCCCGGCGCTCGCGTCCGCGGCTTTCATGAACGACAACGGTCCCGACGCGGTGCCACCCGACGAAAGTTTCTCGCGGCATCCGCGCAGCGCCGACAGGTTCACGCCCGCGCCGGAGCCGCCTTTGAAGATCATGCCCTCGTTGCGGTACCAGCTCAGGATCGAGTCCATGCTGTCCTCGACCTTGAGGATGAAGCATGCGGAGCACTGCGGCTTGGCCTCGATACCGACGTTGAAATAGACCGGGCTGTTGAACGACGCCTTCTGGTTGAGGAGCAGGTACTTCAGCTCGGCATGGAATGTTTCGCGCGCGTCGCCGTCGGCAAAGTAACCCTGCTTGTCGCCCCATCCGCTGATCGTGTCGACGACACGGGAGATCAGTTGACGGACGCTGGTCTCGCGCCGCGGCGTGCCGAGCGGTCCGCGAAAATATTTCGACACAACGACGTTGGTCGCGGTCTGCGACCACGCTCGCGGCACCTCGACGTCTCTCTGCTCGAAGACCACGCGCCCGTCTTCGCCCGAGATAACGGCGCTGCGCAGATCCCAATCGACCTGGGAATATGGATCGACGCCGGCCGTCGTGAAAAACCGCTCGAGCACGACACCTCGTCCCGGCGCGACAGAATTGACCGGGACAGCATTGGGAGCTGGTGCGCGGTCGGTTATTTTGGCCTTCGAATCCATCTCAAAGTCAATCGCTCCCCCGCCCATCACCGCATCCTCCCCACCTCGTTACATGCGCGTTAAGCCCGCATTCAGTTCCACTAGCATCGTCTTCGCTGCGCGGATGGCTCCTAGCCAATCTAGAGTCGCCATGTGATACGTATTATGCAGCGTGGGCGACAATATCGCTCGGCCCGTTCGGCTTGTCAAGCCCCGACCCCCTACAGGTAGCGTAGGACGATCTGTTAACAACCCATATGTTAGGTTGTTGATAGCTTTTGGTAAATCTTCGCTCCTATTAACGATTATGACTGACCGACTAAGTCGAATTAGCTCGACTAATGAAAATTGCCCTCGGAGAATGCCGCCGAACATACGGTCGGTATGCGTCGCGGCAGCAGTGGAGCTATCGTTTGCAGGTCATGCCAAATCGACGCCGTAAGGCTCCGGAACAGATCGGCGCCACGATGCAGCCCCTGCTCGATCGGATCGACCGCGAGGGTCATTTCGCGATAGTGCGGCTCGCGAAAGCGTGGCCGGAGATCGTCGGCGAAACGATCGCGCGTCGCACGGAAATCGTCTCGCTGAAATTCCACACCGCGGTCGTGAAAGTATCGGGCGCGATGTGGATACAAGAACTGAATCTGATGAAGTCGCAGATTCTCGCGCGCGTGACGGAGCGGATCGGCAACGACGTCGTGCGTGAGCTGCGCTTCGTGCAGGGGCGTTTGAGCCGGCGCGAGCGGCCGAAATTGCGCACGGTCCCGCGCGCGACGCGGAAATCGATCGAGCTCCCGGAGTTGAAAGATCCCGAGCTGCGCAAGGCCTTCGAGCGCCTGATCGAGGCCTGGGGGCGATCCGAGAGGTAAACGAACACGGCGCTGGTTACGTCACAATACTGTGAATCCGCTGGCGGGCGGTTTCGTAGTACATAGACGAGAGACCTGTCGTGGCTCTGGAAGTTTCTAAGCAAGATCGCATTCTCCACGTTCTCAACCGGCTCGCGTTCGGGCCGCGGCCCGGTGACTTCGAGCACGTAAGCGCGATCGGCCCCGAACGCTACGTGCGGGAGCAATTGCATCCCGAGTCGATTGCGATTCCGAGCGACCTGTCCGAGCGGGTCAACGAACTTCGAACGCTGCACATGAGCCCGATCGCGCTGTTCATCGAGTATCAGCGGCCGCTCAAGATGGCGCGCAAGGACGCCAAGGCTGAGGATGGCGGCGACAAGGCATCGATAAAAGACGCGACCAAAGATTTGAGAGTCAAGCAGCGCGTCGTGATGCGCGAGGCGGTCGAGGCGCGGATGATGCGCGCGATCGAAGGGCCACGGCAGTTGCAGGAAGTGATGACCGCGTTCTGGTTCAATCACTTCAACGTTTTCGCCGGGAAGGGCCTCGACCTCATTTGGACGGGTTCGTTCGAGGAGACTGCGATTCGGCCGCATACATTCGGCAAGTTCCGCACGCTGCTCGGCGCGACCGCGCATCATCCGGCGATGATGTTCTACCTCGACAACTGGCAGAATACCGCGCCCGGCAGCCCCGGCTCGAAAGGCAAGTTCGAGGGCATCAATGAAAACTACGCGCGCGAGCTGATGGAGCTGCATACGCTCGGCGTCAACGGCGGCTACTCGCAGGCCGACGTAATCGCGCTCGCGCATATTCTGACCGGATGGGGACTGCCCAAGCAGGGTGGCGGAAATCCGATGCGTAGAGGCGAGGGCATGGCTGGCGGCGAGACGGGCGGGGTTTTCCCATTCATGCGACGCCGCCGAAACTTCATGCCGGCTGCGGTCGATCCGAGCGGATTTTATTTCGACGAATCGCGTCACGACTTTTCGAGCAAAACTCTTTTGGGGCATCGAATCGAAGGCGGCGGGATCGATGAAGGCGAGCATGCGCTGGACATACTGGCGCGCAGCCCCGCTACCGCGAAGCATCTGAGCTTCAACCTGGCGCAATACTTCGTCGCCGACGATCCACCAAAAGCGCTCGTAGAGCGGATGGCGCAGCGTTACCTCGCGACTGACGGCGAGACTCGCGCAGTGCTCGAGACGATGTTCACCAGCGCGGAATTCTGGGACCCGCGATACTACGGCGCCAAGTTCAAGACGCCGTACGAGTACGTGGTCTCATGCGTGCGTGCGACCGGCGTGCCGGTTCGCAACTACCGGCCGCTGTACGGCACGATGCAGATTCTCGGCATGCCGCTGTACGGATGCCAGACGCCCAACGGCTACGCCAACACACAGGACGCGTGGCTCAATCCCGACGCGATGATGACGCGGCTCAGCTTCGCGAGGGCGCTCGGCTCGGGAAATTTGCCGCTGGAAAATCCGCCATTCGAAGAAGACGCGGACGGCGGCGGCGAGATGCGCCCCGAGCCTCCGGTGATCCCGCGCAATGGCGTTGGCAAGGTGAATATCAAGTTCGATCCCGGCCCGCATGGACCGAAGATGACGCCGCCCGACCCCGTGCAGCTCGCGGCGACGCTCGGCGATTATTTTTCGCCCGCGACGGCCAGCGCTGTGGAGGCGGCGCCTACACAACTGCGCGCGCCGCTGATCCTAGGCAGTCCGGAGTTCATGAAGCGCTGAGAGTTTTACGATGAAAATTTTTCAGGAAAGTAATTCGTGCATCGAGTGCAGTTCCGCGGTTGCGGCTCCCATCAGCCGGCGGGCTTTCCTGCGACGCGCCGCGATTCTGTCGGCGTCGGGAATCGTGCTGCTGAGCCCGCATGCGTGGGCCGCCCGCTCGGTCGATTCGAGCAGTAAGCGCCGCCTGATCGTGGTGTTCCTGCGCGGCGCGGTGGACGGCCTGAACGTGGTGGTGCCGCATGGCGAGTCGGCCTACTACGACGCGCGCCCGACGATCGCGATCGGACGCATGGGCGCGGGCGACGGAGTGATCGATCTCGACGGGCATTTCGGATTGCATCCCGCGCTCGCACCGATGGAGCGCCAATGGCGCGACGGCACGCTGGCGTTCGTGCATGCGTGCGGCTCACCGGATCCGACACGATCGCATTTCGACGCGCAGGATTTCATGGAGAGCGGCACGCCTGGCGTCAGGACGACGCAGGACGGATGGCTTAATCGGACGCTCGCTGCGATTCCTGGGACGCATGGCCCGACCGAGGCGTTGAGTCTGGGTCCGACGGTGCCGCGGATTCTGAGCGGCAAGGTGCCGGTCGCGAATATTGCGCTCGGCCGCGCTGCTGAAAAACCGATGCCGATGGACCGGCCGGTAATCGAAGCGGCGTTCGACAAGATGTATGTCGGCAACGATTCGATCAGCCGAGCCTATCGCGACGGACGCCAGGCGCGCATGCGCCTGATTAGCGAACTGACGCAGGACATGACGGAGGCCAATGCGGGCGCGCCGTCGCCGCAGGGTTTCTCCGACGACACCGACCGGCTCGCGCGGCTCATCGGCCGCGATCCCACGATTCGGGTCGCGTTCATGGCGCTCGGCGGCTGGGATACGCACGTCAGCGAAGGCGCGGCCAGCGGCCAGCTCGCAGGACATCTGAAGCCGCTCGGCGAGGGCCTCGCGAGTCTCGCGAAGTCGCTCGGGCCGAACTACCAGGACACCGTCATCTTGGTGATTTCAGAGTTCGGGCGCACGATGCATGAGAACGGCAACGGCGGCACCGATCACGGTCACGGCAACGTGATGTGGGTGATGGGCGGTCCGGTGAAAGGCGGCAAGGTTTACGGTGAGTGGCCGGGTCTATCGACGGCGAGCCTCTACCAGGAACGCGACCTCGCAGTGACGACCGACTTCCGTGAGCCAATCGCGACGGTACTGCGATCGCACATGCAGTTCTCAGAGGCGCAGATCGATCGAGTATTGCCCGGCCGCCCCCGCTCCAGCCGCAACGTGGACGGTTTGGTCAGAGTGTGAAAGAGCGGACGGGTTTGCGCCGGACGCTGCGAGTCGCGAATAATCGCCGGCATGGAATATGACGTAGTTGTTCGCAATGGTGTCGTCGTCGATGGTAGCGGCGCGCCTCGCTTCAGGGCTGACGTCGCGATCAAAGATCGTAAAGTTGCAGCGCTGATCGATCCGGGCGATACCGCGAGCGCTTCCGCAGCGCGCGAGATCGATGCGACCGGGCTTGCGATTGCGCCCGGCTTCATCGACCTGCACTCGCACTCCGACTGGGTGCTGCCGATCGCCGATCACGGGCAAATTCTGAAACCGTTTCTGCTGCAAGGCGTGACGACCTTTGTCGGCGGCAATTGCGGATTCTCGGTCGCGCCTGTCATGCGCGAGCGGCAGCGGATGCTCGACGAGTCGGGCCGTCTATGCGCCGAGCGGAAGTTCGATTGGGAGTGGGACGACGTGGCGGGCTTCGCCACGTACCTGAAGCGCCGGGGACTCGCGCTCAACGTCGCGCATCTCGCGGGGCACGGCAGTATTCGCCTGAGCGTGATGGGCTCAGACGCGGGCGAGCCGTCGGCGGAGCAGTTGCGCGCGATGAGTGCGATGGTCGAGCGCGCGATGGCTGACGGCGCGGTCGGGCTGTCGTGCGGGCTTGGCTATTTTCCGGGGATGATCGCGAAGCCGGCCGAACTCGCAGCGCTTGCGCGCGTGGCCGCGGCCGCAGGCGGAGTGCTGACGTCGCATCTGCGCGCATACTCGGCGCGCTCGGCGTTCTTCGACAGCAACGTTCCCCACAACATCCTGGCCGTGCGCGAGATGGCCAACGTCGCGCGCGAGGCGGGCGTACCGCTGCAAGTCTCGCATCTGATCTTTGTCGGCCGGCGCACGTGGAAGACAGTCGACGACACGATTGCCGAAGTCGAGCGCCACAGAGACGACGGCGTCGATATCGCGTTCGACACTTTCCCCTACACCTGCGGTAACACGACGATTCGCATCAGTTTTCCCGCGTGGGCGCAAACGGGGCTGGAGGATTTGCTCGATTCATCGGACGGCTGGAAAAGATTGCGCGACGAATTGGAGCCAAGCGGCCGATATATCGCCGAGTCGGTTCAACTTATGTGGGCGGTCAAGCCCGAACTCAGTCATCTCGAGGGTATGTTCTTCGGTCAGATCGCAGATGAGCTGAGACTCGATCCGATCGACGCGTACCTGACGATCACGCGTGAGAGTGGGACGCGCGCTCGCGTGCTGAACCATCTATACAGCGGCTACGATTACGGCGACGAGCACGCGCTGCAGGAAGCGATGAAGCATCCGCTGAACCTGTTCGAGATGGACACGATTCTGACCTCGCACGGGCATCACAACCCCGCGAGCTTCGGGACTTACCCGCGAATCCTCGGGCGCTACGTGCGCGAGATGAAACTGCTGACGCTCGAGGATGCAGTCCACAAGGCAACCGGGATGGCGGCGAAGCGGATGCGCCTCGGCGCGCGCGGCCTGGTGCGTCCCGGCTATGCGGCGGACCTGGTGATATTCGATCCGGAAACGATCGGATGCGCCGCGGATTCGAGGACGCCAACATTAACGCCGGTAGGAATCGAGCTCGTGATGGTCAACGGCACTGCGGTGGTAGCGGACGGCAAATGGTGCGGCGATGGAGTGATGGCGGGAGAGTGGATCGGGAGGAGCTAAGGGGAAGAATCCCTTGAGATTGCGCCGCAGAACCCTCACCTAATCTCTCCCCTTAAAATAACGGCGAGGGATCAGAAGAGGGCGCTTAGCGCTCCATGTCTTCCATCTTCTTCTCCATTTCGCGCAGCTTGGCGAGTTTCTGATCGGTCGGCTCGAGCTGCTGCTTGGTCGAAGCCTGTGCCACCGTCTTGGCTCGCTCGGTCGGCAACTCGCCGCTGACTTTTTGCAGCGCCTCCTTTGCGAGGCGCCGGACCATCGAGCTTCGATCCTGCGCAACAACAGCGTTCAGCAGCGGGATCGCTTTGTCGCTTCCGATTTCGCCAAGCGCGAAGACCGCGGTGCCGCGACCGCGCTCGTCCTGATCTTCGCCAAGATACTGCATCACCGGTACCACGCCCTGCGCATCGCCAATCCTGCCGAGCGCCGCCACCAGGTGCAGCTTGACGATGGGCTCGGTGGAGCGCAGGAAGAGCATCGTCGACATCGGTGGCACGGCCTCGTTGGCTTCGCGCGCGCCGAGGATATCGATGGCCTTCACCTTGACGCGCACGTCGGGGTCGGATATCGAGTCAATCAGTATCTGATTGACTTCGGGATCCTGGAGAAAGCGGAGTTTCACGAGTTCGGAGACCCGCACTTCGGGGTCCGCGTCCTTAAGACCGAGTTTAACGTCTTTGATGATCTTGAACGGTGTCTCCTGAGCCGCCTGACTCGCGATATCGTCGACGCCGGCCTTCACCTGGCCCTGATGCGACATCGGATTGGAACTGAGTGCGCTGCCCAATCCCTGGCCCCCATACTGCGCAAAGCCGAGGTGCGGAACGGCAAGCGCGGCGCCAAGCGCGAGCGACGCAAATAAATTTCGCTTGATAGTCATTTCGCGCACCTCCGCAATCGGCCAAAATTATTGGCGATCATGAGCAGTATTGCAAGGAACCACGCCGCCGCGGAGAGGCGCACGGATGTGCGCCCTAATGCGCTGGCGAGCGTTGTAGTCACCACGTTCATGCTGGTTGCGGGCGCCATCGCGGCACCGATACTGGTATCGGCCGCATCATCGGATTCGAATCCGCCGGCGGCGGCCGTGCCGTCGCATCCGCACAAGCATCGCCATTTACCGACTCCCGCGCCGACCCCGATGGCGCTGCCGCCCGAGGTCAAGGCAAAGGTGCCGGCCTACAAGCCGGGGCCGATACCGTTTCACGACGGCGAGCAGTTGATCTACCAGGCCTCGTGGGTCGGGATTCCGGCCGCGCAGGCGCGCCTCGAGTTCCACAAACAGCAAAAGAACGATCAGCCGCGATGGCTGGGCGAAGTCTGGATCGAGACTAACCCCTTTGCGGATGTGTTCTACAAGATGCGCGACTACATGAAGGAGAGCATGGCCGACGACACGCTCCACACCAGCGGCGTGTACCTGGTCCAGCACGAAAAATCGCGGCTCAATTATTACGACGTGACGATCGATCGGCCCGCGCAATTGGTCACGATGACCAAGAAGAATCACAAAGGGACGCAGAGCAAGGAGTACATCGCGTCGGATCCGTGGGGACCGATATCGGGCGCGATGATGGCGCTGACGCAGAACTTCGAGCCGGGCAAGACCTACGCGTTCGACGTGTTCAGCGGCAGCCAGCGCTATGTCTTCGCGTTCGTCGTCGACAAGCGCGAGCGGATTCACCTGGATATGGGCGATTTCGACGCGTGGAAAATCGTGC
>NZ_DATEQZ010000026.1:0-33567 GCF_035272065.1 Binatus sp. (SeqCode)
ACATCATCACGACGCTGATCACCATGAAGGTGAAGAGCTGCGGCCGAAATTGCATCTGGGTCGAGATCGCGACGGCGCTGAGAATCAGCGTCAGCCGTTGCACTCGCCCCGACGCGCCGCTGGCGGAAATCCCGATCGCCAACGCCACTATCAGGATGCTCGAGCAGATGAGTTTCAGCAGCTTGAGGCCGAACACGCCGAGATGCGCATAGAAGAAAGCCAGCGCCACCTGCGAGAGCCACTCGTGATTGTGCCATGGCATGTTAGCCGCGGCGTAGGAGTAGGTGTCGAAGCGCGGGATATGGCCGGTGCGCAGAGTCGTCTGCCCGGTCAGCATGTGTATCCACAGATCCGGCTCGGCGAAGTTGTCAGCCGTTGCGAGCGCGATCGAAAGGATCACCGTCCATCGCGCCGCGGAAAGTAGCGAATAGCGCTGAGGCTTCAACGACGTGCGAGTGAATCATCGACGGCGCGCTTCCGCAATACCTGCCCGCCAGCCGCGCGCTTTCACCGCCTCGGTCGTGCCGGTAATCTAGTCGCGTGAAAGCTCGGGTGTGGAGGCTGCGAATGTCGGCAACAGCTTCAGTCACGCCGTGAAGGTGGAGATCAACGCGGGTACTCCATCGAGTCCGGGCGCGGCCGGCTCGAACGGCTTCTCGTCTCCAAACCGGGCGCGGAGTTTCGTCGACTCGTTGAGAGAGGCCCGCTGGATCAACCCCTACCGCGCCCGCGTCTACCCAAGGCTGCTCTGCGCATCCTACCTCGCAGTGTTCGTCGTCTGGCTGGTACTGAGACCGGGCGGAGCCCTGGCAACGTTGCATCCGGTCGGTGGCGACTTTCCGCCGTTCTGGGCGGCTTCCTCCTTGACGATTGGGGGACATCCTGCGGCGGTCTACGATCACGCGAAACTGTATGCCGCCGAGAAGGCGGTGCTGGGCGACAAAGATCCGGGCTACCAGCCTTTCGTGTACCCGCCCATGTTCCTTGTAATAGTGCTACCGCTTTCGATCCTTCCCTATAACGACGCGCTGATCCTCTGGACGCTGGTGGGGCTGGCGGCCTATCTGACCGTGATGTGGAAGATCGCGCCTCGGTGCGACGTGCTGTGGGCGGCGCTCGCATTTCCCGGCGCCCTGCTAACGATTCTCGACGGACAGAACGGCCTGATAACCGTGGCGCTGTTCGGCGGCGGATTGCTACTGCTCGAACGGCGCCCCTGGGTCGCAGGCGCGCTATTCGGACTCCTCTGCTACAAGCCGCAGTTCGGAATTCTATTACCACTGGTTTTTGTGGCGGCGCGGCAGTGGCGAGCTGCTACCGGCGCGGCGCTGATGGTCGCCGCGTTCGCGGGACTCTCGGCCGCGCTGTTCGGAGTGGAAACCTGGCGGGCTTTCCTGGACGGCATCCCGCTGGCGACTCGCAGCATGCTGGAGCAGGGCGACGTCGGCTTCGGCAAGATTCAAAGCATCTTCGGGGCGGCGAGACTGTGGGGCGCTTCGCTTCCGGTGTCTTACGCAATGCAAGCAGTGGTCAGCGTGCTCGCCGCGGGCGCGGTGCTGTGGGTATGGCTCAAATCCGGCGGGTATCCGGTCAAAGCCGCCGCGTTGGCCGCTGGAACCCTGCTGGTCACGCCGTACATTGTCGACTACGACCTGGTGCTGCTGGCGTTGCCGATCGCGTGGCTGTCATGGGACGCAGTGCACTCGGCCTTCCTCCCATGGGAAAAATCGATCCTGTTTCTCGCATGGTTGTTTCCCCTTTTCGCGCGAGTGTTGAGCATGTTCGCGTCGCTGCCGCTGACGCCATTGGTGCTCGCGCTGTTGATGCTTGCCATTATCCGGCGCGGCGCGGCGGCGGAAGCAGTGTACACGTAGAAATTCACGATAACTTCGTGATGCCGAACCATGTTAGATCGGGTGGCGGATGCCGCCGGAAATCAACCCCAACCCTCAAGGTCTTCTTCGTGCCACCAGCAACAATGAGACTCCGAAAGGCAAAGAGAGGTGGCCGAGCGCGTATCGCTCGCTCGAGAACACGGTTCGCAGCAGCGAATTTACAAGACCGGAGTGGGTCCGGAGGTCGTGCTCGTGCTGCGGGCTTGATTTGCGCAGACGGTCTAGTATGCGCGCCGCCGCGATCGCCGGAAATAACAAAAAGTTATAATAACTGAGGTAAGCCACGTCGTACCCGGCGCGTTCGAAGAGCGCGCGGAGCTCGCCTGCCACATAACGTCGTTGATGGTGGTGGGTGGCGTCATGCGTGCTCCATAAGAAGGGGAACGCGGGGACGGTTGCCAGCAGCCAGCCGCCCGGTTTGAGCCGCTCGCGAAGCACGGTCAGCGTCTCCTCATCGCGATCAAGATGCTCCAAAACATCGGTCATCACTACCAGCTCGAAGCTGACATTCTCAAACGGTACCTGCTCTGGCAGTTGGCCCTGCTGTACTATCGCAGTTTTTCTAGCGCTGGAAAATTTGCATGCCTCGAGGTCGGAGTCCATCGCATAGACCTCGCCGAAGCGCGCCAACATGGCAAAGTTTCCTCCGGTGCCGCAGCCCGGCTCCAGGATGCGGGCGCCCGGGGACAAGCCCAGGCGCGAGAGCACACTCGCAACAATCGCCCGGCGGGAACAGAACCACCAGTGACTGTCTTCGACCTGCGCCATCAGCGGAAAGAGCTCGCTATCCACGCGTCAGGTGCGATCTTCGTACTGCTCGAATCCGTGCGCCTCGCGCAACAGATAGAGCGGCCGGTGTTTGACCTCGGTGTAGACCCGGCCCAGATATTCGCCGATGACACCCAGGGTTATCAGTTGAATGCCGGCCAGAAACAACACGACCACCATCAGCGAGGTGTAGCCGGGAACGTTGATTCCGCGCGCGAGCTTGAACACCGCCAGGAAAAGGGCGTAGGCAAAGGCGAGCAGCGAAATGACGACCCCGACATAGCTCCAGATCTTTAGCGGCAATGAACTGAACGAGGTGACCCCGTCGAGCGCGAAGTTCCACAGCCGCCAGTAGGTCCACGCACTACTGCCGGCGTTTCTTCCCTCGCGTTCAAAGCTAAGCTCGGTCTGCTTGAAGCCGACCCAGGCGAACAGCCCCTTCATGAACCGCGAACGTTCCGGGAGCCGCAGCAGAGCGTCGACCACCCGTCGGTCGAGCAGACGGAAATCTCCAGCGTCGCTGGGAATCGGAACTTCGGAAACGGCGTCCAAGAGGCGGTAAAACATCCTGGCGCTGAGCCGCTTCGCGAGTCCGTCACCAGGCCGCGAATGTCGTGTCGCATACACCACGTCGTAGCCAAGGCGCCACTGCGCAACCATCTCCTCGATGAGCTCGGGAGGATCCTGCAGGTCGCAGTCGATCGGAATAACTGCCGCGCCGCTGCTATGCTCGATGCCCGCGCTGAGCGCCACCTCTTTGCCGAAGTTGCGTGAGAGGCTTAAGATTTTCAGCCTGGGATCTCGAGCCCGCCGCTCGATCAGGCGGGCCAGGGTTTCATCCGTGCTCCCGTCGTCAACGCACACGACTTCGTAGCTGACCGCCAACCGTTCGAGCACCTCTAGCAGCCGCCGGAAGAACTCGTCGAGGTTTGCAGCCTCGTTATAAATCGGAATCACGATCGATAGTTTGACCCGCGATTCTTCGAGCCGCTTCGCGTTTGCGGCTGTGTGGCTGGCGAAATCCCGATCGCCCTCCGACCGGGGACCGAGACCGGGTACTGCACCCCTGCCAGTCATGCCAATTGAATCGGAATTGACGTATCGACCCCTCTATTCCAACTCGCGATATAGTCCAAACAGCCTCCGCCGGGCAAGGTTTAGCCAGTTTGATCGACGGGTTTCCAGCGGCGCCGTCCTATGTAACCGGGCACGTCGCTTTCCGTGACGTGAGTTTGCGACGGTGTATCCGTTACCGAAGCATCGAGGTCTATTCCTCCTCGTGCTCCAGACTTTCCCGTGGCGCGCGCTTTCGCCGCCTAGATCGCGCCGGTAATCTAGTCGCGTGAAAGCTCTCGTCATCGGCGGCGGCATAATTGGTAGCTCGGTCGCATGGCGCCTCGCGTCCGACGGCGTCGAGGTCTCGGTCTTCGAGCGCGGCCGCCTCGGACTCGAGGCCTCGTGGGCGGCGGCCGGACTCATCGGTCCGCAGGCCGAGGCGCACGAGCCCGGCGTATTCTTCGATCTCGCGCTGGCGGGCAAACGCTCCTTCGACGCCATCGTCGAGCGCCTCACCGCTGAGTCGGGCGTCGATCCCGAGTACGACTCTCATGGCGTACTCTACGTCGCCTTCGATGATGCGTCCCGCGCTGAACTGCAGTCGCGCGCTCGATGGCAGCGCGCGGCCGGCGGCGACGTCGAGGAACTGTCCCCGCGCGAAGCCTTCAAACTCGCGCCCGTGCTCTCGGAAAAAATCATCTTCGCGCTGCACATGCCCAACAACCGGCGTGTCGAGAATCGCAAGCTCACCCTCGCGTATATCAATGCCGCCACCCACGCCGGCGCCAACTTCCGCGAGGGTGCCCGCGTCAATTCGATCGCCACCGAGGGCGCGCGCGCTACCGGACTTCGCCTGGCCGACGGCTCGCTCGAGACCGGCGACGTCATCATCAACGCCGCCGGCGCGTGGGCAGGCGACATCCGCGGCCTCGAAGAAGATTGCATCCACTTCTACCCGGTGCGTGGACAAATCCTATGCTTCGACGCGCGTCCGGGCCTCGTCGGCCCTTCGATTTTCTCCGGCTCTGGAATATTGGTGCCACGCCGCGACGGACGTATCCTCGCCGGCTCGATCTTCGAGGACGCGGGCTTCAACAAGTCCGTGACGCTCGACGGGATGGAACGAATTCTGCACGCCGTCCGCTCGATGGTTCCGTCGATCGCCTCGATTCCCTTTCGCGAAGCATGGGCCGGGCTGCGCCCCGCCAGCGACGACTTGCTGCCGGTGCTTGGGCCGTCGCCGACAGTTGAAAACGTCCTCTATGCCGCCGGCCACTTCCGCAGCGGTATCCTGCTCTCCGCGTTAACGGGCGAAGTGATCGCCGATCTCGTCAAAGGCCGCCAGCCCTCGATCGACCTGGCGCCGTTCTCGCCAGCCCGCTTCCGCAACGGCACCGCCCACCCGGTCAAGCTCGCCGACATGATATGAAGGCGCTCGGGCTAGTTCGCGACCTGTTCTTCCGCGCGAAAATCGACGCCGTCGCCGCGGCCGTCGGCGTTGAAGTTGAGTATGCGTCATCGTTCGACGCAGTAGCTTCGCGATGCGCTGACTTGAAACCCTCGCTCATCTTCACCGATCTCTCCGACGCCGCATTCCCCGCACTCAACACACTGAAGCAAATCCGCGCCGTCGTCCCGGGCGCGCGCGTGATAGGATTCGCCTCCCACGTAGATCTGAAAGCGCTGAAAGCCGCCCGCGAAGCTGGCTACGAGCTGACGCTGTCGCGCAGCGAATTCACCGCCCAACTCCCGGTCTTGCTGAAAGAATCCCTCGGCTAACTAGCGGTCACTCTCAGCCGCGCGACGAGAACTCTCTCCCTCATCACCGGGCAATCGTCTGGCCATTAGAAGCGATAAATACATGTTTGTGCATATATGCAATATAAACAACTAAATTAAAGTAGCTTCCGATAGAGTTGCAATCTTATAGCGACAGCGCTAGTTACACGCCTTGGTTCATCCGGTTTGACCGAGGTCGCAACGACCTTCAATGAGCCAAGGACATATCTGCGTCCGATTGAAGTGACTGTTCGGAATTTCGCGTAAGACCCAAGGAACGCGACGAGCAGTCGAAGGGTTGATGTGTGTCCGCGCGATTCTACGCGTGCGGACGCAGCGGACCAGCCTCGCCTTGCGAATTTGAAAATCGCACTGCCGGGCAAAGGAGTCAGGATGTGAAGACTCAGACCGCTCTCACTGCAGTTGCCTTTGTCCTCTGCGCACTCGCTACCGTGGCCGCTCCCAACGCATACGCCGGACCCTCGAATCGCCTCGCCTCGACGCAGCCGGCGCCGAACTATCCGATCAACCTCGACGGCTTCGGCGCGCCGTTGCCAGCGGTCGCGAACACCGTCTCCGACCTGACGATCTTCGCCACCGGCCAACTCAACTTCAAGGAAATCGACCAAGTGCCGCAACTCGGCCCGCTGTTCAACGGCACCACCTGCACTGGATGCCATTCGCAGCCGGCGACCGGCGGTGGCGGACTTTTTATCAACGAGATTCGCGTGCGCAATAACTCCGATCCCGGGCCGGTCCACATCTTTGCCGTCGATAACATGCTGCGCAACGGTCCACAGTCGCAGGGCGCCACGCCCATCTTCGCTGCCGGAATATCGGCCGAGCCACTCGGATGCCAAATCACCGTCCCTGGATGCCAACTGTCAGCGTGCCAGCAGGAGGAGGCCTCGCGCACCACTTTCAACACCAGCCTGCCGACTTGCGATCCAACTAGCGCCGATTTCAAAGGCGGCGGCAACTGCGTAGTGGGACGCGCCGCAATTCCGCTCTTCGGCGACGGGCTGGTCGAGGCAGTATCTGATCAGACTCTCATCCAACTGGCTCAAAGCGAACCGCGCTCGGTTCGTGGCGTGCCCAAGATGGTCACCGAGAACTTCCTCAGCACCGCGCACGTCGGCCGCTTCGGATGGAAAGACGATCACGCATTCCTGCGCGGGTTCTCCGGCGATGCGTATCTGAATGAGATGGGAATCTCGAACCCGGACAATCCGCTGGACACCAGCAGTTGCGCCACGGGCGTCACTCAATTTGGTGTCACGCTCGAAGATGCCGGCATTGAAGATGCGATCGATCCCAACGGCGAAGCGGATATCGATCGTTTCTCCGATTTCATGCGTGCGCTCGCGCCGCCGCCGACGATTCCACAAAACGCGTCGGCATCGCGGGGTGCCACTCTGTTCGGAAATTTAGGATGCGCGGGATGCCACGCGCCGTCGCTCACCACGGCCTCCAACCCCGCGTCGTTCATACTTCCTTCGACCGTGGCGTACCGATCAGCGCGACGCTTAATCAAGCCCTCGCAAAGAAGACCTTCCACCCATACGGCGACTTCCTCCTGCACAGCATGGGCTCGCTGGGCGACGGAATCACTTCAGGCACGGCCGATCCAACCATGATGCGCACGGCGCCGTTATGGGGCCTGCGAGCCAAATCGATCTTCCTGCACGACGGTCGCGCGCTGGATTTGCCGACCGCGATTTCTCTGCACGACGGGCAGGGCAAAGCAGCGTCGCAAGGCTTCCAGGCGCTATCGGCGTCGCAGCAGCAGGATCTAGTGAACTTCCTCGACAGTCTGTAAGCGCGAAACCAGAGCGCGAGGGGGAGCCGATGCTCCCCTCGCGCTTCGCATCAGTGCTTCACCAGGGTCGCAACCGAGACGTGCGGCCAGCTCAGTCCCAGGAAGTTCAGCAGAACCGTCTGCGAGTACTGAAGTTGCAAGAAGTGGCCGCCTCCATGGTGATGCTTGACCTTCTCAATCCAGAACGTTGCGAAAACCGTTGCCGCGTCCGCGTTGGTCGTGAGGAACGGGATGTTCTCGACGCCACCGCCGCCGTTCGGGACTGGGACCACCGTCGGACTCGGCGTTCCGATCGTAAAGCTCGGCACCGTCGCAATATCGAGCACCACCGTCTCGACGATGGTCTGACCCGCGACGGCATTTTGGAGAAACGAGTTTGGGTTGGTGACAACGGCTTGGGTGATCGCAGCAGGCAAAGGACTCGATCTAAATGGATTCGGAGCACTGAGATTGTATTCGGGGAAGCCGTTTGGTGCTCCTGGCGGCGGAATGTTGGAGCCTACCGGGAACGGCACGGTGTTGGCTGCCCCAAACGGCGTCGGCGGGCCGGCGATCTTCGTGCCCTGGCCCTGCGCCAGCAGGGCGTTGCCGTGCGGGATCGAGGCCATCCGGCCCACGCTTTGCGACTCGCCAGGCGCAGTAGTCGCCGGCACGTTGATCCAAATGCCCGGCTCGAGATGGAGTGCGCCGTTGGTGGTGGCGTCGTTGATCTTCTGCAGGCAATGCAAGCCGAACAGTTGGATATCGTCCTGGCCGGTACCGCGATTGGGGATCGGCGCCCCGATGGCATCGAAGGTCAGCGTCTCCGCCGTGAGATTAAGTTCGAGGAAGATATCGTTTCCCCCCTTCGAAATCCGGGCGCGCAATCAGGTTAAACCCGCTGCCGGACCATGTTCCCGCCAGTTCTGCCAGCGGGCCCAAGTCGGTTAGCAACGAGCTCAGCGGCGGACTCGAACGAAACTCCGGGATGTGAGTGGCTTTCCTGGATGTCTTAGCCTTCCTTTCCATAGTGTTTCCCCTTTTGCCGCGGGTTTGGGTTTGGTTTCGGTATCTGCATCCGCGGTGATGGAAAGGCTTATAGGCTTTCAACCATCTTTAAATCCGGCTTCTCGAATAAGTTATTCACACATACGAGAGAAATCCGCAGCAAAGAGGAGAATTCCCTTCGACACCTTTGGTCAACGGGTATGCCCCGTGAATTCGCGTCTCGCCTACCCGACCTGCTGCGCTCCTGAACGCTCCTCTCAACCTAGCTGCGCCGCGCGATAAACCGCGCCTGCGCAATCTTGCCCGCGCGCGCCATCTCGCCAATGAAACGGAACCCGTCGATGAGCGCATCCAGCAGGTCGGTGCGGAACCCTACGGTCCGCAGGGCATCGTACCGAAGCTGCATCTCGACCATGTCGAGATATAGCTCCACATGGCGCGCAAACCGCCCAGTGTTTTCGGCGACGCGCACCTCGCAGCCGCTTCCTGACAACAGTTTAGCGTAGCCCGCAATGTCATCGACGTTGGCGAACATCATCGCGCCGAGAAAGCGCTGGGCCTCCGAATCAGTTAGTCCCGCAGGCCCTTCGACCCAATCGGTGAACGCAATCACGCCCCCGGGGCGAACAATGCGCACTGCCTCCGCAATCAACCCTGGCTTGTCAGGGACGTAGCACCACGCGTCTTCGCTCCAGACGAAATCCGCGCTGGCCGAAGGCAGGCCGCTTTGGCAGGCATCGGCGAGGATGAACCGAATCCGATCCTCCAGCCCTTCTTCTCGCGTCAGCCGTCGCCCGCGCTCGACCACGGCCTCGGTCACATCGACTCCGATCATCGAGGCGACATTGCGAAACCGCACCAGAAAGCGCATGTCCGCGCCGTTGCAGCAACACAGATCGACCCCACTCAGCCCGTCCCCGATCCCGGCGCGATCCGCCAGATCGATCGACGCCTTCATTCCTCCAATGTGAATTTGCTGTCCAAATATAAGTTGAAAGAGGTCGCCCTGCGCGCTGCTATAGACCGACCTGACCTCCGCCAATCCGACACCGCTTATGGACTTCACGGCTTGCGCGCTCGCACGAACGCGCTCATGAACTTGCCGTCCGCCATCTGCACGATTCTCTCCACGCTTTTGTTGTCCCCGAACCATCCCTTCGCGTCAGCCGCAGTGTAGATTCGCGTCGGTTTCCACTTCGATCTGTTCCAATCCCGCCGCCACGAGCTTCGATTGGTACTCCGACTCCTCCAGCGCACCCGCGATACATCCGGCCCACAACTCGACGCTGCGCCGAACTTCCGCAGGCATCTCGCCGCGCACCACGATGTCCGAAATGGCGAATCGTCCACCCGGTTTGAGCACGCGAAACGCCTCGCGCAGCACACGGTCCTTGTCGCCCGACAGGTTGATCACGCAGTTCGAGATGATCACGTCGACCGAGTTGTCCGGCAGCGGGATATGCTCGATCTCGCCCTTGAGGAATTCGACATTCTGGACTCCAGCCTTGCGCTGGTTGTCGCGCGCGAGCGCGAGCATCTCGTCCGTCATGTCGAGCCCGTACGCCTTGCCTGCCGGTCCTACTCTGCGCGCGGAGAGGATCACGTCGATCCCGCCGCCCGATCCCAGGTCGAGCACGGTTTCACCGGGCTTAAGCTCGGCGAGCGCGGTCGGATTCCCGCATCCGAGCGACGCCGCAAGCGCCTCGGCGGGCAGCGACGCCTTCTCGCCGTCGCCGTAGAGATTCGACGTGATCGGGTTTCCCGCGGGCGCCGCCGAACCGCAGCACGCGCCGCCCTGGTTCGCGACTCGATTCGCCGCTTGCGCATACTCCTTCCTGACAGTTTCCCTTATCGATTCGTTACTCATCGCGACCTCCTATAACTCGCCCCGATTAAGATGTTGCGTTCCGCGCGATTGCTGCAGGCGCCGGACCTTCACCCAAACGTCGATGCCATCGCGCGAGCGCGTTAACTATCAGCGGCAGCCCCACCGCAGCGGGTGCTACCCAATACGCCAGGTGCGGAAGATCCCTCCACACCGGCTGGTTCTTGCCGTTATCGACGTAAAACGCGGTGAGCATCAGCACGTACGACATGCCCATCCCGCTCACGTGAAAATCGACCCATCTAGGCCACAACTGACGCCGCGCGATACGTCCCACCGACGCCGTCGCAAAAGAAAGCGCACCGAGAACAAACAGGTAATAGTCCTCAGCCCATCGCATCGCCGCCAGCATGGTCGCCGACGTGAACAGAATCGCGAGGCTCCAGTAATACAAGGTCCCAGCCTTAGGATGCCGGCCGCGGCGCTTCGTGCTCAGCATCGCGACGATTCCCAAGATCACGCACACCAGTCCGAAAACGATATGAACGCTCAACACGCTCTGGAACAGCGGAGAATCCGATGGCAGCTCGAATCCGACAATCCTTCTCAGTGTCTCAGCCATCTGACTTCCTGCGCTTGATGGACGGCGAACGGCCCGGCGCAGAGCCCAGCGTCGCATAAAGATCCGCGCAACAGTCTTCAGTCATGAACCGGATCAACTTCGCGGTCTTCGCAAAATCGATCGCGTAGTAGATAAATCGCCCCGATCGGCGCGCCGTCAGCAGCCCGCATCGCGTCAACGCGTCCAAATGATGGGACAGAGTCGAACCCGGCATCCTCACCCGCCCCCTGATCTCCTCGACGCACTTCCCATGCGGCCCAGCCCGCACTAACAGCCGAAAGATCTCCAGCCGGTCCTTCTGCCCAAGAGCGCTAAACTGTTCAACGTACCGATTCACTACGACAATTCTAGTATCATCGAAATATAGCCGACGCAACAGTGTCCCCGATCTTTGTCTTAATACTGGGTGCAGGGGTCACCCCTGCCGAAGGAAGCATGAAACCACCGCGGGTTTCATATTCAATTAAGTTCTTTTGGATCTCACACCAGTGCTATAAATTTTCCATGCCCACAGCTCTCGACGATTTCCATCCTGCGGTTCGCGCCTGGTTCGAGCGGCGTTTCGCCGCGCCCTCGCGCGCGCAGGATCTCGGATGGCCCGTGATCGGCGCTGCCAACGACGCACCCGGCTTCGACGTCCTGCTTTGTGCGCCGACAGGCAGCGGCAAGACACTCGCCGCGTTTATGTGGGCAATCAACGGGCTCGTGCTCGACGCGGCAGGCGACGCTCTCCGCGATGAAGTCTCCGTCCTGTACGTCTCGCCGCTGAAGGCGCTGGCCAACGACATCCGCCTCAATCTCGAAGAGCCGCTCCACGGCGTGCGCGACGTCGGCGCCGAGTCCGGCCTCGATCTTTCGCGCATCCGCGCGGGCCTCCGCACGGGTGACACTTCCGCGAGCGAGCGCTCTGCGATGCTCCGCCGGCCGCCGCACATTCTCGTCACCACGCCCGAGTCGCTGTTCATCCTGCTGACCTCGCCCAAGTTCCGCGAGAAGCTCGCCAGTGTCCGACACGTGATTGTCGATGAGCTCCACGCTCTTGCGGGCAACAAGCGCGGGGCGCATCTCGCGCTGACGCTGGAGCGCCTCGAACGCTTCGTGACGAGTCGCGGAAATGCGCGGCCGAATCGAATCGGCCTGTCGGCGACGTTGAATCCGATCGAAAAGCTGGCGGGATTCCTGGCCGGCTACTACGTGGCGCGCGACAACTCGCGCTCGCCGCGTCCGATAAAAATAGTTCGCGCCGACGATCGCGTCCGCACGATGGATCTCCAGGTCATTGCGCCCGGCCCCGAGCTTGGGCCGCTGGCCACGCATCCGCACTGGGAGGCGATGTACGACGAGGTCGCGCGACTCATCGGGGAGCATCGAACGACGCTGGTCTTCACGCTGAGCCGCCGGCATGCGGAGCGAGTCGCGCTGAATCTGCAGAAGCGGCTCGGCGCCGACGCAGTGATGGCGCATCATGGCAGCCTCGCTCGGATCGAGCGCCTGCTCGCCGAGCAGCGTCTCAAGCGCGGCGAGCTGAAGGCGATCGTTGCGACCGCGTCGCTCGAACTCGGCATCGACGTTGGCGCTGTCGAGCTCGTATGCCAGCTCGATTCGCCCAAATCCATCTCGGCCGCGATTCAGCGCGTCGGCCGCTCGGGGCACAGCCTGGGCGCGACGCCCAAGGGCCGGTTCTTCGCACTGACGACCGACGATTTGCTCGAATGCGGCGCGGCGGTGCGCGCGATTCGGCGGGGGCATCTGGACGAAGTTGAAATCCCGCTGGGATGCGCGGATATTGCGGCGCAGCAAATCATCGCGATTGCCGCCGAGGAAGAGGAAATCTCCGAGGCCGAGCTGCTGCGCGTGCTGCGGAGCGCGTACAATTTCGGCGATCTAGACGTCGCCAAGCTGCGCCATCTGCTCGAACAGCTCGCAGCCGAATTGCCCGAACGAATCATGGGCGCGGCGCCGAAAATTTTCTTCGATCGCGTCAACGCCCGTGTCCGCCCGCGCCGATCCGCGCGCCTGTCTGCCATCACCTCGGGTGGAACGATCCCCGAAGCCGGCAACTACGATGTCGTGATCGAGTCCGAGGGCCGCAAGGTCGGCGACGTCGAGGAGGACTTCGCGCAGGAGTCGTCGCGCGGCGACGTGTTCTCGCTCGGCTCGATGCCGTGGCAGATTCAACGCATCTCGCGCGGACGCCTGATGGTCGAGCCGGCGCCCGGGATGGGGCCGACGCTGCCGTTCTGGCAGACCGAGGCGGGCGGCCGCTCGAATGCGCTGTCGGCGGAGATTTGCGATCTGCGCCACGAGATTTGGCGCCGGCTCGAACGCAACGGATCGGCCGTCGACTGGCTGATGACCGAATGCGCGATGTCGGAGCGCGCGGCGACGCAAGCCGCCGACTACGTGCGTCGCGGCGTCGAGGCGCTCGGCGCGATTCCCGACGAAAAGACCGTCGTCGTCGAGCGCTTCTTCGACGGCCTGGGCGGCACGCAAATCGTCATCCACACCCCATTTGGAATTCGCCTCAATCGCGGACTCGGCCTCGCGATTCGAAAGCGCCTGTGCCAGTCGTTCGATTTCGAAATACAGGCTTCGGCGATCGACGGCGGCGTGCTCCTCGCGCTGAATTCGCGTCACAGTTTCCCGCTCGACACTCTCTTCGGCATGCTGAAAGCGCGCAACGCCCGTGACGTTCTCGTCCAGGCGATCCTCGCAGCGCCGATGTTCGAAGTGCGCTTCCGCCACGTCGCGACGCGCGCGCTGGCGGTGATGCGGTCGTCGCGCGGCAAGAAGGTGCCCGCCTGGATTCAACGCCTGCGCTCACAGGAACTGCTGTCCGCGATTTTTCCCGGCCAGCAGGCCTGCTTCGAGAACCGCCCAGGTGCGATCGAACTGCCGGACCATTTCGTGATCGACGAAACGATCCGCGAGTGCCTCGAAGAGTCCACCGACCTGCCGCGCACGGTGCGGATGCTCGAAGGAATCGAGAGTGGCGCGATTCGCACCGTCGCCGTCGACGGGATCGCGCCGTCGGTGTTTGCGCATCGCCTGCTGCTCGCGTGGGACTACTCGTTTCTCGACGACGGCGAGCGCGCTAATCGCCGTTCGCGGACTGTGACGATGAATCGCGGCATGGCCGAGGACGTGTTCCGCAAGGAAGACCTGTCGGACCTGCTCTCGGCGGAGGCGGTTGATAGCGTCGTCGCGGAAGTGACTGGCCACGCGGCAGGGCGCAAGCCGCGCTCGCGTGACGAATTGTATGAATTGATTCGCGCGCACGGCTCGATGACGCTGGCCGAGGTCGAAGAGCGCGCAGGCGAGGGCGCGCGCGCGATGCTTGCGGAACTCGACGCTGAGGGCAGAATTGCGCGTGTCAGCCTGAGCGGCGAATCACCGGAGAGAATTCTTGCCAGCGAGGATGGAGAAGTCTTCGCCGCCGCTTACGATAAAGGCGGCGATGGCGACGCTGCGCGCACCGAGCTTGTGCGGCGCGCGTTGAGGACTTGCGGGCCGACGACAGCCGGCGAAGTTGCGGCGCGATTACATTTCAAAGAGTCGGAAATCGAGCAGAGTCTCGCGGCGCTCGAAGCTCAGGGCGCGATTTTTCGCGGTCACTTCACGCGCGCCGACGCGATTCAGTGGTGCGACCGCTACAACCTCGAGCGGATACATCGGATGACGCTGGCGCGCGTGCGCGCTGAAATCGAGCCGGGCGCGGATCACGAGTACGCGGCGTTCCGGCTGCGATGGATGCATGTCGGCGGCGCCGAGCTTCCCGCCGATCAGACCGGCGCTGCGGCGGTGCTCGAACAGCTTTCCGGAATCGCGGCAACGCCGGAGATTTGGGAGCACGCCATTCTGCCGGCGCGAATCGCTGGCTATCGGCCCGAGATGCTCGACTTGGTCTGTATGAGCGGGCAGATGAAATGGGTTGCGGTGCCCGGAGAGAGCATCGAGGGCGCGCATCTGGCGAGCACCCCCTCGCGGATCACCTTCGTTGCGCGCAAGGCGAACCTGTTCGTTGCGCACGAAGAATCGGTGCCGGAGGACGCGAAGGAGCAAGCGATGCTGGAGACTCTGGGAGCCGCCGGCGCGCAGTATCTCGACGAGGTCGCTGAACGCGCCAATGTTTCGGAGCGCGACGCATTGTCCGCGCTGTGGCGGATGGCGGCGGCTGGGCGCGTCAGCAATGACAACTTCGCGCCGCTTAGGATGTTCGCCGATGATCGCGGCGCCGAGCGAGCGCTCGAGTCGGTCGCGCGCCGTCCGGTGACTCGTCACGACGCTGCCGTTCGCGCGCGGCTGAAGTCGAGCCTCGCGGGACGCTGGTCGCTGATTCATGCAAGCGAGGGTGCCGGCGACGCGCGAGAACTCGCGCTCAAATTGCTCGAGCGCCACGGAGTTCTCGCGCGCGAGATGCTCGGATTCGAATCGACGCACATCTCGTGGAACGAAATCGCGTTCGAGCTGCGTCGGCTCGGATATGGCGGCACGATTCGGCGCGGATGGTTCGTGCGCTCGCTCTCCGGCGAACAGTACGCGCTGCCCGAGGCGGTCGAGATGCTGCACGCGGCGCGAAATCTCATCCCGGCGCGAGAGAAGCCGGTAGCGCTGAGCGCGGTCGATCCCGCCAATCCGTACGGCGTCGTGATTCCCGGATGCGGTATCGCGCGCGAGGCCGGCAACGTCATCGTCCTCCGCGCCGGCCGCGTCGTTGCGGGATTGCAGGGACGCGCGATGGTCACAGGCGGCGACGGTGAGGTGGACGACGAGAGTTTCAGCGCGGCGGTGGCCGCACTCATGACGCTGAAGCCGCGCATCACGATTGATTCAATCGACGGCGTGGCGGCGCTCGAGTCGCCGCGGGTCGGGATCCTGGCCGCGATGCGATTCCATTCCGATGGACGCTCGCTGGTGTTCGACGGCTTGCACGGCCCGGCGCCAGCACGTGCGTCACGCCGCAGTTCAAGTTAGCCAGTTGATTGGGCGCGCTCGCGCGCTATTCTGAACGCATAGCAAATTGAATCGGATTGGCTGGCGCGTCGGGTTTCGACACCCGCGTCCGATCATCGTCACAAGCGCGTCAGGAGGGTAGGGCTCTATCAATGGCGACCAACAGTTTCGGTGCTCGTTCGACGCTTACGGTTGATGGCAATAGCTACACGATCTACAAGCTCGACGCGCTTGAGAAGCATGGGTTCTCGCTCGCGCGGATGCCGTATTCGATCAAGGTGATGATCGAGAACGTGCTGCGGCGAGAGGACGGCGTGATCGTGACGACCGGGCAGATTGAGGCGCTGGCCCGATGGAACGGCAAGGGCGGCGAGCGCGAAGTCTCGTTCATGCCGGCGCGCGTGCTCTTGCAGGATTTTACCGGCGTGCCCGTCGTTGCAGACCTGGCGGTGATGCGCGACGCGATCAAAAAGCTCGGCGGCAATCCCGACAAGGTAAGGCCGCTGCAGCCGGTTGATTTGGTGATCGATCATTCTGTGCAGGTCGATTCGTTCGGCACCGCGGGCGCGTTCGCGGCCAATGCGCAACTGGAATTCGATCGCAATCAGGAGCGCTACCTGTTTCTGCGCTGGGGACAGGGCGCCTTCGACAATTTCCGCGTCGTGCCGCCCGACACCGGGATCGTTCATCAGGTGAATCTCGAATATCTCGCGCCGGTGGTTTTCGCGTCGGATAAGGGCGAGGCGTATCCCGACACCGTTATCGGCACCGATTCGCACACGACGATGATCAACGGTCTCGGCGTCGTCGGATGGGGTGTCGGCGGAATCGAAGCCGAGGCCGCGATGCTCGGGCGCTCGATGCCGATGCTGATTCCCGAAGTGATCGGGTTTTGCCTCGCTGGCAGGCTGCGTCCCGGCGCGACCGCGACCGACCTGGTGCTCACGGTCACGCAGATGCTGCGCAAGAAGGGCGTGGTCGGCAAGTTCGTCGAGTACTTCGGGCCGGGCCTTAAGTCGCTGCCGGTCGCGGATCGCGCGACGCTTGGCAACATGTCACCCGAATACGGCGCGACGATGGGATATTTTCCGGTCGACGATCAGACGCTCGCGTATTTGCGGCTGACCGGACGCAGCGACAGCCAGATCAAACTGATCGAGGCCTACTGCAAGGCGCAGGGACTGTTCAATTCGCCCGATGCCCCCGAGCCAAAATTTTCCGACACGCTCGAGCTCGATCTCGGCAGCGTCGTGCCGAGCATGGCGGGGCCGCGCCGTCCACAGGATCGAGTCGCGCTGACGGCGGCGAAAAGCGATTTCCGTCGCGAGCTCGGCAAGGAGTTCGCTGAGCATCCGAGCGTCGATCGCGCGGCACTGGCGGAGTGGGTGGCTGAGGGCGGCAATGCTGCGACGGCGGGCGAGGGGACAATTCTCGAATCGAAGCTCGGGCATATCGCGCACAAGGTCGAAGTGCATTCCGAGGCGGGGAAGTTTCCATTGACGCACGGCTCGATCGTGATTGCCGCGATCACGAGCTGCACCAACACTTCGAATCCTTCCGTGATGCTGGCGGCGGGAATTCTCGCGAAGAAAGCCGTTGCGCGCGGGCTAACAGTGAAGCCGTGGGTGAAGACCAGCCTCGCGCCGGGATCGAAGGTCGTCACGCAGTACCTCAAGCGCGCGGGGCTCACGGAGTCGCTCGAGAAGCTGCGCTTCAACCTGGTCGGTTACGGATGCACCACGTGTATCGGCAACAGCGGGCCGATAGATGAGGCGCTTGCCGACGCGATCAAGCAGGGCAACCTGGTGGCGTGCGCGATCCTCAGCGGCAATCGCAATTTCGAGGGGCGCATCAATCCCGCCGTGCGATTCAACTACCTGGCGTCGCCGCCGCTGGTGGTCGCGTACGCGATCGCGGGCACAATGGACATCGACGTCGAGCATCAGCCGCTCGGCACGGGTTCCGACGGACGTCCGGTGTACCTGCGCGACATCTGGCCTTCGCAGGAGGAAGTCGCGGCGGCGGTGGCGGGTTCGGTTCACGCCTCGTTGTTCAAGAGCGAGTACGGCCAGGTGTTCGAGGGCGACGAGCGATGGAAGAGCCTCAAGGTCCCGGAGGGCAACCTGTTCCGCTGGGCGGAGGATTCGCTGTACGTCAAGGCGCCGCCGTTTTTCGACGGTGTGACTGCGAAGGTTGGCGAGTTCACCGATATCAACGGAGCGCGCGCGCTGGCTGTGTTGGGCGACAGCGTGACCACTGATCATATTTCACCGGCGGGCTCGATCGGCGCCGACAGTCCGGCGGGCAAGTATCTGATCGAGCGCGGTGTGCAGCCCAAGGATTTCAACTCGTACGGCGCGCGGCGCGGAAACCATGAAGTGATGATGCGCGGGACGCTCGCGAATATCCGGCTCAAAAACCTGATGGTGTCCGGCGTCGAGGGTGGCTTCACCGCGCATCAGCCGGACGGCGAGAAGATGACGATTTTCGACGCGTCGGAGCGCTACCGCAAAGAAGGCGTTCCGCTAATCGTGATTGCGGGCAAGGAATACGGCACCGGCTCGTCGCGCGATTGGGCCGCCAAAGGCGTGCAACTGCTCGGCGTGCGCGCGGTGATCGCCGAGAACTTCGAGCGAATCCATCGCAGCAACCTGATTGGGATGGGCGTGCTCGCGCTGGAGTTCAAGGCGGGCGAGAATCGGCAGAAGCTAGGACTCACCGGGCAGGAAGTTTTTTCGATCACCGGACTGAAGGCGGGAATCAAGCCGCGCCAGACGTTGAAGGTGCGTGCGGAATCCGGCGGCAAGACGATCGAGTTCGAGGTGACGATGCGCGCGGACACGCCCGAGGAGGTCGAGTACATCCGGCACGGCGGAATCCTGCCGTTCGTGCTGCGCGAACTGATTCGCGCGTGAGCGATCGCGCCTATTGCGTGTGGCTGCCAGCCGCGCCTGAGAGAGTCGATACGCTCGGAGCGCCAACCGGCGAATGCGCGGGACCTTTCAACGCGGGGTCGTCGCTCGCGACGCATTTGTAGAACGGCTGCATCTTCTTCAGTTGCGCCTTGCACGCGCCTTCGGATTTGAGCGTTTTGAACTTGATCCACTGCGACATTGGCGCCGCACTGTTCATCTTGTAATCGCCCGACGCGTCCTTCACCGGCGGGAAGACCGGCGGCGGCAGCATCAGGTACCAGCTAATCAACACCATCGCGGTCGCATAACACTTTCGCATCCCCGATCAGTTACAGATTTTCTCAGCTGAATGCGATAGGCGCGCGAGCGCGGCTCAGGCCGGTTGCGGCGCGGGCGCATCGAGGCGGACGGACGCGCCGCTCTTGCGGGTGGCGTAGCGGCTCAGCAGCCTCACGACCGCGGGCGTGACTTCGTCAATCGCCTCGCGGCGGAAGCCGACGACCTCCGGACCGCGCGCGCGCATCATCCCGAGCATCGAGAGCCGCAGCAGCGCCGCGACCGCCTGGCAGTAGCGGAAGCGCTCGAAGTCCATCGGCGCCATCGCATGGTAGAGCGGCATGTACAACGCCGCGAAGCTCGCGCGCAGCCCGTTGCCGACGATGTTGTCGCGCATCCATCGCGGCTTCTCGAGCGCCGACGACGACAGAATCACAGCCGTCATCGCGGCGTCGAGATGGCGATCGCCGACATCGGTATTCACCCAATCGATCACGCCGGTCACGCGCACTCCCTCCACCATCACGTTCAGCGGATGGTAGTCCATGTGCACGAGAGAATCCGGGCTGCGGCGAAATTTAAGCGCGCGTTCGGTCACGAGATTCAGCGCCTTGCGCAGACCGGGCAGCGGCCCGGTCTCGACGCGATTGGCGATGATCGCGAGCACGCGATCGAGGAGCGGGGAACCGGCGGCGGCGTCACCGATCGGCGCATACGCGCGCGGAATCTCACGCAGGCCCGCGCTAGCGGGATCGAATTTGTGGAGTTTCGACTGTGTGCGGACGAAAGAAAAAAACGCCATCGAGAAAGTCTTGAACGCGCTCGGAAAGCTGCGGACGGTGAACAGCGGACCGCCCGCCAGCCGCTGCATGATGAGGAACGGCGCGCCAAGCGCGTGGTGGTCAGCCTCGAAGGCGTAGGGGCGCGGGACGGGATAGCCGGCGGCGAACAGGCGATCGATGGTGGTGTGTTCACGATTGCCTTTGGCGTCGGCGGCAGAGCCCTGATAGAAGCGCAAAACCATCGGCACCCCGACCGGGATGGACGCGAACCGCTTCGACGCCGCCTCGAGTGTGAACTCGAAGACCGTGGTTTCCCATCCGCTGGCGAGGACGCTCAGGCGCACGACCGGCGCTCCGAGGTATGCTGAGAGCCGTTGCGCGATGTCGTGCGGATCGATCATTGGACAAACGCGGGCGGAAAATCCGCGCGAACCGCAGCGTAGTACACACGGGAATCAGGCGCAATTGACCTGACACGCGTGTCAGGTCTAATGCGGCAGTTGCATTGAATGTTGCGTGCTGGTGTCGGGCGCGGGTTCGGTTGGCGACGGGGGCATCGGCGCCATCTTCAGAGTCTCGTTGGGCAGCGTCTGGCCGTCTTTCTGATAATGCTGTTGCACCATCGAGGACAGCAGCGGTCCGCTGCGATCGCCCAGATCGATCGCTACTTCGACCGACAGTCCCAGCCGCAGCGGCTTGTCTTCGGGCACCGGACCCTCGATCACCATCTTGACCGGCACCCGCTGCACGACCTTGACCCAGTTGCCGGTCGCGTTCTCCGGCGGCAGCAGTGAGAACGCCGCGCCGGTGCCCATGCTGATCGAATCGACGTGTCCATTGTAGGTGTAGCCGGGATAGATGTCCGCCGCGATCTCGGCCTTCTGCCCGACGCGCACGTCGGTCAGCTGGGTCTCCTTGAAGTTTGCCGTGATGTAGAGCTTGCCGAGCGGGACGACTGCGAGTAGCGGCTCGCCGACCTGGACCCGATTGCCGACGTGGGCGGTCTTGTGCGTCACGACGCCGGCGAACGGCGCTGTCAGTTTCGTGTAGCCGAGATCGAGCTTGGCCGCTCCCAGAGCGGCCTCGGCCTGCTTGACGACCGGACGGCCGTAGCGTGATTGGTCGTCGTGCTGCGTGCCCAGAGCGGCCTCAGCCTGCGTCAACTGATGCTCCGCCAATGCTTCATCGGCGACCGCGATGCGCAATCCGGTGTTGGCCTGATCGAATTGCTGAGCGGAAACCACGCCCTGTTCCTTCAGCGACTTGGCGCGTTCGAAATCGATCCTCGCCTGTTTCAGCTGCGACTGCACCAGCGACACGCCCGACCGCGCGGCTTGAACTCCCGCGTACAGCTCATCGACCGACTGCTTTGCGCGCTCCAGCTGAGCCTGCGCCTGCTCGACCTTGACGTCGAAGTCGCGCTGATCAAGCGTCAACAACAACTGCCCTTCCTTCACCGTCCAGTTGTCCTCGACGTAAACGTTGGTGACGGTGCCGGCGACGCGCGAGGAAACCAGCGCGACCGTCCCGTCAACGTAAGCGTCGTCGGTGGTGACGTGGCTCTCGATGTATCGGTAGTAGTGAAAGCCCGGAATCGCGGCGGCGGCGATCGCAATTATGACCACTACCAACAGTACCCGGCGCACTAGCTGCGAGTTCATAGAATGATTTCAGGGGCGGGAAGATCCAGGTGCGTTGCTCGCGTCACTGACTTGTTACAGAGGCTAAGTATGACGAATGCGGGAGGCTGTCAAATGTAGCTGGGGCGATTCGGCGGATCGCGCGCCAGGCGGACGATGACTCAACGCGCGGCACGAGTCAGGGCTGGCGGATCGTCAGATTCGGACCTTTCTTCTCGCTAGCCACGACTTGGGGGACGCATGGCTGGCCGGGCATCGTTGGCGTGCAGAACGTCATGTTCGCGGTAAAAGTCCCGAAATCCTGGCTGCCATAAAAGGTGGCGTCCACTTTTCCGTCCGGCGTGTCGAACAGGATCAACGTCGGCGCGCGCGACTGGATTATGAATCCCGTTTGGATGTCCTCGACCAGCGCCTGGTAGTGTTCATTGAGCGGACCGCTCAGGAAAATCCGCAGGTCCGGATCCGCAGGCGACGCGATCGTGCCGAGAACACCTCCGATCTGCACCGACACGCTGCCGAAGGGCGCGCTGGTGGACTGCAGCTGGGCCACGTGGTTGCCGGTGATTATTTCGACGCTCAGCAGGTTGGTGCTGCTGGTGGTTTTAGTCGCGACAACGGCGGCCGGCAGGACGTTGTTGCAGATCACGATGCTAAGCGGGACGTTGCCCTGCAGCGTCCAGGACGATCGCGTGTCCGATACGGTCGCGGTGAATGGCGTGCCTACGGCGCCGAGGATCTCATACGACGTCAGCTTCGGGCCGTTGGGCGTGTTGCCGACGCTCCCGGAAAATCCAGTCTGGTTGTTGCAGGCCGCGACTGAAACCGCGAGCGCCGCGCCGATCACGCCCATCGACAACAAGGTCCGCGCGAGATGCCGCATCGCCCGGCTTGCCATCGCGCTCACGGTGTTGGTGTCGCCGTCGGCGTCGGGAGCGGCGGTAACGGCTGAATGACGGTGTTGCAGATGCCCGGGCATGAGCCATCGGGATTCGAGCAGGTGGTCGGGCATTTGATCGCCGGCGTTGGCGTCGGACTCGGCCCACCGGCTAGCGGTGCGGGCGGAATGATGACGGTCGCTTGGGTTCCGTCGACCGGCTCCGGCGAAGGAATCGCAATGGGCACCACGCTGGGCTCGGGTACCGGAAGCTGAAACTCTTGGATCTGGTAAGTGTCCGCAGGAGCGCAGAAACCGTATCTGTTGCTCGAACCGGGAAGCGGCGCCTGATCTTGCACAAGACTGCTTGTTATCTGCACATCCTCCATCGCCGCCAGGTCTTCTTTCGACAAGACTACCGAAGAGCCGAGATTGGCGTTGGCGACATTACCGATGACGCTGCCGTGACCAATGCAGTTGATGGTTTGTTCGACGGGAAAAGTAGCCGTCGTGGTACTGCATGCTCCCGGCATTGTCGGCGGTATTGGCCCCGTCACGCCAGACATCACCGCGATGGTGTGGCCTTGATATGGGTCGGAGGACCCCTGATAAAGATCGATCGTTGTCGCGAACAGATCGAACGTTCTGACGGCCTCCAGCGGAAAAGGCGTCGTCGGAACGTTCAAGGTAAAATTGACCGAGCCAGGGTTTGAGTTCTTGACAATAACGGGCATCTGGAGCGCGCTTTGAATATTGTTGGTACCCGTGTCTTCGGCAAAAACTTCGACCAAGGTGGTCTGCCCTGAGGGCGGCGGAAATATCGGGATGGTGCCGGTGATATATCCCGTGTTCAGTGCCAGGTTACACGGGCCGAAAGTGGTGCTGGTGGGACCGGTGGTGCAAGTGCCACCGCTTTTCTTGCCGGCGCCCGAGCTCGGAATTGCCTGGACCAGCAAAGTATCGTAACCAGGCGCGCTGATCTCCATCACATAGCTGCCCTTCTTCGGCGGCACCGGAACGTTTTGGAACTCCGGCGGGATAGTGATAGTTCCCGGCAGCGGGAAGTCGCCTGCGTTGTCGGTATTCGCGGTCGCGACGGTGACGCATTGATCAGGAGTCAGCAGGCAGTCAGCCGTAAGGTTGTTAACGGGCGGAATCAGCAATTGCAGCGTCGCACCGATGATGGGCTTATTGGCGACACAATTGTCGGTTATCTGACCGGTGATATTGCCAAGCGTCTGGTTTCCGGTGAGGCTATTTGCACCCGTGAAATCGGCGGTTATCGATTGGCCCGGGTATAGCGGCACCAACCGTTCCGCCGCATAGGTGTCTCCGCCGCCGGCCACTGCGAGGTCATAGAGGGTTCCAAACCCATTTGGCGACGCCAACATGCCGCCCGCCGCGGGGAGGGACAGGGTGTACTGGCCGTTGTGCACCTTAGCGCTCGCAATTTCGGTCCCTGTTCCGATCGCTTCCGCTGTCACCGCCAATTTGCGGACTTTCGTCGTCGTGCTGCTCGTGCCCGTGCCTTTGTTGACGTTTACCGATCCCGTGACTGTACCGAGCACTGAAATTGGAAGCGTGTTCAGCGTGACGCTCACCAGGTACGCACCGCCCGGACCCGTCGGCGCCTGATTGACCACCATCGATAGTTGCAGGACCAACGGCGCCAGTTTTCCATTTCCCGGCGCGACCAGCCCGCCCGGACTCGTGTCCGACACCGATATGACGTTGCCGTTATTCAACGTGATGGGGTAAGCGATGCATCCGTCACTGCTGTTGTTGCCGGCGGGCGGCGCCAGCGGACAGTTCGGGATCAACTCGCCGGGATTGGTCGTATCGAGCAATATCTGGGCGACGTGGTAGGTATTAGCCTGCACGCCGGCAGTGTTGAAGAGCTGGGGTACGTTTTGCGAAGTGTTGAGATCGATCTGCAGCTCCGCCAGCTGGCCGTTGCCTCCAATCCCGGGCGGCGTCGGAATGTTCTGCCATTTGCCGCTGCCGGGCCCCGCGCTCGCGTTGCTATTGAGGCGAACTGATTGAACATTGAGTAGAACGTTTTGAAATCCCGGCGGCGGAACACCGACAAATCCCACTACGACCGACGCGTTTTTGCCGGCCCGGGCCGGTTCGGCTCCGCCCAGCAGCAAGCAAATCACGATGAAGAAAGGTATTATCCGGCCGCGAGCAGTCCGATGCACAAAAAAATCTTTCACTCGGAATCCATCAAAGAAGAATTCGGTCAGCGATTGGGATAACCTAACCGGTGTGCGAAGGCAAGAATACATTGGCTTACGCGAACGTCAAATCGATCACGGAGCTTGACTGATTGCCTTCCCGATCCGGAGAATTACTGCCATCGATGAACTCCTCGAATAGAAACCCCCGCCGCTGCATCCTCGCACTTCTTTTTCTGCTCTTCGTCGCGGCTCGGGCGACTGTGGCCGGCGCGAGCTTGAAAATCACCACTGGCAATCCGGGCCTCGAGCATTTCGATGCCGACGGCGGCGTCCAGCTCGACTTCGGTTTGACCGACGAGAATGGCAATCCGGTCGGCAACCTGCGTCCCGACAACGTGAAAGTCTTCGAAGACGGCAAGGAAGCCAAGATTATCGATTTTCGCGGCGTCGGCCAGGGCCGCCCGACCGACATCGTCTTCGTCATCGACGTAACGGAGTCGATGCAACCTTATATCGACGCGGTCAAGCAGAACATGATCGCGTTCGCCCACGACCTCGCCGCGAACAATCGCGACTATCGTCTTGGCCTCGTCACCTTCGAGGACTACGTCGTTTCCCAGTATCCCGACTGCAATTGCGACTATCGCAACGCGTTGACCTCCGACGTCAACAAGTTCGTCAGTTGGGTCGGCACCTTGCACGCGGGCGGCGGCGGCGACATCCCCGAGGACCAGCTCGACGCACTCGCGTATGCCTCGACCTTGCCGTTCCGCCCCGAAGCGCAAGCCATTCTGATCCTCATCACAGACGCTCCCTGCCATAAGGCTGGGGACGGCCCCGACCGCGGCGGCGATCAGGCCTACCGCGACCATCATCCGGGCGACAATGACGTCACCGAGGAGACCGGCGACAAGGTCGCCGAGATGCTCAAGAAAAATGGGCTCACTCTGTACGCGGTGGTGCCGCCGCCGTTCATCGAGCCCGCGTACCAGGAAATCGTCGATGCGACTCACGGCCGTTCGTACAATATCATCACAGAGGAAGGGCGGTTCGCGTCGCTGGTGCGCGAAATCGGCCATTCGATCGCGACCGAGTATTCGCTGACCTATCGGACCCCGCGGCCGATTGAAGACGGTACCAATCGCAGTGTCCAGTTGAAGATCGACTACAACAGCGAAGCGGGCGACGCTGAGACCTCGTACCAGGTGCGCGGCCTCGGTGGCGCCGCGATCAACGTGCCCGAGGACTCGGGCGCGGGCGGCGGAAACTCGACCGGCACGGGCCTTAAGCAATTCTCCTTCAACTGGTGGAACGGCGCGGTGCCGCTGATCGCAATCCTCGGGCTGTTCGGGCTCTCGCGAATGAGGTTCGGGGTCTCGCCTGAAGAACTGAAAGCTATTGTCGAGGCGCAGGGCGCACCCTCAATCCGGATACCGTCCTCCCCTGCGCCGGCGGCGCGCACCGCGCAGCGCGCGCCTGCACGACCGCCGCAATCGCCGATCACCGCACCTCGCGGCGCGGGAAATACCCAGGGCGCGCGGCTGGTCGCCGTCGATCGCATCGATCCGGTGCCGGCCGAATACTCGCTGATGAAGGACGAGATATCCATCGGCCGCGGCGAGGACAACGACGTCGTCATTCCGCACGCCAGCGTGTCGCGGCAGCACGCGCGCCTGATACGCCGCGACGGTGGCTTCGAGCTGATGGACCTGAATTCGACCAACGGCAGCTACGTCGACGATCGCCAGATCCACGGCTCGGCCTTTCTCAGCGCCGGCAGCCGCCTGCGCTTGGGCGACATCCGCTTCGTTCTGCAGCTATAGTCCGCGATTCTTTCCGTTCAGTGCCCCTCTCTGGACAGTGCCTGCGGCGAGAGGAAAGTGTTGGTCACGACTCCCATGTCGATATACCAGCATTCACGATCGGGCGCGGTCTTTCCTGGCATATAAACCACTGAGCTGTAGCCGCTGACGAGATCTTCATCCACCAGCCCGACCTGGAACATCCGCTTGTATGGATAGATGGCGACTCTCGCGTCGGGCACCGGCCGGTCGCGATAAGTATTGAAGGTCGCGATCGTCTTCCACAGTTTGCCTTCGCGATCGTACTGATCCGACGCCGTCACGAACCATCCTTCCGAGTCGATATAGAGGATTCGCTTGGGTATCGTCGTACCCAGACCCGGCTTCACGTTCGCCTCGATCACGTACAGATGCCGTAGCTCCCAGTTCTCGGGGCAGATCGTCTTGCCGCCATCGAACGGGCATTGCGGCGCCGGCGAATGCTCGGCGTGCACTGACGCCAGCATCTCCTTCTCGCCCAGGAAGCGGTAAGTGAAGTCTTCTATCTTCGCCGAAAAGCCGAAGTACGAATCCGCATCGAGCGTATTGGCGTAGGCCGTCGCTCCGCTCACTCCTCCCATGCCGCCCCCGCCCATACCGCCGCCACCCCCGCCGCCGCCGAATCCCCCCAACGCCCCCGTACTGTCCGCGAGCAGCCCCGCCGATTCACGGCGCAACTTGCGTGTTCCCGGACTGTACACCCAGACGTTGTCCTCTTTTTTGGGATCGATATAACGTTCCCGTGTCATCCCGTAGCCCCTCAATGCGGTCGGCTCGAGGAATGGAAAGAAGCCAAAGCGGTAACGAAGGCCGCTGGCCCGGGCGTCGGGATCGGTCGGTATCGGCGGCACTTCGATCCGGCCGATATTGTTGTAGAACGCGAAGTGCCCCACCGTGTAGTAGCTCAGCGGCCAGCCGGAGGCGCGTTTGTCGAAGGTGGCAACCTCTGGATACCGCATATCGATGTCGTCGCTGTACAGCGGCCGGTAACTGAAATTCCACATCACCTTGGTCGCCATCTGCGGATCATTCGGATCGAGCAGCGGAAACGGTTGCCCCGCGACATAACCCTTCAGCGTGCCGTCCGGCCCAAGCTGGACCTGCGGCGAGTACTGCTCGGTCGCGGATTTGAACGGCGGCGGCCAATCGAGCTTGTCGGTCGGCACAATCCTCAGCTGCATGCCCTCCTGCACCAATACGTAATTGCCGGGGCTGAGCAGCGCGGCCACCTTATATGCGTTGTCCTTCGTGATCACATCGCCGGGTTTGACCGCGGCTTGCGCCGGCGCCAACGCGCACAGCATAACCGCCAACAGGGTTCCAGCCGCGAATTGAAGCGAAAACAGTCTCATGAGTCCTCCGATAGTGCGTCGGCGCTTATCTTACAGTGGTTAGGTTCGTATCGAAAACGTCTTGCTTGATCGTTCGTCGCCGCGCTCCCTATGATTTGGCAAGGAGCGGCCCGAGGTCACCCGCATGAAACAAACTATTTCCAAAATCGCGATGTTCGCGATCGCGCTTTCGGCAATCATGTTTATTGCCACTCGCACAGACGCGCAGATGCGCCCGATGATGATCCCGCTCACCACCACCCTGGTCATCACCAAACCCGCGCCGGGGACAATTTTCGGCAACCAGCAGGTGGTCACGATGGGCGTCGACGGCAAGACCTACAAGTTCGTGCTGAACGACGCCTACGTTGACGATCCCAGGGGCATCATCCACTGGCCCGACATCTGGGAATTGGTTCGCCAATACAAACCAAACTTCAACGTAACCGGCATCGGCGAAGACACGTTCGCAAAAATGCAACCCGGCGAAACCTTGACCGTGCGCGGCATGTTCTCCGGCAACAATCAGACCTACGAAGTGATGGGCACCCAACCCGGCGGCGGCAACTTCGCCCCCGCGGAGCATTACTAGAGAAGGCCACGGTCGGCTCCGAATCCAACCTAGCCCGTTACTTTACGGGAGAGGCGGCCAGCCGCATCGCGGCCGGCGGTGAGGGTTCTGCGATCACATCACAAAAGCCTGGCTGCTCGCTTTTTTTGCGTCGTCTTTCTCGTGTCATTGTAGAGCGAAAGCTGCTCGAGCGAAGAATCCCGGCTCCGACTCCCAGTGACGGTTCTGCGGCGCATGCAGAATCTCAACGCGATTTTTCCCCTTCCCTCGAGGGAACGGGTTAGGTTGCCGCGCATCGCTCGCGCCCATTTATCCCCCATAATCTCCGCGAGCTTGCTCTCTCTGTGATCGAAAATCTGCGCGAGGCTTCGCTTGACGAACAGGTAATACCCAATCTCGCCGAGCGGCCCCAGCGGCATCGCATACTCGACCCGATCCTTCATCTCTGTCGATTCGCCGCCAATGTCCTTGAACGTATGGCTATGACGCCAAAACGCGTACGGCCCTTTCTCCTGCACGTCGACAAACTTCTTCGGCGCCTCGACGATTTCAATCCGAGTCCGCCAATGGACCGGCACGCCATACAGCCGAATCTGGTAGTCGATCACCGTCCCGGGGTGCATGACTTCGGGCGGCGGCGAGAGAAATCTAAAATTCAGAAACGCCGGCGTAAGCCGCTGGAGATTGTGCGGATCGGCGAAAAATCTGAAGGTCTCGGCCAGCGGTCTGGGCACAATCTGCGTGCGTTCAAGGATGCGGACTTTCATGCAGTCGAGAGTACGGGATTCGTGCACCTGAAACATCGGATTTCGTGACCTCTTCTCCGACAAGATCTAGGACACCGCAGCCAGCGCGCAGTCTCTTGTCGTCCTGACGAAGCGAGCAACGCGAGCGGCAGGAAGGATCTGGACAGCTTCGCGCCAGCGAAGCCGGTTCCGGTTTCCGAAAATCGCGCAGCGCTCCTCTATCACAGGGGGGGATGAACTATTCAGCCTGACCCCGGCGCGCCCGCCGTGCTAAACCTACTGTATGGCCAACACTCAGGATCCTCCAAACTCGCTCAGCACCCACGTCTTTTCGCGCACGACAACGCAAGCTCGAAACACAATTTTGACGGAACGAAACTACCCTTGGTGTACGAGGCGCCACTTCACCACAAGGTAAGGTATGCAAAACGGATGGCGCCGCTCGCCCGAAACAGCACAAGTTGTGCCGGTATCCGTGCGTAGTGTACCTTTGTAGGCTCAAATCAAGGGAAAATTGCCCAAAATTCGGTAAATGAAAAAACTTACAGGAGCACAAATCGTTATCGAGAGCCTGATCGCCGAAGGCGTCGATGTCATCTTCGGTTATCCCGGCGGCGCCATCCTGCCAACTTACGATGCGCTACTCGACTCAAAGATCAAGCACGTCCTCGTCCGCCACGAACAGGGCGCGACCCACATGGCCGAGGGCTATGCCCGCGTCAGCGGACGCCCCGGCGTTGTCCTCGTTACCTCCGGGCCCGGCGCGACCAACACCGTCACCGGAATCGCCGATGCGTACATGGACTCCACCCCGATGGTGGTCCTGTCGGGACAGGTCCCGACCACGATGATCGGCAACGACGCTTTCCAGGAAGCGGACTTCGTCGGCATCACGCGTCCGTGCACCAAGCACAATTTCCTCGTCAAGAACGTCAAGGACATCTCGCGCATCATCAAGGAAGCCTTCTATATCGCCGGCAGCGGACGTCCCGGCCCGGTCGTGGTCGATCTGCCCAAGGACGTGCAACAGGCCGAGCACGCCCTCCACCTTTCCGAGAAAGTTGAACTGCGCGGCTACAAGCCGACGATTCGCGGCAACCCCCGGCAAATCGAGCGCGCCATCGAAGCGATCGAGAAAAGCTCGACTCCCCTGTTCTACGTCGGCGGCGGCGTGCAATGGTCCGGCGCCGCGTCCGAGTTGCGCGAACTGGTTAAAGGACTGGGTATTCCAGTTACCGAGACTTTGATGGGACTGGGCTCGTACCCGGCCTCCGACTCACTACGGCTCGGGATGCTCGGGATGCACGGCTCGTACGGTACCAACACCGCGGTCTGCAACACCGACTGCCTAATCGCAGTCGGTGCGCGCTTCGACGATCGCGTCACCGGCAAGATATCCGAATTCGCGCCGAAGGCCGAGACGATTATCCACATGGACATCGATCCGTCGTCCATTTCGAAGAACGTCAAGGTCGATATACCTATTGTCGGCGATATCAAGTCAGTCCTCACTGACATGCTGACTCAGATCAAAGGCCGCGAGAGTATAGCGAAGCGCCGCGCCGACTGGACCAAGTGGCATCAGCAGATCCTCAAGTGGCAGAAGGAGAAACCGCTCTACGAGAACGGTCATCGTGGCGAGAGCGTCTCCCCGCTCGACGTTATTGCCGAGATGCACAACATCACCAAGGGCGACTGCATAGTAGCCACTGACGTCGGACAGCATCAGATGTGGGTAGCGCAGATGTTCCCGTTTGAGCATCCGCGCTCGTGGCTGACCTCGGGCGGACTGGGTACCATGGGTTACGGACTGCCCGCGGGAATCGGTGCGACCTTCGCCGCCCCCGACAAGAAAGTAGTAGTAGTCTCTGGCGACGGCTCGATCCAGATGAATATCCAGGAACTGGGTACTGCGGTCCAATACAAAGTAGATATCAAAGTAATCATTCTCAATAACTACTTCCTCGGAATGGTTCGCCAATGGCAGGAGAAGTTCTACGCCGAACGGTATTCCTACTCCGCGATGTCGGTGCCGAATTTCGTCAAGCTGGCCGACGCGTACGGCGCGCGCGGCTTCCGAATCGAGAAATCGAAAGACCTCGTCGCGACGATGAAAGAAGCATTCGCGACGCCCGGCCCGGTGTTAATCGACGTCGTGATCCCGAAGGAAGAAGCCGTGATGCCGATGATTCCGCCCGGCGGCGCGATGTCCGAGATGCTGTTCGCCTGAGTTTTTTCCCCTCTCCCTGCAAGGGAGAGGATCGAAGGTGAGGGTCCTTATACAGCGCGCATCTTTTGCGCGCGATTCAAGATTCTGCCGCTGCTCTGAACGCGAGCGCAGGCTATGCAAACGGAGACGCAAGATAGCGAGGTGCACACATGGCGGCGCGCGTACCATACCTGAATCGCGAAGACCTTCCCGAAGCCGACCGCGTGATCTTCGACAACCTCGCCGCCGAGCGCGGCGGCACCGTCGGCAACATTTTCAAGGCACTCGCGCATACGCCAAACCTGCTCCGCCGCTTCTGCCAGATCGGCAGCGAGCTTCGCAACAAGACCGAGCTCGATCCAAAGCTCCGTGAGCTCGCTATCTGCACCGTCGGCAGGCTCACCGATGCGCAGTACGAGTTCGTGCATCACTGGAACATCGCACGCCGCGTCGGCGTCTCGCGCGAGCAGCTCGAAGCGCTCGCCGATTGGGAGAAGTCCCCGAAGTTCAGCGACAGCGAGCGCGCCGTGATTCGCTATGCGGTCGAGGCGACCAACAACGTGCGCGTGACCGACGCAACCTGGAATGCGCTGAAGACCTTTCTCGACACGCGACGCCTGATGGAACTGGTGCAGAACGTCGCCTTCTACAACATGGTCGTGCGCGTGCTGGTGCCGGTTGGCGTCGAGCTCGAGCCAGACATCAAAAAACTCTGAGTTTGCGCGCTTAATTCAGCGTTGTCTTCAGCGAGGGCGTGGTCGCACGGCCAGCTTGTTTGGTGGGTTTCTAACGCTGGTGCCAAATAGGTGCCAACTTTCGACCAAAAGCAGGGGTTTTTTGGAGGCTTGGTTAGGGGTCGAAAACGCGCCTCAGCTCGACGGCCGATCAGGTCCGCCCAAGGGCAGGAACCGGAGTGTTCCTTATGCCCATGGGTGCCGTGCTGCATACCTCCAAAAATCGAGAGACGATGGAGAGAGGTGGGACACGGGAGGTTCTGAAACTCTCTTGAGAGACAGGCAGGGTAATAGAGCAGGTGCTTAGTCGGTTGCTGAATTTTGTAGGTCTTTGCGGATCGTCGTCACCACTGCCACCCTCGTCACCGTGAGCGTGTAGGAGGGGCGCCGCGTAGACCCCACCCCGTCTATGCTTTTTCTCGTCGCGGCGGGCGGCACGGTGCGCAAATCCACTGGCGGCGGCGTGAGAGTCTGCTTGCTTAGAGCTTTTTGCGCAATTTCCGGCGCTCAGGAAAAGTTGGAAGCGGACGTAGCCCGAGACGGGACAGTACTGATTCGTTTCGACCCACTCACGATCCGCTCTCTGAGCGTTTTCGCACCGCTGTCCAGGTCCCGCGTCTTTCAATTAGGCCGCCCAATCGCGATACTCGGCCTTGAGCACGTGAAAAGGGGTCGAGATGCGCTGCTCAAAATGCGGGACGAATAACCCCTCGACAAACAACTTCTGCGCGAAGTGTGGGAACGCGCTCGCGAAGCATTGCGCAAAGTGCAAGGCGGAGAACCCTCCGACATCCGACTTCTGCGGCAAGTGCGGCGCTTCGCTCAATGATGCGCGAGCACCAGCCGCAACTTCTTCGTCGCCCGGTTTAGACTCCGGGGTGCGCATCGCGCCTGAGAGTAGCTCAACGGAAGCGCTCGACGGCGAGCGCAAGACCGTCACCGCTCTTTTCGCCGACATCAAGGGCTCGACCGAGCTCGAGCAGGATCTCGACCCCGAAGAAGCGCGGGCCATCGTCGATCCGGCGCTGAAGCTGATGATCGACGCGGTCCATCGCTACGACGGCTACATCGTGCAGAGCACCGGCGACGGCATCTTCGCGCTGTTCGGCGCGCCGGTTGCGCATGAGGATCATCCGCAGCGCGCGCTATATGCGGCACTGCGCATGCAGGAGGAGTTGAAAAAATATTCGGCGAGATTGCGCGAGGCCGGCAACCTACCGATCGAGGCACGCGTCGGTGTGAATACCGGCGAGGTCGTGGTTCGATCGATCGCCACCGGCCAAAGCCACACCGAATACGCGCCGATCGGCCATACAACCAATCTCGCATCACGCATGCAGGCGCTCGCGCCGACCGGGTCGATCGCGATCAGCGAGCAGACCCGCAAATTCGTGGAGGGATATTTCCAGCTCAAGTCGCTGGGTCCGAGCAAAGTCAAAGGCGTGAGCGAACCGGTCAACGTCTATGAGGTGACCGGTCTTGGACCGCTGCCCACGCGGCTCCAGCGAGCCGCCGGGCGCGGATTCACGAAGTTCGTCGGCCGGCAGCGCGAAATGGACGCCATGAAGGCGGCCGCCGAGCAGGCCAAGGCCGGGCACGGGCAAATCGTTGCCGCGATGGCCGAGCCGGGGGTTGGCAAGTCGCGCCTGCTTTTCGAATTTAAGGCTACCAGCGCGGCGGGCTGGATGGTGCTCGAGGCCTTCTCGGTCTCGCACGGCAAGGCTTCCGCATTCCTGCCAGTGATCGATCTTCTGCATGGATATT
>NZ_DATEQZ010000027.1:0-100956 GCF_035272065.1 Binatus sp. (SeqCode)
TGCTCAAAACCCAAACCCCATGGAGTCCTCCATGTCACACCTGAAACCTACAGCGCTATCCAACCTACCCTCTCAACCCCTTGATGAGGGTGGGTTGGATAGCGCGCCTATCTTGACTCCAACCACAGTCGCTCTCCCGTAAGTAACGGGCGAGGTAAGAAAGGGCCAAACCTTTCTTATCTTGATACTGCGTGCGGGGGTCACCAACTGCTGCGTTGACAAGAGAGGCGGCGCACCGGACAATTGATGCCTAATGGCACGAATTACCGTTGAAGATTGCCTGGAAAACATCCCCAACCGCTTCGAGCTCGTGCTCGGCGCGGCGCGGCGCGCCAAACAACTGCTCAAGGGCGCGCGGCCACTGGTGGAATCGGACAACAAGGAAGTAGTGACGGCGTTGCGCGAAATCGCCGCCGGAAAGGTCACGATCGAAGAACCCGACGCCTGACCAGGCGCGATCGAGCCGACAAGAACCGACACCGCTCCTCGCCGCCGACGGCTCGAGCACTGGTGTCCGCATCACGTGCCAGCATGTGGTGAAGCTGGAGCCATACTGTGGCGCGCAAACCCGGTAAACCGATACGTCCCAAGCGCGCGACGAAAGCTAAGCGCGCTGGCAAAGCCGGCGGCGAGGCTCGTCGCGGGCGCGCGATCGCCGAGCCGCTCGTAGCTGAAGACTCCGAGTTGGAGCTCGGCGCTGAAGCCGGCATCGGCGGTGAAGTTGCGCCCGAGGACGCGGCAATCGAAGTCTCCGAGTTTCGTCCAGTAGAAAGCACCGATGAAGAAGCGGCGGCGGAATCCGAGCAGGATATCGCCGAGGCTAAGGCCGCCAAAGAAAGCAGCGCGCTTGTTGCCACCGACCCTCTCGGCCGCTATCTCACCGAGATTCGGCGCTTCCCGCTGCTGTCGCGCGAGGAGGAGGCGGTGATCGCGCGGCGCTACGTCAGGGACAAGGATCCGGAGGACGCTTACCGGTTGGTCACCGCCAACCTGCGCCTGGTCGTTAAACTGGCGTTCGAGTTCGCGCGCGCGACCAAAAACGTGCTCGACCTTATACAGGAGGGCAACGTCGGCCTGATGGAAGCGGTCAAGAATTTCGACCCCGAACATGGAATCCGCTTTCCGTCGTACGCGGTGTGGTGGGTGCGCGCGTACATCTACCGCTACCTGATCAACAACTGGCGGCTGGTGAAAATCGGCACGACGCAGGCGCAGCGCAAACTGTTCTTCAATCTGCGCAAGGAGACCGAACGGCTCGAGCGCGAAGGCTTCAAGCCGCAGCCGCTGCTACTGGCGCATCGGATGGGCGTGCGGGAAAGCGACGTGCGCGAGATGCAGGAGCGGATGGGGCAGAGCGAGGTGTCGCTCGATCAGCCGACTGGGGCCGGCGACGACAACGATACGCGGCTGCTCGACGTGATTCCCGACGCGGGGCACAACCCGGAGACCGAAACTGCTGACCGCGAATGGCGCGACTTCGCCCACGACAAGGTCGAGCAGTTCGCGGCGACGCTCGCGGGCAAGGAGCTGGAGATTTTCAAGGCGCGGCTGCTGGCCGAGGATCCCGAGACGCTGCAGGTGATCGGCGCGCGCTTCGGAATCAGCCGCGAGCGCGTCCGCCAGATCGAAACGCGGCTCAAGCGGCGGCTGAAGGAGTTTATCGAGGCGTCGGCGCCCGACGTCGGCCCGTCGTAAGTATTCTTTATCTACCCCATTGCCGCTGATAGGCGCCGCTTGCGATAATGGCGGTTGAGGCGGATCGCGCAAGGAGACTGCAAGTCGAATGCGAGAACGCAGTTGCGCGCTGGTGGTGGTGGGAAACGAAATCCTTTCCGGCAAGGTTCAGGACTCGAACGCGTACTTCGCGGCTCGCGAGCTGCGCAAGATTGGCGTCGCGCTCGCGCGCATCGCAACCATTCCCGATGAACTCGATGTGATTGCCGGCGAAGTCGCGTACTGCTCGCGCAACTTCGATTTCGTGATCACGTCGGGCGGCGTCGGCCCGACGCATGACGATCTCACGATGGAAGGGGTCGCGCGCGCGTTCAAACGGCGCCTCGTGATGAATCCCGCGCTCGAGACCCTCGTCCGCGAGCATTTCCGGGAGCGCTCGCTCGACGCGGGCCTGAGAATGGCCCAAGTGCCGGAGGGCGCGGTGCTCAACGACGCGGGTGACATCCGGTTTCCGACCGTGCAAATCGAAAACGTGTATGTGCTGCCGGGTATTCCGCAACTATTCGAGGCCAAGCTGCGCGCGCTGAGCAGCCGCTTTGCGACCGACCCATTTTTCATGCGCGCAATCTACCTGAGCGCGCACGAAGGCGTAATCGCCGAGTACCTGAACGACTGCATGCGCAATTTTCCGGAGTTGATGCTGGGTTCGTATCCGCGGATCGGAGATCCCGATTACCGCGTGAAGTTAACGCTCGAGTCGAAGAACGCTGACTACCTCGAGCGCGCGTTTCGTCATCTGATGGGACTGCTGCCGGCCGAGGCGGTGGTCAGGACGGAGTAGCAATTTACGCCCGAGGTGGTGGTGGAGGTAATCATGAAGAAAGGAAGTTTCAGATTCGCAGTGGTCGCACTTGGATTGTCGGTGATGCTCGCGATGCCGGCCGGTCCGCTCGCTGAATACGCCGCGGCTCAGACCCAACCCGCAGGCGCCGCGACGCAGACGCAAGTCCCGCAACCGCCGGACAATAGCGTCAACTGGCCTGGCGCGGGCTACGGCGCGGGCGCCCTGCTCTGCAATGTTCTCTATATCCCGGCCAAGCTGGTTTACGCGGTGGTCGGCGGCGTGGTTGGCGGCGGAACATACCTGATAACTGCCGGCAATTCGCAGGCGGCGAACACGGTGTGGCGCAGCTCGCTTGGCGGCGATTACGTCGTGACCCCGCAAATGCTCTCGGGCCAGCAGCCGATCAATTTCAGCGGGCCGACCGACACTCCGCCCAACGTGCCGCCGCCCGCGACGAGTTCATCGTCGGGCACGATGACGACCACGACCGCGAGCTCGGGTGGCATAGCGCCGATAACGCCGCTACCGCCGTCGGGCACAGGCTCGTCCGCGACTGCATCGTCATCGTCGGCTAGCGGCCAGCCGCTCGATCATGGCGCCGGGCCCGCGCCCGGATCGGCATCAGGCTCGAATGTCGAGTAATAGTGTAAGGTCAGCGCGATATGGAGAGTCGCGCATGAAGAAGATCCGTTTTATTTGGAAATCGACCTGAACGACTTGCCGCGACGCAAGAAGTTTCTTGCGTAAGGATCTCGGCGTCGAGCTTGACGAGCGCGACTACGCGAAGGTTCCTCTCAGTGCATCGGAACTGAAGGAACTATTCGCAGGCCGCGACCCGCGCGATTTTCTCAACCCGCGCAGCCCCGCATTCAAGACGATGGGGCTCGCGGGCAAATCGCTCACGCCCCAGCAGGCGTTAGCTCTGATGGCGAAAGAGCCGAATCTAATCAAGCGTCCGATAGTGATCGCGGGCAAAGAGATGATCGCGGGATTCGATCGCGACCGGCTGCGCGCCGCGTTGAAGTAGCGCCCCTGCGCATACCTAAGCGCGCGGCTCAGAAATTTGCCGCGACTTAAGCAGACGGCGTTGCGGGCGGCCGTTTTAATCTCACGCCACTTTCCGGCGATCTCTTCTTCGCTCCGGTCTCACCGGCTCGCCGCGATGCAGCGCGCGCGGCCTTGATCTCGAAGCGCACACCTTCGCGGCGCTGGAGGAAGCTGACTATCTCGAAGAGATTGTCGGCGCGTGGGTTGCCTGCCGGTCCGAGCATCCGCATAAGGCTCTTGGAAGGGATGCGCGCCGCTTCGGCCAGATCCGTGAATCCCATGGTCGCGTTGATGTAATCGCGCAGGATGGTCTTCGCCGTGGTTACGTCGCCGGCGAGCATTGCTTCGACGCCTTCGCGAAGAAGTTCCTTTCGGAACTTCGGATCACGCTGGACGCGAGCGCAAATCGTTTCTTTAAAATCGCGAGTCAAAGGCATGGCTGCTTCTCCTATTTTCTTCTCTTGTAATCCTGCCAGTTGGCAAGAGCAGTATTGACGTCGCGCTGTTGGCGCTTCTTCGTACCGCCACCCAACAGGATGACAAGCGTTTCGCGGTCTCTACCGAAATAAATCCGATAGCCGGGACCAAAATCGAGATTGTATTCGAAGACCCCGGGGCCGACACCCCGGACGTTCGAGAAATTTCCCGCTGCGATGCGCGTCAACGCCGTCGCTATTCTTGCGGCCGCCGCGGCGTTGACGCTGTCGAACCATTGCGCGTACGGACTGCGGCCTCGAGAATCAAGATATTCTCGAACGTCAGCCGTACGCTATGGTAACATAAATGTTACCATAGTCAAAGAGCGAAGCGAGCGGAGCGGCAACTATCTATTCACTGCCCTCGATACGCAGACGTACGGGCCGGACTCCACCAGCAACCCCTACGGAGCGGGCAGCCCTTACAATCCCAACAGCGTCAACAACCCCTACGGCCGCTATGGCAGCCCCTATAGCCCCAAAAGCGCGAATAATCCGTACACGACCGACGCACCGCGTCTCTACGCATAAGTGGCATTCTGGCATCGATGCAAACTCGCGCCGCGCGTGGGTACGAAGGGTGCCCGCACGTGCAATAGCGCGGGCGCGATGCTATTTCCTGAGTCAGGCGAGGTAATCTTTCATGGCATTTTCTGACGAGCTCTTTTTCGCTCCGGCTCAGCGGCTGGCCGCGATGCTGCGGGCGCGCGACGTTTCTTCGGTCGAAATGGTTGACGCTTTTATCGAGCGGATCGAGACGGTGAACCACGGGCTCAATGCCGTCGTCACTCTTGTCGAGGACCGCGCGGGGCGTGAGGCCGAGGAGTCCGATCGGCGTTTGTCAGGGAAAGGGGAGGTTCGCCCGCTCGAAGGGCTGCCGATCACTATCAAGGATTCGATAATCACCGCGGGCGTGCGCTCGACCTGGGGCATGAAAATGTTCGAGCATCATGTGGCGAAGCAGGATGCGCCCACGGTCGCGCGGCTGCGCGCGGCCGGCGCGATCGTCATCGGGAAAACCAATACGCCCGAGATGACGATGAATTACGACTGCGACAATCCGGTTTTCGGACAGACCAACAATCCGTGGAATCGGGAGCGCGTCCCGGGCGGCTCGAGCGGCGGCGAGGCGGCAGCGCTCGCGACCGGAATGTCGCCGCTTGGGCTTGGCTCCGATCTGCGCGGATCGATCCGCGTGCCGGCGCATTTCTGCGGAATCGTCGGGCTCAAGCCGACGTGGGGTACGATTCCCGTCAGTGGCCACATGCCTCCGAGCGTTGCTCAGCCGCCACCGATCGCGCACATGGGGACGATCGGTCCGATGGCGCGCTACGTGGACGACCTCACGCTCGCCTACAATATCGTGAAAGGGCCGCATCCGAGTTGGCCGTACACGGTGCCGACCGTGGACGCGCACCCGGAGAAAGTCGATCTGAAAAAGATTCGATGCGCGATCTTTACCGACGCATGCGACGCTCCGGTCGCGTCCGATATTCGCGCCGCGATCGAGCGCGCCGGCCGCGAGCTGCAGAAGATGGGAATCGTCGTCGAAGCCGTGAAGCCGCCGATCGACGACGGCGAGCGCCTGTTTTGGGAATACAATGGCGCCGACGGAAATCAGCTGGTGGCGGAGGCGCTTGGCGAAGGCCTGAAACTCGCGCGCGAGCGGCTGCGAAATTTCCTTGTCGCGGGTGAAGGAAAGTCGGCGGCCGAGTTCTTCAAGATCGCAATGGCACGCGACGCGTGGCGCGTGCAGCTCGCGGAGTTCATGGAACGCTACCCGATCATTCTCGGCCCGACGTTCTGCGTGACTGCGTTCAAGCATGGCGCAAACGAGGTCGAAATCGACGGAAAGAAATATCCGTACATCCTTGCGAGCTGGCCCGTCGGGTGGGTCAACTGCGCGGGACTGCCGGGCGTCGTCGTGCCATGCGGAAAAGATCGCGAGGGGCTGCCGATCGGCTTGCAGATAGTCGGGCGCGCATTCGGCGAGGAGACCGTGCTCGCGGTCGCCAAAGCGGCGGAGACCGCGCTCGGCGGATATCAGAAGCCGCCGATGTGATCGTCTGCGTCAAGGGAAGAATTCAATCTAATGTGAAACCCACCGTGGGTTTCACGTTTCTTGGGCAGGGGGTGACCCCTGCACCCAGTGTTAAGCGGCTAGACGCTGAAACCGCTTGGGCGGCCCAGGATTGTTGCGCCGGCTGTCGTCAGCCATGACTCCGCGACTGCGGCGTGCTGCGTCAGCGTTTGAATGTCGCGCATGCATCGTTGGAGCGGGGAACTGTCGTACGGCGACGTCCCGCCGCCCGCCTTGTAGCAGGAATCGACGACGGCGGCGGCGCACGTCGCGACGGCCCACGTGATCGCGGCCATCACCGGCGCGCGGTTTTCCAGTGAAACTGGATTCCCGCTAACTGCGGAATTCCACACGGCGTCCGCCTGGTTGCGCAGAAGGTTGCGGGCGGCGCGCAGACTCGCGTCGGCGTGTCCTACTCGATACTGAAAGAGCGGACTCTCGGCCAGCGACGCGCTCGCATAGAGGCGGCGCTTGTTGGTGTTCGCCAATGCGACGACCTCGGTAATCGCGCGCTGCGCAATCCCGATCGCTACCGCGCCGATGTGCAACGCGGCGTAGAGCAGCGGCTCCGCCATCGAGGGACCCGGAATCGACGACTGGCCAAGGAAGATATCGAAGCTGTCGTCCGCCGGTACCACGACATTTTCCACCGCGATGTCGTGGCTGCCGGTCCCGCGCAAACCGTTCACCGACCAGGTGTCGATGATTTGCGCTTTCGCCGGCGCGAACATCATCGCGCGCACCTCGGGTGATCCGGGTATCAGGCCCGGACGCGGACGTCCATTTTCCGTCACGACGCAGTTACCGAACAGCCACTGGCTATGCTGGCATCCGCTGGCGAATCCCCATCGACCGCTGACGCGATAGCCGCCGTCGATCACCTCGGCCTGCCCCCGAGGCGCGAAAGCGCCCGCGATTATCACGTCGGGGCCGTTGGCGTAGAGGCGATCGAAGTGCTTGCGGGAGAGGAGCGCCAGCAGCATCGGGGTCTCCGACCCGATCATCACGACCCATCCGGTGGAACCGTCGGCGGTGGCAATCGTCTCGATGATCTCCATGCTGGCGGGCACGTCGATGTCGAGACCAGCGTGACTTTTCGGCACGAACATCCGGAAGCATCCGGCGGCGGTAAGTTGCGCGAGCAGATCGAGCGGAAGCCGGCGGCCGGCGTCGAGCTCCGCGCTGCGTTTGCTGATGGACGGCGCGAGATCGCGAATCGAATCGAGAATGGTCTTCGCTTCCGGGGTCATAGCGCTTCTCTGTAGCACATATCTGGAAAACAAAAACGGCCGAGTCTTACAACCCGGCCGTCTTTGTCAATGCTATCGAGCCCGGCTACGCCGTCTTCTCCGCCTTCTCGCTGCTCGAGTCGCTGCTGCGTTCAGCGCGCTCTCCGCGGGCCGGGCGCTCGGGCTTGTCGCCCGTCTTGTCCCCGCGAGCCCGAGGCACGATGTTGCTGGTCGTCAGCACCTCGATAAACTTGCGCACTGCGGGCGAAAGCTCGCGGCCGCGCTTGTAGATAATCGCGAGCGGACGGAGAAAGGTGCCTTCCTGAAACTCGAGCATCCGCAGCGTGCCGCGCGCGACCTCGTTCTCGACCGTCATCCGCGGCACAATCGCGCATCCGAGCCCAATCTCGACGGCGCGCTTGATAGTCTCGATGTTGTCGAATTCGAGCGCGTAGGTCGGCTTGACGCCGTGCTCGCGCAGGATTTTATCGGAAGCCTTGCGGGTCGGGATGTCGCGCTCGTAGCCGACGAATTTCTGACCCGCCAACTGTCCGACACTCACCTTCGTGTGCTTGGCGAGCGGATTGTCGGGCGGCACCGCGAGCACGAGTTCGTCGTGGCGAAACGGGACCGAGACGATCTGACTGCGCTTGGCCGGATAGGCAACGACGCCGAGATCGACTTTACCTTCGATCAGGTCTTCGTAGATTTTGTTCGAGCGCAGATACTCGAGATGCACGTTGACGGCCGGATAGTTGCGCAGAAATTCGGTCAGGTACGGCGGCAATTCGTGCAGGCCGACGCTGTAAACGGTGCCGACGCGAATCGAGCCCGCAACCACCGAGCCAATCTCGCGCAGCCGGTTTTCCAGCTCTAAAAATCGGCGCACGATTTCCTTGCTCGCGGTGTACAGAATCTGCCCGGCCGGCGTGGGTTTGACTCCGGCTCGTCCGCGTTCTATCAATCGGCAGTCGTACTTCTCTTCCAGGCTTCGGACCTGCTGGCTGACCGCCGATTGAGTGACGAAGTTTTGCGACGCGGCATAAGAAAAGCTTCCGCTCTCGATTATGTCGCAGAAGACCTTTAGCGTTTCGATGTGCATATTGTTGGCTTGACGTATAAGGCTACGTGATACCGGAATCTGAGGCAACTAGTAGCTGTGATAAGAAAATTTCCGGCCCCAAATGAGCCTGCGGAACAAACGCACGCCGGTCAAGAGGGGGGAGTACCGGGAATACAGCTTTGGTCATAGAAAGAACAATCAACTTGGACGGAATCTCGACGGTGGCCGCCTCGGACTCAGACTAAGACGCCCCTTCAGAAATCGCACGGAGTGCAAGATGTCGGATTTATTAAGAGACCTCGACTTTTTTCACCTGGACGAGCTGCTGACCGACGAAGAGCGGATGGCCCGCGACACGGCTAAACGTTTCGTCGACCGCGAGATTCTGCCGCTGATCGAGCGCAATTTTGCGAGTGAAACCTTCCCAATGCATCTTGTACCGCAAATGGCCGAGCTTGGGATGTTCGGAGCTAATCTGAAGGGCTACGGATGCGCGGGCATGAATAACGTAGCCTACGGCCTGATCATGCAGGAGCTGGAGGCCGGAGACTCGGGCTTGCGGTCGTTCGCGTCGGTGCAAAGCGCGCTTTCGATGTACGCGATTTATGCAAACGGCAATGAGGAACAGAAGCAACGCTACTTGCCGGAAATGGCCAAGGGAAAATTGATCGGATGCTTCGGGCTGACCGAGCCGGACCACGGCTCGGACCCAGGCGGGATGGAAACGCGGGCGCGGCGTGACGGCGACGGATGGATTCTCAACGGGACCAAACGATGGATCACAAACGGCTCGATCGCCGACGTCGCGATCGTGTGGGCGAAGGTCGATGAAGGCATAACCGGGTTCCTGGTCGAGAAGGGGACGCCGGGATTCTCGACCCGCGACATCCACGGAAAATTTTCGATGCGCGCGTCGATCACGTCGGAACTGATTTTGGAAGATGTGCGAATTCCGAAAACGGCTCATCTGGAAAAAGCGCGCGGGCTGAAGGGTCCGCTCGGATGCCTGACGCAGGCGCGCTACGGAATCGCTTGGGGCGCGATCGGCGCGGCGCGTTCGTGCTTCCATTGCGCGTTGGATTACACGAAATCGCGCAAACAATTTTCGCGGCCGTTGGCAGGCTATCAACTGGTGCAGGCGAAGCTGGTGAAGATGCTGACCGAGATCACCAAGGCTCAGATGGTTTGCCTGCGCCTCGCGCATCTGAAGGACGCGGGCAAGATGCGCCCGGAGCACGTATCTTTCGCCAAGAGAAATAACGTCAACGAGGCGCTTAAAATCGCGCGTGATGCTCGCGACATGCTGGGCGCCAACGGGATAGTGAACGAGTATCCCGTCATCCGCCACATGCTGAACCTGGAGACGGTGAACACCTACGAGGGGACGTTCGACGTGCATACGTTGATCCTCGGCCGCGACATCACCGGCGAGAACGCGTTCGAGTAGGCGCTTACCGCCGTCGTCGCTGGTCGTGCTAGAGAGAATCGAATGGAACTTAAGGGCAAGAACGCAATCGTCACAGGCGCCGCGCGGGGAATCGGGCGCGGAATTGCGCTGAAGCTGGCGGCTGCCGGCGCAAACGTCGCGCTGGTCGATCTCGGCAGTCCGGCCGACCCCGCGCTGACCTACAATCTCGCCGCGCAAAACGAACTGAATCGCACGGTCGAAGAGGTGAAGGGATTGGGCGTGAAAGCGATTCCGATCCTGGCGGACGTGACGCGGTTGGCGGATCTGGAACGGATGGCGTCGGAAGTCGTCGCGAAACTTGGCGCGATCGACATCCTCGTGAACAACGCCGGCATCATCGCGGTCGGTCCCGTGAGCGATTTCGCCGAAGCCGCGTGGGACCGCGTGATGGCGGTGAATGCCAAGGGTCCGTTCCTGTGCGCGAAGGCTTGTATCCCGCACATGGCAACGCGTAGCGAAGGCGCGATCGTGAATATCGCGTCGGTGGCGGGCAAGACCGGTCACGGCGGCGCGTCTGCGTATTGCGCGAGCAAGTTCGCGGTGGTCGGCTTCACGCAAGCGCTCGCGGAAGAACTCGGCCCGGTGAACATCCGCGTCAACGCGGTATGCCCCGGATTTCTGCGCACTGCGATGTGGACTGACGTGCTCGATCCGATGATCGGCGTTCAGTACGGGGTGAATCGCGAAGCGGCGTTCGACGAATATATCGCGCGCAACACGTTCTTGAAGCGCGAGCAGACGCCGGCCGATATCGGCGACGCGGTGGTCTATCTGTGCCGCGCGGAAAACATTACCGGCGAGACGATCAACGTCGCGGGCGGCGGCGAACTGCATTAGAAATTTCCAGGCGATGGAGAACCCACCATGATCAAGTTGAAGGCGTTCAATCATGCGGCATTTCGCGTCAGCGATGTCGAGAAGGCGACGGCATTTTACGAAAACGTGGTCGGCTTGAAGCGGATTCCGCGGCCGAACTTCGGCTTCGGCGGCGCGTGGTACGGGATCGGCAACAACGCGCTGCATATCATCTCGAGCGAGAACCGTGGTCAGAAGCCCGACCCACTCGGCGCGCACGTCGCGTTCGATGTCGAAGACTTCGACGAAACCAAGCGCACGCTCAAGGAAATGGGAATCGAGTTTCTCGAAGGCCCGAACATGGGCGCCGGCCGTCAACTCTGGATCGTAGATCCCGACGGCAACACCGTCGAGCTGCGCACCGAAAAGTAAGCGCTCTCTCCAAGACTGCGAGAGATAAAGAGCAAACCATGAGCTTGCTTCGCTTCGGCCCCGACCACCCGGCGGAGACCTATGTCAGTCACGCCCTTACTGAAAAGACGATCGACACCGGCGAGGCGGTAATCAACTACGCAGTGGCGGGCGAGTCCGACAAGCCGGCGTTGTTGCTGATCCCGGGGCAGACAGAATCGTGGTGGGGCTATGAGCAGGCGCTAGGCCTGCTGCGCGAGCATTTCCAGGCGTTCGCGGTCGACCTGCGGGGGCAGGGAAGATCGAGCAGGACGCCGGGACGTTACACCGTCGACAACTTCGGCAACGACTTGGTGCGGTTCATCGCGCTGGCAATCGGGCGACCCGTGATCGTCAGCGGGCTCTCGTCGGGAGGCGTGATCTCCGCGTGGCTTTCAGCGCACGCAATGCCCGGCACGATCCGCGGCGCAGTCTACGAAGACCCGCCGCTGTTCTCCTCGGAGGTCAACACTTCTTGTGGACCATCCATCCGTCAGTCGATCGGACCGATTTTTGCGCTGATGAGCAAATACCTTGGCGACCAATGGAGCGTGGGCGATTGGTCCGGAATGCTCGAAGCTGCCAACACGGAGCTGCCCGATTGGCTGTCGCGCGCGATCGTGCCGATGATGTTCAGTGCCGACGGCCAAATTCCGCAGCGGATGAAGGAATACGATCCTGAGTGGGCGCGCGCCTTTTGGGAAGGTTCCGTATTCGCGAGGTGCGATCACGCGCGGATGTTGGCAAGCGTCAAATGCCCGGTGTTGTACACGCACCATTTCCGCCGCGTCGATGACGATGCCGGCTACCTGCTGGGCGCCGCCTCGGACGTGCAGGCGAGGCGTGTATGCGAGCTGGTCAAGCTGGCCGGCCAGCCGATCGACTACCGGTCATTCCCGCACATGCCGCACTCGATGCACGGCGAGGACCCGAAGCTGTTCACACAGCTCCTGGTGGAGTTCGCGGCGAAACTCATGGGATAGCGCCTCCACCGGTCTCAGATTCCTGCGAGCTTGCGCGCGTAGGCGGCGACCGTCTTGAAGTCGTACTCGCGGTAGGCTTGGAGCTTCTCGGCTTCGAAGCCGCCTTCGGCGTGTACCGCGAGCACTTCCTGGTAGCCGCCGAAATCCGACGACGTCAGATCGCCAATCAGGTTCAGCAGCCGCAGACGTTTCTCGGAGTCGAAGCCCTTCGCGCCACCCATGTATTTCAGCACGTAGGCGCGGGTCGCCTCGCTCGTGAGATCTTCAACCGCCGGCCCGGTCACCAGCAGACCGCCCGCGAGGTCCTGCACGATTTGCACCGCCTGATGGTAGTTGTGCGCGAAGTGATACTTGGCGACGTTGGTTAGCAGCGTGTTCGGCACCGCGACGCCGTCCTCGAGCGTGCAAGTGCGCGCGGCATGCTCTATCAGTCCGCGCACGGTGGTGTGATACGCCGCCAGATGCGTAAGCTTGTCGCGCACATGACCCGCGCGCGAGATCCCGTTGGCCTCCGCGATCGCGTGGCCCGCGCCCGCCATCAGCTCGAGCAGCGGCAGTTTGTACGACACCGCGGTGAAGCGATGGAATCGCACAAAGGTCAATGCGAGCAATCCGGCGAAATCGATCTCGCCTTGCATGAACACGCGCTCCCTGGGCACGAACACGTCGTCGAACACCGTCAGCGTCTCCATCATTTTGTGGCGCGCGCTGATCGGATGCTCGAAATCATTTTTGTGCGAGCTTCCGTGCGGCGACGCGAGCAGCTTCAGCCCCGGCGTGTTGATCGGCAACGCAAACGCGACCGCGTAAGCCTTGTCCTCGGTGCGCATCGCGCGGGTCGGCAGGACTATCACCTCATTAGTATTGGTCGAGACGCTTGTGTGGACCTTCGCGCCGCGCACGACGATGCCGTCGGGACGCTCCTCGACGATTCGCACGTAGTAGTCCGGATGATTCTGCTGCGTCGGGCCTAGCGCGCGATCGCCCTTGACGTCGGTTTGCGCCACGGCGACAGCGAGATCGTTGTCGCGGCATTCACGGTAGTACTTGCGGATGCGCTCGCGATACTCGGGTTTGCCGGCGGCCGCGAGCCGCTCGCCGATAATGTGCAGCGCGAGCAGAGCGTCGGTGCCGATTTCCTTGATCAGCACGACCAGCGTGGCACCCTCGCGCGTAGCAGCCGCGATCAGCGCGCTGCGCTTGAGCAGGTCGTCGCCATTTTGCGGGATATGGTAGTAGCGGCTGTACTCGTCGGCGCCCTCTTTGACGACGGCGAGTTCGCGATACTTGGGATCGTGCGCCATCCGGTAGTCGAGCGCCGCGTGCTCGACCGCGATTCCGATAACGGGATGCGTCGTTACGTCCGCGACTTTTTCGCCCCTGAAAAACACCGCGCGGCCGTCGCGCAGCGAGCTTTTATATTGTTCAGCCGTCCGTAGTCCCATCGTGATTTTTCCTCGTCGGTAATCGCGCTGCTGATGGCGTTCAGTTGCGACGCATGCGAAACGCCAATATAGAAGCGGTGAGCGTTCGCTGTCCAACTGCTCGCATTGGAGAAGCGCAATGGCGAGTCCAAAGATGTTCGATTTGAAGGGTGAGGTCGCCGTCGTCACGGGCGGCAACGGCGGAATCGGGCGTGGAATCGCGCTTGGATTTGCCGAGGCCGGCGCGTCGGTCGCGATACTCGCGCGCAACGAAAAAAAGAATCACGCAGTCGTGGACGAACTCGCGAAGGCGGGTGTGCCTGCCATAGCTGTTCAGCTCGACGTGACGCGGCGCGACGACCTGCGCCCCGCAATGGAGGAAGTCGAGCGCAAGCTGGGACCGATCTCGATTCTCGTCAACAACGCCGGTATCGCGGTCATGCGCAGCGCGTTGAAGTTCAGTGCCGAGGACTGGGATCGCGTGATCGAGACCAACCTGAACTCGTGCTTTTTCCTGTCGCAGATCGCGGCGCAGTCGATGGTCACGCGCAAGCACGGCAAGATTATCAACATCGCGAGCGAGTATTCGCGGTTCGGCGCGCAGAGCGGAATTCCCTACGCGGCGGCGAAAGGCGCGCTGGTGCAAACGACCAAAACGATGGCGATCGAACTCGCGCCGCACAACATCCAGGTCAACGCGATCGTGCCGGGATGGATCGATACCGACATGACGGTCGGCGCGCAGAGCGGACCGATGTTCCAGGAAATAATCATGCGCACGCCGGCCGGCCGCTTCGGCAAGCCCGAGGAAATGGCGGGTGCGGCGATATTTCTTGCCTCGCACGCGTCGGACTTCGTAACTGGCTCGACCGTATTCGTCGACGGCGGCTACGCGATCAGGTGAGAAACAATGCCATCGACGAAACTCTACGAACTGCGCGGCGTGCGCGTGCTCGAATGCGCGGCGGATGGAACGAAGCTGCAAACCTATAGCGACGCTGTCGAGCTGATCGGCAAGGCATTTGAGAATCGCGCCACACTGATCGTGGTTCCGGTCGAGTGCCTTGACGACGACTTCTTCCGATTGAAGACGCGCATCGCCGGCGAGCTGATCCAGAAATTTGTTCAATATCGGCGGCGCCTCGCAATCGTCGGCGACATCTCCCGGCACCTGGCTGGAAGCTCCGCTCTGCGAGCGTTTGTGAACGAGTCGAATCGCGGCAATGAAGTGTGGTTCCTGGCGAGCCTCGCGGAACTGGACCAGCGACTCGAACAGGCGGTTTAACGCAGGCGGCGTCGCGGCGTAAGATGCCGCATCATGGCTCGACGCAAAACGCCCTCTTCTTCCGCGCATCCTGAGTCAGCGCGTCACGAGCACGGCCTGCCGGCGCTCAAGCCGTTGCGCGTGCTCGTCGCGGGCGAAGTGATCCTCGATCGCTACATCTGGGGCGACGTCTCACGGATCTCGCCAGAGGCGCCGATTCCGATTCTTCGCGTGCAGCGGCGCGAGGAGAAACCTGGTAATGCGGGCTTCGTGATGGCCAACCTGCGCGCGCTCGGCGCGGACGTGAGCGCGCTCAGCGTGGTCGGCGCTGATCGCAACGGCAGCCTGCTGCGCGAGATTTTTGCCGATCTCGGAATCGATACGCGCTCGATTTTGATCGATCCTGACCGCCCCACTATCGTCAAGGATCGAATGCTCGGTTCGGTGCAGGCGGCACATCGCGCGACCCAGCAACTCCTGCGCGTCGATGAGGAAGACCCGAGCCCTCTCAAACCGCAGCGCGAACGCGAGCTGATCGCGCACCTCAAGGCGGAACTTCGCAACTGCGACGGCGTGCTGATCTCGGACATCGACAAGGGGATGCTGACGCCCGCCGTGCTGAGGGCGCTGATCGACGGCGGCCGGGCGCGCGGAATTCCGGTGATAGTCGATCCGCGCCGGACGGAAGACTTTTCGATCTATCGCGGCGCCACCGCACTTACGCCGAATCGCCACGAGACCGAAGTCGCGACCGGGATGCGACTCACCGACCGCGGCGCGTGGCGCAAAGCGGCCGAGACTCTCGTGCGCAAGCTCGGCCTTGAAGCATGCCTGATAACGCTCGATCGCGACGGGATGTACCTGGCGGAGCGCGGCGGCAAAGACACCTACGTCTCGACAGCGCCGCGCGAAGTTTACGACGTGACGGGAGCGGGCGACGTGGTGCTGAGCGTGTTCGGGATGTTTTCGATCGCAGGACTGGGCTTCTCGTCGGCCGCGACAATCGCGAACCTGGCCGCGAGTATCGAGGTGACGCGAATCGGCACCGAAGTGATCACCCGCGAAGATCTGGCGCGCGCTCTGAGTCCGGCGCACGCCAGCTACGAGCGCAAAATTCATTCGGCGGACGAACTCAAGGCGGCGCTGGATCACGAGCGTCGCGCCGGCCGGCGCATAGCATTCACCAACGGATGCTTCGACCTGCTGCACGCCGGCCATATCCAGAGTCTCGCGTTCGCGCGCGCGCAAGCCGACGTGCTGGTGGTCGGACTCAACAGCGATCGCAGCGTGCGGCAGCTCAAGGGCGCTGGGCGTCCGATCTATCCCGCGGCGGAGCGCGCGCGAATTTTGGCGGCGCTGGAGGCCGTCGATTACGTAGTTGTATTCGAGGAAACGCGCGCCGAGAAAATCATCCGTGCGGTCAAGCCCGACGTTCTGATCAAGGGCGAAGACTGGCGCGGCAAACAGGTAGACGGCCAGGCGTTCGTCGAGTCACGCGGAGGAAGAGTAGCGCTGGCGCCGATTCTGGGCGGACGCTCGACCAGCGCGACTATCGATCGGATGAGTTCGAGGGCGCGCGCGGAGAAAAACGGCGCGTGATCTGATCGGTGAACTGCCTCAGTTCCGGCAATGCGAGCATCCAGGCACCGAAGAAATAAAGTCCGCCGTAGGTCGAAAGGATCGCCAACCCCTGGATACGCGGCCCGAATCCCGCCATCTGAAGCTTCATGAAGAAACCGAGGGCGGCCGCTCCCAGAGCCAGTGCCCATAGCTTCGCCAGAAACGAACGCTCCAGCCCGGTCCATCCGATGCGCCCGTTCAGCGCCCATCTCAGCAGCGCGAACTCGACCCATCCGGAGACGCCCGCCGACACCGTCAATCCGGCGACGCCCCACTTCTGCGCGATTCCAAGCATGGGCGGGAGCGGAATCGCGCACAGATAGCCGAGCACGAGAGTGAGCACGACGCGGACTATTGCGAATCGAAGCGGCGTGCGAGTGTCGAACAGCGCGTAGAACGCCGAGTTGTACAACCGGCCCATCGTGGCCGCGAGCAGCCCTACCCCGGAGCCCGCGAGCACGGCCCATACGTAAATCGCGTCGGCCCGGGTGAACGCGCCGGATTGATAGATCATAGCGACGATCACGTCGCCGAGAATCAGGAAGGCGGCGGACGACGGGACGACGAGGAATGCGATTTGGCGCAGACCGCGGTTGAGTCGCGTGCGCAGAATCGCGCTCATCTGCTCGGGCATCGCACCCGCCGCGCGCGACATCGCGGGCAATTCCGAGGCGGCGACCGAATATCCGAAGAGGCTGATCGGCACCATGTAGAGCAACTGGCCGTAGTTGAGCGCGGCGACAGCGCCGGTCGGCAAGAGGCTCGCCAGGATGTTGTCCACGTAAGTACTGAGATTGACGACGCCGCGGCTGACGACCACGGGTGTGAGATTGTGAAAGACGGAGCGTAGTGGCGCGGCCACGCGCGCGAAGTCAATGCGATGCTTTCTGAGCAGGGCCAGCGTTTGCGGAACCTGCACGGCGATTTGCAGCGCGGAGCCGACGACGGAGCCCCACGAGATTGCGATCGCGAGGCCGTCCTGCGAGCGGCGCGGGCCGTAGTAGAGCAGCGCCGCGATCATCGCGACGTTCCACGCCACCGGCGCGGTGTACGAGACGAAAAATTTGTGATGGCTGTTGAGCACGCCGAGAAACCACGCCGACATCACGAGCAATCCGGCGCCGGGAAACAGGATGCGCACAATCTGAATCGTCAACTCGCGCTTGTCACCCTCGAAGCCTGGTGCGATAACGTCGATAAGATACGGCGTCACCAGCACGCCGATCGCCACCAGCACCGATACGCCGAGCGTCATGATAGCGCCGACGCCCCAGGCGACCATGTCGGCGGTTTCCTGGTCGCCCTCGCCCAGCAGTTTTCCGTAAACGGGGATGAACGACGCGGAGAGAACGCCTTCGCCGAACAGGTTCTGCAGAATGTTCGGGATGCGAAAGCCCGCCTTGAACGCGTCGGCGGTGGCCGAGTCGCCGAGGAAATGCGCGAAGATGCTGTCGCGGACGAGACCTGCGATGCGGCTGAGCAAGACGCCTGCGGCGATCGTGCCTGCCTGGCTCGCGCCGGATCCGCCAAGGCCGGGACGCGGCTTCGCGAGCGGTTCGATGCGATCCTGATTGGGTGCGACTTCGGACAAATTGGCCTCTGACGCAGGGAGTATAGCGACCGTGTCAGGCGCGTAGTAGCAGGCGTCGTAGGCGCGCTACAATTGACGCGTGAGCTTTTCGCTTTACATCCACATTCCGTGGTGCCAATCGAAGTGCCCGTACTGCGACTTCAATTCGCACGCGGCGTCGTCGTGGCCGGAAGAGCAATACACTCGCGCGCTGATTTCAGAGCTTGAATACAGGGCGCGCACCCCGTTGTTTTCGGGCCAACGCATCAAGACGATCTTTTTTGGAGGCGGAACGCCGTCGCTATTCCAGCCCAAATCAATCGGCGAGATCATCGAGGCCGTCAATCGCGTTTGCGGAACCGAAGACGATGCGGAGATAACGCTCGAAGCGAATCCTGGCACCGTGGACTTTGCGAAACTCGCCGGGATGCGCGCGGCGGGCGTGAATCGAATCAGTTTCGGAGCCCAGTCGTTCAATCAGGCCACGCTCAAATTTCTCGGCCGCATCCACAGCGCCGACGAAACCCGCGCGGCTGCGAGGATGGCGCATCGCGCCGGCTTCGATCGGCTCAATCTCGATTTGATCTTCGCGGTTCCGGGACAGACGGTGGCGGATGTTCTTTTCGACATCGAATCGGTGGCCGCGCTCGAACCGGATCACATCTCGGCTTACAACCTGACCTTCGAGGAAGGCACCGCGTTTTTCACGGAGCTGAAGCGCGGACGAATCAAACAGCTCGCGACCGATAAGCAGGCCGCGATGTATCAAACGGTGCGCGAGGAAATTCCGCGGCGCGGCTACGCGATGTATGAAATTTCGAACTACGCGGCGCCCGGCCACGAGGCGCGCCACAATCTGACATACTGGCGTGGCCAGACATACCTCGGAATCGGCGCGGGCGCTCACAGCTATGCCGGCGACGGGCGCGGCGGACGTCGATGCTGGAACGAAAAACTCCCGGCGTGTTATATCGCCGCGATCGAAGAGCGCGCGAACGCAGAGACCGGCGCCGAGACGATCGATGAAGCCACCGCGCAGAGTGAATTCGTGTTCCTGAATCTACGGCTGCGCGAAGGCTTCGCGCTGGCCGATTTTCACGAGCGCTTCGGCCGCAACTTCGAATGCATCTTCGGCCGCATCGCGACCCCGCTGTTCAACCACGGGTTGCTGACGCTCGATCGCGGCCGAATCAAGCTGACCGATCGCGGGCTCGAGATGGCCGACTCGGTGTTCGCCGAATTCGTCTAGGCGGAGCGCGCGATCGTTGCGTCGAGCAGCTCGACGATACGCGCGGGCGTAGCGAGCCTGATGAATGCGCCGAGGCGCGGGCCGCGCTCCTGGCCGAGAATCGAGCGGTAGAGCAGCGGAAAAATCTTGCCGGGCTTGTCGTAATTTGCTCGGCCGAGATCGTAAATCTTCTTCTCGATCTCTTCGGCGCTTGCACCCTGATTTTCGCGCAGGTACGCGTCGAGGCTCTTTAGTTGCGCGCGTTCCGCATCCGACGGTGTGTAGAGCTTTTTCGTCGGCTCGATGAAATCGCGGTAGAAATTGAGCGCGCATTCCATAAGCGCGCGGCCCATCGCCTCGGTTTCGGGATCACCTGCGATCGAGGAGTCGTAGCGCACGATATAGTTCCAGATGAAATCGCGATCCGAGCTACCCAGCGCCGCCACCGCATTCATCATTAACCCCAAGGTGAGCGTCGAGTTGAATCGTCTCGGCGTCGTACTCTGCATGACAAATTCGAGCACCGATTCGCGCCGCTGCTCCTCCGACTCCGCCGCGTATTGGCGCACCGCGTCGAGATATTCGTCGACGTATTGCGGAATCGCCTCGAGAAACAACTTGCGCGCGCGGCGCGGATTGAGCAGCAGGAAAAATTTGAGCACTTCGATCGGCGCGTAGCGCGTCCACTGATCCACCGACACGCCGCGGCCGACCGACTTGGAGACCTTGCGGCCGTCCTCGTCGAGGAACATCTCGAACGGAAATCCGAGCGGCGGCTTCGCACCCAGCACGCGCAGAATTTGTCCCGAGAGCCGCGCCGAGTCGGTGAGATCCTTGCCGTACAATTCGTAATCGACTTTGAGCACGTACCATCGCAGCGCCCAATCTACTTTCCATTGCACCTTCGCCATCCCGCCAAGCACCGATTGCTCGCCGCTGAAACCGCAACCCGACGTACCGCCCGCGCTCTTTTCGCAGGTGAACTCGATCGAGGTGCGCTCAGGATGATAGGCCGTCACCGCGCGTTCGACGACCTGCCCGCACTTCGGACAAATCGGCATGAACGGCGACCATCCCGCGCGATTTTCCTCGCGCAGTGTCGGCGCGATGATCGCGATGATCTCGGCGTGCTTCTCGAGGATCAGCTTTAGTCCCTCGTCGAAACGCCCCGACGAGTACATTTCGGCCGAGCGTACCAGTTCGTACTCGACTTCGACCGGCGCCAGAAATCCGCCGAGCAGTCCGATCATATGATCGGCGAAGCTGGCGCAGCATCCGAACGGGTCGGGAATCTTCGAGACGGGAATGCCGAGATACTGCTCGACATCCTCGCGATCCGGCACGTTTTCCGGCACTTTGCGGAGTCCGTCGAGGTCGTCGATGAAAACGATCAGCCGCGACCGGCGCGACGGCTCGAGCAGATGAAATGCCTTGCGCACGAACGACGGGCGCAGAATTTCCGCCATCGTGCCCAGATGCGGCAGTCCCGACGGTCCGAAACCGCTCTGGAAAATTACGGGACGAGCGGGCTCGTACGCTGAGATGCGCTCTGCGAGCCGCCGAGCTTCTTCACGAGGCCATAGTTCCGCGACAATTGAGTTGCCCGGTTGCGAATCGGATCTCGATGCGCCCGCCATCGGTTGAATTCTTCCTCAGCTTTACTCTTCGTCGGGATTTTTGCCGCGTAGTACGCTCGCGACCGCCTCGTGTATCCACGGATCGATTTGCAGGTCGCGATTTTTCTCCGAGGCGAGCCGCAGTTTAACCGCGCAGTTGCCGCAGATAAAGGCCTGCTGGCGAAAGCCCGCGGTATCTTCGACCGAAATGCGCAGGAACCACTCGGCGAATTCGCGGCGGCAGATTACGCAATGAAATTTATTCGATTGTGAATCCGGGGAACCCATGGCTAGCTGTTATTCTATATCATTGCTTCAACTCTTTGCGCTGTGGTATTCCCCTTCCACTGATGAATTCCAAGACGGTTCGCCAGCATTGGGGCTGCCGCTCGCATTTTCGGACTGCGGGTCCCGTTATTCGGCTCGATTTCGCCCGAAGCGCCTGCTCTCGCAACATCCGCAAATAAACCGCGGAAGTTCACCCGCCGTCTCTCGAGGCAGGCCGGGCTTATTTCATTTTATGGATCAGGCGTTCACGAAGCAGAAAATCAAGGAGTTGCGCGCGATGGTCAGCGAGGGCGACCGCGTGGCAATCGTCTTGCAGGACGATCCCGATCCCGACGCGATGGCGAGCGCGATGGCGCTGCGCACCCTGCTCGGGCGCAACAAGCAGACCACGCCGTTCTTTGCGTTCAAGCCCGTCACGCGCCCGGAAAACCGCACGATGGAGCATCTGCTTGAGATCGAAATTCAGCCGGCCGCGACCGAGGACCTGCGCGCGTTCGACAAGATAGCGATGGTCGATGTTCAACCGCCGTACTTCGGCGAGAAAATCCCGCGCGCGGATATCGCGATCGATCATCATCCCGGCTACCCCGGCGGCGCCGCCCCGTTTGAGGACGTGCGGGTGAAATATGGCGCGACCTCGACGATCATGACCGAGTACCTGCTCACCGCCGATGAAAAAATCAGCGAGCGCCTGGCGACTGCACTGCTCTACGGAATTCGCAGTGACACGCTGGCATTATCGCGCCGCGTGACCGACGACGACCTGCAAGCGTTCACGTATCTCGTCCCGCTCGCCAACTACAGCGTGCTCCGGCAGATCGATCGCCCCGAGTTGCCGCTCAGTTTCGCGCATATCCTGGCGCGCGCGATGAAGCGGATGGTCGTCAAGGATCACCTGGTCGTGCTCAATCTCGGCCGGGTCAAGCGCGACGACCTGATCGTGCAGATGGCGGACTTCTGCCTGCAGTTCGAGGGCGTGTCGTGGGTCGCGGTCGCGGGCAAGCTAGCCGGCAAGCTCGTGATCAGCGTGCGCAACCACGGCATGAGCGGGCACAACGCCGGCGAAGCGGTAAAGAGCCTGTTCGCGGATATCGGCAGCGCCGGCGGCCATCGCAATATGTCCAAGGCTGTAATTCCCCTGCGGGCATGGCGCCGGCGCGAGGGCACAACCCGCGACTCGCAAATCGAAGCGCGCCTGCGCGAGCTATTCAGCGCATGCATCAAGGCCCAAGCCGCCGCGGTTCGCGCACCAGTACGCAATGGCAACTGACTCGCCCCGCGCGCCGAGTCCAATCGCCCGTTTACCGGTTTTGCCGATTTCCATATCGTGGTTGGCATTCATGTTTGATCTGTTGCGATGAGTCCGAGACCCTCCAGAATCTCCCCGCTCGAGTTCCTGGCGCCGATGATCGTCGGCTGCGCGCTGTTCATGGAGATGCTGGACGCGACGGTCATCTCGACCGCGCTGCCCGCGATGGCGAAGTCGCTCGGTGAAGATCCGATCAAGCTCAATCTCGCGATCACTTCCTACCTGCTGAGCCTCGCCGTTTTCATTCCGATCAGCGGCTGGATGGCGGATCGATTCGGCGCGCGCACTGTCTTCCGCACCGCGATCATCATCTTCACAACCGGCTCTGTATTTTGCGGCTTCTCGAACTCGCTGCCGGAGTTGGTCGCCTCGCGTATTTTGCAGGGCTTCGGCGGCGCCATGATGGTCCCCGTCGGCCGCCTGATCGTTCTGAAAACCATCGCCAAGTCCGAGCTGGTCACCGCGATGTCGTATCTGACGGTGCCGGCCGTGTTGGGTCCGGTGGTCGGACCGCCGGTCGGCGGGTTCATCGTGACGTATTATTCGTGGCGCTGGATTTTTTTCATCAACGTGCCGATCGGCATGATCGGCATCACCCTAGTCACCTGGTACATCCCGAACATCCGCGAGGATGAGGTTTTCCCGCTCGACCTCCGCGGCTTTCTGCTAACCGGCCTGGGGCTGGCGGGCCTGGTTTCCGGCTTCGAGTCGATCGGCCGCGGCGTTATTCCCGCGAGCATCATCATGTGCGTGATGGCGGCCGGCGGAATCTGCATGGCGCTCTATATCCTTCACGCCAATCGTATCAACTACCCGATCATCGACATGGGGTTGTTGAGAATCCCGACCTTCCTGGTCGCAACGCTGGGCGGAGGACTTTTTCGCATGGGCATCGGCGCGTTGCCGTTTCTACTGGCGATGCTGCTGCAGGTGGTCTTCGGCCTTTCTCCGTTCGCTTCGGGAATGCTGACATTCGCCAGCGCGGCAGGCGCCCTCTTCATGAAGGCGACGGCGACGCCTATCATTCGCCGCCTGGGTTTTCGCTCGGTGCTGATTTCCAATGGCGTGCTCAGCGCCTTCATCATGATGAGCTACGCACTGTTCCGTCCCACGACGCCTCACTTCCTGATCGTGGTGGCTCTCCTCTCGGGAGGATTCTTCCGCTCGTTGCAGTTCACCGCGCTGGGAACCCTGGCCTATGCCGACGTGCCCAATTCGTCGATGAGCGGTGCGAGCACTCTGTCGAGCATGGCGCAGCAACTGTTTCTGAGCCTCGGCGTGGCACTCGGCGCGATGCTGCTGCACATGAGCCTGAAGGCGAGCGGCTTCGCTCATCTGACAACGCATGATTTCACGCCGGCCTTCCTCGTGATGGGAGTTCTCGCGCTGCTGTCATCGCTGCTCTTCCTTCCGCTCGAATATCACGCCGGCGACGAGGTGAGCGGGTGCCAGCGCAGCGTCGAGCTTTCCCGCACGCCCCAGACAATCACGGAAGCGGATTGATCGCGCGCACTCGTTTACCGAGACCGCCGATACCTTTATCGTAATTCCCGTGAACGTGGCGGAGGCGACTGTGGAGGTTAAGAACCGGCTCGGACTTCATCTGCGGGCCGCATCCGCGCTCGCGCAAACGGCCGCGCAATTTACCTCGAAGATCATGATCGGTCCCGGCAAGGACCTCGTCAACGCCAAGAGCATGACGAGCCTGATGATGCTCGGCGCCGCCCAAGGCTCCAAGCTAAAGGTGCGCACTGAAGGAACAGACGCGCGCGAAGCTCTCAAAGCCGTCCAAGCCCTGTTCGACGCCCGCTTCGGCGAGGAATAGGAGGCCGTTTCGAGGCGTCCTGCCCAATCATGCAGCGTCCCTATCTTGATTCTGTCCGATTGGTCAGTTATACCTTCACTACTCTGAAAATCTTGAGGCGCGCTGCCGATTTTTCGCGTTTCGCTTTGTCACAGGCGCTATACTGAATCCTCTGGAACAGAACACAATTGAACCCGTCAGTCGCGCGCGCCGCCCGTACAAGTTGAGTTCCGGTCCGCGACGGGCTACCTCAAAAGGCGCTTCTCAAGGAGCAATCGCGAACAATGCCGCTTAAGGATTTCCTGTTCACCTCCGAGTCGGTCTCCGAAGGCCATCCGGACAAAATGTGCGACCAGATTTCGGACGCCGTCCTCGACGCGCTCCTCACCGAGGACCCCAACTCGCGCGTCGCGCTCGAGTCGCTCGCCAAGACAGGGCTCATCGTGCTCGCCGGCGAGATAACCAGCAAGGCGCGCCCCGACTACGTGAAAATCGCGCGGCAGACCGCCCTCGACATCGGTTACAACAGCAACGAGGTCGGCTTCGACGGCAACATGTGCGCCGTGCTGACCGCGATCGAACCGCAGTCGGCCGATATCTCGCAAGGCGTCACCGAAGGCGAAGGCCTCCACAAGGAACAAGGGGCCGGCGACCAAGGCCTGATGTTCGGATTCGCTTGCGACGAGACGCCGGAGATTATGCCGCTGCCGATCGCGATGGCGCATCGGCTGATGGAAAATCTCACCAAGCTCCGCAAAACCCGTCAGCTTGATTTTCTGCGGCCCGACGCCAAGAGCCAGGTCACGGTGCGCTACGCTGATAGCCGGCCGGTCGAAGTGACGGCTGTCGTCATCTCGACGCAGCATTCGCCCGACGTCAAATACGAAAAAATCCGCGAGTCGATCATCGAGGAACTGATCAAGAAAACTATTCCCGCGCAGTACCTCACCCGCTCGACGGTCTATCACGTCAATCCCACCGGCAGCTTTATCATCGGCGGACCGCATGGCGATTGCGGACTCACCGGCCGCAAGATCATCGTCGACACCTACGGCGGCTACGGCCGCCACGGCGGCGGCGCGTTCTCGGGCAAGGACCCGAGCAAGGTCGATCGCTCGGCCTGCTACATGGCGCGTCATGTCGCAAAAAATGTCGTCGCGGCGGGGCTCGCCACTAAATGCGAAATCCAGGTCGCCTACGCGATCGGCGTAGCCGAGCCGGTCTCCCTGCTCGTCGATACTTTCGACACAACCATCGTGCCCGAGAACAAACTCTCCGCAACCCTGCGCGAGCTGTTCGATTTCCGGCCCGCCGGAATCATCAAGACCCTCAACTTGAAGCGCCCGATCTATCAGCCGACCGCAGCCTACGGGCATTTCGGCCGCAAACCCCACGACGGCCTGTTCCCGTGGGAGCGCGTCGACATGGCCGAGACTCTGCGCAACGCGTTCCGCCTCAACGGCCGCAGCTGATCGCGGCCGCTTCATTAAACTGAAGAAAGAACTTTCGGAGATTGATCACGATGGCCACGACGGCAAGGAAGCTCAAAGCTCTTTCCAAATCCCGCACCAACGGCGACGGCCGCGAGTTCGACGTGCATGACCTCGGACTCGCCGAGGCCGGCCGCAAGCGAATCGAATGGGCCGACAAACAAATGCCCGTGCTGCGCCGCCTGCGCGAGCGATTCGCCAAGGAGCTGCCGCTCAAGGGCCAGCGCATGGGCGCGTGCCTGCATATCACCTGCGAGACCGCCAACCTGCTCCGCACGCTAAAAGCGGGCGGCGCGGAAGTGCTCGCGTGCGCGTCGAATCCGCTGTCGACTCAGGATGACGTCGCGGCCGCGCTCGTCGATCAATACGGCATTGCCACCTTCGCCATCCACGGGGAGGATCGCGACACCTACTACAGCCATCTGCGCGCCGTGCTCGAGCGCCGTCCTACTATCACAATGGACGACGGTGCCGACCTCGTCAGCCTCCTCCACACCGAGTACGCCAACCAGGCCGACGACGTGAAGGCCAGCATGGAAGAAACGACGACGGGCGTGATCCGGCTCCGCGCCATGGCCAAAGATGGCGCACTGAAAATTCCGGTCGTAGCCGTCAACGACGCGCAGACCAAGCATCTGTTCGACAATCGCTACGGTACGGGACAGTCCACGCTCGACGGCATCATCCGTGCCACCGGTGTCCTCATCGCGGGCTCGGTCGTGGTCGTCGCCGGCTACGGCTATTGTGGCCGCGGCATCGCTTCACGCGCGCGCGGCCTTGGCGCCGACGTGATCGTGACGGAAGTCGACCCGATTCGCGCGCTCGAAGCCGCGATGGACGGGTTCCGCGTGATGAAAATGATCGAGGCTGCTAAGGTCGGCGACATTTTCATCACCGCGACGGGCGACAAGCACGTTCTCACATCCGCGCATTTCAGCCAGATGAAAGACGGCGCGTTCCTGAGCAACTCGGGCCACTTCGATATCGAGATCGACGTCGCTTACCTGAACGACGCGGCAAAGAAAGTCGAACGCGACGTCACCCGCCACATCGACGCCTACCATCTCTCCAATGGCCGCATTGTCTATCTGCTGGGCGAGGGCCGCTTGGTAAACCTCGCATGCGCCGAAGGCCACCCCGCGCAAGTCATGGACATGAGCTTCGCAACTCAGGCTATGGCGTCGGAGTGGGCCGCAAAGAGCAATCAGCTGGCGGTAAAGGTCCACGAAGTGCCTGTCGAGATCGAAGAAGAAATCGCCGCCGTGAAGCTCGCCGCGATGAGCATCAAGATCGACACCCTGACCGCCGAGCAGCGCAAATACCTGGCCAGCTGGGAATCCGGCACCTAGCCGCTACGCGGCGCTACGGCGACGCCCGCCACGGATCGGGCGAATCAGCACTTCCACAGGTATTCCAAAGCGCTCGTGCAGGCGGCGGATCATCGCCAGCGACAGCGCACGCTTGCGCTGCATCACCTCGTACACTCGGCTGCGCCCGCCGATCACCCCGACTAACGCGCTCGGGTCGAGTCCTTGTTGCTCAAGCCGGAACCGAATCGCCTCTATCGGGTCGGGCGGATCTATCGGAAAATGTTTGCTCTCGTAGGCTTCGACCAGCGTCGCGAGCACATCGAGCCTGTCTTCTCCTGCAGTTCCTGGCTTGGCGTCCATCAGACGCTCGACCTCTCGCAGCGTCCGCTCGTAGTCCAGCTCAGTACGTATCGGCTTAATCTCCATATTTGAGGGTCCTTGCGTCGATTTTATCGTAGTCCCGGTGCGATCCAATCCATTTGATGAAGACGATCTGACGACGATAGTTGATTCCGGTAACGAGTTTGTAGTCGTTCCCCTTGATGTTGAAAACCACACGGTTGCTGCCGACTATGCTGACCGCGCCATAGTCCCGCTTCACGTCGGTTGGACTACGCCACTTGGCACGATGCACTTCGCGAAACCAGGCGTCGAGCGCTGCTCTCACCGCCTTTTGACTTTGCTGGCCCTTGAGCGACTCCGCGAACTGCAGCAAACTTCGTCGTGCCATTACTCGCATTCCAGGAGACTGTAGCATCGTTCCCAAAGCGGGAACAGCACACGTTTCGACGTTCCTACAATGAAGCCAAAAAGAATCGACATCGAACAAGCTCGACGCGCCAGCGGACTCCGAATCGTCACGCTCGCGTACGTTCCCAGCCCATGGGGTGAAGCGCTCAAGGGCATCCTGCATATCAAGCAGCTACCTCACGCGCGGGTCGGCCACGTCTTCGGCTCGCCGACCACAACGCTTCAGGAATGGACCGCGCAGGACAGCTTCCCCGTCATGGCATGGAACGACGAACGTCCGCGCACCACGTGGATCGAGCAGCTCTATCTCGCCGAGAGGCTGGCGCCGACGCCGCGCCTCATCCCGGAGCGCCTCGAGGATCGCATCTTGATGTTCGGCTACAGCAACGAGCTATGCGGCGAGAACGGCATCGGATGGACCGAGCGGCTGCGCGGCGTGCATGAACAAGTCACGAAACCCGGCGGTGATCCGGCAGGCGTCTCGGCATACCTGGGCAAGAAATACGGCTACACGCCGGAAATCGGAAAACGCGCAGTGGAACGAGTCGCGGCGGGCCTGACCGCGCTCGCAGAGCGGCTCCAGGCGCAGAAGTCCCGCGGCAGCCGATACTTTATCGGCGACAATCTCTCGGCGATGGACGTCTACTGGGCCGCCTTCTCGAACGCGATGAAACCGCTCGCGCCCGAGCTGTGCCCGATGCCGGAGATGATTCGCGAGATGTTCACGACGACCGAACCAACGATAGTCGCCGCAACCAAGCCGATCCTGATCGAGCATCGCGATTTCATCTTCAAGAACTACCTCGAACTACCGGTAGATCTGTCGTAAGCAAGTCGCCGCGTGATCGTTACTCGTCGATCTTGACGCGCGACCAGCGGCGGTAGATCTCGCCGCATCCGACCGACGCACCGATCAGCAACAGCGCGAGGACGAACTTCGGCGACAGCGGATGCCATAACGCGTCGCCCAGAAAAGCGTAGAGGATCGTCCCCGGTATCATGCCGATCATCGTCGCCCAGAAGTAATCGTGAAATGTGATCGGAGACGCGCCCGCCAGCAGGTTCAGCGCGTTGTACGGAATCACGGGAACCATCCGGAGGTAGAGGACTATCTGGAAGCCGTGCTTCGCGATTCGCTGCAGCACCGCATGGAAACGTTCGCCGACGATCCGCTCGACGAACGACTTGCCGAGAAATCTTCCCGCTGCGAACGCGACGACCGCGCCGACATCGCCGCCGATCAGCGAGTACACCGAGCCCCATTTGGCGCCGAATGCCAGCCCGCCTGCGATCGTCATCACTGCGCCAGGGACCAGGAACGACGGCCCCACCGCGTACAGCAGCATGTAGACGACGGGGCCCCACGCGCCCCACTGGACCACCTGGGCCTTGACGATCGTGGGATCGGTGAACCAGTTCCAGTGCTCGACGAGAAGCCAGATTGAGCCGACGACGATGATCGCGATTATAGCGACCTTCAGGAAGTTCATCAGCCACGAGCCGTTTGCGCTCCGCTTGTCCGGCTGGGTTCCGATTGGATTGACGGCTGCCACGATCCTTCGATGATATTGGGCGGCAACGCTTTGAGACAAGGCTTCGCGCGCGCGTTGTCGGCGAATCGCGATGCTACTAAAGTCGGCGCAGTGCTCAACGCTCAAAATCGCCAAGGAAATCACCTCCATGAACGAACTCGCAGATAAAGTCGCAATCATCACGGGCGGCGGCTACGGAATCGGCAAACAGATCGCGCTGAAGTACGGCGCCGCCGGCGCGAAGATTGTGATCGCCGCGCGTTCGCTTGAACCGATGAAGCAGACCTGCGCCGAGCTCGAGCGCCTCGGAGCGCGCGCGATTCACGTGAGCAGCGACGTGTCAAAGGAAGCCGACTGCGCAAAGATGGCCGGCGAGACGATGAAGGCGTTCGGCCGCATCGACATTCTCGTCAACAACGCGGGCATCTCGGGGCCGACCAAGCGCATCACCGACATGTCGCTCGCCGAATGGCAGGAGACGATCGATATCGACCTGACCGGGACCTGGCTCGCGACTCGCGCGGTGCTGCCGGTGATGGACAAGCAGCGCTCCGGCAACATCATCAACATTTCGTCCGGCGCGGGCCGGCGCGGTTTTCCGTTGCGCTCGCCATACGCGGCGGCAAAGTGGGCAATGATCGGGCTGACGCAAACGATAGCCGGCGAATGGGGTCAGCGCGGCATCCGTTGCAACTGCATTTGCCCAGGCGCGATCGAGGGCGAACGAATTGAACGCGTGATGCGTGCGCGGGCCGAGGCGCTGAAGCAACCGTACGAGCAAATCAAGGCCGGCTTCCTGTCGCAGGCGGCGATGGCCAGGATGGCGACGGAGGAGGAAGTCGCGCGCGTCGCGCTGTTCCTCGCGCTCGACACGTCGGCGGGGATGACCGGTCAGACGATCAATGTCGACTGCGGCAGCATCATGAACTGAGCGCTTCTTGCGACGGATCTAGCGCGAGATATCGTGGTCGCGCACGCTGCTGGCGAAACCGCCGCTCTCTAGGCGTTTCATTAACTCGCGCGCGAGCACGGGCGAGCGATGGCGTCCGCCGGTGCATCCGAGGCCGACCGTCAGGTAACTCTTGCCTTCGCGCTGATAGAGCGGAATCAGAAAATCGAAGAGGCGGCCGACCTCGTCGATGAAGCGCTGCGACTCCGGCTGTGCCATCACGTACTCGTGCACGCGCGGGTCATTCCCCGTGAGCGGCCGCAGCTCGGGGACAAAAAACGGATTCGGGATAAACCGCACGTCGAGCACGACGTCCATCCCGACCGGCAGGCCGTACTTGTAACCAAAAGAGACGATCGATACCGACATCCGCGATCCCGCACCCGCGCCCAGCACGGCCGCCGTAACCACCTCGCGCAGTTCGTGGACCGTGAGCGTGGTCGTGTCGATCACGCGATTGGCCCGCTCGCGCATCTCGGCCAGCGCCAGGCGTTCGACGCGAATACTCTCGGCGACGGTCGCTCCGCTCGCGGCCATCGGATGCGGCCGGCGGCTCTCAGAGTAGCGGCGCGCGAGCACGTCGTCGGAGGCGTCGAGAAAAATTACTTCGGGATGGATTCCCGCAGCGTCGAGCTCCGCGAATATCCGCGGCCACTGCGGGAAGAACAGGCGCTCGCGAGGGTCCACCCCAAGCGCGACGCCCTGGAGCGCGGGATCGCGTCCTGCCGCGAGCATCGCGACATTGGGCGCGAGCGCGACCGGGAGATTATCGACGCAGTAGAAACCGAGATCCTCGAGCACGCGCATCGCGGAGGCGCGCCCCGAACCCGAGACGCCGGTGACGATTATCAGGCGGGGTGGCTGAGGCGAGCTCATCGGACGCGATTGGCTGTCTCAGTACTTGCTGTCTTCTTCCTTGATCAGGGAATACAGTTCGGCGCCGTCCTTGGCCGCGAGCAGATGGCTTCGAAAAGACGCTTCCTTGAGCAATCGCGAGACGCGGGCGAGTGCTTTCAAATGCAGGCTGGCGGAATCCTCCGGCGCGACCAGTACAAAAAATATTTGCGACGGTTCGCCGTCGAGCGAATCGAAATCGACTCCCTGCGCGTGGCGGCCGAACGCTCCGATAATCTTCGTCACCCCGCGCAACTTGCCGTGCGGGATTGCGATCCCGTCGCCGATCGCCGTCGAGCCGAGCCGCTCGCGCTCGGCCAGGACCGCGGTCAGGTCGGCGAGCTTGATCTCCGTGTACTTGGCGGACAGCGCTTTCGCGAGTTCATTCAAGACGTCGGGTTTGGTGGCGCCCTTCAAGTCGGCAACGACCATGTCAGGGCTGAGGATATCGGTAATTTTCATCTCGTCGTCTACATCCAGTCAAAAATCAAAATAGATCAAATGCGGATCGGCGAAACTCGCGGCCGGGAGAACGCCGCGAATCAAATTTCCTCGCTGGCGCTCAAGACCTCGCCGGTCGAGGGCGATCTGACTTTTTTCGCCTTGAATTTTTCCAGATGCTTCTTCAGTTGGCGTCCGACCTTGTCCGCGAGCAGGTCGATCACCGAATAAAGATCCTTGGTTTCTTCCTGCGCGCTCACCGACAGGCGCCCTGATTTGACAGTAACTTCGCCGTGCTGCCGATATTTGTCAACCGTGAGAATCAGATGAGCCTGGCAGGTGCGCTTGATCAACTTACCAACGTGCGCGAATTTTCGTTCCGCGTACAACCGGATCGCATCGGTCGGCTCGACGTGTCGAAATGTCACCGTCACTTCAGTCACAGGCGCGTTTGCGATCCGTGCGGCGCGCCGCACTTTTCGGATTGTCGCCCGGCCGCGCTTGCCCTGCTTGTCGATTTTACTCATCTTGTTTTTTTTCGTTCACGCGCCCGCAGCGGTCATCCGATCTGCTTGCGATTTGCCGACGGGGGAATTCCCATCGCCTGCCGATACTTGGCGACCGTGCGCCGCGCGATATTGATCTGCTTGGCCCGCAGCATCTCGGCGATTGCCTGATCCGAGAGCGGATTCTGCGGAGTCTCCGCCGTCACCATCCCGCGGATCTGTTCCTTGACGGTCTCGGCGCTAACGTCCTCGCCGCCGGCGCCCTTCACTCCCGAGGTAAAGAAAAATTTCAGCTCGTAGATTCCTTGCGGAGTATGCGCGTACTTGTTGGCGGTCGCGCGGCTGATGGTTGATTCATGCATCCCGATGTCTTCGGCAACATCCTTGAGCACCAGCGGCTTGAGCAGGCTGATGCCGTGGTCGAAGAACGCGCGCTGAAATTTCACGATCGAGGTCGCGACTTTGAAGATCGTTTGCTGGCGCTGGTAGATCGATTTCACCAGCCATCGCGCCGAGCGCAGCCGCTCCGCCAGGTACTCACGCGTCTCGGGCGCGACGTCCACGTCGTTGAGCACGCGCTGGTAGTAACCGGCCAGGCGCAGGCGCGGCACCGCGTCGCGATTGAGCGTGACAACGTAGTCCTCGCCGACCTTGTGGATATAAACGTCGGGCACCACGTAGGTCGGCTCGTCGCCGCCGTAATCGCGTCCCGGCTTGGGCTCGAGCAGCGAAATTATCTTCGCCGCCTGCCCGACGGTCTCGACAGGCACGCTGAGCACCTTGGCGATTTCCGCGTAGCGATGCTTTTCGAGGAGGTCCAGGTGGCCATTGACGATTCGCGCCGCCAGCGATTCTTCCATCCCGAGATTCTGCAGCTGAGCGAGCAGGCATTCGCGCAGATCGCGCGCGGCGACGCCGGGCGGATCGAAGCGCTGCACGCGAGCGAGCACGCGCTCGACTTCGGCGGGCGCGACTTCGAGCTGCGCCGCGAGCTCCTCGATGGGAGTTTCGAGATATCCGTCTTCGTTGAGATTGTAGATGATGGTCGCGCCAATCTGCTGGTCGGATTCGCTGAGGTTCGAAAGCCGCAACTGCCACATCATGTGGTCTTCGAGCGAACTGCGGCGCAGCGGCGTGTTTTCGAGCGCGCTGCGATGGTCGTCGTCGTTGTCCGACGGCGTGCTTTCCTGCCAGTTGTTCGAGTAGGTCTCGAGATACTCGCGCCAGTCGAGCTTTTCGAGACTGTTCAGTTCCTTGATTTCGAGTGCGGCGTCGCGCGCTTCGACCTCGACCGTCGGCGCGGGTTTCTCCTCGCGCGAGCCGGTTTCCCAGTCGTCGTCGGAGTTGGCGCCGTTAAGGCCGTCAGCCTCGGGTGGCAGCGGTTCTCCGTCGGCCTGGACAGCGGCCTCGGGATCAGACATCTCGGATTCGGAAGCGGCTTCGGCGGGACTTTGGTCGAGCGGTTCGAGCATCGGATTCTGCTCGAGTTCCGACTGCACGATCGCTTCCAGTTCCGGCAGCGAAAGCTGAAGGATTTTGATCGCCTGCTGCAGCTGCGGCGTCATCACCAGTTGCTGGCGAAGCCGCAGATCCTGCCCGAGTTTTACTTCCAGCGCCATCGAAGAATTGCTTGCTAGTCTGTCGCAGCGCTCGCCGTCGCGCTCGCACCCGGCGATGCGTCGGTATGAGGAAACAGCACCGCATGAGCGCAATCGACCACGCTTTGGCTCGTGTTTAGATACACCGTGATCTTGCAGCCGGTGATCTGATCGTTGCCGTCATGCGCGACCGGGCTGCCGGTCAAGACCACAGTGCGCTTGGTCTGGTCCATGACCCCATGCTTGCCGGTCGCCCATCGCGTGCCCTGGCTGAGACGCACGTTGCCGTCCGCGACCATATCCTTCATCTGCTTGAAGTCCTTGTCGAAATAGTTCACGCGCAGCTGGTCGCTGGTGAGTTGCGAATCCGCCTGGGTAGCGTGCACGTTTCCGATCCACAGGACCGAATGATTCTGGTAGTCGAGCGACATCGACGTGGACTTGATATAGATCGGCGCCTTGCTGTTACCGAATTGCATCCCGCCGAACGCATTGCCCTGGTCAGGCGGATTCGATGCGAGCTTGGTCTCGCCGCCGACCGCCGTGCCGGACGCCGTCTTGTGCGCCTTGTGCGGTGCAGCAGCCTCGGTCGGCGCACTGGCAACTGCTGGAGCCGTCGCTGCGGCAGGAGCAGAGAGCGGTTCAGGATTGGCGGCGTCAGCTGGCATCGGCGCGAGCGTCATCGGCGGCGCGATCGCGCCCGCCGGCGGCACTGTTGCGGCGGTCGTAACCGGTGTTGAATCGGGCGCAACCGCTGCTGGAGCGGTCGCGGTGGTCGTGGCAATCGAAGGCGCCGCGGCCGGTGCGACGTCTGCCGCGGTCACCGGAACGTCCGGCGCTGAGGGCGGTGCCGGAGCAGGCGCGATTGCGACTGCTGGAGCCGCTGCCGAAGGTATCGGCTCGATGGGCACGACTGCCATCGATGGCGCTGCGGCAGGCGCGACGTCCGCGGCGGTCACGGGCACGTCCGGCATCGAGGGCGGTACCGGAGCGGGCGCGGTCGCGACGGCGGGCGCCGTCACGGCGGCCGGCGCTTCTGCCGCTGCGGGAGCGGTCGCAACCGCCGGTTGAGCTTGCGTCGTGTCCGACGATGGCGCGACGGGCGGCGCGCCCGGCACGCCGCCGGTCACGCTGATCGAATCGTCGCTTGATTCGTCGCTGCTAGCCGGTTGCGGAGCGGTCCCGGCCGGCGGCGCCGTATTCGCCGGCGCGTTGCGAATCGAATCGCCGATCGTTCCCGAATCCGGCGATCCCATCGGCGCGTTGGCGCCATTTTGCGCCCACAGCGGCGACGCGAGCGCGATTGCGAATATCGCAGCCGCGACGATCCGCGACGCTCGACTAACTTTGCTTGGATTTTTCACTCTCTTTCTTCGGCGTGACTTCAGTCTGAACCTGCGTATGAAGCTCGAACACGCGCGTCTTAGGATGACCGCTCAGCCCGACCCCAGTCACTTTTAATCCGTCGCCCACGATCGTCACGAGACCGGGCGCATCGACTTGGTCGTCATCCGGCATAAAGGTCGCCGAATCCGTGGTCAGCACATAGTCCCCTAAGTGGATGATCGTGCCGCCGGTCAGGTGCGCGCGCGTCACATGATTCCCATTCAAGGTCAAATCCGCATGCGGCGAGTTGACGACCACCGGCTTGCCATCCGACGAGACCATCGTGACGACTGCGTCGGTCAGCTTCAGCGTGGTCTTGTCGGCCGAGTAGTCCGCCTCGCCCGCGGTCAGCACCCACTGGCGCTCCCCGGCTTTCATTTGCGTCCAGTGGAAATTATGCGCACGAAGGAGAGTTCCCGGCACTAGCCCGGCCGCCGTCTGCAGCACTTGGGTGGCCGAGCGATGGCGCACGATCCATACCGTCGCAATCAGCAGGACAACCAACGCGATCGCGCCGAAACCCGCCAGCGCCTTAGCGATTCTCCGGGGACTCAAGTTCCAATCACTCCGACTTCAATCTCTCCAATCATGCACGGTATCAAGTGCTTTTTTTAGAGTAAACCGAACCGGAGTTCGGCACCATACTTGCACACGCTTGCAATCTGTCGCGAACTCGCGATCACAATTTCGTAACTCTCGCGCCTAACCTCGCCAAAAATGGCTAGCGCGAGTCAGTCCGCTTCGCGGGACACGTGATGGATTCGCTTGAGCGTTTCGAGCAGCGCCGGCAGGTCGTCGAGCCGATATGAATTGGGGCCATCGCTGAGTGCGCGGTCGGGGTCCTCGTGCACTTCCATGAAGATTCCGTCGATTCCGACCGCCGCCGCCGCGCGCGCAAGCGGCGCAATGAACTCGCGCTGACCGCCCGAGGCCTCGCCGCCCGCGCCCGCTCCCGGAAGCTGCGCCGAATGGGTCGCATCGAAGACGACGGGGTAACCGAAACCGCGCATGATCACGAGCGAGCGCATATCGGAGATGAGATTGTTGTAGCCGAACGAAAATCCGCGCTCGGTCAGAATGATTCGGCGCGTGCCGGCCTGCTCGGCCTTCGCGACCACCGCCTTCATGTCCCACGGCGCCAGGAACTGCCCCTTCTTGATGTTGATGGCGCATCCGGTTTTCGCGGCCGCGTCGATCAGATCGGTCTGGCGGGAGAGCAGCGCGGGAATCTGAATCACGTCGACTACATCCGCCGCCACCGCCGCCTGCGACGGCTCATGAATGTCGGTCAGCAGGGCGACGCCCGCCTCGCGCTTCACGCGCGCGAGAATCTCGAGTCCATCTTTCAAGCCGGGACCACGAAACGAGCTGTGACTGCTGCGATTGGCCTTGTCGAATGAAGATTTGAAAACGAAGGGCAGCTTGGCGCGACGCGCGATATCAGCCAACCGCGTCGCATGCCTAATGCACGAATCGTAGCTCTCAATCACGCACGGGCCCGCGATCAGCACGAGTTCCGGCCCGCCAAAGACGGCGTCGCCGGCTTTGACCTGCGCCACGCTCACGAAACGGATCTCAGCTCTCGCACCTTCGGGCGCTTAACTCCAAGCTCCGAGCGGCGCTGCACGGCTGCGCGAATCAAGCCGCGAAACAGCGGATGACAATCAAGCGGCCGTGACTTCAGCTCGGGATGGAACTGGCAGCCGAGAAACCAGGGATGCCCTTTCAGCTCCATTATCTCGACCAGGCTGTTGTCGGGCGAAGTGCCGGTCGCGACGAGGCCCACTTTCTCGAGCCGCTCGCGATACGAGTTGTTCACTTCCCAGCGATGGCGATGGCGCTCCGAGATCCGCGCCTTGCGATAGAGTGACGCCGCCAGCGAGCCCGACGTGAGCACGGCCGGGTACGCGCCGAGGCGCATCGTGCCGCCCTTTTTCGAGACGTCCTTCTGCGATTCCATGATGTCGATGACGCGGTCGGGCGAGTCGGGCGCGTTCTCCGAAGTGTTCGCCCGCTTGAGGCCGAGCAGGTCGCGCGCCGCCTCGATCACCATCATGTGCAGGCCGTAGCAGATGCCGAGAATCGGCACGCCGTTCTCGCGCGCGTAGCGGACGGCGCGAATCATGCCCTCGGTGCCGCGCTCGCCGAAGCCGCCGGGGACGATTATCGCGTGAGCATCCGCCAGCCGCTCCTCGACGTTTTGCTTTTCCAGCTCTTCGGAATCGACGTAATCGATATTGACCCGCGCCTCATTGCTGATCGCGCCGTGCGCGATCGCCTCGTGCAGGCTCTTGTACGAATCCTGCAGGTTGACGTACTTGCCGACCACCGCGACGTTGACGGTGACCTTCGGATTCTGCGCGGTCTTGACGATTCGCCGCCACTTCGAGAGGTTAGGCGCGCCGGTCCAGATGTTGAGCTTCTCGCACACGCGCTGATCGAAACCCTCGTCGTGAAAGCGGATCGGCACTTCGTAGATCGTCGGCACGTCCGGCGCCGAGATCACGCAGTTCTCCTCGACGTTACAGAAATGCGCGATCTTAGCCTTGAACTTCTTTTCGAGCTGACGATCGGATCGGCAGAGCAGGATGTCGGGCTGGATCCCGAGGCCGGTCAGCTCTTTCACACTGTGCTGCGTGGGCTTGGTCTTGAGCTCGCCGGCGGTCGGAATGTACGGGACCAGGGTCAGATGCACGTACAATACGTTTTCGCGGCCGAGGTCCCAGCGGAACTCGCGCACCGCTTCCAGGAACGGCAGGCTCTCGATATCGCCGACCGTGCCGCCAATCTCGACGATGATCAGGTCCGAGCCCTCAGCGGCGGCGAGGATGCGCCTTTTTATCTCGTCGGTGATATGTGGAATCACCTGCACGGTCGCGCCGAGGTAATCGCCGCGCCGTTCTTTCTGAATGACGGTATCGTAGATTTGGCCGGTGGTGCAGTTGTTGCGCTTCCCCATCGGCGTTTGCACGAAGCGCTCGTAATGGCCGAGGTCGAGATCGGTCTCGGCGCCGTCGTCGGTTACGAAAACTTCGCCATGCTGCGTGGGACTCATCGTGCCGGGATCCACGTTGATGTATGGATCCATCTTGAGCATCGTGACCTTTAGCCCGCGCGCCTCGAGCAGCGCGCCCAACGAGGCGGCGGCCAGGCCCTTGCCGAGCGACGAGACCACGCCGCCCGTTACAAAAATAAATTTCGTCTTTCCCCTCTCCACGCTGATTCCCTCCCCATCCTCAACGAGTTGAATCCGAGGCCGCCTCGCGGGCGCGTTTAAGGTCGTCCGCGGTATCTACTTCAAGCGACGGCGCCACCGACTTAATCACTCTGATAACGTAACCATGCTCCAGCGCACGCAACTGCTCGAGCTTTTCGATTCGCTCCAGCACACCCATCGGAAGGGCGGCGAATTTCATGAGGAAGTCGCGCCGGTACGCATAAACACCGATATGGCGGAGCGCCTCTTTGGGCATCCCGCCGTCACGCGCATGTGGAATCGGGCTTCGCGAAAAGTATAGCGCGTTCCCGTCAGCACCGCACACGACCTTCACCTTGTTCGGATCAGTCCATTCGAGCAGGTCGATGATCGGCGTGGCTAACGTTGCCATTTGAATCGACGCGTCGGAGCACATCGCCTCGGCAAGCGCGTCGAGGTCGGCCGGTGAGATGAACGGTTGATCGCCTTGCACGCTCAGAAACACGTCGCCGCTGATCTTCGATGCGACCTCGGCGATTCGATCGGTGCCGCTCTGATGCGCCGGCGAGGTCATCATCGCCTCGCCGCCCACCGCGCGTACGGGCGCCGCGATTCGTTCGTCGTCAGTCGCGACGATCACGCGCGCAATGGATTTCGCTTTCGACGCCTGCCGCCACACCCGCACCACCATCGGCACACCCGCGATCTCCGCCAGCGCCTTTGCGGGCAGGCGGGAAGATCCGTACCGCGCCGGTACGACGGCAATCACCGAGACATCGGCCAGAAACTTTCTCCGCTATACGAGGTTGTCGATCCGAGGGGCACATACATTGGTAACCGACCGCCGCAACCTTTGTCAATTTCGCGCGGCACGATTGCCAACAAATGCGTGAAAATAACGGGTGCCTAGCGTCGCAGTTGCAGCAAATCCCATCGATTGCCGTAGAGGTCCTCAAACACCGCGACGGTGCCGTACGATTCGTCGCGAGGAGCTTCACAGAACTTAACGCCGCGAGCGATCATCTCGCGGTAATCCCGCTGGAAATTGTCGGTGTGAAGGAAGAGGAAAACCCGGCCGCCGGTTTGATCGCCAACTCGCGCCATTTGCTCCTGCGTTGACGCCTTGGCCAGCAACAATCGCGTCTCGACCGATCCCGGCGCCGCAAGGAGTACCCAACGCTTGCCACCGCCAAGCGCGGTGTCCTCGACGGCCTTAAATCCGAGCGATTTCGTGTAGTAGTCGATTGCGTCATCGTAGTCACGAACGACGAGCGCGACGTACCCGATGCACTGGCGTCTTTCAGTTGCCATTTTTTCCTGCGTCACAAATGAACGGGCGGCCCGACAAGGACCGCCCATCGAAAGACATCGCGACGCGCTTGCGAACTACTTGCCGCGGATTCTGGTGCGGCGCATTTTGCGCAGGCGGGACTTTGCCTGATGCGGGTCGCTCTTTTTCTTGCGCGCTAGTTTGCGATTGCGCCGGTTTCGCTGTTTCGAGGCTACCTTCATTGGTTCTCCTGGTTCGGATTAGTCGACGGCGGCGCGGACGCGTTGTACGCCTCGCCCGATAATGTATGTGGGGCGGTGAACGCGATCGGGCTTATCGCCATCACTTCGGTTGCTACTGTTCCTTCGTCCTGCGCGATCACTCGCCCAAGCGGCTCACCCGTCGTGACCGGCCCGTCGACCGCGGGCGGTATATCGTACACAAGCCTCACTGCCGAGGCGTCGGCCTTCGGCACCACGAGTTTGAGTTCGCTCGACGCGACTGGCTGAATGAGCGGACCCTCATGAACCTGCACATGGACCGGCAGCGGCTGCCCGGACTTTAGCAGCGACACCGCGGTGAATTGATCGAAGCCCCATTCCATCAGCTTCGCCGCTTGCGCAAAGCGCTGCGCATTCGATGGCGCGCCAAGAATCACTGCGATCAGCCGCATGTCGCCGCGCTTGGCCGTGGTGGTGACGTTGAAGCCCGCCTGGAACGTGAAGCCGGTCTTGAGCCCGTCGCATCCTTCGAAATGCCCGATCAGATGATTGGTGTTGTTCAGCATGCAGACGCCGTTATCGAAATCCATCTTCTCCTGGCTCGACCACATCAGCAGGTTGGTTTCGCGGATGATCGCGCGGCCCACGATCGCGAGGTCGTAAGCCGTCGTGCGGTCCGCATCATGGGTCGGACGCGGCGGCAGCCCATCGACAGTCTGATACTCCGTATGGGTCATCCCGAGTTGCAGCGCCCGCGCGTTCATCATGCGGACCATCGCCTCGACGGATCCTCCGATCTTTTCCGCGACTGCGACCGCGGCGTCGTTGGCCGATTTGACCAGCGCCGCCTTCATCAGTTCGCGCAGCGGATAGACGTCGCCCTCCTTCAGGCCGACGCGCGAGCCGCCGGTATGCGCGGCGCGTTCGGAAATTCTCACGAGATCGTTGCCGCTGAAACGGCCCACATTGATCTGCTCCTGCGCCACCAGCAGGTTCATCATCTTGGCCATCGAGGCCGGCGGCCACTCCATGTCGGCGTTGTAGGCCATCAGCACGCGGCCGCTGTCCGCATCCTCGAGCAGCGCGCCTTTGTAGAGAGGTCCGCGGGAAGTGGCCGCCCTGGCAGCCCGCTTCGAATGAACCGGCTTATGCACCCGGCGCCATTGCGCAGTCGCGTCCGCCGGCGACGCCGCCAGCACGACGACCGCGCTCAATATTACTGCCAGGCCGAACGATGATACCAATTTCAGACTAGCGACCGCCTGACGCCACCCCGACAAATTCCACCACTTCCCCAAATCCATCACGTGCCCTTGTCGTCTGTCGTGATCCGATTCGCCGCGCTTAGGGAACGCGAATGAAACCGCGGGAGTCGACCGCGCCCTTCGAGCCGCCGCCGCTCTCGACGTGTTGCAGAATCGCGAGGTTGGTCCGCGCGGGCGTGTAATCGGGAATCTCACCAACCAGCTCGTTCCATTCCTGGCTCGCTCTGACGTAGTTGCCTTCCTCGGCGTAAATTGCGCCGAGCGTGTTGCGCGCGTCCGGTTGACTCGGATCGATCTGTAGCGACAGTAGCGCTTCCTGCTCGGCTTGTGCGAGTGCCCCGCGCCGCTCATACGCGAGCGCTAGGTTGAAATGCGTCTCGGGTCGCTCCGGTCCGAGCAGGGCGGCCAGCCGCAGCACTTGAGTCGCGTCTCGCGTCTGTCCGCCTTCGAGATAGAGCAGGCCGAGGTTCAGGAACAACTGCCAATCGTCGAGGCCGAGGCTGATCGCTTTCTGATACTCGGCGAGTTCCTGGCGATGCTCGCCGACGACGCCGTACGCGAAACCCAAATGATAGTGTGCGAGCGCGTTGCCGGGATCGTCGTCGATCACTACGCGATGACGGCGGATTGCTTCAGGATAATCTTCCATGCCCAGAAAATAGTCAGCCAGCGGATCGCAAACCTGCTCATCGTAAGAACTGTCTTTGGCGCTCGCGCGCGCGCTGATCGGCGACTGGAATACCAGCGCGATCAGAGCGACAAGACAAATGCTCGAACGCCGAAAGCCCAACAACTTATTATCCCCTCGCGGACCCGTGATTCCCGCGGGAAGAAATTTGATGGTAGCAGGAATCTTCGCCACAAAAAAACGCGCAGCGCGTTTTGCAACGCTGCGCGCTCAAGAAAAGGCGTCGTGCCTGCCGCGCTCCGGATAAATCCGGGTTCGCGCGACCGACCGAACGCCGGAGGCAAAGCCAAACTGTGCCCCCCCGACCCTTAATGGATCGAAGTTCCTCAGGCGATTCGAAACAGGGCGGCCGCTGCGTGCGGTCGCCCTGTCGAATTATCCGTCAAGCTGTTACGGATTGGCTGGAGGAGCCATGGCCGGCGATGCTTCCGCCGCCGGTGACGCCATCGCGCCTTCGCTGCTCGCGGCGGCTGCCTTGTGGTGATGGCGGTGATGATGTTTGGGGGTCGCCGCCGGCGATGATTCCGCAGCCGGGGCTGCCATGCTCGCCTCGGGCGCCGGGGCTGCCGCTGCGGGCGCCGCAGGTGCCGCAGCCGGGGCTTGGGCAAAAGCCGGCATCGCCAACGCGGCGGCGAAGAAAGCTGCGGAAAGAACTGAAAGGGTGCGCTTCATACTCGTGGATCTCCTTGATCTGGGCGGTCCCTTAATGGGCCGCAATGTGACTAGGCTATTGCTATACCTGTGCCATCGGGGTGACGGCAAGATGTTGAGGGAACAATGCCATAATTTCTCGGGAGAGCACGCCGCGATGACGCAATCGGTCTATCGTCTATCCGCTTTGCGTATGCGTTGGTCCCTCTTCACGGCTGCGCGGAACCGTCCTGCGTCCGCCCTTCCCGCTCGGCTCTAAGCTCGCGATATAGCGCTATGAGCTCCTTAAACGCCCGTGCAACCACCTTGAGATTCGCGCCCGATTGCTCGCCGGTCAGGCGCGGCAGATGCTGCACGTCCACCTCTTTTACCTTTGCGTTACGGCCCGCCAGCCGCGCCATCAGCTCGGTCGAGATCATCGCGCCATGCGCGCGCAATTCCATCCCGTCGAGCTTTTCGCGCTTGAACAACTTGAAGCCGCAATCGATGTCGCTGATCGTGATGCCGAGCAGAACCCGGACCAGCGTCGTCCACGCCTTGCCGTTGATTCTGCGCATCAGAGGGTCGGCGCGGCGCACCCGATGCCCGGCAACTACGTCGTATCCGGGGACAAACGGGGTCAGACGCTCCAGATCTGACGGATCGAACTGCCCGTCGCCGTCGCATAGCAGCACGTAGGGCTGGGTCGCCGCGCGGATTCCCGAGATCACCGCGCCGCCGTAGCCGCGGTTGACCGGATGACGCACGACCTTGACGCGGGAGTCCTCCGCGGCGAGTCGTTCGGCGATCTCGCCGGTGCGATCGCGGCTGCCGTCGTCAACCACTATCACCTCGAAGTCATCCGCGACGCGCGGGCATTCGGCGACCCACGAGCGCACGACGCGCTCGACGTTGCCTTCCTCGTTATGCGATGGCAGGAAAACGCTAATTCCGGGTAGTCGTGCCGGAGCGCTCACGATGGCGTATGCGAGCTAGTCGCCAAGCTCGCGGTAGCCGCCGCGGAAAAAAAGCAGCGGCTTGCCCTCGTGCGGAGTTTCGGCCTGCTCGATCTCGCCGAGGTAAATCGTATGGTCGCCGCCGTCGATCGCGGTCGTCACCTTGCACTCGAGGTAGGCGAGCGCGCCGTCGAGGATCGGCGCGCCGTTCGCGCCGATTTTGTAACTGACGCCTTCGAACTTGTTGCCGCCGCTGACCGCGAACTTGCGCGACAACGCTTCCTGGTCCGACGCCAGCACGTTGACGGTAAAGACTTTACTCTCCTCGAAACACGGATAGCTCTCGGCCTTCTTGTCCACGCAGACCAGCGCCAGCGGCGGAATCAGCGAGACTGACGTGAACGCGTTGGCAGTCAGGCCGTGCAGCTCGCCCGAGCTCCGAATCGACGTGATCACGGTAACGCCGGTCGCGAAATGACCCATCACGCGCCGCAGTTCGTTCTTTTCGATTGGCATCCAAATCTCTCCGCGCGCGGATGCTATCAAACGATTTTGCCGACGGTCAAAGGCAGGGGTGACCCCTGCACCCAGTATCAAGAAAAAAGAAATCGGCACCTCCGCGGGAGCGGGACTTCGTCCATGTTAGAAGGGCTTGAGCGGGCCTAGCGTGAGGCGGGTCAGTCCCATCCCGAGCGATCGCGAGCAAAGACTTGCCGGCCGCCGAGATAAACGTAGTCGAGATCGAGCGACGTCAACGGCCGATCGTTCGCGCTCACGCGCACATTCACCGGCGACGCGACGAAAATCGTATGGTCGCCCACGACCCGGCTGTCGATCACGCGGGCTTCCAGAGCGATCATCGCGAGTTTCAGCCACGGCACCGCAAGCGTCGGTGACGATTCGAATTCGATCCGGTCGAGATTGTTGTTGCGGCGCGCGCGCGGTGAATAAAAATAATCTTCGAGCTCCCGCCCGCGGTGTCCCACGACGTTCAGTCCGAACGCACCTGTCCTCACGATCACGCCGTTGCTGAAGTGCGCAGTATCGACCGCCGCCGTGAACATCACCGGCTCGCCCGAGACCTGCGCCACCCACGACGACGACATCCCGTGGCATCGCCCATTCTCCTGCGTGGTCAAAACGTATATTCCGGTGGTGAAACCGGCCATCGCGCGCGCAAGATTGTTGTCCATCGAATGTAGCTCCCGGGAGATTGACGGTACTGTACAATTGACCTTCGCACCAAGCGTTCACAAAATGGATAATGTGACCGCGATGCTGGAGCTTTGCTGGAGCTGATGGGCAGGATTGCCGGATCGATTGCCGGCGCCTTGATTGCCGCGACAATAGCTATGACGTGTGCCGTCGGGCCCGCGCTCGCCGGACCCGCCCCGGCGGTCGCGCAATCGATCACGCCGATCACCGCGGACGACGCGGAGAAAGCAGGCGTACAGCCGCCGGCTCCCTACTACAGTCCAAACCAGAAGTACGTCAATTCGGGGATACCGGGCCCCCCGCCGCCCGATGTCCTGGACACCCCGGTTCCGACGGCCACGCCTACGGCGACCCCAACTCCGCTCCCGCAGGTGAAAATCGACGGAGTCCGCACCGATCGCGTGCCGACTCCGGGTCAGCTTCTCTTCGACAAGACGCGCGATATCGCTTTTATGGATCCGCTCAGTTGGTCGGTGAATGTTTTCAAAAAACGCCACCGACTCGTCGTCTACTACAAGGGCCGGCTGTTTAAGGACTACCACGCCGTGTTCGGGCGCAGCTTCGAGCCCGGCACAAAACTGTGGGAGGGAGACCGGCGCACACCCGAGGGTGTTTACACAATCATCGGGAGGCACCCGAGCCGCCGCTGGGATTGGTTCCTTACGCTGAACTATCCGAACGACATTGACCGCCATCGCTACGAGCAACTACGCGACGGCGGCGAGGTGCCGAATGAAGACGGCCATCCGGTAGGAGTGGGCGGCAGAATCGGAATCCACGGCACCGACAATCCACTGCTGAACAGCGGCGACGTCAACTGGACCACAGGATGCATCTCAGTGGACGACGAAGACGTCGAAGAACTGAAACGCCTGCTCCCCACCGGCACTCTAGTGATAATCAATCCGTAAGCAGGGGTGACCCTGCACCCAGTATTAAGATAAGGATGCGGGCGGAGTTTACCCTGAGTACTCGTAGGGTCCGGTTAGAACTTTTTTTGTGTCGTCCTGACGAAGCTAATCCTACCGCGCCCGTTACGTACGGGAGCGGCGGCCGGTCGTATCGCGGCCGGTAGGTGAGGGTACTTGCGATCGTATCACAAAAACCAGCCCACTCACTTTTTTGTGTTGTTCCTCAAGTACTAAAGGCCTTTGAGGCGAGGATCGTCGGTGGCAACGCATATTGCTCCAGACTGCACCCGAGTAGACATCCGAGCCGCCTCGCATAGTTGCGCCTTGTCGAACGACTGGGTATTCGTCCACCGGTTGAGCGGGGCCGTATCATCGGAGCGTTGCGCGCCGATCCACCAGAACTTGGTTTGCGGCGGCATCATCAAATACCAGCCCAGAAGCGCGAGCGCGACGGCAGTGTGCCGTAGTTTCAATGTTTAACCTGTCCTTGTAAAAGCGATCGAATGCGGGAGTAACAATCGAAAGTGGCTGTGCCAGTGTCCGCCCTGTTCGATTGGCATCGCAAGCGTCGGGGCCGTGCTTTCGGTAGCGATAAGCACCAAAATGTGATTTTGGGGAGTAAGGAGAAAAAAATTGAACACGACTTCGGGCGAGTATCATTTCACGCGGCTCGAGACGGTTGTCTTTGGTGTCGGCAAAGTCGAATCGCTCGGACACGAATTGTCGCGGCGCGGGGCGAAGCGCGCATTGATCGTGACCGGCAAGACGCTCGGCCGCTCGAAACTGCTGGACAAGGTCAAGAGCGCGGCCGGCGTCCCGCTGGCGGGAGTGTTCACAGGCGCGGCGCAGCATGTGCCGTCGCATACCGTCACGGAATTGGTGGCGGAGGCGCGTCGAGTCGGCGCCGATGCGATGGTGACTTTCGGCGGCGGCAGTCCGATCGACACAGTGAAGAACGCGGCGTGGCAGTTGATGGGCGGCCGCGCCGGCTCGCGCACCATCGATTTCGCGGGCGCGGCTGCAGCGGATGCGGGCGGCGGCGAGATTCTGCATATCGCGATACCGACCACGTTGTCGGCGGGCGAGTTCACGCCGGCGGGCGGCGTCACCGACGAATCCACCAAAGTGAAAGGCGGAGTGGCCGACCCGCGCCTGCAAGCAAGGGTGGTAATTCTCGATCCGGCGCTGACTGCGGAGACGCCGGCATGGCTGTGGGCGTCGACGGGGATGCGCGCGCTCGATCACGCGGTCGAGGGTTCATACTCGACGCGCCATCAGCTTGTCACCGACACGCTCGCGACGCGGGCGATCGCACTGCTGAATGCGCATTTGTTGCCGTCGTTGCAAACGCATGGCAATGACGAACTCGAGCATCGCGTGCAATGCCAGCTCGCGGCGTGGCTCTCGATTTTCGGCATGTCGAACACGCGCGGCGGAATCTCGCACGCGTTGGGGCATCAGATCGGACCGATGTGGAACGTCCCGCACGGCATCACGTCATGCATCACGCTGCCGCATGTGATGCGCTTTATGGCCGATGTCGCCGCGGATCGTTTCGCGCCGATCGCGGACGGATTCGGCGTGCGCTTCGACGCGCGCAGTCCGCGCTCATCGGCGATGGAATGCGCCGATCGCACGGCAAAGTTTATCGGCAAGTTCGAGGTGCCGACGCGGCTGCGTGATGTAGGCGTGCCGCGCGAGGAGATCTCGCGAATCGCGGGGACAGTCCTCGAAGAAGTGAAGCGAGCGAATACCGTCGGGGCGGACGTGATGCCGGAGCAGTTGGTTAAGATTCTGGAAGCGGCCTATTGAAGGTTCGAGCCGCGCTACGGCCCAATCGGGCCGACATCGTGCGAGTATGGGGTTTGCTGCTGTGTGCCCCATTGCGAGCCTGGCAGGATTGGCAGGGACGTGTCGCTAGGCGCGTCGGGACCGTCAACCGTAATTTGGCCGCCACCCGGAATTGGAATTGTCACAGTGTTAGGATTAGTCGGATCGTCCGGCGCGGGCATCGGCAGGTCGGTCGGTGACTGATAGCTATTGGCGCCGTCGCTGTATGAGGAATCGGGGATCGGCACCGCGCCTTCTTGTGCGCGCGCGATGCCTGCCGCGAATAGCAGTATCGCAACAATTGCGAACGGGCGGTTCGCATGGCGTAATGACATCGCGATCGATTGTTGCATGCATGGAATGGAAATGCATCCGAGCGGCGCGATGTGAATTGACCGGGAAACTGGAGGAACCAGGATGATCAAGTTGTACGGATCTTCGATGTCGCGCGCGGGGCGAAGCCTGTGGGCATTGGAAGAGACCGGCGTCAAATTTGAGCAGGTGCTGGTGGGCGAGACGCGAAAACCGGAGTACCTGAAAGTAAATCCGAACGGGCATGTTCCGACGCTCGACGACAACGGGACGATCCTGTGGGAGTCGATGGCAATAAATCTGTACGTCGCGGAAAAATGCGGGAAGGCGCCCCTGTGGCCCTCAACCGTCGAGGGTCATGGCGCATGCTATCAGTGGAGCCTTTGGGGCATGACCGAGGTGGAAACGCGCCTGATCGAAATTTTCGAGCATCGAATCATGCTGCCGGCCGCGCAGCGTGACGAGAAGGTGGCGCTTGCGGCGGTCGAGAAGCTGAAGGCGCCGCTGAAGGTGCTCGACGATCATCTGCGGAAGTCGGAGTACCTGCTAGGCAAAGAATTCACGATTGCGGATCTGAACGTGGCGTCGGTTATGAGTATTGCGCGGTACATCCAACTGGATCTTTCGTCAGTTCCGACCGCGGAAAAATGGTTGCAGAAATGCCTGGGGCGTCCAGCAAATCAGAGAGCCGGAGCGATGAAGTAGCTAGGAGCAGCAAATTTGTCGCGCAGTGAATTTTTGTCAGCCATATTGACTTTGGGCGCCGCGGCTGTAGCTTTCATACTTGTAGAGTCGCCGATTATGGCTTGTGCCTCGTCGGACAGCCAAAGACTTTGCGGTAGGGGGAAAGACGGGGCTGGGAACAACTGCCTGGGGGCTGGTTCGCTGGTTCCGCGAAAATTTGCAGATATGGCCAAGGTAATTTGATGCCTGCATGCGGGCAGTGCGGCAAAGATAACCCCGAGGGCACAGCATTCTGCGGGTACTGCGCGACTCCGCTGGCGAGGCCGGCAAGTGATCCGATGTCGCCTCAGCCGAAGCCGAGTGGCAAGCCCGCTCCTTCGCCACAGACACGCGCAACATCGCCGCAGCCTAAGCCGTACAAACCCGAAATTCGCACGCCGACGATTCGCACGCCCGCTCCTGGCGGGGGCGGCACGGGCAAGGGCGGATTCGAGCTGCTCCCATGGAGCGAACTTTCCGCGGGTCAGCGGGCAGGACGGGCGATCGCCGCCCTAGTCGTGTTGTTTCTGATTTTTTCCTTTCTTCGCGGAGTGGTGCGCGACCTAGCCGGGACAAGCGCAACGAGCGAATCCGCGCCGTCAGCACAGGGTTCGAACGCTCCTATTACCGAGGGCGACCGAAAGGACGGGATCGAATCGCTGTGCAAGGTATTTCAGATCTACGGACTGCCGAAGAACGACCACGATGCCACCGAAGCGGCACGCAACGCGGCTGAATTGTTCAAGCTCGCCGGCAATCAGTCGCCCGAGCGCAGCACCTACATCCTGACTTCGATTGTGCAGGAGTTCCGCGGCGGCAAGCTGGGGCAGACCGACTGCGCGCAGGCGGGCGCGCCGCTCCCTACCACGACGGAAGAAAGTCCCGACAATTCAAGTCCCGACGTCCAGCGAAACCAGTAACTATCGCCGCGCGGAACGAGAGCGGGTTGTCCAGTAGTAGATCGGGACGCCGCTCAGCGCGATCAGCAGTCCCGGCCAGGTGAAGCGGGGTTTCAGGATCAACAGATCGATCATCAGGGCCGAGGCCGCGAGGACGTAGAGCGCCGGCACGATCGGATAGCCCCACGCGCGGTAGGGACGCGGCGCGCCCGGCAGCCGCCGGCGCAGCACGAATACGGCAGACACCGTCAGCACGTAAAACATCAACTGCGCGAAGATCACGTAGTCGAGCAGTTCGGAATAAGTGCCCGACAAGGTGAGAACGGCGGCCCAGATTCCCTGCATAACGAGCGCGACGGCGGGCACGCTCGCGCGATTGAGGCGTCCGGCGGCGGCGAAGAAGACGCGGTCCCGGGACATCGCGTAGATGACGCGCGCGCCCGTGAGGATCAGTCCGTTGGCGCATCCGAAGCCGGAGATCATCACGAGGATTGCCGTGATCTTCGCGCCCGCGCCGCCCCACACTACTTGCATCGCGGCGGCGGCGACGCGGTCGCTCGATGCGTGCGCGATCCCGCGTCCCACCACGCTGGCCGCGTCCGCAGTTCCCGTCGCCGGCAGCTCGCAGAGGTAGGCGACGTTGGTGAGGATGTAGAGCGCGATGACGACGCCCGTTCCAAACGCAAGCGCAAGCGGGAGATCGCGTTTCGGATTGCGGACCTCGGCGGCAGCGAAGGTGACGCTCGCCCACGCGTCGGCCGAGAACAGCGCACCGACCATCGCGGCGCCGAACACGCCCGCTCCCGCGATCGACATCGACGGGCTGCCGAAGAATGCGGTCGAGCCGCCGAAGTTTGCATGAGTCGCAACTGGATTAGGGAGCAGCACGCATCCGACGACGACGATCAAACCGAGCGAGAGAATTTTGGCGGTGGTGAAAGAGTTCTGCAGCCACTTGCCCATGTCGAGGCCGCGCAGATTGGCGGCGGTGAGAACTGCGATCACAATGATCGCGCCCGCGCGTTCGCCCGACAGTCCCGCGCCGCCGGCGCCGACCCAGAGGCTCGAGCCGAGCACCGGCCACATGACGCCGGCGAACCGCGCGAACGCAACCGCGACGGCCGCGATCGTGCCGGTCTGGATGACGAGCAGCAGCGTCCAGCCGAACATGAACGCCCACATCCCGCCATAGGCCTCGCGCAGATAGACGTACTGGCCGCCCGCAGCCGGCATCATCGCGGCGAGTTCGCCGTATGCGAGTGCGCCCGCAATCGTCATCACGCCGGCGACCAGCCAGACCAGAAGCAACGCGGCCGGCGTGCCGACCTGGCGCGTGATATCGGCAGAGACGATGAAGATGCCCGAGCCGATCATCGAGCCGGCCACCAGGGTCACGGAATCGAAAAGTGAGAGACCGGGCTTCAGCTGGTCGGAAGGAGCGGCGGGTTTGGGGACGGTGGTCGCCATTGCGAACGCATCGTAGCACTAGCGTCGTGCAGAGAGACCAACCCGAAGTGTCCAACTTTGACTCCGCATTGATCTATTGTTCGAACGGGACTTAGCTGGAAATGGGGAAAAAACGTTTTGCAACGGAGGGACGGATGCCGACAAAGAAAAAGGCGGTGAAGCGGACGAAGAAGGCTGCGAACCCCGCGCACAAGCAACTCGAGCAACTGCGCAAGACCGTCAAGGGTCTGAGGGTCAGGCTCGAGCGCGAGACAAGGGCGCGAAAGATCGAGGCGCGCGTCAAGAGCGAGGCGCAAAAAGCTCGCGCGCGACTCGCGTCGCAGATGGCGGCGCTGCGCGACCAGGGCCGCAAGCTCGCCTCAGCTCTGAAATCGGCGCTGGGCGCCGCCGGCAAGCGCGACGCGGCCCGTCAGCAGGCGCTCGCGAAGATTGCGGAGCTCAAGGCGGAGTACACGAAGAAGTCCGCGGAGCTGAGGTCGGAGCTATCGCGCACAACGGCGGAACTGGCGCGGAAATCCGAGGAACTGAAGAAGCTTGCGGGAGAAGCGGCGCATCGCGCGGTCGAGATAATTCGCAGCGAAGAGCCTCACGCCGCGCCTGAGGCGTCAACAGAATCCGTGGAAAGCAGCGGCGGATATGAGAAGGAGCCTGACGAGGAGCAGTAGCTGCTGGAGTCTCGGAAATGATGCTTGACGAGCACTGGCGGAAACCCAAGCGGGTCCGAGTCAAGGTTCTTCCCCGGGGAGCGCGGTCAGCGAGTCTCCCGCGCGCCGACGGCTCTAAACGGCGCGCGGGAACCCGCTCAGGAAACGAAGTGAATTACGGCGCGGCCGGGCTGGCTGGGGCAGCCGGACTTGCCGCCTCCGCAGCGCTGGGAGCGGCAGCGGCGCTGGCGGCTTCGCTCGCGGCAGCCGAGGCGGAAGCTTCGGGGGCTGGAGCCGTCTCTTCGGTTTTAGTGCAAGCCGTCGCGAAGAACATCGAAACTAGTGCCAGAAGCAGGACCTTGCGCATCGCTTTCTCCTTGGTTGGTCGGTGCTCACTTGAGCGCGGAAATTTGAAACGGGGCAAGAATACGACAGGCGCCGCGTAACTTCAAGCGCGCGTTTTGCCGGGTATTCACAGTCCGTCGGCGCGAGCGGCCCGCAGTCCGCGTGCAAGAAATTTTTTGACTATTTCGTGGGCATCTGTATCATTCGATCAGCATTTGGCGCCTTAGGGCGGATGAGGTGGAGGTAGCAGGGTGGAAGAGCGGCGCGTTATTTTCGCGGGCATAGGGCTCGCAAATCGGCACAATTCTCAAATCGTCGAGCACGAACTCGACATGGTGCGAAGCGCGGAGCGTCCGACCGCGAGCGTGCCGACGCTCACGCGAATTCGCAACTGGCTGATGCCGTCGGGACGGCTGGTCGGTCCGCCGATGCGCTCGGTGGCGCGGGAACTCGAAGAGGCCTACCCCGGTCGCGACGCTTAAGAATAGACTCGCGCGCGCGTACGACTTCGCTAGCGGAGAGGGAGATTACGATGAGCGCGATCTCGCGAATCTCGAGCAACACGCCGTGGGAGCCGATCGCCGGCTATTCGCGCCTCGTGCGGGCCGGCGACGTTGTCGCGGTCTCGGGCACCACGGCCACCGACGAGCGCGGGCTGATCGTCGGCGCGGGCCAGATGTACGCGCAGGCGCGCCAGGCGCTCGCGAATATTCGCACGGCTCTTGAGCGCGAGGGTCTCGCGATGCATCACGTGATTCGCACTCGGATGTTCGTCACAGACATGGGACGTTTCGCGGAAGTGGCGCGCGCGCACAAGGAATTCTTTGCCGACTCGCCGCCCGCATCGACGATTGTCGAAGTGCGCCGGCTCGCGAATCCACACATGATGATCGAGATCGAAGCCGACGCTTACGCGGGCGGCGTGACCAGCCAGCAGGCTGCGACTAAGCCAAGGGCGCCGGCGAAGCAGCCGAAGAAATCCGCAAAGAAGCTCGTGTCGAAGAATCCCGCGCGCCGCAAGTAACGGCGGTCGAAAGATCCGCACTACTGGCCGAGCGCGGCGGCGTGGATTCCCTCGGCGCCGCCGGCGGAATGAAAAGCGTTGGCGGCGGACGCGATATACGGCTGCGGATAAACTCCAATCAAGATTGTAGCGAGCGCTGCCAGCCCGATTGCCGCGACCAGCGCAGGACGACTGCTCAGTCGCTCGACTTCGACTCCGCCCTCCTGCATATACATCGCGACTAGTACATAAAAGTAGTAATATGCAGAGACTACACTATTGAGTACTGCGATTATTACCAGTCCGACGTAGCCCTGCTGCAGCGCCTCGCTGAAGATGTAGAACTTGCCGACGAAGCCGGCCATCGGAGGAACCCCGGTCAGCGACAATAGAAAGATGGCCATCGCACCAGCAAGCAACGGCTGGCGCGCCGCCAGTCCGCGAAAGTCGCTAATCTGATTACCTACTTCTCCGCGCCGTTCGAGCGCAATTACTACTGAGAACGCGCCAAGATTCGTGAATGCATAACCGAGTAGGTAGTACAGAATCGCCGGGCCCGATCGCACTCCCGCGGCCATCCCCAGCAACAGGTAGCCCGCGTGTGCAATGGCGGAGTATGCAAGCATCCGCTTGATGTTGGTCTGGACGGCGGCGATTAGATTCCCGCCGGTCATCGTCAGTGCCGCAACTACCCACAACACAGTCTGCCAATGTGCACCGACGGATTCGAGATCGACCAGGAAGACGCGAACAAAGGCGGCGAACGCGGCAAGCTTCACACCCACCGCCATGAAGGCGGTCACCGGCGTCGGCGCGCCTTCGTAGACGTCCGGCGTCCACATATGAAATGGCACGGCGGCGACCTTGAAGCCAAAACCGATCACCATCAGGCCGATGCCGAGCAGCAGCAGGGGGTTCGATCCCAGCGCGCCGGAAGCAAGCGCGTTGTGAATCGGACCGAGCTTGATAGTACCGGTCGCGCCGTAAACCAGCGCGATTCCGTAGAGCAGGAAACCGGTCGAGAACGCGCCGAGTAGAAAATATTTGATCGCCGCCTCATTCGACTTCGCGTTGCGGCGCATGATTCCCGCCAGCACGTAAACCGGGATCGACATCGTCTCGAGGCCGAGAAAGACGACGATCAGGTCGCCGGCCGTCGCCATCAGCATCATGCCGAGCGCGGAGAGCAGCAGCAGCGAGTAGTATTCGGCGCCGGGAATATGGTTCTCGGCGGCGTAGTCGAGCGACATCATCACGGTGAACATGGCGGCGATCAAAATCACCAGCTCGAAAAATGCCGAGAAGCTGTCGATCGAGATCGCGCCGGCAAAAGCGATGCCGTACTGCCCGACGATTCCGAGCGTGAACACGAACGCAACGCCCAGCGACGCGAGGGTCACCAGTCCCAGGCCTTCGCTTTCGCTGTCGTCAACGCGCACCCCGGCCAACAGCACCACCATCGCGGCCACTGCGACGACAACCATCGGCAGGATTGGCAGCCAGACAAAGTTGATCGCGGCGAGGTTGAAAGGACTCATCGTGCGGCCGCCGCAATTTCAGGTTCGCGGTTCAGTTTCGGCAGAGTAGCCGTTAGATTCGGTTGTCGTTCAATCTCCAGACGAGCCTGCGCGAAATTCGCTCTCGCGAGCATTGCGGTCACCGACGGTTCGATCCGGCTGATCAGCGGACGCGGGAAGAGTCCCATGAACAGCATCAGCGCGATCACCGGCACCATCACGGCAATCTCGCGACCGCTCAGATCGCTGATCGTTTCGTTCACGGCCTTGGTGATCGGCCCGAACATCACGCGCTCGTAGGTCCAGAGCATGTAGAGCGCGCCCAGGATCACGCCCACGACTGCGAAAACTGTAGCCAGCCTGATTCTCAAGAACGCGCCGAGCATGATCAGAAACTCGCCGACGAAACCGTTGAGCCCGGGCAGGCCAATCGACGAGAGCATCACGACCATGAAGACCGCGGCGTAAACGGGCACGCGCTTCCACAGGCCGCCAAACTCGGAAATCTCGCGCGTGTGGCGGCGCATATAAAGCATCCCGACCAGCAAAAATAATCCGCCGGTCGATACGCCGTGATTAAGCATCTGGTAAATCGCGCCGTCGATACCCTCGGGGTTGAGCGCGAATATTCCGAGCATCACGAACCCCAGGTGACTAACCGACGAATAGGCAATCAAGCGTTTGAGGTCGGGCTGCATCATCGCGACCAGCGCGCCGTAGATGATCCCGATCACGGCCAGCGCCATGAACAGCGGAATCGCCTCGACGGCGACCGTGGGGAACAGCGGGATCGCGAAACGCAGGAAGCCGTAGGTGCCCATCTTGAGCATCACGCCGGCCAGGATCACGGAACCCGCGGTGGGCGCGTTGGTGTGAGCGTCGGGCAGCCAGGTATGCACCGGCCACATCGGGACTTTGATCGCGAACGCGAGCGCGAACGCCGCGAACAGCCAGCGCGCCTCGGTCACGGTGAGCGGCACCTGGTAGAGCAACGGCAAATCGAAGCTGGTGCGGTTGAAATGCTCGTGCGCCTGGTACACGAGGTACAGGATCGCGGCCAGCATCAGCAGCGACCCAACCATCGTGAACAATACGAACTTGATGGCGGCGTAAATCTTGCGGCCGTGCCCCCAGATGCCGATCAGGAAGTACATCGGAATCAGCATCACTTCCCAGAACATGTAGAACAGGAACAGATCGACCGAGAGCAGCGCGCCGAGCAGTCCCGTTTCCAGCACGAGCATGAAAAAGCAGAACTCACGCGGACGCTCCTCGATATCTCCGCCGCCGGAGTAGAGGATCGACAGAGTAATCAAGATAGTAGTCAGTAGAACCAGGAACAGGCTAATCCCGTCGATACCGAGGTGGTATGTAATCCCGAATGCGGGAATCCAGTCATACTGTTCGGCAAACTGGTAATCCGCCATGTGCAGATCGAATTTCGCAAGGACATAGAAACTCAACGCAAGTGGCAGCAGCGAGAAAATGAAAGCCGAGTTCCAAATCGCGCGCTCTTCGCTCTGCATCAGAATGAAGAGCGCGCCGATCAGCGGCAGGAAAATCAAAGCGGTGAGCAAGCCGCCGTTCATCGGCCAGTCACCAGGAACAGGTAGTAAGCCACGATACCCAACGCGCCGAGCAGGTAAACGAATGCGTAGTGCTGGACGTTGCCGGTCTCAGCGCGCCGCGCCACCTGTCCTCCAGTCTGAACGGCGAGTCCGGCACCATCGGCGGCGCCGTCGATCACGAAGCTGTCGATCGCGCGGTTGAGCACATTGTTCGATACCCAGAACAGCGGACGCGTGACGATGAAGTTATATAGTTCATCGATGTAGTACTTGTTGAGTAGCAAGTCGTAAGGAGCCTTCAGCCGCCACGCGAGGAGGAACGGTAAACTCGGCAGGCGCAGATAGAACATGTAAGCAAGTAAGATTCCGAGGCCCGAAGCGGCGCTCGCGAAGAGCGACAAGGAGGTCGGGCTCGCTTCGATGACCGGTTTGAAGGTGCCGACCGCCGGCGCGAGGAATCGCACGAACGTGCTTCCCCACAGCAATCCGTCGGGAAGATTTACCCATCCGCCAACTGTCGCGAGAATAGCCAGTACGATCAGCGGAATAGTCATTACGGCCGGCGATTCGTGAATGTGATGCTCTACTTCGGAGTCGACGCGCGAGGCGCCGAAGAACGTCATGAAGATCAGACGAAACATGTAGAACGACGTGAGCCCGGCGGTGATCACACCGCTGAGCCAGAGCCACGAGTGTCCCGAGTCGTACGCGGCTTCGAGGATCAGGTCCTTGGAGAAATAGCCCGATAATGGAGGTACCGCTGCGATCGCGAGCGTCGCGATAAACATCGTCCAGAACGTGATCGGCAGTTTGCGGCGCAGCCCGCCCATCTTGTTCATGTCTTGCTCGCCGCCGAGCGCGTGAATAACAGAGCCCGCGCACAGAAACAGCAGGCCCTTGAAGAACGCGTGGGTCATGAGGTGGAAGACGCCCGACGCATACGCGCCCGAGCCGACGCCGAGAAACATGTAACCGAGCTGGCTGATGGTCGAGTAGGCGAGCACCTTTTTGATGTCGGGCTGAACGAGCGCGATGCTCGCGGCAAACAGCGCGGTGACCGCGCCAACTGTCGCAACCAGGTCGAGTACGCTGGGCGCCATCGTGAAGATAAAGCCGAGCCGCGCGATCATGTACACACCCGCCGTGACCATCGTCGCCGCGTGGATCAGCGCGCTGACGGGAGTCGGGCCGACCATCGCGTCGGGCAGCCAGACGTAGAGAGGGATCTGCGCGGACTTGCCGGTCGCGCCGATGAATAGCAGGAAGCAGGCTGCGGTCGCGGCCACGCCGCCCAGCAGGGCGGCATTGTTTCGGAGCTCGACGAAGTTCAGCGTCCAGACACCGTGCGCGCCGAGCGTCCCGACGATGGTAAACATCCCGAGCAGAAAACCCGCGTCACCAATTCGATTGACGACAAACGCCTTGCGGCCGTTATAGGCGTACTGAGGATTCGTGTACCAGAATGCGATTAGCAAGTAGGAACACAGTCCGACGCCCTCCCACCCTACGAATATCATTAGCAAGTTGTCCGCCAGAATGAGTATCAACATAGATAGTGCGAACAGGTTCATGTAGGTAAAGAAGCGCGCGAAATCCTCGTCGTGCGCCATGTACCCGACTGAGTAAAGATGGATTAGTGCGCCTACCCCAGTAACTATCATCACCATCACGCCCGACAGCGCATCGACGCGCAGGCCCAGGTCGGCGTGGAAGCGGCCAGCCTCGATCCATCCCCATAAATGCACGGCGAGCGCGCTCCCCGCCGGCATCGCGAGCAGCCTCAAAAATGCCCACGTCGCCACTCCGAACGCCGCGAACATGACGCCGGGGCCGACGACGTTGACGGCGCCGCGTCCCCACCTGGCGCCGAAAAACAGGTTGAACACCACGCCGAGCGCGGGGAACAGCAGGATAAGCGCGAGTGCTGGAAACTCAACCGTCATTGGTACTGGTCACCATCTCATCAGGGTTAGGTCGTCGGCGTGGACGGTTTCACGATTGCGGAAAATCGAGATGATGATGCCGAGTCCAACGGCAGCTTCGGCCGCCGCGACCGTCATCACGAAGAAGACGATCACCTGCCCGTCCATCGAACCGAGTCGGCTGCCGAGCGCGATGAAGGCGAGATTTACGGCGTTGAGCATCAACTCGATCGACATGAACATCACGAGAATGTTGCGGCGGATGATCACGCCGGCCACGCCGATGGCGAAGATGATCGCGCTCAGCGACATCATGTAGGTGAGTGGAATCATGATGCGACGTCCCTCGCGGCGCGCGGATCGTCGGTGCCGGGCAGCTTGCGCGCGAGCGCGACCGAACCGACCACCGCCGCCAGCAACAGCACGGAAGTCACCTCGAATGCGACCAGGTAGTCGGTGAACAGCTTGCCGGCGAGGCTTGCGAGAGAGCCATAGCCTGCGGGTTGGCGAGTAAACTTCACCTGCAGATGAGGCCGAGCGAGGATGGAAAATAGCTCAGCCACCAGCAGCGCAGCTCCCAGCGAGCCAAAAAACTTGAGCACGAGATGACCCGTGGGCCCGGTTTCGACTTGAAGATTCAACAGCCAGATCACGAACAGGAACAGAACCATGATCGCGCCGGCATAGACGATGATTTGCAGGAAGCCGACCACGACGGCGTCCTCGGCAATGAACAGAATTGCGACCGTCATCAGCGTTCCGATCAACGCGAGTAGCGAGTGAATCGGATTGCGCTGAACGACGACGCCGAGCGCCGAGACGACAGCCAGCGCGCCGAGAAAGATGTAAACGAACGGCGGCATCACTGTACTCTCCCGGTTGCCACCACGACGAATGCGGTCAGCAGCACGTTGAACAGTCCGAGCGGCACCAGTCCTTTCCATCCGAGGCGCATCAACTGATCGTAGCGGAAGCGCGGCAGCGTCCATCGCACCATGCCCAGAAAGATGCACAGCGCGACGACCTTCACCAGGAACGCCACAACGCCCAGGATCGAAACGGCAAGCGCGGGAACGGCGAGAAATGCGCCGCCCGGTAGATGAAAGCCGTCGCGCATGAGCCACGGGACCTGCCATCCGCCGAGAAAAAACGTCGTCAGTAGCATCGCGACGAGCGACTGCTCGGCAAAATCGGTGAGCATGAACACCGCCTGCTTGCCGCCGGAGTATTCGGTGAAATACCCTTGGATCAACTCCGATTCGCTCTCGGGCAGGTCGAACGGGATGCGCTTGGATTCCGCGGCGCCAGCGACGAGCAGCAGAATGAAGGCGAGCGGCTGCACGAAAATTCCCCAGCGCGGCAGAAATCCAAACCACACGCCGCCCTGCCCGCGCACGATTTCCTGCAAGTTAAGCGTGCCGAACGTCATGATGACCGACACGATCGCAAGTCCCATCGCCAGCTCGTACGAGATCATCTGCGCCGTCGCGCGAATGCCGCCGAGCAGCGCCCATCGATTGTTCGACGACCATCCCGCCAGCGCTACACCGTACACGCCAAGCCCGATCGTCGCGAGCAGGTAGAGCGCGCCCGCGTTGAGGTTGGCGGCCTCGAGACCGATGCGATGGCCGGCAATCGAAATTGAGTCGCCAAACGGGATCACGACGAACGTGATCATCACCGGGAACAGTGCGAGAAACGGCGCGAGCGTGTGCAGAAACTTGTCCGCGCCGGCCGGCACGAAATCTTCCTTGGTGAACATTTTGACCGGGTCGGCGATGGTGGTGTTGATGATGCCGAGGTTGGGCATCCCCATGCGCTTACCGAGGCCGGTGATCGTGACGCGATTCGATCCGATTCGATCCTGGATTAGCGCGCTGCCCTTGCGCTCGAAGTAGAGCAGGAAGAGCGACAAGTTCAACCCGAGCACGATCATGAGGATCGCTTTGATCGCGCCGGCGATTAGTTCAATTGTCACGTGCGGCAAGCTCGTCGATAAGTTTGAGGGTGCTTTCTTCGGTGAGATTTTCGACGTAGGCGTCCTGATTGAGCTGGAGCATCGGCGCGGTGCCGCACGACGCCAGGCATTCGACCGAGCCCAGCGTGAACTTGCCGTCGGCCGTCGTCTCGCCCATCTCGATCTTCAATTTGCGCCGGATGCAATCCACGATTTTGTCCGCGCCGCGCAACCGGCACGAGAGATTCGTGCAGACGTCGAGCAGGTAGCGGCCGACCGGCTTGCGATGGAACATCGTGTAGAATGAGACTACCGCGCGCACATGTGCTGGCGGCAGTTCCATCAGGCGCGCGACGTAATCCTGCGTCGCATCGCTGAGCCATCCGAACTCGCGCTGCGCGATCCATAGGGTCGGCAGCAGCGCGGCCTGCCGCGTGGGGTAGCGGCCGAGCAGTTGGCGGTACTCGTTGAGAGCCGCGTCGGAAAACTTGGGTTGCTGGTCTCCGGGCATGGCAGAAGTATTACTGAGCCTTCAACATCGAAATTCTTGAGTTCGGGAATCTAATGATTGGTAGCTAAAATTTCGCAAATCCGCCAGAGGCGCAAGCTTCGCCGCTCAATCCGTCCGCGAACTTGCGGGGGTCGGGCAGAACGGGTTATCTATCGTCCGCGACTTCGAGGCAAGAGGCTGACGTGAAATTCGATCGAAGGAGCCTCGAAAACTGACGCGATGCGAATTATTGCGGGACATGCTCACGGCCGGCGGCTCAAGGCGCCGCGCGGATTGCTCACGCGGCCAACCTCGGCGCGGGCGCGCGAGTCGATTTTCTCGCGCCTCGCCGTGCGGATGGATCTCGACGGAGTACGCGTGCTCGACATTTTCGCCGGCAGCGGCTCGCTGGGAATCGAGTCGCTCTCGCGCGGCGCCGCACACGTGACGTTTGTCGATTCATCGCGCGACGCGGCCGCGGCGATTCGCGCCAATCTCGCGCAGCTCGAGCTCTCCGATCGCGCACGCATCGTAGTGTCCGATGTGCGTCGCGCTCTCGGCGAACTAGGGCGCTCGCATGAGTCGTTCGACCTGGTCTTAGTTGACGCGCCGTTCAAGGACGACATGAGTGCGGAGGTGTTGGCGCTGCTCGGTGAATTCAATCTCGTCGCGCCCGGCGGATGGCTGGTAGTGGAACAATCTAAGCGCGCGCCCGCGGCGCCGCCCGCTCCCAAAGCCCACGAGCGCGCGTTCGTTGCAACCATCGGCGATCACCGGATCGCCTTTTACCGGCGACCCAATCCAGCGCCGAGTGCAGAGTGATGGTCTGAGGAAAATGACCAACAAAAGCAAAGAACGTTCCCCGCTGATCGCGGTTTACCCCGGCAGCTTCGATCCGATTCACAACGGGCACGTCGACGTCATCCGGCGCAGCGTCGCCATCTTCGACGAGGTGATCGTTGCGGTCACCTACAATCCGCACAAGGATGCGGCTCTGTTCACCGGCGACGAGCGCGTCGAAATAATCCGCGAAGTCATCCGCGACCTCGAGCCGCGCGCGCGCGTCGACAAGTTCAGCGGCCTGTCGGTCGACTACGCGGAACGAATCGGCGCCAAGGTCTTGATTCGCTCGCTGCGCGCCGTGACCGATTTCGACTACGAGCTGCAGATGGCGCAGATGAACAAGCAGATGAGCCCGAACGTCGAGACCGTCTTCATGTTCTCGAATCCCCGGCTGTTCTTCAGTTCGTCGCACCTGATCAAGGAAGTCGCGGGATACGGCAAGCGCCTGCCCGAGTTGGTGCCGGAACTAGTGATCGAGCGGCTGCGCGCAAAGCTCAAAGTCGGTTAGGCGGTTCTTTCAAAACGCCGGGACAGATACAATCTGTGCTCGCCGCAGCGGACGAATGCCGCGCATGCAACATTTTGGCATCCGGATTTAGAAAATGCTGAAGCTCAATCGCAGAATCGCCGCTATCAAACCGTCAGCCACACTTGCTGCCGACGCCCGCGCTACCGAAATGAAGCTCGCGGGAATCGACGTCATCTCGTTGGCCGCCGGCGAGCCCGATTTCGACACGCCCGAGCACATCAAGCGCGCCGCCGATAAAGCGCTCGCCGCGGGACAGACCAAGTACACGGCGGTCGGCGGAACCGCGGCGCTCAAAAATGCGATCAAGCTGAAGCTCAAGCGCGACAACAACCTCGACTACGAGCCGAGCGAGATAATCGCGTCTGCCGGATGCAAGCAGGCCGAGGCCAATGTTATCAACGCGCTGTTCGACGAAGGCGACGAGGTCATCATCCCGACGCCGGCGTGGGTAAGTTTCGCCGCGATGGTTTCGCTGTCGGGCGCCGAGCCGAAGTTCGTGCCGTGCTCTGAAGCGTCTGGCTTTATGCTCGAGCCCGAGGCTTTGCGCCGCGCGATCACACCGCGCACGCGCGGCATCATGCTCAACTCGCCGTCGAATCCGACCGGCGCCGTGTACGGCCCCGAACAGCTAACTGCGATCGCGAGGGTTCTGGTCGATACCGACATCTGGGTGATGTCCGACGACGTTTACGAGCATATAGTTTACGACGGGCTCGCGCCGCACCTGTTCCATCTCGAGCCGCGGCTCAAGTCCCACGGCATCGTGTTCAACTCGCTGTCGAAGACCTACGCGATGACGGGATGGCGCATCGGATTTGCGGCCGGTCCTAAGGAAGCGATCGCGGCTGCCGGCCGCTTGCAGAGCCAGAACAGCGGTAATCCCAATTCCCTCACGCAAGCCGCCGCTATTGAGGCGCTGACCGGTCCGCAGGACGCGCTCAAGCCGATGCTCGAGGCGTTCCGCGAGCGCAACGCGCTGGTCGTCGAACGCGTGCGGCGCATAGCGGGCTTCAAGCTGCCCAACATTCCGCAGGGCGCGTTTTACGCTTTTCCAGACGTGTCGGAGTTGCTCGGCAGCCGTTTTGGCGACAAGAAAATCACCGACGGTGACGGGCTCGCCGCGTTTCTGCTCGACGAGGCGCACGTCTCTCTCGTCGGCGGCAACGACTTCGGCGCGCCCGATCATGTCAGGCTCTCGTACGCCACTTCGACGAAGAATCTGAACGAGGCATTCGATCGCATCGAGCGCGCCGTCGCGAAGCTCAAGCGCTAGCGGCGATGGCCGACCAGGCGGGTTCGCGCACCTCTATCCGGCGGCTTCCGATTACCACGGCTGCGGCGGCGATCCTCGCAATCGTCGCGGCAATTTCGTTCGCCCAACGCGTGCGCGCGGTCCAGCACCGCTACGACGACATCGATTTCATTTTCTTCTACGGCTGGTGGACGGATTATTCGACCGGCGGCGACCCGTGGATAGTGCAGACCACCAAGACCGAGTTGCGCCCCGGCCTAGAACGTCAGCGTTATTGCAACTACACGCCATTCTTCGTCGAGGTATTTTCTCCGCTGGCCCGGCTCGACCAGAAAACCGCATTCTGGCTCTGGGAGGCAGCGCAGATTCTATGCCTCGTCGCCGCCGTGCTGATGCTGGCGCGCGCAAACGCTCCTCCGCTGGGCACCGCGCCGACGGTCATCGTGCTTTCGCTGGTGGTCCTGTCGCGACAGTTCGCCAACGCGATGGTCGCCGCGCAGGTCACTCCGATGCTGCTCGCGCTATTGGCCGCGTCATGGTTCTCCGCGCGCCGCGAGCACCCGGCTGCCGCGGGCTTGTGCCTCGCGCTCGCGGCGTTGCTCAAACTCTATCCCGCGGGAGCGGCGGGATATTTTTTGTTTGGCCGCAGATGGCGTGCGCTCGCATGGACTGTGGGATGCTTCGTCGCGGGCGTACTGCTGACTAATCCCGCCCGGTGGATCGAGCTGGTGACACAGGAAATGCCGGTGTCGTATCACATTGTCGGGCATGCAGAACTCACTGTGATGGCCTTTGTGCGGAAAGCGGTCGCGCACCAGGCGGGCACGACGATCATCGCGGCGCCGTTCTTCGCAGTCGTGGCGATCACCGCGCTAATCGATCTCGCACTGCTCGCAATCGCCACGGCGGCTACAATTAAGGGACACGTCCGCGACGATCTCGACGGTCTGCTATTCGGACTATGGGTCGCGCTTGCTCTTCTGATGTCGCCACTCGCGTGGATTCCCGAGACCCTGCTGCTGCTGCCCGCGTATCTGTTCGGGACGCTCGCCGCCTGGGATGGATTCCAGCCCCGCGAAACCGCCCCTCGGATTTCGTTGATTGCCGGCGCCACGATACTCGCTGCCTGCATCGCAACTGCCCTGATCAAAGCGCTGCCGCATTTGGGATTCCCAATGCTGCTAGCCGCGTACCTTAGCGCCGCGCTGATCTTCCGCGCGCGCGTGCAGTCAGAGCCTTAGTGCTTGCGCCATGGAGCTGGAAACTCACCCGTCTCGAGCCAGTGCACATAGTCGGCGAGAATCTCCGCGTGATCGAACGCAAGCGGAGCCGGTGGATTGCGCGGATCGCACAGCGCGGCGTTCTTCGCGTCATCTGCGCCGCGCGGCGTTCCCGACGCGCGCGCAACATACACCACGGTGATCGTCTGGCCGCGCGGATCGCGATCGGGCCGCGAGTACACACCCAGCAGCGCGCGCAGCTCGACCTCGAGCGAGATCTCCTCGCGCGCCTCGCGCACGGCGGCCTGCTCGACAGTCTCGCCAAAATCGACGAAGCCGCCGGGAATTGCCCACCCCAACGGAAAATTCTTGCGCTCGATCAGAACGACTTTGTCCCCGATCTCGGCAATTATATCGGCAGCTATCGGCGGACATTTCGGCCGTGGCATGATGCGATTCTAACATGGCGGTAACTTCATGCAGGTAGCACGGCTCTACGATTTCGGCGACATCCGCGTTGAGGAAAGCGCCCGGCCCGTGGTCGGCGACGGCGACATCCTGGTCCGCGCGAGCGCATGCGGCATCTGCTCCGGCGACATCATGCCCTGGTACATCAAGCGCAAGGCGCCGCTGGTGCTCGGCCACGAACCAGTGGGAGTCGTCGAGCAGACCGGCGCATCGGTGCGCGGATTCAAAACCGGCGACCGCGTTTTCGTGCACCATCATGCGCCCTGCTTTCAATGCGCGGCGTGCCGGCGCGGCGAATACGTGCAGTGCGCGACGTGGCGCGCGACTAACATCGTGCCGGGCGGGATGGCGGAGTTTTTCCTCGTGAGCGCCGCGAATCAGCGCGACACGCTGCAGCTCCCCGACTCGATTGCCGACGCCGACGGCGTGCTGATCGAACCGGCTGCCTGCGTCGTCAAGTCGCTCAAGCGCTCAGGGCTCAAGACCGGCGAGTCGATTCTGATCATCGGCCTCGGCATCATGGGCATGATGCACGTGAAGCTCGCGCGGCATCTCGGCGCCGGCACGATCATCGGCGCCGACCTGTTCCATTCGCGGGCGAGCCGCGCGCTCGAACTAGGCGCGGATCGCGCAATCGTCGTCGAAGGCGACAACCTCGTCGAGCAGGTGCGCGAAATCACCAACGGCGCGATGGCCGATGTTGTGATCGTCGGCCCCGGCACTTCGAAGGCAATCACCGCGGGCATCGCCTCCGCCGGCAAGGGCGCGACTGTCGTTCAGTTCACGGCGACCCCGCCCGACGACGAACTCCTCGTCAAGCCGCACGACCTCTACTTCAACGAAACCCGGCTTGTCCCGAGCTATTCATGCGGACCCAACGAAACGCGCGAGGCGTTCGCATTGGTCGAGCGCGGCGTGATTAACGCGATGGAGCTGGTGACGCATCGGTTCCCGCTCGCACGGATCACCGAGGCATTCGCGACCGCGCAAAAGCCCGAGTCGCTGAAAGTAATCGTAACGTTCGCGAGCTGAATTGCTACACAACTCCGAGCGGAGCGGTGTGACGGCGCGGTCGCTAGTCAGAAAATCCAAAAGCCGGAACTGAATACTCAGTCCGGCGGTCAACAAATAGACAAACGAGGGCGGCCGCCGAAGCAACCGCCCTCGTGACTATCAAGTCTGAGCGAAATTACGGAGTCGCAGGAGCCGGTGCAGGTGCCGCTGCGCCACCTTCCGCCGGTGCTGGAGCCGCGCCCGCATCGGACGGTGCTGCCGCTGCCGCATGGTGCCGGTGATGCATCATCGTATGATGACGCGCGACGCCCGACATCGTCTTCGACGCGATCGCCTCTGCGCGGTCCGCAGCCGCCTTCGCATCGCTGGCCGCCTGCTCTACGCGGCTCGCTGCCGCCTGGGCCTGCGCCGCCGATGCCGCTGATTTCTGGGCCGCCGCATCCGCGCGCGCCGCCGCTTGATCAGCCTGGTTCGCCGCGTTGACGGCGCGCTGTGCTGGATCCGGCTCGTTCGACGAACATCCCGCGAGCAACGAAAGGGCCAACACAGCCCCGGCAAGACCGACCAGTTTTGAAGATTTTCTCATTAACCCTTCCATTTCTTCCTCCTAAGGAATGCGCAGGAGTGTTGCTAAGTCTCGTTCACGGGCTCCTGCATTAAGACTCCCAATTTGTCTCACAAACTCCCGACCCTATGCAAGCCTCAGTCGTGTGAATTGCTACTTCATGTACCATTGACCCGACTGGCTATTTATATACAGCAGGTCGCGATGGCGTGCTATGAAGGTGCAATTTAATCTCACAATTGAACCAGTGATGCCGATTTCATTTACGCCGACTCACAGCGGAATATTCGGCCTCATTGCCAATCTTCTCGTGCTCGGTAGGGTCGTGTGTAGCTACTCATAACTGCTTACGATGTAACTATTGCTCGTGCGCGAAAACGACTATTCGAGGCGCATGCTTCTGGTTCCCGCTAAATTGCGCTTTTCGTCCTCGCCGGAACCATTTCAAACTGCTCGATGATCACCAATCGGGCTAGCGACTAGAAATCGTCGCCGTAGTCGTCCATTCCGCCCATGCCGCCCATGCCACCACCCATTCCGCCCATGCCGCCGCCCATTCCACCGCTGGGCATCGCCGGCATCGGCGCAGGCCTCTTCGGCGCTTCGGCTACGGCGGCCTCGGTCGTCAGCATCATAGAGGCGGCACTCGCCGCGTTCTCAAGCGCGGAGCGCACGACCTTGGCGGGATCGATCACGCCCGCCTTGACGAGGTCCTCGTAAACCTCGGTGGCGGCGTTGAAACCGAAATCACCTTTGCCTTCGAGCACGGCGTTCAGAACGATTTCCGGCTCATGACCGGCGTTGCGCGCGATCTGCTTGAGCGGCTCCGACATCGCCGCCGCGACGATTCCCGCGCCGGCCTTTTTGTCTTCGTCGAGTCTGAGCGAATTGACCGCCGCGATTGCGCGCACCAGCGCGACTCCGCCGCCCGGCACGATTCCTTCCTCGACCGCGGCGCGCAGTGCGTGGACCGCGTCATCGACGCGCGCCTTTTTTTCCTTCAGCTCGACTTCGGTCGCCGCGCCCACCTTGATCACGGCGACGCCGCCGGTGAGCTTGGCCAGCCGCTCCTGCAGCTTCTCGCGGTCGTAGTCGGAGGTGGTCTCTTCGATCTGGCGCCGGATCAATTCGATTCGCCCATGGATCTCGGACTTCTTGCCGGCGCCGCCAATTATGGTCGTATTATCCTTGTCGATCAGAACTCGCTTGCACTTGCCGAGCGAGGCGATCTCGATGTTCTCGATCTTGGCGCCGAGTTCCTCGGCGATCAGAGTGCCGCCGGTGAGGATCGCCATGTCCTGCAGCATTTCTTTGCGTCGATCGCCGAAGCCCGGCGCCTTGACCGCCGCGACCTTGATCGTGCCGCGGAGCTTGTTGACCACCAGCGCGGCCAGCGCCTCGCTCTCGACGTCCTCGGCGATTATCAGGAGCTGGCGGCCGGTCTGCACGACGCTTTCGAGCAGCGGCAGGATTTCGCGAAGGTTCGAAAGTTTCTTTTCGTGGAACAGGATCAGCGGCTCGTCGAGCTCGACCGTCAGCTTGTCGGCGTTGGTGACGAAGTACGGCGACAGGTAGCCGCGATCGAAGCGCATCCCTTCGACCAGGTCGAGCACCGTCTCCAGCCCGCGCGCCTCTTCGACCGTGATCACGCCTTCCTTGCCGACCTTGTCCATCGCGTCGGCAACAATTTTGCCAATCGGCTTGTCGCCGTTGGCCGAGACGGTCGCGACCTGCTCGAGGCGCTCGCGCTCCTTCACCGGCCGCGACATCTCCTTGATAGTCGCCACCGCCTTGACCACCGCGGCCTCGATTCCGCGCCGCAGTTCCATCGCGGGGAATCCCGCGGCGAGCAGCTTGATCCCCTCGCGCACTATTGCGCCCGCGAGCACCGTTGCGGTCGTGGTGCCGTCGCCGGCGATGTCGGAGGTCTTCTGCGCGACCTCGCGAATCAGCTTCGCGCCCATGTTCTCGAAGCGATTCTCGAGTTCGATTTCCTTGACCACGGTCACGCCGTCCTTGGTCACGGTCGGCGATCCGAAGCTCCGCTGGATCATCACGTTGCGGCCCTTGGGCCCCAGAGTTACGCGCGCGGCTTCCATCACCAGCGTCGCGCCCTTCACAATTCCGACTCGCGCCCTCTCGTGCAGCTCAACCGTTTTGGCTGGCATGTGGATAAATCTCCGTCGTGACTATCTCGTCGTGGATTAAGCCCGGCAGGCCAGCACATCGGCGGCTTGCAGGACTGCTATGAATTTAAACATCGCGCCGCGCGATGCAATAGGACGATGGTTCGATGACACCGCATCGGCAGCTCCTTGCGCTCGAGTAGATCGAGCGCGTCGGCGCAGCGTAAGTCCTCGATCAGCTCCATTTCCGCCATCGCGACAAGTCCGCCGAGCATGTCGTAATGCCAGTAGCGCGGGCACTTCGGATGCGTCCAATGCGGAGAAATCACCTTCCCGTCTGTAAGCCTTTTGAACAGCCGGCGGCACAGAAAAACTTCGACGCCTTTAATGCGGCCGCGCGCGCTGCGTTGTCCCCACGTTCCGCATGAGCCGCTAGTCCCAGCATCGGCAGCAATGATTCGTTGAACTATGAAATGTGCGCGGACGGCCTCCGATCGTAATTGAAGACGGAAATCCGGAATACGTACCTTTATGAAATTAGCCGGGCGTGCAAGGATGAACGTCGCAGGCCGGATGGATTTCCGGCGGAGGCTATTCAACGTGTACCAAATTAACAAGCCTTACCCGGGCATGCGCACGAGCGCGGCGATCGCGGCGATAGCAATAGTTTGTGGAGCAATCGGCGCGGCGCCGGCCGCGCGCACGTGGCCGGCGCCGGCAGGGTCAGTCGGCGGCTCGCGCCAGCTCGATTTCAAACCGCAACAGCATGCACTTCAACTCGCCGCGGAGCCCGCGACGGCCCCGGCGCCCTCCGCCGAAAGCGACGAAGACGACAAAGATGTCCCGACCAGCCAAGTCGACAAGTACATCAGCGTCTACGAAGCGATGCAGAAAGATCACAGCCTGACCGTCGAGCAGGCCGCATCGAAGCAAGGTCTGACAGTCGCTCAATTCAGGGCGCTCGAGAACAAAATCGAGAACGACGACACGCTGCGCGAGCGGGTTCGCAAGGCGCTCAGGCACACGGCGAATCCCAACGACAAAGAATCGTCGGACGACTAGTCTCTGGTTCCCTCGCCCGGAAGGAGTCCCCAGGCTTCGCTCGGGATTACAAAGAAGCGGACAAGACTAAGCGGTGGCGAATGGAGATTGCTCCCTTCGCCACCGCTTCAAATGGCTGGTTCTGTAACCGAGGCTGGGCGACTACTTCGTGACCGACGTCGAGAACGCTGCTTCGAGGCGCGACACTGCGTCGTTCGCCCGACGAACCGCATCCTCGGCCTCGCTGGCCGCCGCATCGGACTGCTGAGCCGCAGTCGCAGCCTGATTGGCCGAAGCTTCCGCCGCGTTGGCCGAGGCTTCCGCCTTGGTCGCATCCGCCTGCGCGCGATCGGTGGCGTTTTGGATCGTCTTCATATCAGGGCCGCACGCGGTTACGAGCGCGGTCACGGCCACAACACCAAGTACCTTTAGGATTGTCTTCATCCGAGCTTTCCTCCAGTAGTTCAAGTCAGTAGCCAGTCCCCGTACACTGTCAGTAGAGATTCAACAGTGATGGCTGGACGAGTAATCTCGCCAATAGTTGCAAAACCCGTTTGCGAACGCAAGGTGATAGAACCGTGAGCTGGTTCCGTTCGGAACATCGCGTCGCGCTACACTATATTAGCTGAATTGAATTGAGCGTGATTGACAGACAAAACTTTCAGCAGTTATCGTCACAATCGGTGATGTGTGCTGTAGCGGGCTTTCCTAGTACGGTTTTCCTACATCAATTAACTGAGGTCTGGTTACGAGATGGCGACGACGATCACGAGCGAATGTATCAACTGCGGAGCGTGCGAGCCGGAGTGTCCGAACACGGCGATTTACGCGGGCGGAGTGCCGTGGGAGCTCAACGGCGTCACGAGTCCAGCGATCGCGCAGGACATCTACTACATCGTGCCGTCGAAGTGTACGGAATGCGTCGGCTTCCACGACCATGAAGCGTGCGCCGCGGTATGCCCGGTAGATTGTTGCATCCCCGACCCAGCCAATCTCGAGAGCGAAGGCGTGCTGCTCGCGCGCGCCCGCGAGTTACATCCCGAGACGACATTCCCTGACGACGCGCCGTCGCGCTTCCGCAAAGAAGGCGTCGCCACTGGCGCGGGCGGTGCAGCAGCACCGGCAGCGGGCGGCGCGGAAGCGGCAGCCAATGGCGCCTCGGTCGCAGTCGCTCCCAAGCCAGCGCCGGCGCCGGCTCCCAAGCCCGTCGCGGTGGCTCCAGCCGCGGCCACGCCGGTGGCTGCAGCGGGACTAGCCATGATGCATCTGCCGAAAGACATCGGTGCGTTGCCCGGCCCGGTTGGCGAAAAACATTTTCCCGGCGAGCTCGACACTGATTTCGACGCGGTGCTCGCTTCGGTTGACGCGTCACCGGTGAGTACGGCGCCGGTGCCGGTGCAGATTGCGTTTCGGCTTGCCGAGCCGGTGCTCGGTGCGATGCCCGACGGCGTCAAGGCGCAACTCGAGCAAGCGGTCGGCACCACGGGAGGATTCTCGCGAGTCCGCTCGACCGCGCTCAATATGATTCTGAATCTGATTCTCTATCCCGCTCTTCTTACGGCGTTCTCGGTTGCGGTGCTCGGCGACGGGTTGTTTTCGCAGCACACCGGCGGATGGATCATGCTCGGCCTATTAATTGCCGCGGGCGAGGCCGCGTGGCGCTTGCGCGAGGGCGTGATTCACGCCAAGCCGGCGCATGAGCTGACGTATCGCGGATGCTGGTACGGGCTCGCGCTCGCGCCGCTGGGATCGATTCTCGCGCGTGCTGGTGGAGCGGGCAGGAAAACGGAGCGCAAGGTGGCCTTCGACGGTTTCGAAGGCACGATGCATGAGGACAAGACCGAACGCGATCGCCGCTACGGCACTGTGTACACCGTCGCCGAGTATGCCAACGCGTACCTGGTGCGGCTCGAGATGCCGCGCAAGCTGCCGCCGTCGTCGCTCAAGCGGTTGTGGAATCTCCCCGACGAGATGCCCGACTACGATCACAGCATCATGCTCGGCGACAACGTGATCACGGTGAGCGCGAGTGTCCGCGGCGAGACGATCCGCCGGCTGTCGTACGTGTCGTCGTCATTCCCGGCCGATTTCACGACGCGAATCGAGTTCGGCAAGCCGGTTGGCGCGTTCAAGCATCGGATGCGCGAGAAGGTGCTCGAGGTAATAGTTCTCAAGGCGGAGGCGGCCCAGTTTCAGCACGCCGCCTGAAGAATTTTCGCGAGCTTAACCGGCGACCACCGCGACGCCGACGGTGAAGTTGAGTTTGGTTGAGATGGCGATCCATATTCGGAACGCCACGGAACGCGACCTGCCGCGCATCATCGAGATCGAGCAGCTCGCCTTCCCCGCCCCGTGGACGCTCGCGTCTTTTCAACGTGAACTGACCCTGCCATTCTCGCGCATCATGGTTGCGCTGCCGGCCCCGAGCGGGCAGATCGCCGGCTTTCTTTGCCGATGGCTGATTGCCGATGAGTGCCACATCCTCAATATCGCCGTGCATCCGGATTCGCGCCGGCTCGGAATCGGCACTGTGTTGCTGGCCGAAGCAATAAACGAGGCAAAATCAACCGGAGCGAACGTGGTTACGCTGGAAGTTCGCCGTTCAAACCTGGCTGCCAGGCAGCTTTATCGCAAATTCGACTTTGAAGAACGGCGTTTGAGACGGCATTACTACGGCCCGGGCGAAGACGCGATCATCATGGAACTGCGGTTCGACTGATCTTTTTGTCAACTAATTCCGAACATTGTTCTATCATCTCATAACCTAGTTTCTTTTTGAGACTGGGGTTACAAATCTGCTGATTTTGTGCCATAATGATTCTACATTCCAGGCTGATCGGATCGGTGATGAACCCATGAACTGCGCGGTCATCAACCCATGTCCGAAATCCAGAGCCTGCCATTGAGTGCCATTACCGCGATGAATTTGCCGTTCAAGAAAGGTGAAAAGGTGGTTTACCCCGCCCATGGGGTGGCCGTCATCGAAGACATCCAGATGCGAGTTATCTCCGGGACCGAGCGACGCTTTTACATGCTCCGGATTCTCGGCACCGAGAAGATGACCATCATGATTCCGACCGAGAACGTCGAGTCCGTCGGGCTGCGGCGCGTGATCGGAAAAGATATGGTGGAAAAGATCTACCGTATCCTGCGTCAGCGCAAGGTCGAGGTCGATACGCAGACGTGGAACCGCCGCTATCGCGAATACACGGAAAAGATTAAGACTGGTTCTCCGTTGGAAATCGCCAAGGTGCTCCGCGACCTGCTGGTGCTCAAGAGTGACAAGGAATTGTCGTTCGGCGAGCGCAAGATGCTCGACACGGCGCGCTCCTTGCTCGTCAAGGAATTGTCGATCGCCAAGGCGCATCCCGAAGAAAAAATCATGGAAGAGCTGAAGACGATCTTCGCGAATTAGCCGCGCGGGCAATTCGCCGCGTGAGCGATTCAATGATGTGCGTAAGGCCGGGAAATTCTCCCGGCCTTTCCTTTTGCGGATTCGGTGTGCGAATCTCGCGGCCATGGCGAACCAGCGAAAGCTAATACTCCCGCTCGAAATGATTTCGATGCTGACGGCGCCGCATTGAAAGCTGCGGCGATCATCGTCGCGGCGGGTAGCGGCGTGCGGCTTGGGTCGGGCGTGCCCAAGGCGTTCGTCAAGCTCGGCGGCCGCACGATGCTCTCGTATTCGATTAGCGCCATCGCACTAGTCAGTTCGCAACTCCATTCAATAGACGAAGTTGTGATCGCAGTGCCCCAGGGATTCGAGAACGCGGCGCGCGCCGAAGTCGCGGCCGCCGGGCTTGGTGTGCCGGTCAAGATTACGGCGGGCGGTATCGAGCGTCAGGACTCGGTGCGAATCGCGCTCGAGCTTACCAGTTCAGAGAGCGAGCTGGTGCTCGTACACGATGCGGCGCGCCCGCTGGCGACGCCGGCGATTTTCGAGGCGTGCCTTGCGGCGGCGGCGCGCGCCGGCGGCGCGATCGCGGCGATACCGGTGGCCGACACTCTGAAACGCGTCGCGGACAGCGCGATCGCGGCGACCGTCGCCCGGGCCGGACTGTGGCAGGCGCAAACTCCGCAGGCATTTCGCCGCGAGCTGCTGGTCGCGGCGCATCGCCGCGCAGCAATCGAGGGAATCGTCGCGACCGACGATGCCGATTTGGTCGAACGCACAAAAGTTCGCGTCGAAGTCGTCGAAGGCTCGACCGCGAACATAAAGATCACGACGCCGTCCGACTTGGCGATCGTCGAGGCAATCATCGCCGCGCGAACAATTGAGTAATCCTGGCTTCTCCCTGACAGGAGAGCTTTGCATAACCCGCTGAACCTTTCTTCCCCTCTCCCTGTTAGGGAGAGGATGAAGGTGAGGGTCCTTGTCCAGCGCGCATTTTTCGCGCGCGATTCAAGATTCTGCTTCTGCCCTGAACCGTCCGCCGAGGTTATGCAAAGGTCCGCTGACCGGGAGAGTCTGGGATCCGCCGCGCGAACCTAGGCAGACGCTAGGTGGGCGGGCGGGTGGGGGCGCGGTAGATTCTTTCCTCCTCCGCCTCCTCTTGAGGGATCTGCTGCTCCGGTCTGACCACGTCAACCGATACGACGCCGGCCGGCTTTATCCGCTTGGCGGCGCCGAGCTGCCGCGTTCGCACGGCGGACAAGATACTCACGGCCAGCCGCAGCATCAGCAGGATCGTGAACATCTGGCAAAAGCGGCCGAACCAGTCGTCGGTGCGCGAGTAGAGTGTGCGACCGGTGCCGAGCGGCAGGTCGGCGGTCGCGATCGTGTCTTCGCCGTGTCCGGGCTCGCGGGCCGCGATTTGCCGGCCGCGGGAATCGTTGGCCGAGACCACGCCGCCACGCGCCGCGCGCGCAAGCGAGAAGCCGAATTCAACGCCGCGCACGACCGCCATCCGCTGATGAATCAGCTCGGAGCCGGTCCAATCCGACGCCGGCGCCATCACGACGCGCACGTCATGCGCCGCGAGTTCGCGCGCGGTATCCGGAAAATCCAGGTCCTGCGAAATCAGCACCGCGCTGCGTCCCCATGGCGCGTCGAAGATCGCCGGCTTCGAGCCCGCCCTGTAGTCCTCTTCGAGACTCGGCACCAGATGATGCTTGGCGTAGGACGCCGCGATCTTGCCGTCGGGACCGAACACTACGGCGATATTTCTTTTTGGCGTGCGCCCGATCTGGTTCAGCCCGGCCACCAGCCACACGTGCGACATGCTCGCGATTCGCCCGAGTCCCAGCACAACGTCCCATTCGTAGCTCGGCGCCACTCCAATGATCTTCTCAGGCAGGACGACGACCTGCGTCCCTTTGACTGCGACCTGGCGCACCATTTGCGCGTACTGCGCCAGGATATCCGCGGCGTCGGTTGGATCGGTGGACTCGGATTCCGGTATCAGTCCCTTGCTCGCAGTCATTGCGACCCGCACCGAGGGCGTAGTTGGAGTAAGAATCAGACGGAACCATCCCAGCAAAACCGCTGACGCGAAAACGCCCAGCGCGAGAATCATGGGGCGCGTCCAGTCCATGTTCCATCGGCGCCGATACCATGCGACCGCCAGCCCCGACGGCAGCAGCGACATGATGAACATCACGCCGCACATGCCGAGCCACGACGCAGTCTGCAGCAGCGGGAGGAAATCGACTTGCGAGTAAGCGGGGCTGCCCCAAGTGCCGTGGGGAGACTCCAGCGAGAGCGTGTAATAGAAGGCGACTTCAAAGGTCGGAAAAACCAGCGCGGCAAGCACCCCTGACCATCGCCGCGTCGCCTCTGCCGCGCACGCAACGAAGGTCGCGAAAACGAGTGCGCCCGCCACGTGCGACGCGAGCATCGTCGCCAGCGGCACCGCGAAACTCTCGCCACCCCATGCAACGAGATTGCCGACGAGAAATGCCGCGAATGCGAACTCCGCCGCCGCTTCGGTCCTTATTTCGGGGGCTACTGCGAGAATCGGCAGCGGCGCCAACAGCGCGCATGGATACAGCCGCGGGTCCGCGCCCGAAATTGTATAAAGAAGCGCCGTGGCCGCGGCGGCGAGGGCTGCAACCGGCAGGCCGCCAAAGGGTTCGGGGGGCCTGCCCGATGCGGCGGAGGAACGAACTCCACCCGCCCGCGCCGAATCGACGTTTGGGCTGCCGGCCATACGGTCAGACTTGAATGCGCGGCGGGCGAACCGGATTCGCCGGCTTTACTGCGTTCGCAATCACGCCTTCGTTGAGCGATCCGGATCGAAAGCCCTTTAGATCGATCGCGACGAATCGAAACCCGATCTTTTTGAACTCGCGCTCGACGGTTTCGCGAGTCGCGGGCTCGAAGATGCGCGCGATCTCGCTCTGCTCGAGCTCCAGCCGCGCGACGTCGCCATGGTACCGCACGCGCGCGATTGCGAAGCCCATCGAATGAAGCAGCTTCTCACCCGCCGCGACCTTCATCAAACCCTCGGATGTTATCTCTGTGCCGTACGGAAAGCGCGACGACAGGCACGGCGACGCGGGACGATCCCAGGTCGGCAAGGCCATTGCGCGCGACAGCTCTCGCACGTCAGCCTTGGTCATTTCGGCTTCTACCAGCGGATGGCGCACACGCTTCTCGCTCGCCGCCTGCATCCCGGGGCGATAGTCGTGCAGATCGTCGAGGTTAAGCCCATCGACAATCTCGTCGATGCCAAGCTCGGCGCCCTTCGCCTCGCAAACCGTGAACAGGTTGTGCTTGCACAGGTAGCATCGGTTGAGCGGATTCGCCGCGTAGCCGGGGATCTCGAGCTCGTTGGATTCGACGATCAGGTGCCGCGCGCCGATCAGCCGCGCCATCGCGAGCGCCGACTCGCGATCCTCGTCGGGCATCGTCGGCGAAGTCGTCGTCAGCGCGAGCACGGAGTCGCCGATCGTGTCATGCGCGACTTTCAGCACGAAAGTTGAATCGACGCCGCCCGAAAACGCCACGATAAGACTGCGCATCGGCGCAAATACCGCGCGCATCTTTTCCAGCTTGGTGTCGAGAATAGTGTCCATCGAAGAAGCCGCCGACTATATGCCCTCGGCCTGGAAAAGATCAGTCGTCAAATAGCGCTCGCCGGTGTCGCAGAAGACCACCACCACGATATTACCCTTGCCGAGCCTCTTGGCTATCTGCAACGCTGCGTAGCAATTTGCGCCGGACGAGATTCCGACCAGGAGGCCCTCTTCGCGTGCGAGGCGGCGCGAGAACAGGATCGCGTCCTCGTCGCTGACGGCGATTACCTCGTCGTAAACCTTGGTGTCAAGATTGCTCGGCACGAAACCGGCGCCGATTCCCTGGATCTTGTGAAAGCCCGGCTCGCCGCCCGACAGCACCTGCGAGTTCTTCGGCTCGACGGCGACGATTAGCGCTCTTTTGTTGAGATGCTCGCGCAGGTAGTGGCCCGCGCCCGTGATCGTGCCTCCCGTGCCGACACCCGCGACAAACGCGTCGATGCGCGCGAACTGTTGGAGCAACTCGGGCCCGGTGCAGCGATAATGGATGTCGGGGTTGGCGGTGTTGCTGAATTGCTGCGGCATGAAGTAGCCGGGATTCTCGCGGCACAGCTCCTCGGCCTTCGCGATCGCGCCATGCATCCCGCGCGTATCCGGCGTCAGCACCAGCTTCGCGCCGTAGGCAACGAGCAGCGAGCGCCGCTCCTCGCTCATCGTATCGGGCATCGTCAGGATGAGCTTGTAGCCCTTCACCGCCGCAACCAGCGCCAGCCCAATCCCGGTATTGCCCGAGGTCGGCTCGACGATAGTATCGCCAGGCTTGAGCCGCCCGGACTTCTCGGCGGCTTCGATCATCGCCAGGCAAATCCGATCTTTGACACTCCCGCCCGGATTAAAATTCTCGAGCTTCGCCCAAATTTCGGCATCGTCTTTCCCCGGAATGCGATTAAGCCGCACCACAGGCGTATTCCCAATCAACTCAAGCGGTGATTTAGCAACACTGACAGGCATGCCCGCGATTCTATCCAGAAATTTCACCCGTTGCGAATGTTGAGAATGGGGAGAGCCAACCGGCGACGTGCGGGCTATCCAGTGTGCGAGGGGCAAGATTCTGACTGATCGAAAAGAAGTGAAAAGAGTAATTCATACTACCTGTGGTGGTTTTGGGATGGCCGCCTCCTAGGTGTAGTTTCGTTCCGTCAAAAATTGTTTTTCGCGCAAGGGGGGTCGCCCGATTCGGTTCGAGGCAGGCGAGTATGGGGCATCTTGTCGCATAGCGTACGGGTAGCACGCAAAGTCCGTGGGCGTAAGGCTGAAAAGTTCATCCCTGAAATTCGAACCAGTGCCCGATTTCTGTCCCCTCGTAAGGGAGGGGATGGAGGTGAGGGTAATTGTCCAGCGCGCTATCGCGCGCGCGATTCATGATTCCGCCTCCGCATTCCTCGCGCCCCACCTTTTTGTCCTCGTGTCATTCAGAGCGAAGCGAAGAATCCCGGCTCCATCTTCGCCTCGCCCTGCATCGGGAGCGGCCGACGCTCGTCTCCGAGCGTCGGGTGAGGGACCAGCTCGTCTGAATAGGGCTCAGAATGTAAGATCCGCGGGGTGCTGACTACCCTTACTGCATGCGCGTGAGAGAATCAGATTGAGTTTGAGCTTATGGAACGGCGGATTTTCCATATCAGCTTCAGTGCTCGAAGCAACTGGGCATTGCTACTCGTGGGGCGGCTCAACAAGGTGGTCAACCCCGACCTGAAGGGGCGATATGAACGATACTGGAGAAAGGAGTTTTTCCCGATTGCGCTCAGCCTCGAAGCAAAGTTGTCGAAGGTGTCCGCCGTCGTCTATGTGGTTGATCAGGCTATCGCCGATCTGAGTAAAGAATTTGAAACTAGGACGGCGGAGATTGACAGATGCATCGTCGACTATCCGCGGGCGCTGATACTTCGCAATGATTTCCTGGGGCTTCTAGTGTCGGCCAACATAGAGTCATACTTGTATCATCTACAATCCGCTTACGAACTGACCAAAAGGTTCTTCGTCAAGTTCAACCGCTTGATCCTTCAGAAAAATTCAAATGAGGATCATCTGAAGACTGTCCTCGTGGAGGGCAGGCTCGATCCTTCTTGGATCGAAAGACTTGGAACGATTCGGGATCTCAGTGCTCATGGTTCGGCCCTTTGGTGTGACGTGGAAAAGATCAGCGATCATCCAAGGCAATACGAGCTATTGATAGGTGAGATACACTCCATTGAACCGGACAAGTACGTCCCTATGCTTCAATATCGAGATTTGTCGAAGCAGTTTCACTTTTGCTTGTTGCGGCTGCAGGAGTGGCTATTGGCTGAGATTGCAGCTCTTGATGTCTGACCCCACACACTTTCAGACCCGCGCAATCTTCAGAACTCGTCGTGCTATTCTCCTGAACTAACCGACGTTTCACGTGAAACGTTTTTACTGAAAACCCCAACAGAACAGCGCCTTTTCTGACCACTTTTCCAAAATTTGACTGCCATTTGCGCGCAGGACCCTCACCTTCATCCTCTCCCTTGCAGGGAGAAGGGGTGGGAGCCTAAGCCGTCGGTTCCTGCGATCCGTGTTTCGGTTCCTTTCCGCCAAGCGACGTTTCACGTGAAACGTTTTTATAAGAAACCTTGAGCAGCGCCATTTCTGACCACTTCTCAGAAAATCGGCACCAATTGCGCAATCCGGGTCCGGGATTCTTCGCTGCGCTCTGAATGACACAAGGAAAGATCCCGTCCTCCGTAAAATGCCGATCTCTTGAATACTGGGTGCAGGGGTCACCCCCTGCAAACCCACGGTGGGTTTCACATGGTAGAGTGTCGGCGGTGACTCCCAACCGTTCGATCCGACGCGTGCTGGTTATTTTTCCGGGCGCGCTTGGCGACCTGATGTGCCTGATGCCGGCGCTGGCGGCCATCGCGCGGCGGCATCCGGGCGCGTCGGTCGAGTTGATGGCGCGACTCGAGCTTGCGCGGCTTGTGGCGGGAAGAACCGTCGTCGCGCGCGCGCATTCGATCGATGCTCGCGAGGTCGGCGGGTTGTTCAGCGATGAAGAGGAGGAAAAGGGGCGCCGTTTTTTCGGCGAGTTCGATCGTATGTACTCGTTCTTCGCGTCGGACGACTCGCGGTTTCGCGCACGATTGGCGGCGGCGACCGATGCCGTCGTCTCGTTTCATCCGTTCCGCCCCGGCGGCGACGGCCACGTGTCGGAGGCCTACTTGCGCGCGATTGACGCCGACGCTGCGCCAGTTGATGCGCGCCTCGAACCGACGCGCGATGACCTCGCGGCAGCCGCGCAGGTGATGCCGGAATCGAAATCGAATCTCATCGTAATTTTTCCCGGCAGCGGAAGTCCCGCCAAGAATTGGCCGGCGGACAAGTTCGCGGCGTTGGCGACAACGCTGACGAAAAGATCCGGGATTCTTCGCTCCGCAGACTCCGCTCTGGATGACAAAGAGGCTGGTCAGAACGACGAAAGGCATTCGTGCGTGGTCGTTCTCGGACCCCCTGAAGCGCCAATCGAACCGATCTTCCGCGACGCCGGCCTCCACGTCCTGAAGAACCTGGACTTGCCGACGGTCGCGGCGATTGCGCGGCTCGCTTCGGCGTTCGTCGGCAACGACTCGGGCGTGTCGCATCTGGCGGCCGCCGTCGGCGCGTCCGGCGTCGTTCTATTCGGCCCGACAGATCCGGTGCGATGGCGTCCGCTGGGGGGTGGGCGAATCGCAGTTCTGCGGCGCGATCCAATCGATTCTATCGAGGGCGAGGAAATCGCAGGCGCTTTGGCAAAATTTGTGGACGCGCCTCAAAAATAATACACTGATAGCGTATGCATCATCGGACATCACACGTAGGTCGCGCACCAAGAGGGCTATGAGCTTCTTCAAGACGACTCTGCTGCTCGGGCTAATGACGGGGCTGTTGATGCTGATCGGCGGGCTGGTCGGAGGCCGCCACGGCGTCGTGATCTTTTTCTTCATCGCCGCGGTGATGAACTTCTTCAGCTACTGGTTCTCCGACAAGATCGTGCTGCGCGCTTATGGGGCGCAGGAACTCGACGCCGGTTCGGCGCCGGAGCTCTACTCGATCGTCAACGAGCTGGCGCATTCGGCGGGAATCCCGATGCCGCGCCTGTACCTGATCGATTCCGACACGCCCAACGCCTTTGCGACCGGCCGCAACGTTCATCATGCCGCCGTCGCGGTGACGCGCGGCATCATGCGTATCTGCACGCGCGAGGAGTTGAAAGGTGTCATCGGCCATGAACTCTCGCACGTGACCAATCACGACATTTTAACCAGCTCGATCGCGGCGACGCTGGCGGGCGCCGTGATGATGATAGGCAACATGATTCGATGGGGCGCTATTTTCGGACTTTGCAGTCGCGACGAAGAGGATCACGGCATCGCGGGATTGTTGATTGCGGGCATTCTCGCGCCGATCGCGGCGACGCTGATCCAGCTTGCGATTTCGCGCACGCGCGAGTACGAGGCCGATGCCAGCGGCGCCGCGCTCACGCACAATCCGCTGTACCTGGCCAGCGCGCTGCGCAAGCTCGAGGCCGCCAACGAGCGCATGCCGCTGGGCGCGAGCCCGGCGACGGCTCACTTGTTCATCGTGAATCCGCTGAGCGCGGCGGGGATCTCGCGGCTGTTCTCGACGCATCCGCCGATCGAGGAGCGAATCCATAGGCTCGAGCAGATGCAAGCCGGGCAGATTGCGCAAGGGTGACGTTACGAACGATGGAAGAATCTGACGACAAGCGCGGCTTCAAGGTCCAGGACCGCCGGCGTTTCTCCGCCGAGGGCGAAGCCAAGGAAGGCGGCGATGCGCCCTCTGAGAGCAGCGAGCCACTCGAGATAAAATCCAAACCGGCCGCGGCCGCGCAGCAAGCAGGCGCAGCGCAGCCCGCGGCCAGCAATCAATCGAGCGAGCCACCGCCCGAGCTAACCTTCGCCGCGTTTCTATTCAGCCTGTCGGAGCAGGCGCTGGCGGCGCTGGGCGAAGTGCCTGACCCGGTGAGCGGCAAGGTAATGCGCGACCTGACGATGGCTCAGCAGATGATCGACATAATCATAATGTTGCGTGACAAGACGCGGGGGAATCTCGACGCCAACGAGCAAGCGATGCTCAAAGAGATTCTTTCCGGTCTGCAAATGAAGTACGTTGAATTGGCGAGACCGCCGGGCCGTTGAGCGGCCGTCTTCGCTTAAATCACACATGACGAATAAGTTGTTTCGACCTATCGCCGGTTCGGGCGTCGCGCTCTTTGTGGCGACATTCATTTTGATTGCGCTAGGCCGCGAGGTTCGCGCGGCGGATTCCACGCCGCCTGCGCCCGCACACTTCTGGACCGAGCTGGCCGATCCCGCGCATGCACCGAAGGCGCAGACGATGCCGGACTTCGTCGATCTCGCGGCCAAGCTCAGCCCCGCCGTCGTGAACATCTCGACTGACGAGCCCGACGAACCGCTCGAAGGCGGGCAGCAGTCGCCCGAAGATTCTCCGCATGGTGGCCCGCTCGAGCCGCACTCGCACGGTCCGTTCGAGGAGTTCGGCGGCCCGCAGCAGCATTCCAAGGCGCTCGGCTCCGGCTTCATCATCACCAGGGACGGCTACATCCTGACCAACGAGCACGTCGTCGAGAGTCCGGGGACCGTCACGGTAACTTTGCAGGACGGCCACAACTACACCGCGAAGATTGTCGGGCATGACGAGAAGAGCGACATCGCGCTGCTGAAGATCGACGTGAAGCACGATCTTGCCGTCGCGCCGCTTGGCGACTCGGGTGACTTGAAGGTCGGCGAGTGGGTGATGGCGATCGGCAATCCGTTCGGCTTCGATCATTCGGTGACGGCCGGAATCGTCAGCGCCAAGGGACGCTTCATCCCCGGCAACTACGAGGATTTCATCCAGACCGACGCGTCGATAAATCCGGGCAACTCGGGCGGACCGCTGATCGATTTGCGCGGCAACGTCATTGGAGTCAATTGCGCGATCTACACGCACACCGGCGCCAGCATGGGAATCGGTTTCGCGGTTCCGATCGACCTGGTCAAGGAAGAGCTGCCGCAACTGAAAAGCTCGGGCAAAGTCGTGCGCGGATGGCTCGGCGTGTACATCCAGAAGGTGACGCCTGAGCTTGCCGAGTCGCTGGGGCTTGCGGATTCACGCGGCGCGCTGGTAGCCAAGGTGCTCGACAACGGGCCGGCCAAGGCGGCCGGCGTCAAGCGCGGCGACGTGATCGTCGCATTCGACAATCAACCGGTTAACGACTCACGCGAATTGCCGCTGCTGGTCGGCCGCACCGACCTTGGCCACAAAGGTGACCTCAAGGTGATTCGCGACAAGCAGACGCTCGATCTGCCGGTCACGATCACGCAGTCGCGCGAGCCCGAAATCGTGGCGGCCGAAGAAAAAACGGAGAAGCCCGATCTCGGCGCCGTCTCACCCTTCGGGCTGCACGTGAAGGACCTGAGCCCGGACCTCGCCAAGGAACTCGGCCTCGATACGCCCGGCGGCGTCGTGATCTCGTCGGTGCAACCGGGCAGCAAGGCCGACGAAGCGGGCCTGCGCGCGCGCGACGTGATCATCGAGGTCAATCGCAAGGCCGTCAGCAACGTTGACTCGTACCAGAATGCGGTTAAGACGAGCGCGAAGGGCAAGAGCGTCCTGCTGCTCATCAAGCGCGGCGACAACACGATCTACGTGCCCGTGAAACCGGAGGCCTGAGCCGGGGACGTATTCCCGATGTCCCCCAAACGACTTCTGAAATTCGCGCTGATCGGCGTGGGTGCGATCATCTTGTTCGCCGTGCCGCCGGCGTTGTGGCTGTTCTTCAGCTACTACCATCAGCTCGAAAATGAAGTCGTCGCGCGATTCTCGGGCAAGCGATGGAACATCCCGTCGCGAATTTACTCCGACTCGGTGCTCATCTATCCCGGTCAGGATCTGAAGGACCTCGGTTTCTTCGAGCGTCTCGCGCGCCTGAATTACCATCCCGTCGACGCGGGCAAGGTCGCCAGCCGCGGCGAGTACAGCTTCGATAGGAAGCGCGGCAAGCTCGACATCTTTCTGCATAGCTTCGCGTATCCGTACGGCAACTTCGGCGGGGAATTCGTCGAGCTCAATCTCAAGGGCGATACGATCGACTCGATGGCCGACCCGATAACGCACAAACCGATCTTCTCGATTGAGCTGGAACCCGAACTAATCAGCGGCATCTTCGAGGGCGAATGGGAGCAGCGCCGGCTCGTGCGCCTGGGCCAGATTCCGCCGACTATGATCAACGCGATCCTGGCCGCCGAGGACCATCGATTCTACGAGCATCACGGCGTCGACATCGTCCGCACCATCAAGGCGGCGTACATAGATTTCACCTCGGGGCACGTGCGCCAGGGCGGCTCGACTCTCACGCAGCAATTGATGAAGAACTTTTTCCTGACGCGCGAGCGCAGCTACAAGCGCAAGCTCAAGGAAGCGACGATGGCGTACATCGCAGAGCGCGATTATTCGAAAGACGAAATCCTCGAGAACTACATTAACGATATCTATTTGGGCCAGCGCGGACAGGAAGGCATATACGGCGTCTGGGAGGCGAGTGAGTACTACTTCTCGAAAGAGCCACGCGATCTGACTATTGGCGAAATGGCTACTATCGCCGGTTTGATTAGTTCGCCCAACCGGCTCAATCCGCTGCATCATCCCGACGCCGCGCGTCCCCGACGCGACGAAGTTCTGACCGCGATGCTCGAGGACGGGTACATCGACAAGAGCGCCTATGACGCCGCCGTCAGCGAACCGCTGCGCGCGCGGGAAGTCTATGCCGAGGGCAACGACGCGCCCTACTTCGTCGATTTCGTCAAGAAGGAACTGGCCGAGCGCTATCCGCCGCAAGTGCTGAGCGGAGAGGGTTTGCGCATCTTCACCTCCCTCGACGTACACATGGAAAAGCTGGCCGAGGCATCGATCGATCACAATCTCGCGGACCTCGAAGCGAAACATCCCAAGCTGGTGCGCCGCGAGACCAAGGATCGCCTCGAGTCGTGCCTCGTCGCGCTCGAGCCGCAGAGCGGCAGGATTCGCGCGATGGCCGGCGGGCGCGACTACCGCTCGAGCCAGTTCAATCGCGTTACTCAGTCCAAACGTCAGCCCGGTTCGGTGTTCAAGCCGGTGACATACCTGGCGGCCTTCGACGAGACTCTGTCGGGCGGCGCCGAAAAGTTCTTGCCGACTACCTATATCGAGGATGCGCCTTTCACCTGGCAGTACGGCGACATGAGCTGGACCCCGAATAACTATCGCGATCGCTTCTTCGGCCACGTCACGCTCGAGTTCGCGCTCGGGGAGTCGCTCAACTCCGCGACGGCGCGGCTCGCGAACAGCGTCGGCCTCGATCGAATCCGCGCGATGGCGTCGAAGCTCGGCTTTGGCGATTTGCCGGCCTACCCGTCGATCGTGCTCGGCGGAATCGAAGTCTCGCCGATGCAGGTCGCGCGCGCATACGCCGTGATTGCCAACGACGGCATGGAAATCCAGCCGTACGCCGTTACTTCCGTCGTCGATGAAAACAACAAGGTGATCGAGGGTCACGAACTCGCCGCCGAGCAGGTAATCTCGCCCGAGCTCGCGTACATGATGCAGTTCATGCTCGAAAACGTGATCAATCATGGCACCGGCGCGGGCGCGCGCACGCTGGGTTTCACGCGGCCGGCCGCCGGCAAGACCGGCACGACCAACGACGCGAAGGATGCATGGTTCGCGGGCTTTACGCCGAATCTGCTCGCGGTGGTGTGGACGGGTTTCGATCAGAAAGAAGAGCTGGGACTGACCGGCGCGCAAGCTTCACTGCCGGCGTGGACCGCTTTTATGAAAGCGGCGACCGCGTCGCGCCCGCCGCTCGATTTCACCCCTCCGCCCGGAATCGTCGAGGTGAAAGTCGATCCGACGACCGGCTACAAAGCGACGCCCTATTGTCCGATGACGATGATGGGCGTGTATCCCGAAGGGATGGCGCCAACTCAGGACTGCCCGTATCATACGTCACCGACGTCGTTGACCGCGGTGGACCACAAGATTCCCGAGGAGCCGAATCCCGTAGCCGATCCCAATGACTAGTCCGCGATGATGCGACTCCGCCCATTCGCTCTCGCAATATTTCTGTCGATGCTGCCGATTCCCGCGACCGCGTCGGATGGATCGAATCGCGATCCAATACTCCTGGCGAAGCTGCAGGAAGAATCGATCCCGGCGCAGGATCTCGCGGCGCCGGCGAGTTCTGCGAGTCCCGCCGCGTCACCGTCCCCGGCCGACGACACGAATCCCGACACGAACTCCGGTCCCGAAGATTGGCAGGCCGTTCCTGCTGGACAGTCGCCGCCCGCCGAGCGCGAGGAGCCAGCGGCAAATTCAACTCCTGCCGCGCCGGCGGCGGCATCAACGCCCGAGGAAATCGCGCCGGCGATCGACGTCGGCTCGATCGCGACAACGCCGAAAATCAGCGACTCGTCGCTCGCGCCACTGATCGATACCGCGCCGACTCCCGCGCGGGCCGCGTCTTTGAGAATCACCGAGCAGCAGCGCGTCGAGCTCGATCGTGGGCATACTGACGACGCGATTCGCGAACTGGCGCACGCGATCTCGATCGATCCGAGCAACTCGTACGCCTACTTTTACCTGGGCCGCGCGTACGTCGCGCGCAGGGACTACGGGCAGGCGCAGACGTTTTTCAAGCGCGCGGAAATCGGGCTCGCGTCCAATTCCGCCTGGCTCGGCGAGACCTACGCGTTTGAAGGAGTCTGTCTCGAGCAGGCGGGTAAGTCCGCCGAGGCCGCCGCCGCCTATCAGAAAGCGTTGGCCGCGAGTCCGGGAAACCTGACGGCGCGCGTAGGCGTGACGCGGCTGTCCGCCTTTATGCCGGCGGCCGCATCCGCGCCCGCGCCCGCCGGAGATCTCGATCAGCCCGCGCCTGCGGAGCCCAACGTTCCCCCGCCGCCCGACGAAGCGCCCGCCCCACCGCCGCCGAAATCGGCACCGCCGCCGTCGGATTGAACGAAAGCGACTAATTTAACGTGACCCACCGTGGGTTTCACACTTCCTTGGGCAGGGGTGACCCCTGCACCCAGTGTTAAGAGAAGATGCGGGACTTCGTCCCTGTTGGAACTGGGTCGGGGCGGAAGTGGTCCGGATTCTTACCTCGCCCGTTGTTTTCACGGGAGAGGCGGTCCGGCCGCGTCGCGGCCGGTAGGTGAGGGTTCTGCGATCGCAACACAAAAGCCCGCCTGCTCACTTTTTTGCGTCGCCCGATTTTTGTGTCATCCTGATCGAACTTGCGATGCTGATACTCGGAATTGAATCTTCATGCGACGACGCGGCCGCAGCGGTGCTCGATACGAGCACACCGGGCATCGCCGAGATTCGTTCGAGCACCGTCGCGAACCAGGACGATATCCATCGCGCTTACGGCGGCATCGTGCCGGAACTCGCATCGCGCAATCACGTCGTGACGATCGAGCCGGTGATCGAGCGCGCGCTGAGCGCGGCAGAATGCCGGCTTGCAGATATCGAGGGCATCGCCGTTACGCGCGGACCGGGATTGGTCGGCTCATTGCTGGTCGGCCTGATGTTCGCCAAGGGTCTCGCGCAGGCGAGCGGCGTCGCGATGGTCGGCGTGAATCATATCGAAGGGCATCTGCTGGCTCCTCTGCTCGAGAATCGAATCGCGATGCCGTACCTCGCGCTGGTCGTGTCGGGCGGCCACACGGCTCTGTTCGCGGTCGAGGATTTCGGGCGCTACCGGCGAATCGGGCGCACGCGCGACGACGCCGCCGGCGAAGCGTTCGACAAAGTCGCGAAACTGATGGGGTTGGGCTACCCGGGCGGCAGCGCGATCGACGAGATGTCGCGGCGCGGGAATCGCAAGCGCGTGCGAATCCCGCGCGCGCACGTGAAAGGCGCGCCGATGGATTTCAGTTTTAGCGGCGTGAAGACGGCGGTCGCGACGATTCTCGCCAGTGAGAACGGCCGCGCGGAGCGGCCCGAGGATCTCGCGGCGAGCTTCCAGGAGGCCGTCGTCGAGATGCTGGTGAAGCCGACGATCGCGGCGGCGCGCGAACTGGGCGCGGAGACGATCGCGCTGACGGGAGGAGTCGCGGCGAATTCAAGATTGCGCGATAAGCTCGCCGAGGCAGCAGCCGCGGACGGGCGCCGGCTGGTCGCACCGGCGCTCAAATACTGCACGGACAATGCGGCGATGATCGCGCTCGCGGGCAGCTACCGGCTGCTGCGCGGCGAGCGCGACGCGTTGAGCGTCGACGCCGAAGCCAATCTCGCGATTTGAATTCGGAGCGAATGACGATCGCACGAAAATCGCGGGTAGTTGACGAAACACCGTCGCGTCCCGCACCTGCGCTCGCGCGAGCTGGCGTGCGACCGGCGAAATCGCGCGGACAGAATTTTCTAACCAGCGCCGGCGTCGCGGATCGAATCGTGGCGGCGGCGGGGCTTCGCGACTCGGATTCGGTAATTGAGATCGGCCCCGGCCTCGGCATCCTGACCGAGAAGATCGCCGCGCATCCACTACGCTCGCTGACGCTGGTGGAACTCGACGCGCGCCTCGCGGCGCGGCTGCAGGAGCGCTTCGCAGGCGTTCGCGTCATGAATGCGGATTTTCTCACGATCGATTTCGCGGCGCTTGCCGCCGGCTCGCCAGTCAGGGTAATCGGCAATCTGCCGTTCAACGTAGCGGCGGCGATTCTGCGTACGCTCTGCGACAACTCGCGCATGATTTCGAGAATGGTGCTGATGTTTCAACGCGAAGTCGCTGCGCGGATCCGCGCGACACCCGGCGACGATGCGTACGGCGCGCTCAGCGTGTTCACCGCGCTGTACTGGAAGATCGATATACATTTTACCGTCGCCGCCGGCAGCTTCCATCCGCGTCCCAAGGTTGACGCCGAAGTTCTCGCGTTCGCACCGCTGCCGACGCCATCGTTTGCGGACGATGACGAACGCCACGTGCTCGAGACCGTGCGCGCCTCGTTCTCCGCGCCGCGCAAAACGATTCGCAACGCGCTCGGGCATGCGCTGGGTATCGACAGTGTGCAGACCGGGCGCGCGCTCGAACGCGCCGCGATCGATCCGGGCACGCGCGCCCAGAAGCTCGGCGTGCCGGATTTTCTGAGACTCGCGCGCGCGCTGCGCATCGAAATGGCCGCCGGGGTCGTAGCGCGCGATGCCTGAACTGCCGGAAGTCGAATCGCTGCGGCGGATACTGGCTCAAACCGCGGTCGGTCGAACGATCGTGAGCGTACGAATCGGAGAGAGACGGCTGCGGCGCCGCGTCACGCCGAATTTTGCGGGCGTGATTGCCGGGCGGCGAATCGTGAAACTGTCACGGCGCGCGAAATATCTGATCGTCGAGCTCGACGGCGACCATGTCTTGTTGGTGCACCTTGGGATGTCGGGAAGTTTGACTCATCGATACGACGGGTTCGACGCCGACGACTTCGATCCGCGCCACGATCACATTGAATTTTCGCTGGACGACGGCTCGCGCCTGGTCTACAACGATCCGCGGCGCTTCGGGATGGTCCGTCTCGTCGAGCGCGCCGCGTTGGCTTCCACGGCGGAGCTGAAAGGTCTCGGGCCGGAGCCGCTGTCGCGCGCATTCAACGCTGACTATCTTGCCGCGAAGGCGCGCGGCCGAACGGCGGCAATTAAGAACCTGATAATGGATCAACGAATCGTCGCAGGAATTGGAAACATATACGCGTCCGAGATTTTATTTCGCGCCGGAGTGCGGCCCATGCGGCGGGCTGGGCGCGTCACGCGAGGCGAGATCGAAAAAATCGCGGCGGCTGTGCCGGTGATCCTGCGCGCCGCGATCGGCAGCAACGGCACCACCTTTCGCAGCTACCGCGATTCGCGCGGACAGCCGGGGCGATTCGCCGCACGCTTGCGCGTCTACGGTCGCGACGGAAAACCGTGCTACACATGCTCGACGCCGATCAAAAATGTGGTCGTGGGCCAGCGCGCGAGCTTCTACTGTCCGAAATGCCAGCGCTGACGTGAGTGACTAGTACGATGCAGCGACTTAAATCTGTAGTGCGACTTCTTTGCGCGATGATCGTGCTGGCTCCCGCGCCTTTGTCGTTCGCGCAGAGCGCGCCGCAGATTGATTGGAACAAGGTTGATTCCGAAGCCCTCGACTACTTCCGCGCCTACCTGCGCTTCGATACGACCAATCCGCCGGGCAACACTGCCGCCGCGATCGCGTATCTCAAGGCGATTCTCGACAAGGAGGGGATCGCTACCCAGACGTTCGAAAGCAAGCCCGGGATGGTGACGCTCGTTGCGCGCATTCCCGGACCCGCCGGCGTGAAGCCGCTGATGCTGATGTCGCACGCAGATGTCGTGCCGACCGTCGCCGCCAACTGGACGCATCATCCGTTCGATGCCGACGTGAAAGACGGCTACGTGTGGGCGCGCGGGGCGATCGACAACAAGGCGCACGGGATTATGGCGCTGATGACGATTCTCGCGCTCAAGCGCAATCACGTCGCGCTCCGGCGGGGCGTCGAGCTGATGGTGAATCCCGACGAGGAAGCGGGCGGCGACAACGGCGCGACCTGGATGGTGAACAATCATTGGGACGCGATCGAGCCGGCGTTCGCATTCAACGAGGGTGGAGAAGGCGCGCCCGACTGGCTCGGAATCAAGGGCACGACGTTCACTGTTGCGGTGTCGGAGAAGCGCGTGAACTGGCTGCACGTCAGCGTCCGCGGCAAAGGCGGGCATGGCTCGGTGCCGAAGACCGACAATCCGAATCTGATCCTGATCAACGCGCTCCATCGACTTCTGGAAAAACAGCCGCCGATCCGAATCACGAAAATCTTCGCCGATGCGATGGAATCGATTGCGCCGCTCGAGCCGGGCCCGGCGTCGTTTCAACTCGCGCATCTCGACCAGCCCGGCGTCGCGCAGGCCGCGATGGCGGGCGTGCTCAGCCCTTACAATATTCAGGCACTGATGCGCGACACGATTTCGCTGACGATGCTCAACGCGGGAATCAAGGTGAACGTCGTGCCGACGGTTGCCGAGGCGGGACTGGATTGCCGGCTGCTGCCGGGGACAGATGCGGTAGCGTTTATGAAACGTCTGCGCGATTTGCTCGGCCCCGGCAACTTTACGATCGAGTATATCCAGCGGCCCGATGACGCTTCGCCGTCGCCGACTTCCGGCGAGGCGTGGGATGCGATCAAGCGCGTCGTTGCGAGCGATTTCAAAGGCGCCCGCGTCGTGCCGTGGATGACCACCGGCGGCACCGACTCGCGCGTGTTGCGCGCCAAGGGCGTTCGGGCCTACGGCTTCGTCCCGGTGATTCTCGGCGAGGGCGAACTTGCGCGCATTCACGGCGACGACGAGCGACTGTCCGTCGACAATCTGAATCGCGGCATCAAGGCCACTTACGATTTGACGATGGATCTCTGCGCTGCTCACCGCTGACAGCGCGTATGTTATGGTGACGCGATGACACTCGACATGCCCACCGGAATCGGCGCCACGATTGCGTTCCTCCTCGGCGCGAGCGTCGGCAGCTTCGCCTGCATGGTTGCGTACCGGCTGCCGCGCGATCTTTCGATCGTTTCGCCGCGCTCGTTTTGCGAGAGTTGCGAGCGCGCGCTTACGTGGTGGGCGAATATCCCGATACTCGCATATCTCGGATTGAAGGGGCGCTGCGTGATGTGCGGCGCGCCGATTCCGTTCCGTCATTTCCTGGCCGAACTCGGACTGGCGGTCATCGCGCTCTATCTCTACTTCGCCTTCCCGCTCCCCGACGCGATCGCGCGCTTCGTGCTGTGCGCCGCGCTGTGGATCGTCGCGATCATCGACTACGACTGGCGGCTGATTCCCAACATCATCACGTGGCCCGGCACGCTGGTTGGGTTCGTCGCAGCGTCGACGATGATGCCCGACGTCGGCTGGAAAAGTTCGCTCATCGGAATCCTGGTGGGCGGCGGCGTCCTGTGGGGCACCGGCTATTTCTACCAGCTGGTGCGCGGGCGCGAGGGCGTCGGGCTGGGCGACGTGTGGCTGCTCGGGATGGTGGGAGGATTTCTCGGCTGGGCGGGCGTTTTCTTCACGATGTTTTTCGGTTCGGTAATCGGCGCGATAGGCGGAATCGCATTCGCGCTGACCGGCGGCGGTGCGACCGCGCCCGCTCCGCTTGGCGAGCCGGCGACCGATCCGGAGGAAGCGGACGTCGCGATTCTGAAGACCGAAGTTCCGTTCGGACCGTACCTGGCGCTGGCAGCCGGCGTGTTCGCTGTCTTTCAGCCGCAATTGACGCACTGGTATCTTGGCCGATAACAATGCCGGCCGGTGTATTCATCACGCTCGAGGGCATCGAGGGAAGCGGCAAGACGACGCAGGCCGCGATTCTTGCTGATGCGCTCCGCAAAAATGGGCGGCGCGTAACGGTCACGCATGAGCCGGGCGGCACGCGCGCCGGCGAAACGATTCGCGCGATTTTTCTCGATCCCGCCGTTTCGCTCGATGTCGCGGCGGAACTATTGCTGGTGCTTGCCGATCGCGCGCAGCACGTGCGTGAGAAGCTGCGGCCCGCGCTCGCATCCGGGGAGATCGTGATTTCCGATCGCTACTCCGATTCGACCACCGCCTACCAGGGCTACGGGCGCGGCTTCGACCTCAAGCTGCTCGGCGAGTTGAACCGGCTCGCCAGCGACAACGTGACGCCCAATCTTACTATCGTGCTCGATCTGCCGGTCGAGACCGGGCTCGAACGCACCCGCGCGCGTGCGAAGGGTACGGGCCGCGGCTCCGACCGCTTCGAGGGCGAGCGGGCGGAGTTCCATCGCAAGGTGCGCGACGGGTTTCTGGCGATTGCGAAGGCCGAGCCATCGCGGGTCGTCATGATCGACGGCGACCGCCCGGTCGCGGCCGTCACCGCCGACATTCGCCGCGCCGTGGACGAGCTGCTCGCCCACCGATGACTCCATGCCGATAGCTTCGATCCGCGGACATCGCGAAATCGCGACGCGGCTGCTCGCCGAGATACACAGCCGCCCGTCGCACGCCTACCTGTTCGCGGGGCCGCGCGGCGTGGGCAAGGCGATCGTCGCGACCAGCCTCGTGCACGCGCTGATGTGCGAGCGGTCGCCCGGCGAGAATTTCTGCTGCACGACCGCGCGATGCCCCGTCCGCATTGCGCCGCAGACCGAGCGCACTCGCACCCGCACCGGCGACGCCGACGCGCCGCGATGCGATTGCTGTTCGGCGTGCGTACAAATCGCGACGGGCGTGCATCCGGATTTCACTTACGTGTCTCGGCCGGCTGGCCGCAGCGAAGTTCTGATCGACCAGGTCCGCGAGCTGATTGCGCGGCTTGGAATCCGGCCTTCGCGCTCCGCGATTCGCATGGCGATTATCGACGACGCGGAGGCGCTCGGTATCCCCGCGCAGAACGCGCTGCTGAAGACCCTCGAGGAGCCGCCGGGCCACGCGATTATCATCATGGTGACGGCGAGCGAGCGCGCGCTGATCGACACCGTCCGTTCGCGCACGCGGATTGTGAGATTTCCGGCGCTGCAGGCCGCCGATCTCGAAGCGATACTCGCCGCTCACGGCGTCGCCGACAAGGCTCGCACCCGTGCGCTTGCGATGCTGGCGCGGGGCAGCGCGGCGAATGCGATCGCGCTGGCGGACGGCGATGAACCGCCAATGAAGGAGCTGCTCGACGCACTCAGCCATGCGAAATCGATAGACTTCGCGCGCGCGCAGTCGCTCGCGCAGGAATTCTTTGCCAATCGCGACACGGCGGCAGGCAATTTCGAGCTGCTCGCAAGACTGCTCGAGGAAATACTATGCTACAAACTGCTTAAGACCGACTTCGCCGCGTTTCCGCCCGAGGCGCGGTCGAAGCTGGTGAGCCTGGCGGACAGTCTCGCGGTCGATGCGGTCGTGAAATGTATCGACGCGGCGGTGCGCGCCAACGTGGCGGTCGGGGAGAACGCCAATCCGCGCATGCAGGCGGAGAACTGGTGGACGATAGCCGGCCATGCGATGCGGGGTGAGTAGAAGATAGTGGCAGACATCGATCCGTTTGAAGGCGCGCCATCGCTGCCGAAAATTGTCGCGGTCAGTCTCCACCAGACCGGCCATCTGTACAATTTCCTGGCCGGCGACCGCGAGCTGCGCCGCGGCGAGCGCGTGCTGGTCGAGAGCGAGGTGGGAGCGCGGGTCGGCACGATAGAGATCGAGCCGCACGAGCCGGCGCAGACGATCGATCTCACCGCCCTGCGTCCGATCATCCGGATTGCGAGTGACAGCGACTTCTACCTCGAGCAGGAAAATCTCTCGCGCGAGGCGCACGCGCGCCGGCTGTGCGTCGAGCGCATCCGCGACCGGCGAATCCAGATGAAGCTGGTGAGCGCCGACTACACCTTCGACGGGCGCAAGGTGACTTTCTATTTCGTCGCCGAGGGCCGCGTCGATTTCCGCGACATCGTCCGCGATCTCGCCAACACGCTGCGCGTGCGCGTCGAGATGAAGCAGATTGGCGCGCGCGACGAGACCAAGGTAACCGGCGGGCTGGGTCCATGCGGACGCGAGCTATGCTGCTCGAGCTGGCTGCGTGACTTCGAGGCGGTGACCGTCAAGATGGCGCGCGAGCAGGGGCTGGCGCTCAATCCTTCTCGGCTGGCCGGGATGTGCGGACGGCTTAAGTGCTGCCTGCGCTACGAATACGCCACGTACGTCGAACTCAAGCGCGCGCTGCCCAACCTCGGCAAGCGCGTGCTATGCGTCAAGGGCGACGGCAAAGTGGTCCGCCAGAATATCCTCAAGCAGACAGTGCTGATCCAGCGCGAAGAAGACGGCGGCGTCGTCGAAGTCACGCTCGAAGACCTGGTCGCCTCCCGCCCGCAATAGCCTGAACAACGAATTAGCGCGGGCGGAGTGCCATCGACACTCCGCCCGCAATCGTTCCCTTCCCTCACGTCAGTGACACTTAGGGAAGGAGTTATAGGTTAGTTACTCTTACCGCCGCACCCCACGTCTCACCGCCCTTGTCGGCGCCGGAAGCTGATTCCCGACAACTGCGTTGTTGATGTCGAAGCATCCCGCGCCGTCGCCGAGGCTGTCAGTCAATATCAGTGCAAACGGATTGGTGCCTCCGAGACCCAGGTATTTAGTATTGAGTCCTGCCACCTCGAGATTCAGCGTCCATTCACCGCACGCGCCGGCAGGCGTCGGCAGCGCGACCAACCTGGCCGAAACGGTCTCCGTCGACTGTTGGAGCATATTTGGCGGCGACGACTGGAACAGGGTTCCATAACTCTGGTGATTGACCGTATGCACCACAAAGCGACTCAGCATCAGATCCAGCCCGCTATCGGGGAGCATGGCGCATGTGCCCTCGATCAGTGCGAGACTGAAGCCGGAATTGAGCGCATCCTCATCCATGTCGCAGGCCGGGTCGCCATTCGACGTGAAGGTCGCCCCGATGTTGACCTGATCGGTATTCATCGCGCTCCCCCGGGCTATCTGCACCCTCTCGCTGTTCAGCGTGTAAGGTCCCACCGCGTCGAGCTCGTATGCGCCGGCATCGCAGGTGCTGAGATTGGCGGGATCGGGCCGGCCAAAGAGCCGCTGGTCGGTTCCCAGTGGCTGAGGTGTCATCTGCTGGTCGGTGCAAGAAGCGACCGGAATCAGGTTTATCGCCGGGCTCATCATCGGGGAAGTTTCAAGCGCGAATGTATCGGTCGGCCCGCCGTTGTTTGCTAGCGGCTCCAGCAACGCATCGGTGTTTTTAAGGCTGCCCACGCCGGTGTTAACGAGGCAGCTATTGCCAGAGTCTATGTTGTAGCCTTTATCGTTGATACCAACAGTGGCGCAGTTCTGAGGTGTGTTGGCATCGAAGATTGTACCCTTGACCGCGGGCATGACCATCGCCGCGTAGCCGCCACCGGCCCCGGCCGCGTTGTCCGCGATGGTGCAGTTGGTGATTTTCAGAGTGGCGGAATTGTTCATATCAGCGATGGCTCCGCCGACGCTGCCAGTCGGGGCATACAGACCAGTCACGGCGGTATTGCCCGTAAAGGTGCTGTTGATGATGTCGACTGTTCCGGCACTGTTTATGTAGATTGCCCCGCCCTTGCCGCCGTGGAAAGTCGTAATATCCTGCGCGTAATTATTTAAGAACAGGCAATCGTCAATCTCCAAATCGGTGCCGTCTGCGAATATGGCGCCGCCAAAGGGAGCCTGTCCATCCTCGAGCGTCAGGTTCTTCAAGGTGAGTGTGGTGCCCGACCCAGCCAGGAATATCCCACCACAGGAATATCCCACCAGTTAGTGAATTGCCGCCGCTGATCGTGATGCCGCATGGCCCCACACCCGAGCAGCCGATGCCCGGACCTACGATGCTTAGATGGGTGTCAGAAATGCTCAGCGGAAGGTCGGCAACGTCAACCGCGATGACGCCGGTGACGAGGAAATCTATCTCGTCGTTTCCGGTTCCTGTGGCGCAGGTCGCGCCGGCAACGGGCAAGCCGTTGGCCGCTTTGACCGCATCGGGCAGACTGCAGTGCCCTGCAACGTGATCGCCGTTAAGCGTATCGACATTGATAAAGTTTACGGGGATGGCGCGCGCCAAGCCCGACATCGCCAGGAATAAGAACGGTATCGCAACTGCCGCAACCGTAAAGTGCCGCTTCGAACCTGCCATGGACCCCTCCCCGCAGCCTATCCGGCCGCGTTGGCAAATCTTCACCAGTTAACTAACTCTGGCGTTGTTTGGCAGACTCTCGCACGGCACGGCCTACTGTCAACATCAAGTAGGGAAACGGACCAATTCGATAATTCGATAAGAAGTCGCGCGGGCGGATGTCATCGACACCCGCCCGCATCTCCATTCCTTCCTCCTCACTAGGGTGCAGGGATTACCCCTGCGCAGGAAAAGCGTGAAACCCACGAGGGGTTTCACGTACAATTAAGCCGATGGCGAACCGCATTCACATCACGACCGCAATCATCTACAGCAACGGCCCGCCGCACGTCGGTCATGCTTACGAAGTGCTGGCGACCGACGCCTTCGCGCGGTTTCAACGCCGCAAGCTCGGTGCGTCCAATGTCACGTTCGTCACCGGCACCGACGAGCATGGCGACAAGAACAAGCGCGCCGCCGAGGCCGCCGGTCTGCATCCCAAGGCGTTCGCCGACAAGATCAGCGCGCTCTTTCGCCAAGGATGGGCCGGGCTGGACATCAGCTACGACTTTTTTGTCCGCACCACCGACCCCGTGCATCAGGCGTTCGTGCAGAAGATGCTCGCGCGCAGCCACGAATGCGGCGACATCTACTTCAAGGACTACGAAGGCCTTTACTGCGTCGGATGCGAGCGCTTCTACACGGAAAAGGAATTGCTGCCTGGCAACATCTGTCCGGTGCACAACACTGCCGTCGAGCGTATCAAGGAGGGCAACTACTTCCTGAAGCTCGAGAAGCATCGCGCGGCTGTCCGCCGCAACATCGAGAAAAATCCCTACTTCATCCGCCCCGAGCGTTATCGCAACGAGGCGCTGCGGATGCTCGACGAGCCGCTCGAGGATCTTTGCATCTCGCGGCCCAAGGCGCGTCTCGATTGGGGCATCACGCTGCCGTTCGACGACAAGTACGTGACCTACGTGTGGTACGACGCGTTCTGGGCCTATCTCAGCGAGCTGCCGAAGACCGACGACGCGTCACTGACCGCGATCCTGCCGGTCACCGAGCATTTCATCGGCAAGGACATCCTCAAGACGCACGCGGTGTACTGGCCGGCGATGCTGTTGTCGGTCGGCTTGCCGCTCTATCGTCATCTGAACGTCCACGGCTTTCTGAATTTCGGCGGCGCGCGGATGTCCAAGAGCTCGGGCAACATCCAGGACCCCGGCGCCTATCAGAAAAACATCGGACCCGACGTGCTGCGCTTCTTCATCCTGCGCGAATTCACCTACGGCCTCGACGGCGATTTCACCGAACAGCGCGTGATCGATCGCTACAACTCGGACCTCGCCAACGACCTCGGCAACCTGACCAGCCGCGTACTCTCGATGGCGGCGCGCTACTTCGGTGGCGCGATTACAGCCGCGCCCGGCGGAAGCGGCGACCCGCTCGACGTCGCGATTGTGGAGAGCTTCGCCTCGATCCCGTCGCGGGTGGCACCGCTGGTCGAGGAGCTCGCATTCAATCGCGCTCTGGAAGCCATCTGGCAAGCGCTGGACGCGGCAAACAAATATATCGTCGCGACCTCGCCGTTCACGCTTGCCAAAGATCCGACTAGCCTGCCGCGCGTTGCGCAAATCCTCGCGAACCTGGTCGAAGGACTGCGTGTCGTCGCCGACACGCTCGAGCCTTTCATGCCAATAACATCCAAAAAAATTCTCGCCCTGCTGAACGTCGACGACAAACAAGCCCGCGCCCCATACGGAGAAGGCATCAGCCCAGGTCATCACGTAAATCCAACCACCCCGCTCTTCCCAAGAATCGACAAGAAGCCCCGACCTTGATGATCGTCGATACGCATTGCCATCTCGCGGATGCGAAGTTCCGCGACGATGTAGAAGCCGTGATCGCGCGCGCATCCACCGCCGGCGTCGCTCAGATCATTTCCGTCGGAGCGATTGGACCGATCGAGAGCGATCGATTGACGGTCAAGATCGCCGAGCGTCACGAAAATATCTTCGCCGCGGTCGGCGTGCATCCCCATGACGCCAGGGACTGCACGCCCAAGCGCATCGCACAGTTGCGCGACCTTGCCGCGTCGAAGAAGGTCGTCGCGATCGGCGAGAGCGGACTCGATTTCCACTACATGCACTCACCGCCCGAAGCGCAGGAAGCGTCACTGCGTGCGCATCTCGCGCTCGCGGCGGAACTCGGCCTGCCTATCGTGATTCATTGCCGCGACGCGGAGCGCCGGCTCGCCGAGATCGTGCGCGAAACGGGGATTCCGCCGCGCGGCGGCGTGATTCATTGCTTCACCGGCGACGCCACCGCGGCGCGCGAGTTTCTCGCGCTCGGCTTCCACATATCTTTCTCAGGCATCATAACGTTCAAGAATTCCGCGCCGATTCGCGACGCCGCAACGATCGTTCCCGACGACCGCGTGATGGTCGAGACGGACGCACCCTATCTCGCGCCCGAGCCGTATCGCGGCAAGCGCAACGAGCCCGCCTACGTAACCCGCACGCTAGAGAAGCTCGCAAACCTCCGCCGCACCGACGCGACGACTCTAGGCGCGCAGGTAATCGCAAACGCCACCCGCGTGTTCGCGCTTCCGCTATCGCGCTAACCCAGCGGATTGCCGCCGAAGATCAACGAATGCAGCGCGACGATCGCAGCCGTCAACACGATGCCCGCGCCAATCGCAGCCCACGGCATGTCGCCGCTAGTCCATCGAACACGCCCACCGATTAGCGCCGCGAACGGCATGAACGACGTCTTCGAAACGAACTCGCTGTAGCGCTCGCCGAGCTCGCGAAGCTTGCGCGCGTCCTGATGCATCCCGCCGATGATTCCGAGCGCGGGGAACATCCCGAAGAAAATCACGTCGCCCGCCCACCCGTTCATTAAGATGTGCGCAATTCCGAACAGGCTGAATGCGACAAAACTCGGATGCCGCGTGATCTTCTGGATGCCATGCGGCTCGAGCACTCCCTTCGCGCTGGCTACTCCCGGGTTCGGATTGATGAAGCTCGCGACAAACAGGACGAGCGCCGCGAGCATCAGCAGCCACACGAGCCATCGTATCGGGGCGTCGGCGCGCAGGTACCAGAGCAAAGGGCCGGCGTGCTTGTTGCGCGCGAACTCGTAGATGAGCGGTCCAAGAGTCCCAGCCGCAACAATCGAATAGATGCCGCGATAGGGCTGCTCGCCGATTGCATCGATCAATCGGGATCGAACGGCCGACGACGAAATGATCAGATGACTGGCCAGGAACAAGAACGCCCACAGCGCAATCCAGACAGTCGCATCCATAGGGACCTCCGCAGCAGCACGATGATCGCAGGATCGAGGCGCGCGTCAATGCAGCGCGCGCGTTGCACCGCAATACTCGATTCACGAATCGGGTCGAGCGGGGTTGTAGGTATCAGGAGCATCGAACAATGATACCCACCACCCATATTGAAGAGGCGCGGTTCACAGAAGTCGCGGAGCGCGGTGCGGAGCATGAGATCGGCGACGGCGTCCGGCTCGCGCAAGCGTGCGTCGTCGAGGAAATTCTCGGCGCGGTTTTCGGATCGATCACGCTGTGGTACTTGGTCAGTTCGATTGCCGGACTGTCCTGACACGCGCGATGCCGACGTTCAATCTCAAATTGCCGCTGCCCTTCGAAGAGGCGGTGAAAGCCATGGAGCGCGAGATCATGCGCTTCCTCGTGCGCTCGACCGGCGATCGCGACGACGCGATGGACCTGTTCCAGGAGACATGGCTGCGCGCGTATCGCGCCTATCCCACGCTTCAGTCGGAAGACGGACTGCGGCCGTGGATTTTTCGGATCGCATCGAACCTGTGCCGCAATCGCGCGCGCGACCGGATGCGCCGCGGCCGCGTGATCTCTCACGAGAGCGCCGACGGCGAAGCGATCGAGCATCGCGCGCCGCATCATCTTAATGGCGGCCCCGAAGGCGCGCTGCATTTGAAGAGATCGATCGCGCGGCTGCCCGGCAAGCAGGGGCAGGCGTTGATGATGCGCAAGTTCGCTGGGCTCGAATATGCGGAGATCGGCACTGCGCTGAATTGCTCGGCGGAAAGCGCGCGGGCCAGCGTTTACCAGGCACTGAAGAAACTCAGGCTCGAAGAGTAATCAAGATGAAGACCAATCGAATGGCGGCGCAAGCGAAAGAGAGTCCACCGCTCGACGACCGGGTGCTCGACGCGATGATCGGACAGACGCGGCCACGCATCGAGCGCGCGATGAAGATCCTGCGGCGGCCGCAGGCGCGGGTCGGCGTGATCCCGTCCCAGCTTGGCCGCCTTCTGATCGCGGAGAGCGACCGCGGCATCGCGGCGATTCACTTCCTCTGGACCGACGGCGCCGAGCGGACCCTCGAGCTGCTGCGCAAAAAGTTCGATCTGATCGAGAACGAGGCAAGCGCGCGCCGCATAGAAGCGGAAATCGATCGAGTGTTCGAAGGCGACTTCAGCGCGATGGATCATCCGCTGGATTTGAGTTTGGTCGAGAGCGATTTCAAACGCCGCGCTTACACCTCGCTGCGAAAAGTCCCGCCCGGCGCGGTCATCACTTATCATCAACTGGCCGCGACGATTGGACAGCCGGACGCCCAGCGCGCAGTCGGCACCACGATGGCGACGAATCCGATTCCGATCTTTGTACCGTGCCATCGCGTCATCCGCTCCGACGGCACCATCGGCAATTACGGCGGCGGCGTCGACAACAAGATCAAGCTGCTGCGCGCCGAGGGCTTCGAGGTCGGGCGCGATCTGCGATTGCCAACGGGCGCTGTGATGGGGCATCGGCATACGAAGATTTACTGTCGCCCTACGTGTTCAGCGGCGCGGCGGGCAGACCCGAATAATGCGCTGCTCTATGCGGACGCGGGGCATGCGCAGCATGAAGGATTGCGGGCATGCAAGATTTGCAAGCCGGAATGAACTGAATCAGGTCAACTTCGCGCCGACGCCTATTTCTCCGGCCGCGGCCAATTCAGCCGGCGTGACCTTCTTTGGATTCGGATCGATTCGCGCTCGCTTGATCGTAAGCGTCGCGCCGGCGAGCGCGATCTTC
>NZ_DATEQZ010000028.1:0-2532 GCF_035272065.1 Binatus sp. (SeqCode)
GCTTCACGATCGCGTCGAGGAAGTAGCGCAACAGATTCTCGCGCGCGCGGATATTTCCGCGAACGCCGTTTATCGGTTCTTTCCTGCGCAATCCGACGGCAATCGGACCGTCATGATTTATTCGCCCGACGGCAAAACGGTACTCGAGTCCTTCACCTTCGGCCGCCAGAGCGACGCGCCGCATCTTTGTCTCGCCGACTATGTCGCCGCGCGCGATTCCGGCCGCACCGACTATCTGTGCATGTTTGTCACGACCATCGGCACCGGTGTGCGCGCTCTCGCCGAGGATTGGAAGAACAAGGGCGACTATCTGCGCTCGCACATTCTGCAGGTGCTCGCGCTCGAGGGCGCCGAGGCATTCGCCGAGCTCCTGCACGTGAAGATTCGCCAGATGTGGGGAATCGGCGACCCGCCCGGCCTCTCGCTCAAGGATCTCGTGCAGGCGCACTATCGCGGCAAGCGTTTCTCGTTCGGCTATCCTGCCTGTCCCCGTCTCGAGGATCAGGAGCCGCTGTTCCGCTTGCTTGAGGTCGAGAAGAATGCGATCGGAGTGCAACTTACCGAAGGCTTCATGATGGATCCCGAAAGCGCCGTCAGCGCGGTCGTCTTCCATCATCCCGAGGCGAAATACTTCAGCCTCTCGCCAGACGACATCGAACGGCTCGAGCGCGAATTCGAAGCCGCCGCCGTCAAGCGTGTCGCCAGCTAGCCACTATTCGATCGATTCCGGAATTACTTGAGGTGCGCGCGATGATGCGCTGCGCGGTTGCGCCCGTTGCCGCCATCGACCGCATGCAGTTCCACCGCCTCCGCCATTTCGTTCGGGTGATACGCCTCGCATCGGATCATCACCTGGCGCTCGCGCGGCCCGTCAAGCTCGACCATAAAGACGCGCTGCCACGTGCCAAGCGCCAGCCGGCCATCGATCACCGGGATCGTCTCGCTGGTGGAAAGCAGCAGATGCATCAGGTGCGAGTGCGCGTTGGGACGTTCATCGGGAGCAATCGGTGGCTTGCGGCGGCTCATGTCGTTGTGGTTGTAGCCGCGTTCCGAGGGGCATAGCTCGCGCAGCATTCGCTTGAAGTCCTCGAGCAGCAGCTCTTCCGCTTCATTGATCTTGATTGCGGCCGTCGTATGCCGCGAGAACACGGTCACGGTGCCGCTCTCGACCGCGTTCACTCTCAGATACTCGTTGATGTAATCCGTGAGGTCGATGAATTGAATCGGCTCAACCGTGCCGATATCCAGAATCGAATCCGAAAGCACAACCGAATGTGGCGAGCGCGACTTTCTCGTACGAAAGGTCGCGCGCGCCGGAAGAACTTTCTCTGACATTTCAGTTCCTTTGATGAGGTAGCGATCGGTGATCGACATATTGATCAGACATCGATCGTATGCGCCGCACGGCGGGCGGAGCAATTCATATGAGGCGATCTGACCGACTGACTGTCGTACGGTTAGTCGGTCAAGTTACCTGCATAACCGAATTGCTAATGAGCCTTGCTGCGCAGTTCGCGCTCAGCCAGTTCGAGATCCGCTTCGATCATCAATTCGGCAAGCTGCTCGAACTTCACTTTCGGCGTCCAACCGAGTTGACGCTTCGCTTTCGACGCGTCACCGATCAACAGATCGACTTCCGCAGGACGGAAAAATCGCTGATCGATCTCGACGTAATCCTGCCATTTCAGTTTTAGCCGATCGAACACGACTTCGAGAAATTCCTGCACCGAATGCGTCTCGCCGGTCGCGATTACGTAGTCGTCGGGCTGCTCCTGCTGCAGCATCAGCCACATCGCCTCGACGTAGTCGCCGGCAAATCCCCAATCGCGGCGTGCGTCCAGGTTTCCCAGCGCGAGCTTTTCCTGGATGCCCAGTTTGATTCGCGTCGCGCTGCGCGTGATTTTGCGCGTCACAAAATTCTCGCCGCGCCTGGGAGACTCGTGGTTGAAAAGAATCCCGTTGCACGCGAACAGCCCGTAGGCCTCGCGATAGTTTACCGTCTGCCAATGCGCATACACCTTGGCGCACGCGTAGGGACTGCGCGGGTGAAAAGGCGTGGTCTCGCGCTGCGGAGTTTCCATCGCCTTGCCGAACATCTCTGACGAACCCGCCTGGTACAGCTTCGCCGCCCGCCCACGGCGCTTGTTGTGATCGCGCAACGCCTCGAGCAATCGCAGCGCCCCCAGCCCGACAACGTCGGCGGTGTACTCGGGTTGATCGAATGAGATGCGCACGTGCGATTGCGCGGCAAGGTTGTAGACTTCGTCGGGACGAACCTGCTCGACGATTCGCCGAAGGCCGGTGCCGTCGCCCAGGTCGCCGTAATGCAGTTGCAGGCCTTCGGAACCCGGCCCGAAGCCCTTGCGCAGATGATCGATTCGTCCGGTGGCGAAACTCGAAGTGCGCCGCACCATCCCATGCACTTCGTAGCCCTTCTTCAGAAGAAACTCGGCGAGGTACGAACCATCCTGTCCGGTCACGCCGGTGATTAGTGCTACGTTTGCCATTTAGACGCGCCGCGCAGCGCCGAAA
>NZ_DATEQZ010000029.1:0-42887 GCF_035272065.1 Binatus sp. (SeqCode)
ATCGCCGGGTAGCCATGTACGGACGGGATAACCGCTGAAAGCATATAAGCGGGAAGCCCACCTCAAGATTAGGTATCCCGATCGTAAGATCCTAAAGGCCCCTTCTAGACCAGGAGGTTGATAGGCCAGGGGTGGAAGCGCTGTAAGGCGTGGAGCTGACTGGTACTAATCGGCCGTGAGGCTTGACCACTACCTATTTCAATTTACCTTGAAATAGCCGCCGCATACTTGTCCGGGTTTCAATCGCTAACCGGATGGGACGGCAAAGGTCGAGTCACAAATAAGGTTCGAACGACTGCACCTGCAGACCCTACTATTCAGATTTGTCGGAGCTTGAGCGCTCACTCCGGTGAGTGCGACAGGTTTCCGGTCGCCATGGCGAAGGTGAAACACCCGTTCCCATCCCGAACACGGCAGTTAAGCCCTTCAGCGCCGATGGTACTGTGACCGAAGGCGTCACGGGAGAGTAGGACGCGGCCGGGGAATCTCGAGAGGGCGGAGTCGAAGGACTCCGCCCTCATTTTTTTCTGTATTGCAGTCCGCACGCGATAGTCAGATTCTCGGGCAGGCGTGCAAGACCATCGAAACATTGCCCGACCGTTTGTCTACGCAGCGCTCGCGCTGATCCTGACAGCGTGCGGCGTTGCCTCGACAATCCGCGCCTCGCGGTCGGGTGCCTCTCCGAAATCAGAGCATCAGGTAGGCTTCCCGGCCGAGCTCTACGCGCGCTCGATCCCGCCTGACAATCCGCAGACGCCCGCCAAGATTGCGCTCGGACAGGCGCTGTTCGTCGAGCAGCGGCTCTCCGCCGACAACCTCCAGCACTGCGAGGGCTGCCACAACTACGCGCTCGGCTTCACCGACCAGAAGAAGACTTCGGTAGGTATCGACAACCAGACTGGACGCCGCAACGCTCCGACTATCCTCAACGCTACGTTCAACACGAGCCTGTTCTGGGACGGTCGCGCGCAGACGCTTGAGGAGCAGGCCAAGTCGCCTATCCTGAATCCGATCGAGATGGGGATGAAGAGCCCCGACGAGGTGGTCGCCAAGATCAAGGCGATGCCGCGGTATCGCGAAGCGTTCGAGCGGGTCTTCGGCCGCGAAGTGAACTTCGACGACATTTGCCGCGCGCTCGCGTCCTACGAACGCACGCAGATCTCCTTCGACTCGCCGTTCGATCACTTCATGGCGGGGGAGAGCGGCGCGATTGATGAGTCCGCGAAGCGCGGCTGGAAAATCTTCAACGGCGATGGACGATGCATTGTCTGCCATAGATGGAGTCCCGAGCGTCCACTGTTCACCGACGGGCGCTTCCACAACGCGGGCGTGTCGGCAAGCGCCGCGCTCGTGCACAACGCTACTGCGATGCGCCCCAGGAGCGACGACTCGACGCAGCTCGATAAGCTTGCGACCGACAGCGGCATGAGCGACCTCGGACTTTACCTGGTAACTCACAAGCCTGCCGATATCGGCGCGTTCCGCACGCCCGATCTCCGCAACCTGCTTGTCACTCAGCCCTATTTTCACGACGGCTCGGCCGCGACGCTCTGGGATGTCGTCGCACATTTCAATAAGGGCGGCGTGCGTAATCCGTATCTCGACTCCGTGATAGTTCCGCTCGACCTTTCCAAAGCCGATCAGGACGACCTGGTCGCGTTTCTCGCCACTCTCACGAGTCCTGAGTATGCGGAAGCGGCAATGGTGGAATACGAGCGGCAGTACCGTATGTCGCGCAGCGCAGTTAGTGGACGATGAGCATAGTCTTGAAGACCTTGGCCGGCTTCATGCCCTTCTCCCACGGCCGAAGGTAACGCATCTCGAGTGTGCCGGTCCCGCTCGCTTCAACTGAGAAGTGGAAAGTCTCATGTCCCGACGCACCGGGCATCGCGCTGTCGAACGTGAACGCCGGCTCACCGACTTGCTTGACGAACCCTGCCGCTACAGGCTCGGCCTGCCACGTGTAGCCGGTGCCCGAAGTTGCAGGCAGCGATATCTCCAGCGCGTCGCCCCGATCGAGCGTAAACTCGCGGCCGGCGTCCTCCTGCGAAATAAAAACCACGCTGGCACTCGCGCGCCTCGGCAGTGACAGCGCAAATGTGGTCGCTATTGCGACCAGCAGCAGCAAATGTGATCGGCGAATCGTCATGCGCCCTCGCGCGTCCCGCATTCTGTCACTCGCGGAGTTTCTTCGCTATGTCTTTTCGACATGGCGATTGGATCGAATCGCAAGGTCGCTAGATCTCGCGCGCGCGAGATTGGGATTCCCTTTGACGGCGAGCCCGGGCCGCTCAACGCGATCACTGACGTTGCCGGGGTCGAGGTTGGGCACACTACGATCATCCGCCGCGACGGTAAGTTGATCGTTGGCCGCGGGCCGGTTCGCACGGGCGTCACGGCGATCCTTCCGCGAGGAAGGCGTGACGGCTCTCCGGTCTTCGCAGGATACTTCTCGCTTAACGGCAACGGCGAGATGACTGGCACGGCGTGGGTTGAGGAGTCGGGCTTGCTGACTACGCCAATCATGATCACCAACACGCATAGCGTCGGCGTCGTGCGCGACGCGGTGATTGCGTGGCAGGTGCGCCGCCGCAAGATGACGCAGCCTTGGTCGTTGCCGGTGGTCGCCGAGACCTACGACGGGTTGCTCAACGACATCGACGGGTTCCACGTCACCGCCAAGCACGCGTGGGCTGCTCTCGCGAGCGCACGCGGCGGACGTGTCGCGGAAGGATGCGTCGGCGGCGGCACCGGCATGATCGGCTATGGATGGAAGGGCGGAATTGGCACGGCGTCGCGACGGCTCGATCGCAAATCGGGCGGTTACACCGCGGGAGTCCTGGTGCAACTAAATTGCGGACGTCCGCATGAACTGACGATCGCCGGCGTTCGTGTCGGCCATGAGCTTCGCCCCGGCCATGACCCGTTCAGCACGCAGGAACTCGGCTCGATCATTATTGTCGCGGCTACTGATGCGCCGCTGATGCCGCATCAGCTCAAACGAATCGCGCGGCGCCTCACGATGGGCCTAGCGCGCACCGGCAGCGTATCGGGCAACGGCTCAGGCGATCTGTTCATCGCATTTTCAACTGCCAACGCCGCCGGCGGGAGACGCCCCGATGTCGAGCGCGTGAAGATGCTCCGCAACTCGCGGATGGATCCGCTCTTCACCGCAGTTGTGCAGGCAACCGAGGAAGCGATAGTCAACGCGTTGGTCGCAGCGACTACGATGGTCGGAATCAACGGGTATCGCGTCGAGGCTATTCCGCACGATCGCCTTGTCGAAGTAATGCGCACGTACGGCCGCTGATATTTGCCTCGTTCGCCATCGGAAAATACGGTTCAGAATTGTGGCTTCGGCAAATCAAATAAAGTTCTTCTCGGATGCCGGTCAATTCCTTGAACGCACCCAGCCATTTCTTTTGAGGCGCGAGGCTGAGCATTGCTTGATCCTTGGCCTTCTTGATGGGCTTCGAGTTGGCGAGCAATGGGGAGCCGACGCTCCGCTAATGGCGTTAGTTGAAGAACGCGGCGCGGTTGCTGGCGTTGTCTTGATGACGCCGCCGCATAATATGATCCTCTCATGGATCGGCGACGATTCCGCTATCGACGCGATTGCTCACGAACTCCATGCTGCTGGCCTTACGATTCCAGGCGTCAACAGTTCCGCTGAAGTCGCGCGCAAGTTTGCGCTGAAGTGGTCGGAACTCTCGGGGCGTAGCTTCCGCATTCAGATGGCGCAGCGCATCTACCAGTTGAGCCGGGTCAGAAACGAAGTGAGAGCTGCGGGCCGTCTCCGCGAACCCGACGAGTCCGATGACGTATTGCTGCGAAAATGGCGCGCCGCGTTCTCGGTGGATGCCGAAGGCATGGATCGCGAAGAGGCAGAAAAGAACGCTGCGTTGCCATTGCCGCAGTCAAGACATTTGATGCTGTGGGAGGTCGAAGGCACCGCAGTATCGATGGCGGGATTCGCGGGACCTACGCCGAATGGCATCCGGGTGGCTTGGGTCTACACGCCTCCGGAAAATCGCGGCAAAGGATTTGCGGGCGCGTGTGTCGCCGCGCTAAGCCAGAAGCTGCTGGATGACGGCCGCACGTTCTGCTTTCTCTATACCGACCTTGCCAACCCGACCTCAAATCACGTCTACCAGACAATCGGCTACGAACCGGTCACCGACGCGACCGTCTACTCGTTTCTCGTAAATTAGAACATCGCGAACTGCGCGTTCCGGTCGACGTTCACTTTCATTGCGCTTGCGCTCGAGCTGGCGACTCGGCATGCGATCGCGTCGCCGTTCTTGCACGCGTTGATGGCGAGATCGGTCTGCGTTTTCGGCCATACCGACAGCGACAGCGATTCGCATTCGCTCGCATCGCCCGCCTTGCACGACGCATAAAGTTTCGCGTACTCCACGCCGAGACGCGCGCACACCGCGGAGTCGCCGTTGTCGCATGCGACCGTGTCTAGCGCCCGGCAGGACGCCTCGTCGCTTGCACGGCATTTTTGCGAGAGCTGCCGGCTGGCCTGCGTCTGGAATTGGGGGACGTAGTCGGTACATACGCGAGCGGGCGCCTCGCAACTCGACTGCAGCATCGCCACGCAAGCGTCAGTTTCGTTTTGCACGCATCGGTCAGCGTTGGTCTGATAGAGTTGATAGATAACGGTTTCGCCGTACGACATGCATCCGGACAGCGAGCACGCTGCGGCAGCGATCAACGCGAGCGGCAAGCAGCCACGGCAATTTGGAAACCAATTGCCCATGATCAAGAGACGACGGGCGTCGCCGGATGTTTCAAACGGGCGAAGACACGACAAAAAAGGCAGCCCGCGCGGACTGCCCTTTAGGTTACGATATGAGAAATGATCAGTGCTTGGTCTCGATGCGCCTGCCGTAAGTCACTTCGCCCTTGTCCACGCGCAGGCTGAAACCGCAATCAGGATTCGTGCAAACCCAAGCCTTGAACATCACCGACGCGCCCTCCTGTCCGTAGTCGGACAGGGGAATCAACGCGCCATTGTTACACTTCTGGCACTTCGGCCACTCCATCATCCGCGCCTCCTTGCAGCCGACCCGAACCGCATCGTCCGTGCCTGAAATTATAAGACCAACAAATCTAAAGCAACGTGCCGCTGGGCCGTTCAGCAGCGTGCCTGGAGGCGCGCTCAAAGCGCGTAATGTGATGAGGGCAAATGACTTCTACTTGAGCGCGCGAACCGAGAAACCACGATCATTGCTGCAGAGCAGCGAGCGCTTGCCGTCGAGCACAGTCTCGAGCACAACTTCGCGGCCCCATAGCCGCTGCAGGTAGTTGAGGCTCTTCTCGGCGTATTCGATATGCAGGTCGCGGCCGTCGTGATCGTGCTTCACATACAGAGTACGGTTCTGGCCGAAGTCGGCGTCCTCGACTTTGAGGACCGGAATCGAGTTGGTGCCGACGTTCTTGATCAGTGTCGCCTTCACTTTCTTCCAGCTCTCGTCGTCGGCCACCTTGCTGACGACCAGCTCTTCGCCGCGCGCCTCGTATTCGAAGATGTCCATCTCGCGCATGAGCTCTTCCGTCAGGTAACGCCGCAGGAACGACGCGTCGCGCTCGACCTCGCGAACCTCGAAGATCTTCTCGTTGCCGGATTTCGCCGGCGGGCCGTCGCGCTTGATCTCCTCCTTGGTCGGATTCGTGAAGCGGCGGTAGATGTCTTCCCAGACCTTGAGCCCGAGATGGTACGGGTTGATCTGGCCGGGAATCGGGCGGCAAACCTGGTTGTGATTGACGATAAATTCGAGACGGATCCCCTGCTCGAGGTCGAGCGACTCCAGAAGTTTCTTGTGCCAGTAACTCGCCCACCCCTCATTCATGATCTTCGTCTCCATCATCGAGATGAAGTACTTGGCTTCTTCATCGACGATGGTGAGCAGATCTTTTTCGAAGTCGGCGAGGAACGGGTTGTGATCGCGGATGAAGAGCAGCAGGTCCTCGTCGGGCTCGAGCGGCACCTTGTGGAAATCCGGGACTTCGATCGTCTTGCGCGCATGGATCTTCTGAAACGGATCGGGCTGTCCCTGCGCGGTATCTTCGGCGCGCGCCATCTGCTCGGTGGGCGAGAGTTTCTTGATCGCAAAATTGCGCCGGCACTGCCATGAGAGCGCATGCGCCGCGTCCAGAATGCGCTCGACCTTCTCGACGCCGATCGACGGATCCTCGACGTAGCGCCGCACACGCATCGCCGCCGACTTGAAGGCCTCAATCGTCAGCTCGGCACGCGTCGCCGATTTGAACGTGAAATTGTTTTTGAAAAAATCGTTGTGCCCGTACACATGCGCGATCGTCAGCACCTGCAGCAGCAGCGAGTTGTCGCGCATCAGATAGGCGATCGCGGGATTCGAGTTGATCACCATCTCGTACGGCAGGCCGCTGACGCCGTGATCGTAAAGCGTCTTGAGCTTCTCGTACGACTTGCCGTACGACCAATGCGGGTAGTGCGACGGCATGCCCGAGTACGCCATGTACCCGAGCATCCCGTAATGATCGCAAAGCTCGAACTCCTGCGGATAGCAGTCAAGCCCGAACTCCGCCGCTTTCTCGCGAATGCGGCGGTCCCACTCGACGAGGTCGTCCAGTTTCCACGTCGTGATGTTGCGAGCGGCGCCGGCGTGCGGAGTGGCGCTCATGCTTCTTTCACCCTGTCCTTGGCCAGGAACGCTTTGAACGACGGCCAGATGTCTTCCTTGCGCTCGATCAGCACGGTGTGAAAATTCGGCGCCTGGATTCGGCGGAACACGTTGAGCATCGAGGATTCGTAGTAGCGCGAACCGAGCGGCTTGATCTCGCCGTAGCCGAACAGGTTGCAAATCTCGGCGAGTTCCTCGGCGTCCTTGAGCGCGGCGGGATTGTCGGAGTCGAAGTTGTCGCCGTCGGAGCAATGGAAGGCGTAGAGGTTCCAGAGCGACGGATGGTAGCGCGCGGCGATTATTTCCAGCGCCTTGGCGTAACCCGAAGAAATAAAGGTGCCGCCCGACTCGCCCTTGTGAAAAAATTCTTCCTCGGTGACCTCGCTGGCCTCCGTGTGATGCGCGATGAAAACGATCTCGACGTTGCGGTAGCGTGTCGAAATAAACTGGTAGAGCAGAAAGAAGAAGCTGCGCGCGAGGTACTTCTTCATCGTGTCCATCGAGCCCGAGGTGTCCATGATGCAGATTACAGCAGCGTTCGACTCTTCCTTGGTGTCGATCTCTACGTGCTTGTAGCGCAGATCGTCCTGATGGAACGGGAAGCGGCGGTGGACACGTTGAAATGCGGCGCCGGTCGAAACGTCGAGGGACTCTTCGTCGAGCGTGCCTTCTTCGAGCGCGATTTCGTCGAGCGCGCCCTCAACGCCGGTAATGGCATCTCCTGCAACTTCGCGATCGGCTTTCGATTCTTCGAGCGCGCGGTTGGCCGCGTCGAGACGCTTGTCGGACGCAAGCATGCGCATTACCCGCTGCTTGGCGGTGCGCCGCTTGTCGAGCCTGATGCGGATGCCGACCTTGCGGTAGCCTTTGCGCCGCGACGAGTAGTCGGACTGGATTTCGCGCAGAGCCCGCCGTTCGAGATTTGGCAATTCGAGATCCTCGAACATGATCTCGATAAGCTCTTCGAGCGTGACGTCGGTCTCGTAGTAGTCGACGCCAGGCCGATCGCCTGCATGATCGTCGCCTTTGCCGGGACCGTCCTTGCCGGTCTTGCCGACGACTTGCCCGGGCCGCGAGTCGCCGTTGCCCTGCGACGCGCCCGGCGCGTTGTCGCCGAACACGAAGCGGTATTCCTTGATTCCGCGCAGCGGAACCTTGATCACGCGGTCTCTGTCTTTGCCGATGATTGATTCTTCGGCGATGATGTCGGCAATATTTTCGCGAATAGATTCGCGAACTTTCTGCCGATGCCGCAGCCGGTCGCCGGCCGAACGGTCAGAGCGCTCGGCGTCCGAGATCCGGTATTCGCGGAAGATTGTATCGCCGCTCATCCGGACACCCGCGTTATGTTCAGTTCGGCCATCTTCGTCGGGTGCACTGGCTCAGTTTTCATACCATAGGTGGTGGTTTTGATAGGCGTTCACTACCATCGGTAGCTTCGTTCCGTAAGAAATGGATTTCGTACCGCTTGCTGCTCGATGGTTTCCGCACACTGCTTTCGGAGCCGGGATTCTTCGCTCCGCGGACTCCGCTCTGTATGACACAAAGAAGAGATCTTGTTGAGGATGTCTTGCATTCCGAGTCTTTGCCCTTTTGTCATTCAGAGCCGCTGCGGCGAAGAATCCCGCTCTTTTTCTAGGACTCATCGCTCAAGTCCTGCCACGTCGGGTTCTCGGCCTCGATCAGCGCAATCTTTTTTCGATCGCGATAGTCCTTTGATCTGTTTTTCGGCAGCAATTGCCGCTCCGATGTCGTTGGTCTCCTGAAAATAAACCAGTCGATTGATTCGGTAGCGCTTTGTGAAACCATCGAACACGCCGCTTTTGTGCTCATTCGCACGTCGCTCGAGGTCATTCGTCACGCCGGCGTACAACGTCCGCGACGGACTGCTCATTATATAAACGTAGTAACTCTTGCTGCTTGATGTTTTTCGCACACAGCTTCCGGATCCGGGATTCTTCGCTTCGCTCTAGAATGACACAAGGACTCAATCCTTCCACAGGTTGTTTGCGGCGTACTTGAGGACGACATCGACGCATGATTCGCAGTAGCCGTTTTCGAGCAGGTTCTTTACCATCGAGCTGTACTTCTCGCCCTGCTCCTCGTCGCGGGTGCGCGCCTTGGTGATGATGCGTGAGATGTCGCGCACCGACGTCATCAGCTTTTTCTCGATCGCTTCCTTGAGCGGTTCGTAGCTCTTGTAGCTGATCTTTTCGCCGCGCCGCGAGGTTGCCCACAAGTACGCGATCACTTCCTGTCGGAATCCGTCGGCCGCCGAACCGATGATAGCGATCTGCTCCTCGATCGACTTCAAGAAGCCCTCGTCGGGCGCCAGTTCCTCTTTGGTGTTGCGATCCCGCACGCGCGTCTTGTTGACGAACGCCTCGGCGTGATCGAGGTAGTTCTGGAACAGCGACTCCGCCTGCTCCTGGTACGAGTACACGAACGCGCGGGTGATCTCCTTTTCGAGCAGGTCGAGATATTCCTTGTGCAGCGTGTCCTGCAGGAACTCGAGATACTGCTTGCGCGTGTCGTCGGGCAGGTCGCCCTCCTTGGTCATCGAGATGAGCGCCTCGCGCACGTTGATCGGATTGATGCAGTTGCCGGTGACGTTGTCCGACAGCGCGTTGTCGAGCGCCTTCATGATGAAGCGCGTCGAGATGCCCGACATGCCCTCGCGCTTGGTGTCCTCTTTCAGCTCCTGCACGTCGATTTTCTTGGTGCGTCCCTTCTCGACGACTTCCTCGCCGTTGTAGAGCCGCAGCTTGGTCATCAGGTCGCACTTCGAGGTCGGCTCGAGGCGCGAGAGGATCGCGTACATCGAAGCTATCTCGAGCGTGTGCGGCGCCACATGCGCGCGGAAGTCGGAGTTCTTGATGATCTTCTGGTAAATCTTAACTTCTTCCGACAGGCGCAGGTTGTACGGCACCTTCACGACGACGATTCGATCGAGGATCGCCTCGTTGGTGTGGTCGGCCTTGAACTTCTGCCACTCGGCCTCGTTCGAATGCGCGACGATGCAGGTATCGACGTACACCATTCCGTGGCGTCCCGGCGCGGGAATCACTTTCTCCTGCGTTGCCGTGATCATCGCGTGCAGGTACTCGGTCTCGTTCTTGAAAACTTCGATGAACTCGACGATTCCGCGGTTGCCGACGTTGAGCGCGCCGTTGAGTTCGAGCACGCGCGGGTCGCCCTCGGAGTATTGGTCGAGCTTCGAGATATCCTCCGAGCCAATCAGCACCGAGGTGTCCTGGTTGTTCGGATCCACCGGCGGCACCACGCCTATCCCCACGCGGTTGCGCTTGGAGAAGTTGCGCGCGATTACCGGAAATTCCTCGTAGCGGTTGTTGAACTCGGTCTTCAGGCGGTAGCGGCAGACCGGGCAGAGGTCGCCCTCGATATGCACGCCGAGCATCTTCTCGAACTCGCGCCGCAGATGGCGCGGCACGAGATGCAGCGGCTCCTCGTTCATCGGGCATCCTTCGATCGCGTAGATGAGTCCGACCTGCTCGAGTCCGCGCTGGATTCGCTCGACCAGCGAACTCTTGCCCGAACCTACCGGGCCCATCAGGTACAGGACCTGCCGGCTCTCTTCGCCCTTGAGCGACGCGGAATGGAAGTAGCGGACGATCTGCGCGATCGTGCGCTCGATCCCGAAGAATTCCTCGGCGAAGAAATTGAACACCTTCAGCGGCTCGTCCTTGTACAGCCGCTTGGTGCGCGGATCGTCGGTGTCATGCAGCGGGTGCAGACCGGCGGAGATTATCAAGTCGTAGATTCGCGCGTGCGCGAGTTTGGTCATGATCGGGTCGGCTTTCACGACCTCGAGATAATCGAGCAAGGTACCGCGCCACTGCTTCGACTCGCGTGCGGCGCGGTCTTCTTTGATCACTCGCTCGAAGTTATTGAGATCCGCCATCGGCTATCTCCTTCGGGTTCGGGTTATAGAATGTTGAGCAGGAATACTGCCTGGGAGCGCGGGAAACGGTCGGGCCGTACTATTTCTGGAGCCCATCCTAATATCGAGTATAACTGAGCCTGTGATCTGCAACAAGTAACATAGGCATACGCAGCATACTCAGACGCGTTCCGTGTCAACAGGTCGGCAGAATGCAAATTCGAACATTACTAAGAAAATTGAAATAGCCGCTCAGAAACCGGGATCGTGTCGGCGAGCACGATACGTCCGCGATCGTTCTTCACCATCGCCGCGAACACCGTGTCGTCGTGCGCGAACGACAACCACCATCGATTCTCCGCCGCGAGCCCGAGATAGTGCGCCTTCTGTTCCATCGTGCGGAGCGCGTCGAGATCGTACGCCTGGTTCCACGGCCCGCGGATATGCGAGCGTGTCGGCACGATATCCGCGAGATGCATGAAGCATTCGCCGCCATCAGTTACGAGAGCAGCCTGATGGTCCCGCGTATGTCCGCCGGTGACGACGGCGCGCACGCCCGCGACGACATCGGTATCGCCGTCGAGCGCTTCCAGCATCGAGCGCACCGGCGCAAGAACCTCCTCGGCGTGGCGATACGCGGCGCGGAGCCGCTCGTTGCGCGGATTGTCGGCGATGTCGAGCTCGCCGCGCTGCGCGAAGATTCGCGCGCGTGGAAACGCGGCTTCGAGTGCGCCGGATTCGCGCCGCCGCACGATTCCTCCGCAATGATCGAAATGCAGATGTGACACGATCAGATGGGTGATGTCGCCGGCCTCCATCCCGAGTGCGCTCAGATGCTGCGGCAACCAGCCGTCGCCATGGTCGAAGATCTTGCGCTCGACGTCGCTTAGGCGATTGCCGATTCCCGTATCGACCAGAATGGCGTCGCTGCCCTTCATGATGAGCGGACACGTCAGGTTCAGCCGAATCCGGTTGCGCTCGTCCGGCGGATGATTGCTCTTCCACAATTCGCGCGGCACAACGCCGAACATGCATCCGCCGTCGTTGCGCCACAGTCCGTCGGCTAGAAACGCGACGGTGAACGCGCCGACTTTGATCTTCGGTGGAATCTCAGCCATCTAGCTTCCCATCAGCCACGTTCCGAGAATCAGCGCGATACCGCCCATCGCGACGATCGCGATATGCGCTCGCACCATTCGAGTCATCGCGCCCGGCACCGCATCAACACGCTCGCGCGCAACAACAGCTCTGATCACCGCGCCGACTCTCATCGACCACGTCATCACGACGATCATAACGATAAACAACGCAATCTTGATCGCAAGCACGGCCATGAACGAAGTCGAGAACACGAACCGCCGCGCAACCCCCGCCGTTATCAGGTTGATGAATCCCGTAGCCAGCAGTACGACCGCCGCAACGAGTCCAAGCAGATCAATCTTGGGCGCCGCACTCGCCACAAAATTCCGCTGATCGTCGCTTCCCGCCGCGAGCGCGAGCCCCGCGATCACAAAGCAAGCACAAGCGCCAACCCAAATCGCGCCAGCGGCAACATGCGTCCAAAGAATCGCTGAACCAAGCAATCAGATTCTCTCCGTTTGGTAAGTCTTATCATTGTGTCATCGCGAACGAAGCCGAGAGATGACACAAAAGTAAGACGAAGCAAAAGAGTAAGCTGCCGGCTTTTGTGATGTGCTCGCAGAACCCTCACCTACCGGCCGCGTTGCGGCCGGCTGCCTCTCCCGTAGAGTAACGGGCGAGGTAAGAGACGGACCTTCGCCTCCGCCCTTAACCCCTTCTAACTGAGACGAAGTCCCGCACCCTCTCCTAATACCGGTGCAGGGGTCACCCCTGCCGAAGGAAGTGTGAAACCCACCGCGGGGTTCACATTCAATAAAGTGTTCTCATCTCCCGATTGCGACGCCGCGTTGGCGGGCGGCGGCGTTTTGGGCTAACTAGGATTTTTCCCCGGAGGTGAACGTGATGCTCAACCCATTTATCGAAGCGTGGGATCTGCGCGAACTGGTTCTCAAGAAAGAAGTTAAGCCGCGCGAGGTTGCCGAGTTTTTTCTTGCGCGCGTTGAGAAGCTGAATCCGAAGCTAGGTGCGTTCATGACCGTCACCGCCGAGCGTGCGCTGGCGGATGCGGCGCGGCTCGAAAAGATGAACCCTTCGGAGGCGGCCAAGCTGCCGCTGTTCGGTGTCGCGTATTCGCTCAAGGATTTGCTCTGGACGAAGGATATTCGCACCACCTTCGGCTCGAAGAACTACGAGAACTGGTACGCGCCGGCAGACGCGGAACTCGCGGTGCGGCTGGCGAATTCCGGCGGAATCCTGCTCGGCAAAACGACCACGCCGGAGTTCGGCCTGCGGCCGACCACTGAAGGCGGTCTTTGTCCGCCTGCGCGAAATCCATGGAACCTCGAACATACGGCAGGCGGTTCAAGCGGGGGTTCCGCGTCTGCCGTTGCCGCGGGATTGCATCCCATTGCCCAAGGCAGCGACGGCGGTGGATCGGTGCGAATCCCCGCAGCATGCTGCGGGCTGGTCGGAATCAAGCCGTCGCGCGGGCGAATCACGCGCTCGCCGTCGGAGGGCGAAGCGTGGGCAGGACTATCCACTACAGGCCCGATTGCGCGCACCGTCCGCGACGCGGCGTTGATGCTCGATGCGATGGCGGGGATGATGCCCGGCGATCCGTACGCGGCGCGGCCGCCTGCGCGTCCATTCGTCGAGGAAGTCATGGCGCATCCGAAGAAACTTCGGCTCGCGCTTATCAACCACAGCGCGCTCGGGCCGGTGGACGCCGAAACTCTAGCCGCGCTCGAGGCCGCTTGCGGCGTGTTGCGCGAGATGGGGCATAGCATCGAGCCGATGACGCTCGATCCCGGCGCGATGCTCGGCAAATTTGCGCGCGTGATCGTCGGCGCGTCGGTCTCCGCACTGAATATTCCGAATCCCGAGCTGCTCGATCCCGTGGTGCGCGGAAGCTACGAATGGGGCGGGAAAATTTCCGCTGCCGACTACATCCGCGCCGTAACCGGGATGCACAATACGTCGCGCGAAATCATCCACGCGCTCATGCCGTACGACGCGCTGATCGCACCGACGCTCACCCGGCCCGCGGTACGGCTGGGCACCTTGGCTTCGAACCCCGCCACAGGCGCCGACGAGATCTATGCGTGGATCGCGTTCACGTTTCCGTTCAACTCGACCGGTCAGCCGGCCATCTCAGTGCCCAACGGATTCAGCAAGGCGGGGCTGCCGCTCGCGCTCCAAATCGTCGGCCGCCCGGGCGACGAGGCGGGCATAATCGCGCTGGCAGCCGAGTTCGAGCGCGCGCGCCCTTGGAAGGACAAGCATCCTCCAATCTAGACGTTCGTCTGTACACAAAATGTCGCTTCTGCGCGATTACCTAGTTGATTCTCGCGCGACGCTTGAGCATCATACGGCCCATCGAGGCACCAGAGCTGAAAATAATGGCGTCGTCCGCGATGCTGAGGGGGGTCCTAATTCCGTGTGATTTCGTCGCAAGCCTTGATTGATGAATGCTATGTGATCGCAACTCAATGCTGGTTAAAAGGGCGATTAGCATTCATTAGTGCGTTTCTGCGAGTGAGATACAGGTCTCTGGTGCAAATCTTGCTGTCAGTGCGTGATCAAGTCCGGTCCTGATTCTAAAGAGGTGGAAAGATGGGGAGTAATGGGGAGAAAACTATGAGGTTCAAGATGAAGGCAGCGGCACTGGTTGCTTGTATGCTTGCTGTGAGTGTTGCGTCCACGCCACAAGACGCGTCCGCCGATGGGTGCAGTCACACCGGCAATTCAGCAAACGGCGCTGAGCCGCCCGATTCCGCTCGGCACTTCTGGCGGAAATATCAACTCGCTCATCAAGAGCAAAAAAGGGAAAGGTGACCGGTTGTTTCAGTGGGACGCTGGGGTCGATGGTCCAGGATTCAAACGATATTCAATACGTCCTCAGCAATAATCATGTGATCGCGAACCAAAACAAGGCTAAACCCGGCCAGCTCATCGTGCAGCCCGGCCTGGTGGACGTGGAATGCGTGCAGGCCTCGAGCAATGCGGTCGCAGCGCTCAGTCGCAAGGTCAAACTCAAGTTCGGCGGCGGCAAGAACACTGTTGACGCAGCCATTGCGGAGGTCGACCCGGGAGATGTGAGCCCCGAAATCCTCTTTATCGGAGAGATCGCAAGCTCTGTGGTCGGTGCACCAACGATCGGGATGGCTGTGCAGAAAATGGGCCGTACGAGTTGCATTACGACCGGAATCGTTGCGGCGTTGGACGCCAACGTGACGGTAAACTACTCAGATAATCCCAAGAAGCCGAAATTGGCTAGATTCGTCAACCAGATTCTCGTAACTGGCAGCACCGAAACCCCCGTATTCAGCCAACTCGGCGACTCTGGATCGCTAATCGTAACCGAGAATGATTGCCCTCAGGCGGTCGCTTTGCTGTTTGCGGGCTTTTCTAACGGATCAACCACAATAGCCAATCCAATTTCCGAAGTGCTTAGCAAGCTTGACGTTTCGATGGTGGGCACTTGCACCCCTCCGCCGGCATCCGATACGGCGCAGGCAGATGTGTTGTCGGCGAATGTGGGTATGTCGAAAGAGGTGGTGGCATCGGCCAAGGCGGTTCGCGACCGGCACGAGGACGCGCTTATGAGCATCCCGGGGGCGGTCGGCACTGCAGTCGCGGCTGGCGATCAACCAGGCCAAGCCGCGATCGAAGTCTTCGTCAAGAAGCTGACGCCGCAGGTGCAGGACGCAGCGCCGAAAGAGGTCGAAGGTCTGCCGGTCAAGCTTGATCGAAAGCGGCGAAGCCGTCGCCTACTGAGCTCGAACGCCCGGTTCATGAGCGCGCTTCGAGCACCAGGTTGAAGGGCGTCGCGGTGGCGAGGCGTACGCGGGAGAACCCTCCCGCTGCGAGCACTTGGCGCAGGCGCGCTTCTCCAGCTTGCGCGCCGAGGCCCTGTCCGACTTCCTGTGACAGCGACGCCGGCACGCAAATCATCGTCGATGCGGCATAGAACAGCCGTCCGATCGGATTGAGGTTGTCCTCGAGGCGGTCGCTGCCGAACGGCTCGACGACCATCCAGGTTCCGTCTTCGGCGAGCGTGCTTTTCACATGCGCGGCCGCGCCGACTGGATCGCCCATGTCATGCAGGCAGTCGAAGAACGCGACCAGGTCGAAGGTCCCCGGATATTCCTTGGCTGAAGCGCGCTCGAAGCTAACGCGATCGGCGACGCCCTCGGCGCGCGCGAGTTCACGGGCGCGGACGATCGACGGCTCGTGATAGTCGAAGCCGAAGAAGCGTGATTTCGGGAACGCTTTCGCCATCAGGACTGTCGACGCGCCGTGGCCGCATCCGACGTCCGCGACGCGTGCGCCACGCTCGAGTTTCTCGCGGACGCCATCGAGCGCGGGAATCCATTCGGAGACCAGATGCATCGCGTAGCTGGGGCGGAAGAAGCGCTCGGTGCCGCGGAACAGGCAAGGGTCGTGTTCGTGCCATCCGACGCCGCCGCCGTTGCGAAACGCGTCCGCGACTTTGGGTTCATCGCGGATAGACGCGGCTGCGATCTCGTACATGGCGGGAAAAAATGCCGGACCGCCTTCATCGGCGAGCACCAGAGCCTGCTCGGGCGAAATCGAAAAGCGGCCGGACGCGGCATCGTAGTTGATGTAACCGGCGGCGGCCTGTGCGGCGGTCCATTCGCGCACGTAGCGCTCGACGGTGCCGGTCTTCGACGCGAGTTCGGCGGGCGTCAGCGGTCCTGCGGCGGCGAGAGTTTTGTAAAGTCCAAACTTGTCGCCGAGCAGCACGAGCGCCGTGCCCATCGCGGCGCCAACGTCGCCGAGCATTTTGCCGATTAGTTCCTGAAGTTTGCTTGCGTCGATGGCCATCCTAATTCCTCCGGCCCCCCAGCGTGCTCCTTCTTTAGGGCGTGCTCGCGCCTGCGTCAATGGCACGGCGAACGCATCGCGGCATGGCGGCGCGCGGAGTAGTATCTGGCGCGCAATCGTTCTCCAGCGAGAGAGGCATCCGGATGCCGATCACATCCGACACATCAACCAATCCCACGCGCGAGCTGGCCGCGATCATGTTCAGCGATATCGCGGGATACACGTTGATCATGGGCCGCGACGAGCAGGAGGGGCTCCGCGCGGTTAAGATGCACAACGAGCTGCTGCACTCGGTGTTGCCGAAGTTCAACGGCCGAATCCTTGGCGACGCCGGCGATGGCATTCTGACGGGCTTTCATAGCGCGGTGGACGCGGTCAGGTGCGCATGCGAGATGCAAGCTGCGCTGGAAGACAACATTGAGTTCAGCGTACGAATCGGCGTCCACGTCGGCGACGTTGTATTTACGGACAACACCGTGCTGGGAGACGGTATCAACGTCGCGTCGCGAATTCATGCGCTGGCACCGCCCGGGGGCATCTGCATCTCGGAGCGGGTTTACGACGAGATTCGTAACCAGCCGGGACTGCCCGCGAAATTTCTTGGCGAGAAGATTCTCAAGAACGTAAGCAGACCTATAGGTGTGTATGCCATGGCAATGCCCGGCATGGCGTTAGAAGGAGGTCCTGGCGCTGGTGCTCGACGACGCCTGCCGCGCCGCAGACTCGTTCTATTGCTCGTCGCGGTAGCAGCGGCCGTTCTGAGTTACGAGCTGCTCTACAATGAAGTCGCCACGCTGGCCCGAATCTACGTGCCGCGAATGCTGCCGCCGGAGGTCAACCAGAAAATTGCTTACTGCACGACCAGCGATGGAGTCCGAATCGCCTACGGCACATCGGGCAAGGGCCCGCCGGTGGTAATCGCGGTGGGAATGCTGACCCATCTGAAGCTCGGGCTCTTCAGCCCGACCTATAACTCGGCATTTCTGAAACCTTTGATAGCTCGCCATACGGTGGTTCAATATGACGGGCGCGGCTTCGGAATGTCCGATCGAGGGCTGAAGGACTATTCAGTGGAAGCGCGCCTGCGCGACCTGGAGGCCGTAGTAAACACGCTCAAGCTGAACAGGTTCGCGCTGTATGGCATTTCGGCCGGCTGCCAGGTGGCGATAGCTTATGCGGCAAAGCATCCTGAGCGTGTCACGCGCATGATTCTGTACGCCGGCGACGTCGACAACGGCCGCGATCCGAGTCTCAGCCCGGATCAGCGGCAAATGAGGGATGCTGGAACAACATTGGTCGCGAATGGATGGGGAAACGCCCCGATTCGTGAACTGTTTGCTTCTTTCGTAATGCCCAGCGCAAGCGAAGTTGAGAAGCGTTTCTTCAGCGAGGTGACCGGCGAGTCCGTAACGCCGGAGGATTTTGCAGCGTTCTTTGCATCGCAAAAGAGCGTCGACGTAAAGACCTTCGCGGCGCAAGTGCGCGTGCCGACGCTGATAATTCAGGTGCGTGACGACCAGATGAATCCGCTCGCATCCGGCAAAAAGGTCGCGGACCTCATTCCCGGCGCGCGGTTCGTCGTCATCGACGGCACGGACCATATCCCGATGCCCGGGACTCGCGAGAGCGAGCAGATCGCGCAGATCGTGGTTCCATTCCTCGACGAAGATCTTCCAGACAAGGAGCTACCAGCCTCGCGCTAGGGTCGCGAGCCGATTCGATTCACTTGTCGCAGCTTGCAATTTGGGCGATCGCACCGCCTCGACGAGGAGCACGATCAGGATGTAGATCTGGAATCATGCCCGGATCGAGCAAGGCCGCTTGATGAAATACGCGCAGCTCGTGTGGCGGAACCTCTCACGCAACCTTAGGCGCACCGCCCTGACGATTTTCGCGATCGCGCTGGCCGTGTTCACCTACTCGACGCTGTCGAGCCTGCCCTACGTGGCGTCGCATCTCGTGAGCAGTCCGGCCTCCGAGCGGCGGCTGGTCGCGATGAACAAATCGGGGTTCTTTTATCCGCTGCCCGCGGCGTACAGGCAAAAGATAGAAGCCGTTCCGCATATCGAAGCCGTCTCCGCTGTCACGTATTTCGGCGGCGTCTACCGTTCACCAAGCGATCAGATCGGCATCGGCGTTGACGCTGACGCGGTTGGGACGCTGTGGCCCGATTGGGGAATTACTCCTGAGCGCTCGGCTCTGTTACAGCGCACGCGGACGGCGTGCCTGGTAGCGCCCGCCGCGATGCGCAAGTACGGATGGAAGATCGGCGATCACATAATGCTGAAAGGCAGTATCTATCCGGTGGACGTGAGCCTGGTGATCAGCGAGCAACTGGGAAAGCTGGCGCCGCCCGACGCGGTTTTGTTTCGGCGCGACTACTTGGAGGAGATCCTTGGCGCCACGTCGCGGGTGAATGCCTACTACGCGATCGCGGATCGCAAGGAAGAAGTGCCCGGAGCTATCGCGACTATCGACGAGACCTTTGCCAATTCGTCGGCCGAGACCAACACCGCCTCTGAAGCGACCTGGGTCACATCGTTTTTCGATCTAAGGACCCTGCTTCTGATTCTCGGCTCTGTGGCTGGAGCGGTGGTGTTCGCGATGTCGCTGGTGGCGCTGAATACGATGATGATGGCGATGCGCGAGCGGCGCAAGGAGATGGCGGTGATGAGGGCGTTGGGGTTTCGGCCGTCGCTGGTCGTCGCGCTGACGCTGACAGAATCGACGGCGATAGGGATGGCAGGAGGAGTCGCGGGATGTGCGACGGCATACGCGATGGCGAAGCTGATGCCGTTTTCGATTCTACCGCTCGGTCCGATCGACTTGTTTACGATTCTTCCCCCGGCGGTTCTCGCGCGAGCCATGTCGCTCGCGCTGTTGATCGGCGTTGTGGCGGGCGCGATCCCGGCGGCAAATTTCGCGCGCCGAGGAATCGTCGAGAGCATCCGCGCGGTCGGGTAACGATTCAGCGAGGCTTCAGACTGAACGCTTGCGCCATGAGCTCGTGAGAGCGTAGGCGCGCCTGATGGTCGTGGACTACGGTCACGAGCATCACTTCGTCGACGTGCAGGACGCTGGCGATGTCGATCAGTGTGCTGCTGACGTGGTCGGGCGTTCCGATGATCGCGCGCGGCCATTCTCCCGTCTCGCGCATCGTCACGTCGGCGGGCAACGGTCCGGGTCCCAGCTCGGCGAGGGCCTGCTCAGGCGTGGGGATCGGTCCGCGCATTCCCTGGCGCGCGTGGCGTACGAACAGGCGCACGCTCGACGCCATGCGTTGAGCTTCGGCATCGGTCGGCGCGCATATCGCGCTGATCCCCAGAATGGCGACGGGTGTGGAGAGCTCGTTCGAGGGCTTGAAGTGCGAATGATAGTACTCGATCGCGGCGCGCGTGTGCGTCGGATCGATGAAGTGCGCGAAGGCGTAGGGCAATCCGAGCTGAGCCGCGGCGGCCGCGCTCCACATGCTGGAGCCGAGCAGCCAAACGTCGGGCGACCCGGGCATCGCGGGCGAGAGCTCGATGCGGCTGAAGGCGTGATCGGGGCGGAAGCCGCCGTGCAGGAAGGCGAGAAGCTCGAGCAGTTGTTTGGGGAAGTCGTCTTCGGACGGTTGGGCGCTGCGGTCGCGGCGCAGCGCGAATGAGTCGAGCGGGCTGCCGCCCGGCGCGCGGCCGATGCCGAGATCGACGCGGCCGGGATAGAGCGCGTGCAACACGCGGAAACTCTCGGCGACTTTCATCGGGCTGTAATGCGGGAGCATCACGCCGCCCGAGCCGACGCGGATGTGCGAGGTCTCGGCGCCTACCCGCGCGATTAGCACCTCGGGCGCGGGACTCGCGAACGCGCCGGTCGCGTGATGCTCGGCGATCCAGTAGCGCTCGAAGCCGAGGCGATCGGCAAGTCGCGCCAGCTCGATTGTGTTGCGGAACGCGTCGGCGGTGGTAAAGCCGGCTGGGACGGGGCACTGGTCGATGATTGAGAGTTTCACGGTGGTGCTTACAGGGTCATGTTGCTTGGGTGCGCGCCCGGATTCCAGCAGGCCTGCCTCAGGACGGGCGTTTGAGGTGCGCCTCGTAGTACGGGCGCATCGAGCGGAGCGCGCGCATTTGATGAAAGGCGAGCTCGTCGTCGGGGTAGCGATGCTCGGGGCCGAGGACGCATCCGGCGCGTGCGTGGCATCGCGGGGTGCAATCCGTCTCGACTTCGACGCGATGCGTCAGACATTTGGGGATGTCCCATCCGGATTGGGCATTCACTGCGTTGGCCGGACAGGCTGGGATGCAACTGCGCGCGGTGCATCGGGGGCACGGATCGAAGCCAAGCGCGTCGCCTGGTGAATCGATTTCTTCGTCGAGCAGGAGCGCGGCGCGAAATGCGATCCACGGTCCGTATTTCGGATGTACCGTCACGCCGAGAATGCTTGGCCCGGCGATGCCAGCGACTTTGCCCAGCTCGATAAAGTTGAGCGTGGGGCCGTTGCTCATGAAGGGGTAAACAGTGACGCATCGCGCGCCCGAGGCGCGGACGGGGGCGGCGATGTCGCGCTCAACGACTTCGCGGGTGAAGTCGTCGAGAGGGTTGTCGCGATTCCACCATCCGGGGTGGCGCGCGGCGTGGGACTTCAGTGAAGCCCAGAGCGCGCCGCCGCCGTTTCCGATGACGACGATCGAGCGTGAATCGGGATCGATCGCGGAGGCACGCGAAATTTCCTTGACCGCGATGTCGTAGCGCGCGACGGGAGTCGCCGCCACCAGGTTGAGTCCGTGGGGCGCCGCGGCGCGCCGGATTTTTTCCAGAGTCGATGACACGCAAAAATTCTATGGCGGGACGAGCGCGAAGATCGCGCCGTTGCCGCATAGCCCGCCCGCTTCGGTCATACCATAGAGCGTGTTGTCCAGCAGGATGACGTTGTCGATGGGGTTGGCGGCGTCGTTGCCGCCTTGAAAATCGTAAATTCGATCGTAGTTGGTGCCGTCGGTATCGATTTGAAAAACGGTGCCGTTGCCCTTGCTGCCGCCGAGGCGGGTGGTGCCAAAGAGCGTGGTGCCATTGAGCAGGAGCGAGCCGTAGGGATTTATGCCGTCGTTGGTTGAGGGCTTTCCGAATTGTTGCAGGATGGTGAAGTGCTTGCCGTCGGTGTGAATCGAAAACAGTGTGCCGTTGCCGTACTTGCCGCCGTACGTGGTCAGGCCGTACAGCGTCGAGTTGTTTTGCACGAGCGTGCCGTGGTCGGAAGTCGCACCGTCGTTAGCGTCGATGCACATGGGCGTGCTGTTGCCGGGGCAACTGAAGTTGTGCAGCACGTTGTATTTGTTCTTGCTTATGTCGAACGAGAAGACGACGCCGACGTCGTGCTTGCCGCCGGAGCGCGTCATGCCGTAGAACGTGCTGCCGTTAGGATCGAGGATAAGCTGGCCGTGCGGGTCGGCGCCGTGCTTGCCGTCGAAGGAGTAGAGCCCGGTGTAGGTGTTGCTGGAGGTGTCGAACGAGAAGATGGTGCCGTCGCCGGTCGAGCCGCCGTGCTTGCCGCCCTGCGAGGTCATGCCGTAGAGCACGCTGCCGGCGGCGACGAAACAACTGTGCGGCTGATCGCCGCCGTTGTTCTTGGCGGTCTTGGCGAAGTCGAAGACCGGCGACATCGAGTAGGTGCCGTCGTCGGTGATGCTGAAGATGGTGCCGTTGTTGTGCTTGCCGCCGGTGAACGTCGTGCCGTAGAGGACGGTACCGACGAGGGTCATCGCGTTGTGCCGCGGATTGCTGCCATCAGTCTTCGCGCCGGTGAAGAAGTGATCGACTACGTAGCCGGTGCCGTCGGGCATGATCTGGAAAATCGTGCCGTCGCCGTTGCCCGCCGAGGTGGTCGTCGAAGTGCGGCCGAAGAGCAGTCCGGTGGCGGGGACGTAGGTCAGCGAGCCCTTGGGGTCGGCGCCGTCATTGATCTTGCACTTGCCCGCGCTGGGCCCGACGCCGAAGGAATAGAGCAGGGTCTCCGTGCCGGTCGGCATCGCATCGGGAGCGTCATTGAGCGCGCTGGCTGCAGGAGCCAGCGTGAGAGATATAGCGGCGGTGAGAATACAAATCAGGCACAATCGAATGCCGGGAAACAACATATTCCACATCCTCTCCACGTCCTCGAGAATAAGAACTCAATTGTAGTGAAACCCGCGCTGGGTTTCACGCTTCCTTCGGCAGGGGTGACCCCTGCACCCATTCTTAAGAAAAGATGCGGGACTTCGTCCCTGTTAGGAATTTTTTTGTCTGTCATCCTGAGCGCAGCGAAGGATCTCGCGCGCAAGCGCGTTCGCTCCTTCGTACCTCGCCCCACGATTCAACCGCGGTCTCTGCTACGCGATTTTGTAGGTGACGAGCGCGTCGGCAATCAGTGCGTTGGACGCGTCGGTGATTTCCACGCTGAGGCTCGCGATACGCTTGCCGGTGCGCTTCACTCGCGCGCGGGCGATCAGATCGGAATTCACGGCGAAGCCAGTGTAATTGACGGTGAGCGAGATGGTTGCGGTGCGTGTCGTCGCGGCGAGGCTCCATACCGCGGCGCAAGCGGCGACGTCGGCGAGCGCGGCTATCGCGCCGCCGTGAATGGGGGCGGCGGGGCCGCCTTCGTTGAGAATGCGCAAGTCGAAGGGCATCCGCACCTTGGCGGAGCCGTTGGCGGCGGATTCGATCTTCAGGCCAAGCACGGCGGAGAACGGAGCTTGTTCAAGCAGTTTGATAAAGCGGCTTCGATCCTGAGCGGCCGTTCAATTTCTCCGTCGCGAATTTGAAACGGCGAGTTTGAGCGCGAGCGCGACCGCGCCGGCGGGAGTCTCGGCGCGATGCAGGCCGTCGATCTCGGGCCAGGAATCCAGCGCGACGATTGGCTTGCCGAATTTTTTTGCGAAACCAATCTCGGCCAGCGTGCCGCCTTCGCCGGCCAGCGCGATCACCGCGTCGGCGCTGGCCACAATCACGGCGTTGCGCGCCTCGCCGATGCCGGTAGCAATCGCGAATTCTATATAGCTATTTGCCGTGCGGCGATCGTAGCCCGGCAGGATCCCGATCGTACGCCCGCCTTCTTTGCGCGCGCCCGCCGCCGCGGATTCCATCACACCCGTGCGCCCGCCGTTTATCAGCACGGCGCCGCGGCGCGCGATCTCGCGGCCGAGCGCGAATGCCAGCGTGCAAACGGCGCGCGGCGCATCACCCGCGCCGATGACCGCCACAACTAGCCGCCGTTTCATTTTTTCTGTGAGACCGCCTTAGGCAGAGTTACTCTTGCAAGCCGAGCGCGGCGGGCAGTTCCGCGAGGTCCGAGATTGTGATGTCCGGCGCCGGGATTCCCTCGGGGAACACGTGGCCGCGCCTGCGAATCCACGCCGAATGCATGCCGACGCCCTTGCTGCCGAGCACGTCGTCGAGCGGGGTGTCGCCGACGAACAGGATGTCGGCGGGCTCGAGGCGCATCGCGTCGAGAATCTTCTTGAAGATGAGCGGGTTGGGCTTTCGATAGCCGGTGTCGGCCGAGATGATGATCGCGTCGAACAGCTCGCGGATGCCAGTGTCGTGCATGATGAGATGGCCGGTCTCGGAATCGTCGAAGTTGGAAATCAGGCCGACACGATGGTGCCTGGCGATTTTTTTCATCGTGTCGATGCGCGCAGGCGGCGCCTTGGTGACCTCGCGCACGCGTCCCATGTGGATGCGGCGCAAATCTTCGGCGAGCGGCATCGCCTGCGGCTCGTCGACATCGAGGATTTTGAGCGTGCGCGAAAAGCGCTCGAGACAGGTGATCTCGAGCGCGTCCGGCTTTGCGCGCTCGGTGAATATCTCGGCGTAGACCGATGCGTGCGCCTCCGAGAATTTTTCGCGGTCGAAGCGCTCGCCCAGCGCGGTTTCCAGCGCGGGATAGAGCAGCGGGGTCGTGCTGCGAATTTCGCGCCCGCGGAATTGCATCAGCGGCAGCCCGTCGGGATTCCAGGTGACGAGCGTGTCGAACAGATCGATCACGACCGCCTTGTAACGACGTTCAGCCACGCGCGGTCAGCGCCCCCGCGGTGCCGACGATTGCGGCGATGTTCAACAGCAGCACTGTGCCGTTGAGGATCACCGAGTTGTGGTGCAAGCTGTCGAACTCCGCTTTTTTGACCGGGTCGGGATTCGGATCTTCGGTGACTGAGCGGAGTGCGTCGGCGCGCGGCAGAATGACGGTGCCCGCGTAGAAGGTGATGCCCAGCGCGATTGCGAGCGCGAGCGTCGTGCCGCCCCACCATATCCGGGGGCTGTTGACCGCCGTGAAGTAGATTGCCAGCACCAGGCTGATCGTCCCCACGATGTAGCCGAGCATGTAGTAGCGCGGGAAGATCGTGCTGATCAGTTGGCCGGCCTCGTGGCGCTGAAGCACCGTGAAAACGGCGGGCGCGGTGAAGAACGAGAAGAAGATAATTCCGCCGAGCCAGCATCCGAGTGCTGCCAGGTAAATCGACAAAACTATGATCATTTTTTTCAGTGACCAGAGACTAGCCTGAGATCAGTTGAGCCATCGGTTGGGCGCGCCGGGCAGCGGCTGGCGCTCCGAGAATCCAGTGTCTACGCTGTGCCATGCGACGACGCGCGACTCGCCGAATTGCCAGCACAGGAAGACGACTTCGTCGCCGGCGTCGTAGGGGAAATCGATGAGGCCGAGGTCGATGTCCTTGAGGATGCATCCGAAGGATTCGATTTGAGAGGCGGCGTCGGCCATGTTGGCCGCGAACGAGCGCAACTCGGGATAACGCCCGACGATTTCGCTCATCGCGGAGTGCATAATCGAGGGATCGGCCACCGATAATTCGTCGATACGCGCGCGCAACGACGTCGCCTGCATCTGGAGCTGGCGCATCAGAATTTCCAGCCTCGGAATCAGCTCGTTGGCCTCTTCCTCGCTGAATAACCTATCAAATCCAATATTGGGCAACGCTTCCTCGTCAGTAGCGCGAGCCGGTCACCGTGATTAACTTCTTACATAAGAGGTAACCTTGTCCGCGCCGTCACCGTATATTACGGTGAAATTTGGGTTGCGTGGAAGGCGTGGCGGGGTTTCCCCAAGAGGTTGATTGACCTATGGCAGACAAGCCCAAAGGGGAGAAACGATTCGAGATTGAAGAGGACCTGAGCAAGGCCGAGATTCCTGAGATCCTGCCGGTGCTGCCGTTGCGCGGCATCGTGATTTTTCCAAGCCAGATACATCCGTTCCTGGTTTCGCGGCCTTCGTCGCTGAAGCTGATCGAGGACTGCGGACAGACCAACAAGGTCATCGCGCTCGCGGCGCAGAAAAATCCGGAAGACGAGCAGCCCGCGCCCGAGGGATTGTTCCCGCGCGGCACCGCCGTGCGCATCCTCAAAATGCTTCGCTATCCCGATCAGAGCGTGCGCGTGCTGGTGCAGGGACTCGCGCGAATCGAGTTGGGGCAGTTCACGCAGCGCGAGCCGTACTTCCTCGCGCACGCGACGCGGCTGGTCGAGCCGGATGCATCCGACAAGGAAATCGACGCGCTGCATGCGCACTTGGTGAGCCAGTTCTCGAAGTTTGTTTCTCTCGTACCGTACCTGCCCGACGAATTGCAGGTGCTGGCAATGCAGGTCAAGGAGGCCAGCCGGCTGGCCGACATGGTCGCGTCGTACCTGAAGATACCGATCGAAGAGGCGCAGGATCTGCTGGCGACCCTCGACGTTCGCGCGCGGCTGGAAAAGCTGATCGCGATTTTGGGGCGCGAGATCGAGATGCTCGAACTCGGCCACAAGATTCAGTCGCAGGTGCAGACCGAGCTCAATAAAAATCAGCGCGAGTACTATCTGCGCCAGCAGCTCAAGGCGATTCAGAAAGAGCTCGGTGAGGGCGACGCGCGCACATCCGAAGTCGAAGAGATCGAAAAGAAGATCGAAGAGGCGAAGATGTCGCCCGAGGCGCGCAAGGTCGCGGACAAGGAACTCGAGCGCCTCAAGATGATCCCGCCGGAATCGGCGGAGCACACCGTCGTGCGCACCTACCTGGACTGGCTCGTGAGTCTGCCGTGGGGCATCTCGACCGAGGACAATCTCGACATCCGGCACGCGCGGCAGGTGCTCGACGAGGATCATTACGATCTCGAAAAGATAAAGGAACGCATCCTCGAGTTTCTCGCGGTGCGCAAACTCAAGAACGACACCAAGGGGCCGATCCTGTGCTTCGTCGGGCCTCCGGGCACGGGCAAAACTTCACTGGGCAAGTCGATCGCGCGGGCGCTCGGGCGGAAATTCGTGCGGCTGTCGCTCGGCGGTATCCGCGACGAGGCCGAGATTCGTGGGCATCGCCGGACTTATATCGGATCGTTGCCGGGCAGAATTATCCAGGGGCTGCGCAACGCGGGATCGAACAATCCGCTGTTCATCCTCGACGAGGTGGACAAACTCGGGATGGACTTCCGCGGCGATCCGGCGTCAGCGCTCCTCGAGGTGCTCGACCCGGAACAGAACAACACGTTCTCGGATCATTACCTGGACGTGCCGTTCGATCTTTCGAAGGTACTGTTCCTGACCACCGCAAATATGCTCGACCCGGTGCCGCACGCGCTGCGGGACAGAATGGAAGTGCTCGAGCTGCCGGGATACACCGAGGAAGAGAAGCTGCAAATCGTGCAGCGTCACCTGATCCCCAAGCAGCTCAACGAGAACGGACTCGGCGATCAGAAGATCGAATTCTCGGAGGAGGCGCTGCGCGAGATAATCCACAGCTACACGCGCGAGGCGGGGCTGAGAAATCTCGAGCGCGAGATCGCGCGCGTGTGCCGCAAGATCGCGCGGTCGATTACGGAAGGTGAAACTGCGCCGGCGGTCGTCAGCGGAGATGACGTGCAGAAGTATCTCGGCGCGCCACGCTTCTTTTCGGAAGTCGCGGAGCGCACGCAGGAGCCGGGGGTTGCGACTGGCCTGGCGTGGACGCCTAACGGCGGCGAGATAATGTTCATCGAGAGCACGCGGATGACCGGGCAGAAGGGTCTCAACCTCACCGGCTCGCTCGGCGACGTGATGAAGGAATCGGCGCAGGCCGCGCTCTCGTACGTGCGCACCCACGCAGCGGAGCTTGGAATCGCGCCTGATTTTTACGACAAATCCGACATCCACGTTCACGTTCCCGCGGGCGCGATTCCCAAAGATGGGCCGTCGGGCGGTGTGACGATCGCGGCATCGCTGGCTTCGTTGCTCAGCGGGCGGCCGGTACGCTCGGACGTCGCGATGACCGGCGAGATAACGCTGCGCGGCAAGGTGCTTCCGGTCGGCGGAATCAAGGAGAAGGTGCTCGCAGCGAGGCGCGCGGGGATCAAGACGATCATCCTGCCGCGGCGCAACGAGCGCGACCTCGAGGACATCCAGCCCGAAGTGCGCAAAGAGCTCGAGATGATTTTCGTCGACACTGTCGATGAGGTCATTCGGCACGCGCTGCGCGACGGCGCCGTCGTGAAGCCGGGCGCAGAGGCCGTACCGCCAACGGCGGCCGCGGCGCGCACAGAAAGAACCGTCCTGAACTAGCCGGCTCCGCGCTGCCTGCGGAGCGAAGCGACTCCTGCCTCGCCCGTTATTTTCACGGGAGAGGAGGCCGGCCGCCTCGCGGCCGGTTAGGTGAGGGTTTTGCGACCTCGCCACAAACCGTTTCATCACTTTTTGCGGTGTTCCTCTTTTCTGTCATTCTAGAGCGGAGCGAAGAAATCCCGGATCCTTTCCCGGTCTCGTCGATGAGCCCAGAACCCTCACCTAACCTCTCCCGTAAGATAACGGGCGAGGGATCGGACTCCGGAACTTCGATCCCGTGAAGATAGCGATCGTTGCGGCGGAAGCTGCGCCCCATGCGAAAGCCGGCGGTCTCGCCGATGTGATCGGTTCGCTGCCGGGCGCATTGAAGGTGGCCGGCGAAGAGCCGTCGCTGGTCGTCCCTGGCTACGCTTCGATCAAGGAGAACGTCGAGACCGCGCCGGTGATACGCGATGTTCCGATGCGATTCGGCGCCGGTGTCGAGCGTTTCTCGGTGCTGCGCGCGTCCGATCCGCACGGCGTGCCGATGTACCTGATCGACCATCCCGGATTTTTCGAGCGGCGCGGGATCTACGGCGAGAACGGCAAGGACTATCCCGACAATATTCGGCGCTTCGTCTTCTTTGGCCGCGCCGCTGCGATCGTATCGGCGGAGGTCGTCGCGCCAGATATTCTGCATGCGCACGATTGGCATTCGGCGGCCGCGCCGATTGCGATGCGCGCCGACAACGGTCTTCGCCCACGGTTCAAGAATGCGCTGTCGGTGTTCACGATTCACAATCTTGCGTTCCAGGGAATCAGCAAGCGCGAGGACTTCGCACTGCTGAATCTCGAGGCGGCATACAATTCGGTCGATTACCTGGAATTTTACAATCACCTGAACCTGATGAAGGGCGCGATCGTTCTGTGCGACGGCGCGTCGACTGTGAGCCCGACCTACGCGCAAGAAATCACGACCGACCCCGAACTCGGCTTCGGGCTCGAGGGAGTGATCCGCGACAAGGGCGCGAATTTCGTGGGAATCCTCAACGGCGCCGACTACGACGAATGGAATCCCGCCAAGGATCGCGAAATCGCGGCGACCTACACGGCCGCGAAACCCGGCGGCAAGCGCAAATGCACGCGCGCGCTGCGCGATTCGCTCGGCCTGCCGAACCGCGAGGATTGGCCGGTGGTCGGGATGGTCACGCGGATGACCGGGCAAAAAGGCGTTGACCTGCTCAAGGACGCGCTCGACGCAGTGATGCGTCTGGATTTACAACTCGTCATGCTGGTGAGCGGCGACGCGGTGCTCGAGAAATTCTTCAAGGACGCGGAGTTGCGCTACCCTGAAAAACTTCGCGCGATAATCGAGTTCAATAACACGACGGCGCATCGAATCCAGGCCGGCAGCGACGCCCTCCTGATGCCGTCGCGATTCGAGCCGTGCGGACTAACGCAGATGTACGCGCTGCGCTATGGCACCGCGCCGGTGGTGCGCTCGACCGGCGGGCTGCGCGATACGGTGAGCGAGTTCGATCCCGCGGCGGGGACCGGCAACGGCTTTGCATTCGACAAGTTCGAGGCGGCTGAAATGGTCGCGGCACTGAGCCGGATGGTGGCGATATTCAGGGAGCGCGCGGACTGGAGGGCGCTGATGGCAAATTGCTTTGCGTCGGATTTCTCGTGGGAGCGGGCGGCGAGGCAATACGTCGAGTGGTTCACGCGGCTGCGAAAAGCTCGCGGCCTCAGCTAGAATCGGGCCGTGGCAGCGTCGTCTCGCGCATATCTCGTTTACGCCGACGGTTCGTGCATTGGCAATCCTGGTCCGGGCGGATGGGGAGTCGTGGTGCGCGATCCCGATGGCGTCGTGACCGAATTCAATGGCCACGACGATTCAACCACTAACAACCGAATGGAACTGACGGCCGCGGTCGAGGGACTACGTGCAACGGAGCGCGGCGCCCAGGTCATTCTGCGCAGTGACAGCCAGTACGTCGTGAATTCGATGACGCTTCACTGGAAGCGCAACAAGAATCAGGACTTGTGGGAAATGCTTGACGCTGAAGTGGCGGCGCGGCGCGTGCGATTCGAGTGGGTGCGCGGACACGACAGCGACGCGACCAACAATCGCGCTGACGAACTCGCGCTGATGGGTGCGAATGGCAGGCTGCTTGCCGAGGGAGCGACGGCAGGGGAGCGAAAGACGCGCGCGTCGAAGAGCGATGATTCGGTCGTCGAGTCGGAGCTGACGGTGCGGCTGAAGCTTGGCGAATCGATTCGCGAATGCGCCAGATGCGGTGCGAAGTTTGTCAGCCGCCGCGACGGCGACGACTACTGCTCGCTCATCCTGTGTCAGCTCGAAGCGCGCAGGCGCTGAGGTTACCAGATGTCGGGAATCAGCGCGTCGGTTTCGCGGCGGTAGGCGTCGTACTCTTCGCCGAAGCTCGCGCTCATTGCGGCCTCTTCGGACTTCATCTGCCGCTGCGCGAGGATTGTTCCGATGATCAGCGTCAGGATCGCGGTGACTGGCGCGCCGTAAATAAGCGTCCATCCAAACGTTACCAGAAATGTCCCGGCGTAAATCGGGTGCCTGATGTAGCGATAGAAGCCGCGCTTGACGAGCACGGGATGCTCCGCGGTACGTCCCGAAGTGAAAAATCCGAGCTGGATGCGCGCGCCCAGCGCCAGCCACATCCCGAGCAGTTCGAGTAACAGTCCCAGCGCGCTGACGAAAGCGGGCGCCGAACCGCCGTAAATGTAAGTGCGCTCGAACGGGGCAGCGGCGAAGGTCGCGAGCAGCGGGAGCTGCGCGGCTATGCGGCGGCCGAGCTCCTTGCGCGGCGGACTGTCCTCGGCATCTTCGCGCACAATCAAATCGGAAAAGCGAAAGCCCGCGTAGGCGGCGAGATATGCGAGCACGTAGTGATGCTCGGCGAAGTAGGCGGTGATGCCGAGTCCCAAAGCGATCGCGCCGACGACGGCGACCAGGAAGATCGCGGTCTCCGCGAAGTGTAGCGCGAGGCTGTGGATGAAATGCGGGTGCTCGGCGGGCGCGGCGCTGGCGTCGGCGATGAGCATCGCGGTCGTGGGCTTCAATCCGCCGGTTGCTTTGCCGTCGGATTGAGACGCGTCCTGATTAGTTTCACTCGCCATCACGCCACTTTCGCAGATGCGTCGAGGTGATCAAAGAGGGAGCTTCCCTGAGGCTGTGTGCAGCGAAATAGCTGCGGGTTGCTTATTGCGCATAATTCGCGAAAAAGGAAATTTACCGCGAAAATAGGAATTGCTTCAATATTGTCTCGCATTTTGCGGATTCAGTTCAAGCTATTGAATTTATTGATGTTTCGTCATTTTTTGCCGTCAGAGCCAGACGATGAAAGTACAGAACTGTTGCTAAATCGAGAGTTTTCTCGATGGCACATAGGTTGCTGTATCCAAGTCAGTCACTGAATAGGGGAGGATAGAAAATGAACGCAACGACCAACGAAGCAAGACTCGCAGTGCTCGCCAACTCGAATGAATCAGTGGAAGCCACCGCAGGAACGCGGCTCGCGCAGAATAGTCTGCTGAGCGAACTGCCCGGTGTGGTGTTCGGTCTGATCACGCTCGGATACGTCATCAGCTCGCTGGTGGCATTGGCCTGAAGTCGTCCGAAAGTTACGGGAGGAATTTGAAATGAACGCATCAACCACAGAAGCCAGGCTCGCAGGAATCGCGGCGATCAACGAAGCGGTTGAAATCAGTGCCGCGACCCGGCTCGCGCAGTACAACATGCTGAACGAAATCCCAGGCGCGATCTTCGGCATCATCACCGTCGCGTACATCGTCGGCTCGCTGTTGGCGCTCGCGCACTAGGTCATGACGCGCGTCGCCAACATAGTAGCCTCGGCGCGCGCGGAGGAGATGCGCGACGCGGTGGCGGGCTCGTCCACCGCTCGCGAGACCATCGTGAGTGACACCCAGATGACAGCGGCTGCCAGCAGGATCGTGACCCACGCCATCGCGCGGATTCGCCGCAGCATCGAGTTGAGCTGTTCGACCGTGAACGCCTCGCCGTCGCCATGTGCGGCCACCTCTTCCTGGCGGCCGATGCGAAACGCCAGTCCGAAGGTGATGTAGGTCTGGATGAAGATGAGAACGAAGGCGAGCAGCAACTTCAGTTCGAGCGCGGAACCGATCCGCGCGAAGTAGTCGAACTTCATCGACGCTTTCAAATCCGTCAGGCGCATTGCGCCGCTAATCACAATAATTCCCAGCACGCCAATCGTGAACGGGTTGTAGAACTTGAAGCCCGCGATCAGGCTCGCGCGCCGTGCGGGCTCGTTGGGCGCGGTCTCGGCGGCAGGAATCAGCATATAGATGACGGCGAATTGTGCGCCGACGTAGGACGCCATCGCGCACAGGTGCAGCCACATCAGGAATTCGCCGCCGCTCATCGCGGCACCGACGTTATCACAGCCCTTTTGTCATCCTGACGAAGCGAGCAACGCGAGCGGCAGGAAGGATCTCGGACAGCGGCCCGCAAGCGCCGCCGGTTCCGGTCTCCGAGTTCGCGCGCTGCGCGCGCTCATCTAGATCACCGGATCGAAATCCAGCGCCCCGGTACGTGCGAGATTCGCGTACCAGTGGCCGCTTTCCTTGACGATTCTTTGCTGCGTCTTGAAGTCGCAGTGCACGATTCCGAAACGCTGCTGGAATCCCTCGGCCCATTCGAAGTTGTCGGTGAACGTCCACAGAAAATAACCGCGCACGTCGGCCCCCACCTTCATCGCGTGCCCGACCTCGGCGATAAAACGGCGCAGGAAGCTGACGCGGCGCTGGTCGTTGATCTTGCCGTCGGCGCCCGGGCCGTCGCCGTATGAGCATCCGTTCTCGGTCACGTAGATCGGGATGCCGGGGTAATCTTTCGCGACGTGCAGGATCATTTCCGACAGTGCCTGCGGATAGACTTCCCAGCCGAATTCGGTGACTTCTTCGCCGCCGGGCCTTACCTGCTTCACCCCCATGTAGCGATCGTGCGAATCGTGCGCGACTACCGCGCGCGTGTAGAGGTTGATTCCGATGAAATCGAGCGGAGCTTTGATCAAGTCCATGTCGCCGGCGCGGATCTCGACGTGATCCTCGATCGAACCCTCCAGGTAAGCCTCCGGATACTTGCCGTGCATCACGGTGTCGAGAAACCACTTGTTGTAAAATCGATGCCACCGCTCGGCCGCCGTGCGATCCTCGAGCGAGCCGGTTTCCGGATGGACCGGCGACATGCTGAACGCGGTGCCGACTGCCTCGGGATGGTTCTTCGATTCGCGCAGCGCCTTGATTGCCATGCCCTGCGCGAGATTGACGGTGTGCGTCGCCTTGATCGCCTCGCCGAGTTCGCGGCGTCCCGGCGCATGTATACCGAGGTGGTAACCGAGAATCGTGAAGATCCACGGCTCGTTGAATGCCATCCAGTGCTTCACGCGATCGCCGAGCGCGTCGGCCACGACGGCGGCGTAGTCACGGAAATATTCGGCGAGGTCGCGATTGGGCCATCCGCCGGCGTCCTCGAGCGTCTGCGGCAGATCCCAATGATAGAGCGTCACCCACGGCTGGATGTTGCGCTGGAGCATTTGGTCCACGACGCGGCGATAGAAGTCGAGGCCCTTCTGATTCACCGGGCCATTGCCGGTGGGCATGATGCGCGGCCATGAGAGCGAAATTCGCGCGGCGTTGAGCCCCAGCTCGGCCATCAACGCGATATCGTCCGGGTGACGGTTGTAGAAATCGCACGCGACGTCGCCGGTGTCGCTCTGCTTAATCTTGCCGGGCGTGTGCGAGAAGCGATCCCAGATGGACTCGCCCTTGCCGTCTTCGTTCCATCCGCCCTCGATTTGATAAGACGCGCTGGCGGTGCCCCACAGAAATCCTTTCGGGAAAGATATTGGCGCCATAAGCGGGTTTGTTATCACAGCGATAACAGCTTGGCGACCCCGCCCCGCTCATCGCCGCAGCCGGTAGGTGAGGGTTCTGCGGCTCAAGCTGCAGGTGCGCAAAACGCCGTCTGTTTTTCCTTGTGTCATTCAGAGCGAAGCGAAGAATCCCGGCTTTCTTCTTTGGCTTGGCGTTTCCGAGCGTAGGAAGGGTTTATCGGTATTGCCGTGGTAAAGCTGCATCTCGCGCGCCGCAAAGCCGGTCCCGGTTCCTGGTCGGCCGCAGGCCCACAACTTCTCTTCCCCTCGCCCTTTCAGGAGAGCTTTGCGTAAGCCGGCTCGGATTTCTTCCCCTCTCCCTGACTGGGCGAGGGGAAGATACGCCGGCCACCTCCTTGGCCAGTTCCCCTTTTCTAAAGTTGAGCGCCTCTCTCCTGAGCGACGCCGATGGGCCGCCTTCGCGCGACAACGGAGCGCGAGAAATTACTGGATGCAGGGGTCACCCCTGCCAACCGTTGTCATCCCGCTATGTAATACTATTCACGATGACTGCGACACCTACTCCCGCCAACACACTCAGCCCGCGCGACCCGACTCCCACCAATATGCACTCACCACTCGAATTCACCTTCACTCCCTTGATCGTCAGATCGTCTCGCTCTCCCAAGGTGTTCCTTCATCACTCGCTCACAACAACGAAGAAATGCAGGGGAAGCAACATGTCAACCAAAATCAACAATCAGGTGATTTTTCATTTTCAAACAGTTTGTCTTCGCGCAGGAGAGGGATCTCGTTGGCTACTCGCCCTTGGCTTCGAGCCAGCGTTCGGCGTCGATTGCGGCCATGCAGCCGGTGCCCGCCGCCGTGACGGCCTGGCGATAGACGCTGTCGACGACGTCGCCGCAGGCGAAGACCCCATCGACGTTGGTGTAGGTCGAGCCCGGCTTTACTTTCAGATAGCCGATCTCGTCCATCTCGAGCTGGCCCTTGAAGAGCGCGCTGTTGGGATTGTGGCCGATCGCGACGAATACGGCGTCGGTCTTCATGTCGGTAATTTTGCCGGTCTTCAGATTTTTCAACTTGACGCCGCTCACGCCCGCTTTCTGCTCGCCGATGATTTCCTCGATCGTCGAATCCCAGATGAAGGCGATCTTCGGATTCTTGCGCGCGCGATCTTGCATTATCTTCGACGCACGCAGCGCGTCGCGCCGATGTACGACGGTGGCCTTGGTGACGAACCGGGTCAGGAAGGTCGCTTCCTCCATCGCGGTGTCTCCCCCGCCCACCACGATCGCTTCCTTGTTTTTGAAGAATGCGCCGTCGCAGGTGGCGCATGCGCTCACGCCATAGCCCATCAGGCGTTTTTCCGATTCGATTCCGAGCAGCTTGGCCGTCGCGCCGGTCGCAATGATCACCGAATCGGCCTTGATCACTTTGTCGTCCGCGACGAGTTCGAACGGCCGCTTGCCGAAGCGCACTTCGGTTACCGCGCCGCTGACGAACCGCGTGCCGAAGCGAGTCACCTGGCGCCGGAACACGTCCATCATCTCGGGCCCCTGGATGCCGTGCTCGAAGCCGGGATAATTCTCGACGTCGGTGGTGATGGTGAGCTGGCCACCCGGTTCGTACCCCTCGATCAAGAGCGGACTCAAATTGGCGCGCGCCGTATAGAGCGCCGCGGTTAATCCGGCGGGGCCGGAGCCGAGAATTACGACCTTGTTGATTTGCAGGGCCGGCCCTGCACCCAGTGATTCTTTGGTCATGCTTCGGCGTCACGCTCCTTCGAATCTAGCTTATGCAGTTTTATTGTATATGCGCGGCCGGTCAACATAAGGCAGGGCCAGCCCTGCACCCACTGATTTTTGATCATGCTCTAGTGCCGCGCTCCTTTGTCGCGCTACGTTAGTTCGACTAGCGCGAGCTTGTGAGCGAATTTCGTTTGATGGCGAGCAAAACAAAATCCCGAACGCGGCGCGCCGTTTCCACACGCCTGACGCATCTCGATGCGCGCGGCCGAATCCGGATGGTCGATGTCGGCGAGAAGCCGGTCACGCGGCGCGAGGCGATCGCGCGCGGCGAGGTCCGAATGGCGCCGGCGACGCTGCGGGCGATAGTCGGCGGGAAGCTCAAGAAGGGCGAGGCGCTGGCGGCGGCGCGCATCGCGGGAATCATGGCGGCGAAACGGACGCATGAGATGATTCCGCTCTGCCATCAGATCCCGCTGGAAGTCGTCGAAGTTGATTTCAATCCCGATGCCGCCAACTCTGCCCTTCAAATTCAGGCGCGCACTGTCACTGACGCGCGCACCGGCGTCGAGATGGAAGCGATGGTCGCGGTGAGCGCGGCGGCATTGACCATCTACGACATGGCCAAAGCAATAGATCGGGCGATGGAGATCGGCGGAGTCCGGCTGGTCGCGAAACGCGGCGGCCGCAGCGGCGATTTCGTCCGCGACGGCGAGCCGCCATGGCCAATCCGGTGAGCGCGACGCTCGCGCGCGCAATCCTCAAGCGCGGCAGGGAAGGGCCGGTCCGCGGCGGCAATCCATGGATCTTCTCGCAGGCAATCGAGCGGATCGAACCGCCGTCGCCAGAAGCAGGCGCTCTCGTCACGGTGCACGACGCCTCGGGCGCGCTGATCGGCATGGGTTACTGCAACCCTGCGACGACGATCGCAATCCGCATGATTGCTTGGGGTGAGACTCCCACAATCGAAGAACTGGTGGTGCGCCGTTTGAAGGGAGCGCTCGAGTTGCGGCGGCGTATCATCCGCGACGATACGAATGCGTACCGCCTCGTCAACGGCGACGGCGACGGCTTGTCGGGCGTGGTGGTCGATCGATTCGGCGATGTGCTTGTCATGCAAATCCTGACTGCAGGCGCGGAACGGATGCGCCCTACTATTGTTGCAGCGCTGAACGAACTGCTGCATCCGCGCTCGATCATCGAACGAAGCCACGGCGCGGTGAGAAAGCAGGAAGGGCTCGAGGATTACACGGCGGTTCTCGCGGGCGAACCTGTCACAGAGACGATTGCGGTCGAGAACGGAATCAAGATCAGGATTGATTTCGAGCACGGACAGAAGACCGGCTATTTCCTGGATCAACGTGACAATCGCGCGATGGCCGGCGCGATCGTGTCCGGCGCGCGGGTGCTCGACGCTTTCTGCTATCAGGGCGGATTCTCGCTCGCGGCGATTGCGGGTGGCGCCAGCAAGGTCGTCGCCGTCGACACGTCGGCGCGGGCGCTCGAAATAGCGCGGCGGAATCTAGAGTTGAACGGGCATCCCGCGAGCGCTGTCGAGTTCGTTCACGGCGAGGCCGGCAAGTTCATGGCGGAGACGGCGAATCGCTTCGATCTGATCGTCCTCGATCCGCCTCCGCTGGCGGGCAGCCGAGGCGACGCGGAACGCGCCGGCCGTCTTTACGTCGAGCTGAACACGGTTGCGATGCGCGCGATTGCGCCGGGCGGCCGGCTTATGACGTTCTCGTGCTCGACGCATTTCCGCGCCGACGATTTCGTCCGCGCCGTGCGGTTCGCCGCGTCCAACGCGGGCCGCACGCTTCGCCTGCTTGCGCATCTCGGCCCCGGCCCCGACCATCCCGTGCTGCTCGGTCACGGCGAGGGCGAGTATCTGACGGGCCTCTTGCTGGCGGATCTGTAACTCAGAAAATTCCGAATTACAGTTGGTCAGTCTGTGCCCTGGGGCCTATCCGAAAAAAGCCATCGAGCGCAAAACCGCGAAGCATAGAATCAGCAACAGCATCCCGGTGCCAGGCCAATCCTCGCCCACTCGCGGTTCGTGATTCTGAGCCGGCTCGCAGCGACGATATTGGGTATGTTACCAGAGACAAGCGCCCCTCCGCTGATTAGTAAACCGAGGAACGCCGCGCGCTGCTGATTGACGCTCAGCGAGGGTGATATCTCGACCACCGCAAGGGTCGAATTGTTGACGACCGCGGAAAGCGTGTTTATCCAGAACAGCAATTCCTCCGGAGCGCGACGGATGTAGGCGTTGACCACGGGCCTGAGCCCGTCCGAAAGCGCCACTAGTCCGGCAATGAAGACGTACACCCTGCCCGGGCGAATCAACAGAACGGTCCTCCACGAATCCTTCGCTCGAATAGCATACAAGGGCTCGCCAGCCTCGAACGGCAAAAACAAAATAGGAATCGCGGCGAGAATGACGCCGACAGCAACGAACGGGCCGAGCAGGCGGGTAAGGTACCAGAAGTCGGCGTGGATAGAGCGTAAAACGACGGCGATACCGGGCATGCCCAAAGGCGTGAGGCCCGCACCAAGGCCGATAGCAAAACAAGCAAAGACGGTCGCGGCGATTTCGATCCCTCGGTCGAAACGAAGCAGGGAAATCGCTTCAACGAACACGAGCGCGGATACGACCGGAGTTATAAATGCGGCAAGGAACCCAAGAACGATCGCCAGCCAGAAGCAGAGAATCCGCGGCTCCAGCAGGCTGATTGCCTCACGAAGCAGTCGATCGAGATAGTCCCTCAGGAGACGAAAAGCGGCGCCAAAAATCAGAACGGCCAGCGTGAATGACAGCGGTTCACTCAGGGCCGCAAAGACGAGCGCAGTGTCGAATCGTCCCAAGACGCAGGCGGTCAGCACTCCGACTACGAGGAAAAAGATCTCCACGTTGCGCTCGATCGCTCCGACGAAGACGGGTCCGAGCAGAACTACAACGATGACCAGTATCGCAACCGCCAATGTCACCATCCTGGAGACCTGCTATCGGGGATTTCCATTTCGAAACTGAAGCAGACTCGCGCCGATAGCAGGCGTATTGCAAATGGAGTCACCGTTTCGTTTTTTCGCGCAATTTATGACTTGCTAAGCCGGCTGGTTTGCTTGAGTATAGAGCAAATTTTTCGATGGGTTCGGCCGAATGGAGCGAAAACTCCGCGCATACAGCATAGTCAAGACGCTCTTGGTTCTAACCGCGCTCGTCACCTCCGCGTGTCATCGCGAAGTTGCGGTGCCGCCGCTGCCGCTTCGTAACATCACGCTCACCGACAAATTTTTTGATGTATGGCCGACCAGCCCGACGCGCGCGTTTATCGTCGGCGATCGCGGCAAGGTGCTGCTGACCGAGGACGGCGGGCGGAACTTCAAGCGAATCGACATCGGCACCCAGCTTGGCGTGTTCGGAATCCAGATGGCCGACGATCAGAACGGCTACCTGTGCGGGCAGGACGGCCTGGTGATGCGCACGCGCGACGGCGGCAAGACGTGGAAGCGTCTCGACTCGCGCACGCACCTGTTTATTTTCGGGCTGTCGTTTCCCGACGCGAATCATGGTTACTTCGTTGGCGACCGGGCGCTGGTGCTGAGCACGATCAACGGCGGCGAGAGTTTCATCAAGCGCCAGCTGCAGCGGCTCTTTCCGCCGGAGATCGCCGACTACGCGCTGCCGTACGAAGAGCCGGTTCTTTACAGCGCGAGTTTCCTCGACGTCGATCACGGATGGGTGGTTGGCGAGCTGGGGCGAATCTGGGCGACGGAAAATGGCGGCAAGAGCTGGCAGGAGCAGCAGCAATCGTTGGTATCGCAATGGAAACGTCCGCTCGGACCCAACGACGATCCGCGCTTCGCTGATTTTCTGCTGCCGACTTTTTTCAGCGTCTCGTTCCGCGATCAAAAACATGGCGCGGCGTGCGGACTCGAGGGCTGGGTGATTCAGACCGACGACGGCGGCAAGACCTGGGCCTTTGCGCATCAGGCGGACAAACCCGGTGCGGCGCCTGACACGCTGGTTCCGGGAGCGGTGCAGATTCCGGCGCGCGATCCGCTGTTCTCGATCGATCTGTTTGCCGGCGACCAGGGAATCACCACAGGACTGACTGGCACCGTGCTGCGCTTGCAGCCCAACGGCGCGTGGGCGCACGATCCTTCAGTGCCGGCGATACCGTTCCCGCTAAGCCAGGCGCGGTTCTTCGACGCGCAGCACGGATGGATCGTCGGCTACGGCACCATTCTTTACACCGAGGACGGCGGCAAGACGTGGCGCTTCTGCCAGGGTTGAGCGCGAACGCGCGAGCAGGGGTACTTCGGAGAACGCAATGACCTGGTACCGCTTTGGTGAATGGATTCTGCGATGGCGCTTCCTCGTGCTCGCCGTCGTCGGCGTGCTCACCGCGTTTTTCGGCTACTACGCGGCGCAAACCCAGCTCGTCACGAGCTTCGGCGACCTGCTTCCGCAGAACCATCCGTTCATCCAGGTCGCGCACAAGTACGACCAGTATTTCGGCAGCGTCAACAACGTCACGATCATGATCGAGGTGAAGGAGGGGACGATCTACAACGCCAAGATCATCGAGAAGATCGTCCACATGACGAACAACATGGATCTCGTTTACGGGATCCAGCACGGCTCGGTGCGATCGATCGCGACCTCGAGCTATTTCCGCCCGCTGGCCGGCGGCGTGATTCTCAACACCCCGGTCCTGCCCAACGGCGAAATTCCCAGGACCGCGGGCGACCTGGCTGAACTCGAGAGCAACGTCCACAAAAATCCCGGCGTGATCTTCGGCCGCTTCGTCTCGCTCGATGACCGGGCGGCGGTGATCGAGGGCAGCTTCCTGGAATCGCGGCTCGACTACACGCGCATCTTCGACGAGATTCGGCGCATCGTCGTGCAACCCGAGCGCGACGAGACGGTGCATATCTACTACGGCGGGCAGCCGATTCTATACGGATGGGTGTATCACTACACGCCGGAATTTCTCTGGATTTTCGTCGCCACGGTGCTCGCCGTGTGGATCCTGCTCTATCTTTATTTCCACGACTGGCGCGGTGCGCTGCGGCCGACGATCTCGGGCGTCATTTGCGCCATCTGGGGGCTCGGCTTCATCCGTCTGCTCGGCTTCGGGCTCGACCCCCTCGTGCTCGTCATCCCGTTCCTGATAACCGCGCGTGCGGTCAGCCATTCGGTGCAGATGCACGACCGGTACTACGAGGAGTTCTACCGCCTGCGCGACAAGGAAAAGGCCATCCTGTCGTCCTTCGCAGAGCTGTTCGTTCCGTCGCTGTCGGGAATCCTGGCCGACGCGTTTGGCGTGCTGGTTATCCTGCTCGTGCCGGTTCTGTTCCTGCAAAAGCTCGCCATCACCGCGAGCTTCTGGATCGCCGCGATCATCGTAAGCGAGCTGATACTCAATCCGATCGTGTACTACTACCTCGACCCGCCGCACATCGACGTGATCGAGAAGCGCGAGCACGGCTTCTTCAAACGAATGCTGGAGTCGATCGCCAGGCCGATGCTGGAAAGAGCGGGCCGCATCGCGACGTTCGCCGTCACGATCGCGGTGATCGCGATGTGCGCGTTTTTCTGGAGCGGCCTCAAGGTCGGCGACCCATCGTCTGAATCGCCGATCCTGTGGCCCAACTCGCCGTACAACCGCTCGATGGCCTCGATCCAGGAGGAGTTCGGCGCGATCGAGCAGTTCGTCGTCGTCGCAGAGCTCGCCAAGCGCGATTCGCTGAACGACCCCAAGCTGTACCACGTCATGGATGAGTACGAACGCTACATGGAGCGCGATCCGGCGGTGGGGCGCACGTTTTCGGTCGCCGATCTGCTGTCTAACGGCGGCTCCGCGCTAAGAGAATTCCAGCCCAAGTGGAACGTGCTGCCGACCACAGCGCGCGGCACCGGTCAGCTGCTCGGCGGATTGCTGGCGGGCGCGTCGCCGCTCTCGACCGCGTATATCATCACGCCGCGGAGAGACGCCACCCAGATGACGGTGTACACGAAGGATCGCGAGGGTGAAAACGTCCAGCGAGTCGTGCTGCGCACGCAGCGATTCTTCGCCGAACCGCAGCATCAAGTGCCTGGTGTGACGTTTTCTCTCGCCGCGGGAATCATCGGTGAACTCGCCGCCGCCAACCAGGAAATCATCAACAATGATCTTCTGCTCAACGTGCTCGCGTTCGCCACTATCTACATAATACTACTGGCGACCTATCGCTCGTTCATGGCGGGAATATATTTGTTATTCCCGCTTGCGTTAGCCAATGCCGCGATCAATGCCTACATGGGCGCCCATGATATAGGTATCAACATCAATACTCTGCCGGTAGTCACTGTCGGCGTCGGATTCGGAATTGACTATTCCATTTACATAGTAAGTCGCATCATCGAGGAACTTGCAGAGGGTTACGACCTCAAGGAAAGTACCTATGCTGCCCTTGTCACGTCAGGAAAGGCCGTCGCCTTCACCGCGCTGACGCTGGTCGCGTCGGTTCTGTTCTGGTACTGGTCGAGCATCCGCTTCGACGCCGAGATGGGCCTGCTGCTGGCGGTCTGGATGTTCGTTTCGATGCTTGGGGCGATGACCATTTTGCCCGTATTGATCGTGACGTTCGATCCTGCCTTCATCCGCCGCGAGAAGGAGCGCGTGGTCGCGTCGAAGCTGCTCGAGGTCGAGGGTCACACGGTGGCCGCATCTTCCTAATCATCGGCTCCCGTGGATAATCTGATCCGTTACCCGCAATGAAACTCGAGCGGCTGGATCATTTCGGTATCGAAGTGGCGGACCTCGCGCGCGCGGAGCGCTTTTATACCGGCGTCCTCGGCCTGCAGATAGTCAATCGATTCGGCGATCAGGTTTTGCTCGATTGCGGCGGCCAAAACCTAGCCCTGTTCGAGGTGTCCAGGCCGCCGCTCGACGATGCCGCGCGCCAATCGATCATCGCGCACCCGCTCGGCCGCGGTCATCATGCGTTCAAGGTGGTGGCGGGCGACTTTGCCGATGCTCGCGAGCGCCTCGCGGCGGCCGGAGTCGAAAGCGCCGAGCCGATCGATTGGGGCGATCACGACTGCATCTACTTCCTCGATCCCGACGGCAATCTGCTTGAAATGGTGAGTTACCGCTGAACGCCGACCTGAAATCCCGCGCGTCCGTGGTTCACTATCGATGAACTCGGGGCCGATGATCCG
>NZ_DATEQZ010000030.1:0-12196 GCF_035272065.1 Binatus sp. (SeqCode)
TCGATCGAAAGATTACGATGGATAAATCCAATGCCGCCCATCTGCGCGATCGCGATCGCGGTGCGCGATTCGGTGACGGTATCCATCGGGCTCGACACGAGCGGGATACGCAGGCGGATCTTGGGCGTGAGCGCAGTCGAGACGTCGCAATTCGCCGGCAACAAATCGGAAGATTGCGGCAGCAGAAGAACGTCGTCGAAGGTAAGTGCTTCGCGGAGTTCCTGATGCGCCATAAAAATGACCCTCCTTGGGTAAAAAAAGAGCCCGCGGTTTTCCGCGGGCTCAAGTCGGCCTTCAGTTTTTGTACGCAGTCCGTTTAATCAGATGCGCCATGTCCAAAATTAACAAACCCCAAGCCCCCGATCAATACGGTCCTCCTGCGCAACTCATCCTGTCATTCAGAGCCGCCGCGGCGAAGAATCCCGGAGCCCTCGTCCTTCTCCTGTATCTTCCCCTCTCCCTGCAAGGGAGAGGAGGTAGGATGGAATTCATTCCGTCAGGTTAGGATGTCGCGTTCCGCGCCACCTACTATCCGCCTCGGCCGCTTAGTTGCGGAGAGGCCCCGCCGAAGGCGCGGGCGGCGAGGGTGGTCGCGCGCGATTCAAGATTCCGCTTCTGTCTGAACGAGTCCGACCGAGGAGCAACATACGCTGACGCGCCTTTTTTGTGTCATCCTGACGAAGCGAGCAACGCGAGCGGATGGAAGGATCTCGGACAGCGGCGCGTAAGCGTCGCCGGTTCCGGTTCTGAAATCGCGCAGCGGTCCTTTGCCAATTTCCTCTCTCTGTCAGGGAGAGTCCGCGCCTCCAGCGCGGGTGAGGGTCAACATTCCGAAATGCCCGAGATGCGCCCGCCGCACTTCCAATTCTCACGCATCCAGGCCAGGTTTGAGACTCGCGCAATCAGACAATTCAACGCGGAGGAAGTTGATGAGCTCATCAGATAACGCTCCAAGGAAATTTACAATCGAAGGCTCCGGCCGAATGCTGGAGGCTCTCGCCCAAGCAATCGAACTCGCACTCCGCGCCGCGCGCTCGACACCTCAGAGGAGAGGTGCTGGGAGTATCGCTCAAGGCTCGGTTGCCATCGAGGTGGAAGCAACGAACTACGACCACGACGATCTTCGATACGTCATCACAAGCGTCGACGACGCCGTCAGCACCATCGCGGGATGGGCCGAGGCGAAACGCTGCGACGAATGCGAAGATCTGGTGGCCTTGCTTTTCGACGATGCATACCTGGAAACTCGAAAGGGAGAAGGCGTCATCTGTTGCCAATGCTACCGCCGAATCGAAGACGGTGAAGAAGAACCCTAGTACGTCGCAAGGGAAGGATTGATGAATCTGAAGTCCGCGTCGGAGAAGCTAAAAGTTGGCGAAATTTATTCCCGAAAATCGCTCCGAGAGATTTTCCCTACCTCGGACGCGACCCTGAACACTGGAGTTTTCAGACCAAAGAACTATTCCTCGATATGGCTCTTCGTCACGCGCAAAAAAGCACCGAATCAGCCCAAGTACGTCGACTACTTAGCTGGCAAGACACTGCACTGGCAGGGGCAGACATCAGGCAAAAGCGATCTCATGATAGTTGAACACAAATCCCGCGATTTGGAGCTGCTTCTTTTCTATCGAGAAGAGCCCAAGCAATACGCAGATTCGGGATTTCGCTATCTTGGTCCGGTCGAGTACGTAACTCACAACCCCGGACATCCCAGCAGCTTTACTCTTCGGCTTAAGGCGTAACTTCTCAGGCACTTCCGGAACTCAATCGGCGCGCTTCACTTGCCTGCCAGACTGTTTGCGCTTTTCCAGTAAGGCGCCAACTCCTTCCTGCGCGTCCATCGCAATCACTTCAAAATCTAGCCGCGAGTTCAGGGATGAACTGTTCAGCCTGCCCGCGCCGCCCCTTACCTGTTACGATCCGCTACGGACACTCTCATGATCACATCGACTATCCTCTCGGCGCGACCTACCGACCGACAGGTCGCTACATCGGTCCGAAAACACACTTTTGACGGAACGAAGCTACCCTTGGTGGTATCTCCATCTCTGAACCACTACAGATGGTATGAATTGCCTATTCCGCCCCTCACTTACCGCACCAAACTGGCTTCCGCTTCTCCAGAAACGCGCCGATTCCTTCCTGCGCGTCTATCGCCATCGCGTTTTGGCTCATTACTTCCTTTGTGTACTCGTAGGCCTTCGCCCTATCCAGATCTATCTGCTCGTAGAACGCGCGCTTGCCGATTCCGATGATTAGCGGGCTTGCCTCTACTATCTGCATCGCGAGCTTGCGCGTCTCTGCGACCAGCTCCGCGTCGGGGACCACTCTGTTCGCGAGTCCCCACTCGGCTGCGGTGCGGGCTTTGACCGGCTGGCCCGTCAGCAGCATTTCCATCGCATGCTTTCGGCCAACGGCGCGCGTCAGCGCCACCATCGGCGTCGAGCAGAACAGACCGATCCTCACGCCCGGCGTCGCGAAGCTCGCGCTCTCGCCCGCGACTACCAGATCGCAGGTCGCCGCAAGCTGGCATCCCGCTGCCGTCGCGATCGCATGCACGCGCGCAATCACCGGCTGCGGAATCGCTTGAATCGTCAGCATCAACTGCGCGCACAGGTCGAACTCATAGCGGTAGAATGCGAGGTCGCGCCCCTTCAGCTCGCCGAGGTCGTGACCGGCCGAGAACGCCGGGCCGTTGCCCGCGATTATTACCGCGCGCGCATCGCTGCGTTTGCCGATCGCGACAAGCGCGTCGTTCAGCTCCGTCATCATCGCGGTCGAGAGCGCGTTGCGCTTCTCGGGCCGGTTCATCGTGAGCGTGACCAGCCCGCCTTCTTCTTCGACGATCAAATTCTTTTGCGCAGTTTCATTTGCCATCGCTTTCACCTGCCTTCGAGTCTTACTCTCTCACTCGCGCGGCTCGTTTTTCCATTCTTCGGGATAGAGCAGCAGCAAATCCTGGCCGAGCGCGCGCACGAGGAATCGCTGCGTCTCATTGATCGCACGTTCGAGCGCCCGCCCGCCAATCAGCCAATGCCCACGGCCGGGAATCTTCGCCAGCTTCGCGCCGATCGACTCCGCAAATTTTGTCGTCTCTTGCAGCGGAGCAAAGATGTCCGAGTCGCCCGCGACGACGAGACGCGGCGCGGCTTTGTCCGCTGCTGCAAAGTCGATTGCGCCAGTACTTACGTCGGTCGCCAGCGCGCCCGAATCAGGCACCATCGCATTTATGAGGCCGTCTCGAGTGAACGGATCGGAATCCGCGATCAACTCGAACAGTACTCTGCCGCGCGGCGGCTTAATCGATCTGCCGAGCATCGTCGCGAGCCGATTCGCGACTCCGCCGACCAGCGGAGTGCTGAATCCCGGCACCAGCGGCGCGTACGCGACAGCGGCCTTCACCCGGCGATGCTCGCTCAATTTGAGCGCGACCAATCCGCCGACGCCGTGACCGAGCACTACCGCGTCGCGGCCAATTCCGTCGAGCGCCTCGCCCGCCAGCGCGGCGAGATCGTTGAAGCGAAGCTTCTCCAGCGCAGGCGTCGATCCTTTGCCGAATGCGGCGCGCAGATTCGGCACGAATACTTCCCATCCGATCGACGCGAGGTAGCCGAGCACGAGCGCAAGATGCCGCGGCGTCGTGAACAGTTCGGGGATCAGCATGATCGGCCACGCGAACTTGACCGGCTCGGGCAGCTCGCGTTGTGCGCGGATGCGGCCGAGTTCGACGTCGTCCACTGGTCCGCCGGATTACGCGGCGCGCGACGCCGTAGCCATCAGGCGCGCGAATCGGAACGACGGAAACGCCGCGCGCGGCGTCAGCATCTGCGCGAACCTGATCATCTCGTCCGCCGCCCATTGCTCGCGGCTGGCCGCGCGATGCGCGAAGCGGCTGCCCTGGTCGAGGCCGAGTTCCTGCGAGGCGCGAACGCTCGCCCTGTAGTAGGGCATCAGCTCCGCGTCGCGGCGAGTCGTGAATTCAGCGAGCCTCGCCACTGGAATCGAATTGCCGCGGCCGGAGGAGTACCACTCGTGCGCAAGATCGCCGACGATCCACGCGCTCATCAGCGCCATCGAATGTCCCTGGCCGAACAGCGGATCGACGTGCAGGCCCGCATCGCCGAGGAGAAGAGCGCCGTCAGTGACCGGATCGCAATACGTGTTGTTGAGCAGGCCCGAAGAAAACACTTTGCCCACCATCGTCGCGCCTTCGAGCATCTTGCCAACCGCGACCGAGCGGTTCAGGTAGCGGCGCAGATTGGATGCGAGGCCGGTGCGGAAAGTTTGCATCTCGGCGGCGTCGAACGCGGTCGCGGCGACGGTGAGTCCGTTCTCGCATCGACAAACCAGGTTGCCCGCGCCGGGTGCGGATTCGAATTCCGTGACCACTTCGTCGCCGAGGTTTTTCCGCGCGACGCCTTCGAAGTACGCGTAGTAGTATGCGCGCGCGCATGGCACGTCGACGCGTTTGAACGCGTCGATACGCTCCGACGCGATCTGCGCAACCGAGCTGCGCAGGCCGTCAGCGCCGATTGTCAGCGGCGCGCGAAACTCGTACACGCCCGACGCATCCTCGCCGCGGATTCCAAGCACGGCGCCATCTTCGATCAGCAGATCGGTAACTCTGAAGCGCTCGCGAAACGTGACACTGTCGAAACTCCGCGCCGCATCGATCATTGCGGCGTCCATCAACACGCGCCCGAGACACAGTCCGCGATCATCCGCGCCCTCGCGCACCAGCTCGCCGCTGTAGTCGAAGTCCGGACCGATCGAGTGCATCTTCGAGAAGCGGACGCCGCCTGCGCGCTCAAGCATCTCGAGCACGCCCATTCGCTCGAGCACTTTCGCACCGCCGCCCAGCACGATGTGTGTCGAAAGCCGGTCCGACGGGAAACTGTCCTTATCGACGAGCAAGACGCGGCGTCCGTCGCGCGCGAGCAAGATTGCGGCCGCGCTGCCGGCGACACGCGCGCCAACAATTATCGTGTCAAAATTCTTACTGGACTCGGACATAAGGTTCGCGCGAGACTTCGCGGCGATCGAACCCTATCATGTTGAACGCGCGCGCCCGCAAGCAAGCGCACATAAGGAAAGAGCCCCCTCTTTCAAGGGGGCTCTCCCGTGTTGCGAGGTCTTTCGGCCTCGGCTTATTCCAGCAGCAAATCCTGGCAGCCTTAGCCAGCCTTCGGGGTATTAGCCCGAAGGTAAACTCGTTAAGTGGTTACTTCTTTTTGGTCTTTTTGGCAGGCTTCTTTTTTGCCATTTTGCTCTTCCGCATCGGTTTGGACTTGGTGGCCTTTTTGGCCCGTTTCTTCATTCCTGGCATAGGTACCTCCTCTTCCTAGGCTGCTGCTGGACAAGCACCCTTTCTTATAGATGAGGGTTCATCCCTCATCGAGTCGGGCCGATTATAGAAACATGTTATTCTCAAATCAAGGGCCACGGCATGATTTATAAAGAAATTTTAAAGTCGGAAGAGTGCAACCGAACCGGTCTCTTTCGGGTCTTTATAATGACGTTCAAAATTAGATCTCTTGAACTCAGCCCGATGCTTGAATTACGATTGCGCGGATGACGCGTTTAAGCTTCGTGCTCCGCCGCGAGTGGCTCAGCCTAATCTTTGGCGGGGTGCTCGTGATGCTTGTCTTAAGTGCCCTCCTTGGCAGCCTGGGGCCGCGAGACCTCGTTGCCCTCCAGAGCCATCGCGCCGCGCTCGAGGCCCGCCGTAATCAACTGGCAGGGGATAACGCTACGTTCAGAACGAACATTCAGAAACTTCGTTCAGATGACCGCTATATCGAACGCTTGATTCGCCGCGAGCTTGGCTACGCGCGCCCCGACGAACTCGTGTACAAGTTCGGCGGCGACAACGACGCCGACCACAACAGCGACAAACCGGCACGTTAGAAAATTGCACGAGAGATCAGTCTGTACTCGCGAGCCTGACGTTCCAGCTCCTCGCGGAAATCAGGATGCGCGATCGAAATCAGCGCCCGTGCCCGCTCCGGCACTGATTTGCCTTTAAGGTTAACCATTCCGTACTCAGTCACGACGTACATCACGTCGGTGCGCGGCGTCGTCACGATATTGCAGTCGTCGATTCGCGCGACGATTCTGCTCGCGCGCCGCGCATCGCGCTCGAAGGTCGAGGCGAGGCATAGAAACGACTTGCCGTCGCGCGAGGCGTACGCACCGCGCACGAATTGCAGTTGTCCACCGGTGCCGCTTATTTGCCGCACGCCGGCGGACTCGGAGCACGCCTGTCCGGTGAGATCGATTTGCGCAGCGTTGCAGATCGAGATGACGCGATCGTTCTGCATAATGTGATGAGGCAGGTTGGTGTAGTCGACCGGTCCCGCGAAGCACGCGGTGTTGCGATCGAGAAAGTCGTACATCCGCTTCGAACCCGCCGCGAAGGTGTACGTCATCTGGTAGCGATTCGTCGCTTTGTGCGCACCGGTTACTTTCCCGGCCTCGAAAAGCGACACCAGCGAATCGACGAACATTTCGGTGTGGATGCCGAGGTCCTTGATCGGCGCGGCCGCGAGCAGCTCGCAGACCGCGTTGGGCATCGCGCCGATCCCGATCTGCACGCACGCACCGCTGGGAATTTCCGGCGCGATCAGCTCCGCGACTTTCTGATCGACGGCGTTCGCCGCGGGATTCTTCAGCTCCGGCATCCCGGATGCTCCCGCGACGAGCACGAACTCGACGTCATGTATATGCACCGCGTTCTCGATTCCGAAAACGTACGGCACGCTCGCGTCGGTCTCGACGATCACGGTCTTCGCCTTTTCGGTGATCGCCTTGTGATAGGTCACCGATGGGCCGAAGTTGAAATAGCCGTGCACGTCCATCGGCGCCGTCTTCAACACCGCGACATCCACGTCGATGAAGCGGCGATAGTTGTCGGGCGCCTCGCCGAAGTTCATCGGAATATGATGCGCCAGACCGCGATCGTGCATCTTTCTTTCCAGCCCCGAGAAATACCACGACAGGTAAGTGAGATGATGTTCGTCGGGATCCGCCTCGGCCGCCGCGCGCGGACGCATCGCGAGGCATCCGCGGATCTTTACGCGCTCGAGCGTGCGCACCCGCGCGGCCAGCGCGCGATCGAACAGATCCGGCTGCCCGAGGCCAAATCCGTACTCGACCCAATCGCCGGATTTGACTCGGGCCGCCGCATCATCCGCACCGATTTTTTTGCGCTTGAGTTCTCCCTGGTAGGAAGTCGCCATCTGTGCGCCCTCGTGTTGATTCCGCTCGATTCGCTTGACTGCGCGGCTGGCGTAAGATTCTCTTCAACCGGCGCACACCAATCAATGCCAAGTATCGAACCAGTCAGACAAGCCCACCGGGGGCATCGACATGCACGCAATCTGACTCATCTGGGGGAACAAGGATGGACTTTCTTCGCGGCTTCATACTCGCTCTTCACATCTTCGGCGTGATCTTCTGGATGGGCGGACTTTTGATGATCACCAGCCTGCTCGCGCGCGTACCCGAAGAAGTCGGACTGCCCAAGGAACGCTTTCTCGGCGCGGCGCGCGGTTTGTTTGAGTCCACAGTTAACCTTGGAGCCGCGATCAGCATCCTCCTTGGGCTTCTGCTGATCCTCACAGATCCGTCGGTGCTGCAGCACGGATGGCTCCTCGCGAAGCTGCTGCTGGTCGCGATCCTGCTTTTTTACCACGTGCGCTTTTATCGCCGGATCAAGTTCCTGGAGAACAATCCGAGCCAGTCATCGAGCCGCGAGTTTCGCGTCATCCACGGGATGGTGAGCGCGCTGTTGATCGCAATCCTGGTGCTGACGGTGATCAAACCCTTCTAGCAGCGCGTGACGGGGCGCCCGCTAGAAGTGATCCTTGAGTTCGCGGGTCTTGGCGAAAATCGCGATCGGATCATCGGCCATCGACGGGTCGCGCTGTTTCAAATTCGCGCGCAGCTCCGGGCTGTCGGTGCGCAGAAACGGATTGGTCCGCTTCTCCTCGCCGATCGTTGACGGCACCGTGAACTTGTTCTCCGCGCGGGTCTTCATGCTCCACTCGTGCTTCTTCTTCAGCGCGGCGTTCCCCGGCTCCAGTGTCAGCGCAAAGCGCAGATTTTTTTCCGTGTACTCGTGACCGCAATAGACCTGCGTCGAGTCGGGCAGCGCCGCGAGTTTTTTCAGCGACGCGACCATCGTTGACGCCTTGCCCTCGAACACCCGGCCGCATCCGCCGACAAACATCGTGTCGCCAGTGAACACCGCGCCGAAGGTTGGAAAATAATACGCGACGTGCCCGTTGGTATGCGCCGGGATTCCGATCACCCGGCCCTCGAGCGCGCCGATTCGGACTTTGTCGCCGTCCGCCACCGGATTCGTCAGAGCGGGGATCTTCCCGCCTTCCGCACTCGCGCCGTAAATTTTTATTCCCGCGACCTTCGAAGCGATGTCGTTGTTGCCGCCTGAATGATCGCCGTGCCAGTGCGTGGTCAGCACCGCGACGATTTTCGCGCCATGCGATTTCGCCGCCGAGATCACCTTGTCGGCCTCCGCGCAATCGACTACCCCGCATTCCTTGCTGCCATCGTCGATTACCAGGTACGCGTAGTTGTCCGATAGCTGCGGCACTGTGACTATAGCCATCGCGATACTCCTTGCAGCTAGACGCCGACTATATTGTAGCCCACGTCCACGTACAGCGTCTGGCCGGTGACGCCGCTCGAAAAATCGCTTAGCACGGCGGCCGCCATCTTGCCGACTTCCTCGGTTTTCATCGCACGCCGCAGCGGCGAGCGCGCCTCGACCTCGTGCTGCATCGAATGAAAGTCGCGAATGGCAGACGACGACAGCGTGCGCGCGGGCCCGGCGCTGAGCGCGTTTACGCGAATATTCTTCGCGCCCAAGTCCACCGCCAAATAGCGCACGCAGGCTTCCAGAGCCGCCTTCGCCACACCCATCATGTTGTAATTGGGAATCGCACGCACCGCGCCGAGGTAGCTGAGCGTGAGGATCGAGCCGCCGCCGCTCGCCTCCATCAGGGGTTCCGCCGCGCGCGCGAGTGCGACCAGCGAGTAGGCGCTGATCTCGAGCGATTTCTTGAAATTCTCGCGGGTCACCGTCAGAAATCGATCGCGCAGATCCTCGCGCTCCGCAAATGCGACCGCATGCACGAGCAGGTCGAGGCCGTTCCATTTTTTCTTGAGCGCCACGAACACCGACGCGATTTGCGCATCGTCGTTGACGTCGAGCTCGCCGATCACGTCCGCCTCGATTTGCGCCGCCAGCGGACGCACACGCTTCTCCAGGATCTCGCCCTGATAGGTCATCGCGATCTCGGCGCCTTCAGCGGCCAGAGTCTGTGCTATCGACCACGCCAGACTTTTGTCGTTCGCGACGCCGACGATCAGCGCCCGCTTGCCCTGTACTATGCCCATGTAAGTATCCTTATTTAGCGACGGTGCGTGGGCTAGATCTTGATCTTCATGCCGTCATAGCCCATTTCAAGCGCGATCTCATCCTCGCGGCTCAGCACTTCGCGACCGAGATGCGTCAGCACCATCCGCCGGACGTTGAACTTGTCGCGGTTGGCCGCCAGCAGCGGGTAGTTGAGATGAAACTTCAAGTGCACGCTCTCGTAGTAGGTGCATTCGCACAGGAACAGATCGGCGCCGTCGCTGAACTTCACCAGCTCATCGTTCCATCCGCTGTCGCCCGAAAACACGATCGACTTCCCGCCGCCGTCGATCCTGAGCGACAGCGAAATCTCCGGCTTGGTGTGCGGACTGCGAATCGCACTCACCTTGAACCTGCCCAGCCGCGTCGAGCTGCCGGGATCGAGCACCACGAACTTCAGCTTGTGCTGAACTTTGTCGAGCTCGAAATGCGGGAACATCGTGCGCATCAGGATCCAGGTCCGCTCTTCGAGCTTGGCCGGGCCCGCGATGGTCAGCAGCTTTTTGCGGCGCGTCTCCCACATGTAGTCGAGGATCAGAAACGGCAGGCCGCCGAAATGATCACCGTGCAGATGGCTGATCAGCAGCAAATCGAAGCTGTCGGTCGAGACGCCGCTGCCCTTGAGCGCCTGCATTAGGCCGGGCCCGGCTTCCAGCAGGATCCGGCCGCCCGGCGCGTCGATCAGATAGCCTGATTGTGAACGGCCAAAACTCGAGAACGCATCTGCGGTGCCCATCAGAGTCACGGTCACCGGTGCACCGTTTCTTGCCGTAGGATTCTGATTCATCGAGGCGGCCTATGCTATTATCATCTTCGCAAGCGCGCAAACGAGGGTGTTACGGCGATGAAACAGGTAAAAATCGGTGTCGGATTCGGACTTTGGCGGCTCGGGATGCCCCCGGCGGAAACGATTGCGCGGGTCGCCGAGCACGCCGAGGATTGGGGCCTCGATTCCTTCTGGCTCTCCGATCATCTGCTCGCACCTTCGCCCGAACTCGACGTCGTCGCAACGCTATCGTTGCTGGCCTCCCGGACCTCGCGCATGAAACTCGGGCCGAGCGTGCTGCTGCTCAACCTGCGCCACCCCCTGATGGTTGCGAAGTCGTTCGCGTCGCTCGACTACCTGTCGAACGGCCGGATGGTGATGGCGGTCGGCACCGGCGCGAATCTGGCTGACTACGCCGCGTGCGGAATTCCACTCGAGGGACGCGGCAAGCGCCTCGACGAAGGGATCGAGGTGCTGCGCACGGTCTGGCGCGAGCGCGTCGCCAGCTATCACGGACGCTTCTTCAACTTCGACAGCGTCACCATCGAGCCGCGTCCGGCCGCGCGCACTAACAACGATTTCGGCACGATGGATATCTGGGTCGGCGGCCGCTCCGATGCGGCGCTGAAACGCGCGGCGCGCCTGGCCGACGGTTTCTTCGCGTCGTTCCAGACTCCCGGCGAATTCGGCGCGAGCATGGCGAAGATTCGCGACTATGCGGCCGGCTACGGGCGCGCCAACGCGCACATCGAATCGGGACTCATCCTGCTCTGCCGCATCTCGTCGTCACGCGAGCGCGCACTCGAGGAAATGCGCCCGATGCTGTCCGCGATGGGCCGCGGCGCGGAGGCCTACCTCGAGCGCACCGCGTACGGCTCTCCCAACGACGTGATCGCGCGCCTCGGCGAATACGTTGCGAAGGGTCTCGACAAGTTTGTACTGTGGCCAATCGCGGAACCCGACGCGTGGCCGAAGCAAATCGAACTGGTCGGCCGCGAAATTGCCTCGCATTACGCAAGCGCCCGATAAATTCGCGCGAACCGTCGCCGCGTTCGCATTGGTGCTCGCCACTTTTGCGGGATGCGCAAAGTCGCCGCCGGTCGTTGCGCCGCCGAGCATCTATGCCAGCGCCGAGGATGTCGAGCTCAACTTTCGCGGCCGCACTTTCGTCCTCGGTGACAACAATCAAATCGCCGAAGTGCGCCCGCTCGATTGGCGCAAGGACAAGTTCCTCAAGCTGCCGTTCTGGTTCGGCGTCAACATCCTCGTGCCGGGAGTGATGGCGCCGAAGGAGGGCGACTTCTACGTCATCAGCGAGGCGACGCTCGAAAAGCCGCTGGACACGCTTGGGGGCGGCGAATGGATGATCGAAGCGGGCAGCTCGCTGGTGAAACAGGAGACGGTGTTCGTCACGACGCGCACGCAATACATGACACCCGGAAAGATTCTGCCGACCATCGTGCAATACATTGGCAAGCGCGAATTTAAGCGTGCCGACGGCAAGCCCGTGCAAATCCCGGTGCTGCGCGAGGTATCGCTGCCGATGAAGTGGACGCTCGGCGGCCATATCCCGGCAGAGTACGCGAGATACCGAACATGATTCGCCGCAAAGCGATCATCGTCGCAATCGCGCTAACGCTCATCTCGGTTGTCGGCGGATGCACTCCCGACAAGGCGCTCGACTTCGGACCGACCGGCGAAATCACCACGCCGCCAGAGGATCAGTTGAGCCGCGACATCATGCGCGATTTCGCCAGCCGCGATTTCATCCTCGCCAACAATGATCACGAGGCGCACGTCAGCCTCACCGACTGGAAGCCCGGCCGCCGCATCATCATGCCGTACTGGCTCGGCGTGAATCCGCTCTACCCCGGATTCCTGCGCCCGACCGTCGGACATCTATACGTGATAAGCCAATCGACGCTGGTCCGCCCGCTCGCGAACAACGAGTACCTGATTCGCGCCGGCTCAAAACTCTTCAAGAGCGACAC
>NZ_DATEQZ010000031.1:0-4056 GCF_035272065.1 Binatus sp. (SeqCode)
GCGCTGACGCCCGCATTTTCGATGCATTCGCAAATCTGGCGAATCAATGCCTCGGTTGGGTCGGGCAGATCCTTGCCGGCCGCCTCGATGCAGGCGTTGATTGCGTTGATCGAGCCGGTGCCGCAGACGTCGTTGGCCCCCCGTTGCGATGCGGCCGATCTTTTGCGTCGGCCGAAAATCCGGAGCATCTTTGTCCAACGAGAGATGGGGTCGGACTTTGTTGTAATAGGAAGCGTAGGTCTTCAGGACGTCGCGCAAATGCGCTTCGCCGAACACGGCGAGGTGGTCGAGTGATTCGTGCCGTATCGGTCCGATAAGTCGCTCAATGTGCCCCCGAGACCGGGATTTGCGGCTCAGGACGATCAGTTTCTGTCGCAGGACGATGTTTTCGACCTCGAGTCTCGCCCGTGACTTCAAGCGGCATCGCGCGACGAGCAGGAGCTTGGTCAGGAACTCGACCATCGGCGTTCCATTATCACAGCCCGACCCGCCCGTCACCTCGGATTAGGTTTTCGGTAGCGACAAGTGACAGGATCAGGTTTTGACGAAGCACAAGCTCGGACATGCAACCCGGATGATTCGAGCGAACGTCACCATTCAACGCTGAGCTTCGGAAGCAGAAAAGCAACTCCGTCAAAATATTTCTTAGACGGCAGGCTCGTTCCGTTCAGGAGTCCAGCTTCAGTACCTTGCGGGCGTTGCCGCACAGGAACTTCGGCCAGACATTGTCATTGAAGGGTACCGACCTCATGTCGGTCATAATCCGCTCGAGCGACAGACCCATGGGGAAGTAGCCGGCATAGATGACCCGGTCCGCGCCGCGTGTATTCGCATAGCGAATGATGGCTTCGGGGTAGTGCTTGGGCGCGAAGGCGGAAGTCGAATAGTAAAGGTTGGGCCATTTCAGCATCAGCTTGACGGCCAGGTCTTCCCAAGGCTCGCAGCCGTGACGGGTCACGAAGACGAGTTCGGGGAAGTCGTACATCACCTGATCGATCAGGCGCACTTCCTGTGGCCACATGGGGAACCTCGGCCCCGGGACGCCGGCGCAAGCAAAGATCGGCACGCCCAGTTCAACGCACTTGGCGTAAATTGGGTACATCAACGCGTCGGAGATACCGACTTGCGGATTGTAGCCCGCGTTGAACGCGCCGAACGCGCGCACACCATACTTTTCGTACTGCCGCACCATGTCGCGGATGCCGTCCATGCCGCGGTTCGGGTCCACGCTACCCGTGGGGATGAACCTGTCAGGATGGTCCTTCAGCGCCTTGGTTGAGACTTCGCCGACGGCGCCGATGAGGCCCATCGCAATGCCGAACCGATCCATCTCGTGCAGGGTCACCGCAATCGGATCCTTTGATGATCCGTACAACTCCTTCGGCACGTTCTTGAACATGTACTCGACCGGGAAATCGAACTTCGCCGAAGGGTCTTTGAGCTGTGCGCGGATAAAGTCGTACGCTTTGAAGTCCTCGGCCGGAAAGCCGATCATCGTATCGATTATCGCGATGTCGGTGGGCATCCCCATGGCTTAGGATGCCTCCCCAAGGGCGTCCCGGAAGAGATAGCAAGCGCCGTCACGGGGAATTTCCTCGCGCGGCAGCGGCGTTTCCACTTGCGCCGGTGTCGGGCCAAATTTTGCCGCCCGAGGCTTCAACTTCTCCAGGTCGAAGTTGTAGAGCGCCGCATCGTTCAGCCCCAGCACTTTTCGCCGGCGCGAGTCTGGCATGTCGCCGAACGTCAGCCGCAAGGATTGGAGGTTGTAAGGGAAGGTGCCCTCATAGTGAGGATAGTCGTTGCCCCACAGGACATGATCCTCACCGATCTCATCGATGCCGGCGAGATCGGCTTTGCTGGGGAAGCTCGCGCCGTAGTAGCAGTGACGCTTCGCATATTCGCTGGGTGGCTCTTTCAGCGGCAGTTCCATTCCTGCGTAGTTCATCTCGCCCAAGGCGCCTGACTTGATGGCGTAATAAGCACGGTCGAGCTGCTTGAGTATTGCCGGAACCCAGTAGCAGCCGGACTCGGTCAGGATGTGCTTGAGCTTCGGGAACTTCTCATATACGCCGGCCATCAGGAGGTGCCGGTAGCCAGCTTGACCGTAGTAGGAGGCCACGTCCTGGATCCAGATCGATTCGGCCACCACGCCTTCGCCGTAGTCCGGCAGTCCCTGGCCCGTATGTTGATTGATGACGAGGCCATGGTCCTGGATCGCAGCAAACACCCGGTCCCACGCCGGGTGGTACAGCGGCTTCAGCCAGTAGGCGTCGGGCGGGATGAGCGGCAGGAGAACGCCGCCGCGCAGCCCCGACTTGGCGATGAACTCGATATCCTTGATGGCCTCGTCGAAGTCGTTCGGCAAGATCAGTCCAATCCCGGCACGGCGCAGTGGGTCCTCGGCGCAGAAATCTTTCAGCCAGCGATTGTGGGCACGGATGCCCGCCAGGCACCGCTGGTAGTCCTCAGGCTTCGGCGGATGGGCCGTGACTATGCTCTTGCGATAGAACGGCGGCACGGTGTTGGGGAACACCACTTCGCCGACGACCCCTTGGTTATCTTGGTCTGTGTTGCGGATGCTGCAATCCCAGTTGCGCATCTTCTTGGAGCCATAGTGCTCCTGGGACGGGTTCTTGTATCCGCCACGCCATTCGTCAAATGCTTCGCGCCACTGGGGATCGAGGTATTCGCGGTACTGGGCGTGGCTACCGCCCCCGTGGGTGTCGGCGGTGATGAGTATATAGGGCTCTTGAGTCATCTCGACCTCCCCTTAGGCTGGATAAAATTCATTTGGGCGAAGCAGCGCCATTCGAGGACACGCCGCAGGAGGCAAAAATCGAGTCGAGGCTCCTCGGACTTCGGTCGCGCGATCCATTTTGTATCGTTACACTTTGAGCATAAAATACTAGCAGACGACTAGCATTTCAGTATCGCGAGTTCTATCTCTCGCGCGCGTGCAACACATACCTGTGCCTGCGCAAAACTCTATCTGGCGCCTGTGAGCTGCGCCGGGGCGGTGTGGTCATTCCCCTCCAGCGTATTCCGCTCGAGCTGCTATGCCTGTTGGTTGAGCGCCGCGGGCAGCTCGTTACGCGCGAGGAAATTATCGAGCGCGTCTGGGGCAAGGGCGTTTTCGTCGATAGCGAGACGAGCATCAACACCGCGGTACCAAAGCTCAGGCGGGCTTTGAGCGACGATCCCGAGGCGCCGCGATTCGTGGCGACCGTGCCGGCCCGGGGCTATCGATTCGTCGCGGAGATTCGCGGACCGAACCTAAGTAGACCGGAGCGATTTCGATCTCGGCCGCCCGCTGTGATGGTGGGACGCGAGCGCGAACTGGCCTCGTTGCTGAGCGGACTCGACCATGCAGCTTCACGGCGCGGACGCCTGTTCGTGATCTCCGGCGAGCCCGGCGTCGGTAAGACGCGGTTGGCGGATGAGATTGCAGCCGCGGCTGATGCAAAGCGAATGGCGCTGTTGGTCGGGCATTGCTCCGAGCACGACGAAGCCGTCGCCTACCTGCCGTTTGTGGAAATCCTCGAGAACTTCATCGATCGCACGTCGAACCCGGACGTGCTGCGCACAGCCTTGGGCGACCAGGGACCGGAGTTGGCGCGCCTGTCGCCGAAACTCAAGAACATCCTGCCGGAGCTTCCGCCGCCGCTAGAACAACCGACGCTCATGATCCTTGAAGATCTTCACTGGGCCGACGATTCGACCTTGTCGCTGCTCGATCACCTGGCGCAGCGGCTTGACCTACCGCGACGCCGCGCTCGATGTTACTCACGAGCTGGCAAAGACGCTGGAAGAATTACTCCGGGGGCGGCTCGGGACCAGCGTACGGCTCAAAGGCCTCCCACGCGATGAAGTTGGCGCGATGCTGAATAGCTTGAGCGGACAATCGCCGCCTGCCGCCGTGATTGGCGAGATATTCGCCGAGAGGAGAGTCGACTGTACGCGGTCACCGCCCTGCTCGCCGACATCAAGGGCTCGACCGAGCTCCAGCAGGACCTCGACCCCGAGGAAGCGCGCGCGTTCACAGACCCCGCCTTAGTC
>NZ_DATEQZ010000032.1:0-33057 GCF_035272065.1 Binatus sp. (SeqCode)
GCGCTGACGACGCTCTCCTGAAGCTCGAAGTTTGCGGAATCTGCGGCAGTGACTACGAGCAATACGAAGGCGGCATCGCAATCTCGTCACCGGTAATCCCCGGGCACGAACCGCTGGGCATCATCGAAAAGATTGGCGCGATCGCGGCGAAGCGCTGGGGTGTCGCCGAAGGTGACCGCGTTGCGGTCGAAGTGCTTCTGCCGTGCGGGTACTGCATGCAGTGCTTATCGGGAGCGTATCGGCTCTGCACGGGCAAGGGCCGAATGTCCGCATATGGGTACACGCCGATTGATGTGAAGCCAGCGCTGTGGGGCGGCTATGCTCAGTACATGTACCTCGACCCGCACACGGTACTGCACAAGGTCTCCAAATCAATACCTGCGGAGCTGGCGGTGATGTTCAATCCGCTCGGCGCGGGAATCCGCTGGGCCGTGCAGATGCCCGGTACCAATATCGGTGACACGGTAGTGATCCTGGGACCGGGGCAGCGCGGACTCGCCAGCGTGATTGCCTGCAAGGAGGCGGGTGCCGGAAAGATCATTGTGACCGGACTCGCGCGGGACAAGCGTAAGCTCGCGCTCGCATCCGAGTTCGGCGCCACCCACACCATCAACGTCGACGAGCAGGACCCGGTGCACGCGGTGCGCGAAATCACCGGTGGCAAGGGCGCGGACGTGATTGTGGACGTGGCCGCATACTCAACCAGCACCGTGGGTCAGGCGATCGACATGGTGAAACGCGGCGGCACGGTGATTCTGGCCGGAGTAAAGACCAAGCCGGTCAAAGAACTCGCGAGCGACAAGATCATCTTCAAGGAGATCCGGGTGCAAGGCGCTCTGGGAGTCGACTTTCGCGGCTACGCTCCCGCGATTCGGATAATCGAGTCGGGGCGCTACCCGCTAGAAAAGATGCACACCCACACGTTGCCGCTCGAGCAGGCGGAACGCGCGATCAATATGCTTGCCGGAAACGTCCCCGGCGAAGACGCGATCCATATCGCGCTCAAGCCCTAGCCACTGTCGATGCGACGGCGGCCTTGGTGCCGCCCGCATCAATTAGCACCCGTTCGAACTCCGGTTCAGATGGAAATTTCAACAGAGACAACGGTTGCCTAGTTGGCGCTTCCGATCGCACGCGCATACCGGCGCTGCAACTGTGCCATTCGGCCGAACAGCTCCATGATGTTGCGCGGTGAGCGATCGTCATTTATCTCGCGAAAAATCGTATCCACCGTAACGGCAAGCCGCTCCGCATCTTCCCAGTCACCGAATGAACCGAGAGCGATATTCTGCGCGGCCTCCCATGAATTCATCCCCGCGGCGTGACGTTTGCGTGCTTCACGGTCGACATAGACCAGATAATCCTGCATCCGCTTGACGCCGGCCTTGTCGGTGATCGGGCCATGGCCGGGGACAACCACGTCCACCTCCAGCCCCAGAATTCGATCACAGGCTTTGATCCAGTTGCTCACCGGACCCGCCCATGCGATCGGAGTCCCGTTTATGAACAGAATATCGCCCGTGTAGACGACTCGATTCGCAGGGACAAAGGCGATCACGTCGCCCGCTGTGTGCGCCGGCCCCACCTGGATGAGCTTTACCTGCTTGTCACCGACGTTGAGCACTTCCTCTCCGGCAAAGGTCCGGTCAGGCAGCCTGAATGTCACCCCGGCGAAATCGAACGCTCCAAAGATTTTCTTGAAAAACGCTCCGACCTCTCCCATCGCGGCCGTGTTTTTCATCAGCTCGGCGAGCATCTGCGGATTGCCTTCTTCGCGCATCTCGTGCGCCGCCGCTTCCGACGCGATAATCACCGCATTTTTCGCAAGCCGGTTGCCAAAGGTGTGATCGCCGTTCGAATGTGTGTTCACCACCACGCCAATGCGATCGGCGCCAAAGCCGGTCGCATCCTGCATCACGCCAAACATCTCGGCGGTCAGCCGTTCGTCGAAAAGCGTATCGACCAACAGTGATTGATCTCCGTCGGTAATCGACCCGGCGTTGCTGTAGCCCCAGGTGCCTGACGGCTGGAGGTATGCATACGCGCCACGTCCAAGGTCATGCAGACCTTTGGTGAATTGCCATTTGCTCACGACTTTTCTCCTGCTGGCCCGCCTCGTTTTACAATTCGGTTGCGAAGGACGCCGATCTTTTCGATTTCCAGCTCGACCGTGTCACCCGGCGCTAACAGGCGCCCATGCTCGAGCCCGCAGCCGCCGCCAACCGTCCCGGAACATAGCACCTCGCCGGGATAAAGCGTTTCGCTCTGGCTGACGTGTGCGATGCAGTCCTCGAATCGATGGTGCATGGTCGACGACGAACCGCGGGACAGTTGCTCGCCGTTGACGCCGGCGGTCATCGTCAGGCTGTAAGGCTCGACCTCATCGGCCGTCACGATGCATGGACCAAGGATGTTACCGGTGTCAAAGTCCTTCCCTTTCGCCGGACCGAGCGAACCCGCCATTTCCCGCATCTGGTAGTCGCGGGCGCTCACGTCGTTGAAAATGGTATACCCAAAGATGTGCTCTCGTGCGTGCTCGCGTGGGATGTCAATGCCGCGCTTGCCAATCACTGCGGCCAATTCCAATTCATAGTCGAGCGCATAGGCGTAGCGGGGCCAGATTACATCTGCGTCTGGCCCGATCACCGACATCCGATTGCATTTGTAATAGATGGGAATTTCGTACCAGACGGGAGGAATCGTGAAACGGCCCGAGGCTTCCAATTGGGCGCGCGCCTTGGCGGGATCTGCCGCTCCTGCAGCGGCCACATCGATCGCCCGCGCGAAGCTGTTTTTCAGATGCTCCTCGAAGCACAAAAAATCCCGCATCTGAACCGGCCGCGGCAACGGCGCCTTCAGGCGAACATCGCCAAATGCCAGCGCTCCATCGCCTAAGGAACGCGCGTGCTCGAGCGCGGCACGCGCAATATCGAGTGCCGGCGGACCGCCTTCGATTACCGCCTGCATCGAGGACAACGCGGCGCAATCGTCCCAGTTCTCATCCGATGCGCCTCAGCAAGGTCAGCTACTCGCGAGTCGCCATCGAACAAGGCGCCAAGCCTCTCTTCTCCGCTTTTGTTTGCAAACGTCACCAGACGCATGATTCCGCCTCGCTTCAGACTCTTCGCCGTTACGGGGCATACTATGAGCTTCCGAAGAAATTGAAAAATGGATTTCATCGAGCGGAGCGTCTGGCTTGGGCCGCTAGAAAGCTATCGATACGCCGTTCCCGCAGAAGGCCGCAGCGCACTGGAAAATCTCGCCGATCTCGTGGCAAGCTGCGAATCTGACCGGTCCATCGGCATTGACCACTGCTGGATCAAAGCAACGCAATGACCATTACGCACGGAGACAATCGAAATGTCGGAGCCGCTGGAAAAGCCCATTGGAATGGCCGCGAGACCCACGCGGCCGCAAGAGTTCTACGATAGCATCAAGCGGAAGTACGCTGAGGAACGCGACCTCAGGCTGAACTACCGCCCGGATGGGACCGCGCAGTACACGTCCGATTTGACGGGCGAGCTGGCGAAATACGAAGTTGATCCGTACGCCGGCGAGGTCGCGTCTCGCGAGCCCATCAACGACACCGTCGAAGTCCTGTTTATCGGCGGAGGATTCTCAGCGCTTCTGACCTCCGCGCGGCTGCGGGAGCATGGCGTCGAGAGCATTCGCATCGTCGAGCGCGGAGCTGACGTCGGCGGCACATGGTACTGGAACCGGTACCCCGGCGTGGCGTGCGACGTCGTCGCCTATGACTATCTGCCTCTGCTCGACGAGCTCGACTACGTGCCCAAGGATCACTACGCCAAGGGCCCCGAGATCTTCGCGCACTGCCAAGCCATCGCCAGAAAATACAACCTCTACGAGCTCGCCACCTTTCAGACCACCGTCACTTCCACCGTTTGGGATCCCGCAGAACAGATGTGGAACCTCACTACGGACCGCGGCGACAAGATGAAGGCGCGCTTCGTCATCTGCGCTAACGGCACTCTCTCCAAACCCAAGCTGGCGAAGATCAAAGGCCTCGAAACGTTCAAGGGACATTCTTTTCACACCTCGCGCTGGGACTACGCTTACACCAAGCCGGATCTTTCGGGACTCGAAGACAAGGTCGTGGGTATCATCGGGACCGGGGCGACAGCGGTACAGGCCATACCGGGCTTGGGCGCGGCAGCCAAAGAGCTATACGTGTTCCAACGCACGCCATCTTCAATTGACGTCCGCGACGATTGGCCGACCGATCCCAACTGGGCGAGAAAGCTACGCCATGGATGGCAGGCTGAGCGGCGCGCTCGCGCGCGTATGCAGCCGCTGATGACCGAGGCGCAGAGAGCGAAGCAGGCTGCGATGTCTCCCGAGGAGAAAATCCGCCGGCAGGAGAACGCGAACATCGAGGCCATGATGAAGATTCATCAGCGCATCGATGCGATCGTCAAGGACAAGGCGACCGCCGAGGCACTCAAGCCGTGGTACATGCTCTTGTGCAAGCGGCCGTGCTTCCACAACGATTATCTGCCGACTTTCAACCGGCCCAACGTTCACCTGGTTGATACGAAAGGCAAGGGCATCACGGAGATCAACGAAAAAGGTCCGGTGTTCGAGGGTAGGCAGTACGAGCTCGACGTCCTCATCTACGCCACCGGCTTCGAAGTGCAGAAGACCGGCATCTACAACCAGATCAAGGGAGAGAATGGCCTCGAGCTCAATGACAAGTACCGCGCAGGCATCCGCACCCTGCTTGGAATCCACTCGCAGGGCTACCCGAATCTCTTCATCATGGGCGGCTATCAGGCTTCATTCCAGTTCAATTTAACCGACATGCTACAGGCCCAGGGCGATCACATCGCTGCGTGCATCGACTACGCCCGCCGTCATGGCTTTCAATCCATCGATGCGACCCGGGAGGCGGAGGAATGGTGGGTGCAGGAAGTTATCGAACATCGCGGCAAGACCAGTCGTAACCAGGAATGCACGCCGGGCTACTACAACTTCGAGGGTGAGTTCCAGCGCCGGCAGGACGGCAACTATAACGGCGGCTTCTTCCAGTACTGTAACCACCTAAGTGAGGTGCAGAAGCGAATGGACGAGCACTTCGCCTTCACCGGGAAGTAGCTGTAGCGGAGCGCTGTATCTTAACTGCTCCGCTGGGCTTTCCCGCCGGATGCCGCGACCATCATCACGCCCATCAGCGCGTCATGCCGGATAATGTGTTCGGGAGGCACAACCGGCTACGTTTCAATTGTAGATAGAAACGATTTGGCCGTCTGCAGTACTTTTGCGTCGAGACCCTCCTCGAAACTCGAACACATCGGCGCTAACAGGTGGTACGCATCTTCTCGTTTTCCTCGAGAGGCGAGCAGGCGGGCCAGGCTCGTGGCGGCCAACAGTTCCTCAACCTTTGCACCCATGCCGCGTGCGATCCTGAGTGCCTCCTCGAAGTCACGTTCTGCCGCCTCGGGACACTCGTTTCCGCTTTTTCCCAGAAGCTCCGCACTGCGGACGAGAATCTCGCCGCGCAAACGTATCAGATGCACATGGTCGAGTTCCTGCTCCGGAAGGGCTGCGAGAGCCTGCTCGATAGCGGTCGCGGCTTCATCGAAACGATCTTGGGCAAGTAGGGCCCGGCTGAGAAAACATGTGTAATAGCTCAGGCCCGCAAGATGCCTTTCGGCGGCCTGTTGCGCGAGTCCACCTCGCATCAACTCGATGCCCTCTTGAAGACGCCCTTGGTCCGCGATTGCTGCGCCCCGCAGAATCTCAGCGTCGGCTTGAAAGAAGGGCATGCGCTGGCTGGCGGCCAGATCCGCCAGTTGAGCAGCAAATTCCTCTGCGCGTTGTGGCTCGCAAAGAGAAATATGCAGACCGGCAAGCACGGATAGAGCAAGCGCTTTTGAGGCTGGCTTGTTGTGACGCTCGGCCAGGCGCAACGAGTCGGCGGCATCGACACGCGCGGTGTCGGGCAATCCGAGGTGCCATGCGGTGCGGCTCAAATACGCAAGTGTCGATACGCCGGGATCATATGGAGTTGATTGATATTCGTCCTGTTTGTATAAGGCCCGCGCCCGTTTGAGATGGTCGTAAGCAAGAGCCAAATTGCCGCGCTGATAACACGTAGTTCCGACCGCATAATGACCCCAGACAAGCAGGTTCGACTCGCCCTCGCATTCAGCAGCGGCAAGAGCCTGCTCGGCCATTTCCTGCGCGGCGCGCAACTCGCGGCGGCTCAGGTTGGCAGACCAAATGCCAACCAGCGTGTAAACAAGTTCCGCAGGTCTCCCGAACTGCGTCGCGAGAGAGCGCGCTCGAGCGTAAATCGGATCGATTGCCGGCGTGGCGAAACCGTGCGTCGACTGCATTACCTGTGCAAGAGACAGGTTCACATTCAATTTGCGACGCGCCAATTCCGGTACATCACCAAGCTTGTCGAGTAGTTCCAAAGCGCGACTGAAATGATTCTCCGCCTCCTTGAGGGCCCCGCGCGCAACAGCTCGACCCCCCGCACGACTCCATTCGGTAATCGCCGAGTCGAATTCGCCCGCTTCGGTTAGATGATGCGCGATCAGCTCGGGCTGCGATGACGCCTCAGGAGATCGAGCGGTGAGAGCATGCGCAATCGCATGATGGAGCTCTCGGCGCTTGCTTTTGAGCAGAGTTCCATATGCCACATCGCGCACCAATGCATGCTTGAACATGTAACTGGAATCCGGCGCGATCCCTCGCACGTACAGAAGTTCGGCATCGGTCGCTCTTTTCAGTGCGGACTGCATCTCCAGCTGAGACATCCTGGTCACAGCCCGGAGCAGCTCGTAACTGAATTCACTTCCAATGGCCGCGCCCACCTTGACCAGTTCTCGGGCAGAACCGAGATGATCCAGGCGTGCCATCAGGGAGTCGTGGAGGGTTGCAGGTATCTCGTGCGCGATCGTCTTGTGGTCACTATCCAGAACCAGCTGCGCCAACTCCTCGGCGAATAGCGGCACGCCGCCGGCGCGTTTCACGACGGCATCGACCACATCGCGCCCAATTACACTTCCGGCCGCTTTCCCGCCTATCAATTCAATCACCTGACCTGGGCTGAGGCGATTCAGCACGAGCTGCGCATGATGCGCGCGCGACGGCCACTGCAGGCGAAAATCGGGCCTTGAAGTAAATAGCAGGATCATCGGAGCCGTGGCACCTTGTTCAGCGAGTAGCTCCTGGAGCAAGAGAGTAGAAGGATCGACCCACTGCAGATCCTCCACCACTAATACGAGCGGCTGAATTTGCGCCGACGCGCATAGCCATTTCACCAGGATACCGAGTAGCCGGCGATGCTGCTCTTCCGGTGTGCCGAGCGATTTTGGATAGCTCTCGGGCGTTGGCAAGTTCATCAGAGGGCTAATCAGGGGAATCGCTTCGCCCAGGTCTAGTCCAACGGCCCGCAGTCTGTTCTCCAATTCACGTAATCGCTCCTCGGACGCCGCGTCCGGCCTTAACGCAAGCGCTTGCTGCAGCAATTCGCTCACCGGATGAAGAGGTGCGTTCTGGAATAAAGGCGAACCCGCGCATTCGATCCAGGTGTGTGGCATTCCCGCGATCTGGTCACGGAATTCGTGAACAAGGCGGGATTTTCCGATACCAGCTTCACCCACTATGAATATTACTTGTCCTTCGCCATTCCGCGCCTTGGTCCATCGACTGTGCAGAATCTGGAACTCATCTTGACGTCCTACGAACGGGGTCAGCGCATGAGCGGCTGCCGCGGCATCAAGTCGCGAACGCATGCCGCTCGGGCGCATGACGTGAAACAGCTGCAGCGGCTCTGTGATACCTTTGAGCGCGCGCTTCCCGCAATCCTCGACTAGGAACATCCCTGAAACCAGCCGGTGCACGGCTGACGTGACAAATACTGAATTGCGCACAGCCTCAGCTTGTACGCGAGCAGCAATGTTTGGAGTATCACCATAAATAGAAGCTTCGTTTGCTGCGCCCTCGGAAACTATAGCTGCTCCGGTGTGGATACCGACTCGGACGCCTAGTTGCGGCAGACCCTCCGCCTCAAGTGCTTCATTCAGGCCGCGGATTTCATCAACAATAAGAAGACCTGAGCGTACGGCGCGCTCCGCATCGTCGTCGTGAGCCTCGGGGAAACCGAAGTACACAATCAGACCGTCGCCAAGGTATTGAGCTACGCGACCCTCGAACCGGGTGACGGCAGCCGCAGCCAAGTGTTGGTAGCGAGCTATGATGTCACGCCATGTTTCGGGATCCAGCTGTTGCGAAATCTTAGTCGAGTCGGCGAGGTCGACGAATACAACCGTCATGTGCCGAAGTTCGCCCGTGTCACGGAGCGATTCATTGGCGGTTGAAGAGCGGGTCTCAACAAGGGCAGTACGCGAGCCCTCTGAAGCTGTTACGGCGTCCACCGACAGCCCCAAGCGTGTCGCGCAACCACCACAGAATTTTGCGTGAGACGGGTTCGACAAACCACAGTTCGTGCATCGTCGGCCTACGGGAGCGCCGCACTCGATGCAAAATCGCGCATCACTCGGAGTTTCCGTTCCACAATTTGAGCACTGCATTTGGCCCGCTTCGAGTCTCGAAGTCCCCAGTCAGATAGATCTACGACAATACCTGCCGAAGGGAAATGCCTTTCGAGAAGTTCGGTTTATGTGAGAGGTAGCCGGAGAGGCGTAGTTTCGACGCGCGTTACATGCAATGGAGCGTGCTTCTGTGCGTGTCGGGTGTCGAACGTCGCACCTCGACCGGAACAACTGTAACGGTCGTTGCGGTACCCTGTGCAATGTGCGCCTGGGCACCAACCTCGCAGCCGCCCGAAACCAGCGATACGAAATACTGTCCAGGTGCACCTTCAAAATCCACGGCGCCATCGGAACCGGTCACTCCGTCACCGCTGCTGCGCCATCCTTCGAGTAACTTCTGCAGCCGCACAGCGGCCAACTTTGGGCGCCCCGCGGGATCGTACAATCCGCCATCGATCACGAAACGGTAGGTGTCGTTGAACCCCCACCAGTTAATGCCTTCTACCTGGAGGTCGCCGTACGCCAGTGTGAAAACGTCCTCAAGATAGTCAGCCTGCGTCACCTGATTGGCCGGCGCGTGCCACATACTAGCCATCCATGAATTCCTGTGCGACGAGCCGACCGCGATCTCGGCAAGTTGGAGCGGTTTGCCAAACCGCTTGAACCTGTCCAACTCGCAGGCGAGCCGAAACACGTCGATCGCCGGAACTTGCAGACCCCCTGCGATATCAACCCAAGCACCCTCGAAAAATTGGAGTGCAATTACATCGAAGGGGACGCCGGCTGCCGAAAGGCGCTTCAGATGGCGGAAGCCCTCAGCGGTTCGGTCGCCAACTCGGCCTCGGCTAATCGCACCCATCAATGGATAGTCTTTGAGCGCCACGTCTTCACCCAGCGGAAGTGCAACATCCACCATGATTGGAGCGCGAGGCGCTTGTTTGCGGATACTATCCGCGGATGCCTTCGCGACGCGAAGGATTCCCTGGTCATTCAGATCCCACCGCGACCACTGAGGATGCCCCTCGTTGAGCGATTCCCAGATTTGAATCTGCTCACCATAATGCGAGAGCAACCTAGGTACGTGATGGTTGACAGCGGCGACTACAGCATCAGTGTTTCCTTTTGATTCGGCTAGATACGCAGGCACTTCTCCGTCTTTGAACCAAACCATTCCATGCTCGCAGAGCGTGAATCCTTTAATTCTGAGCGCTGCCGGTTCGAACAAACGGTCAAAGTAGTCGAGCGAGAACTCGCCAGGGTTCGGCTCAGTCCGGTCCCACGTCATCAGTAGCATTGCGTAGTTGAGACCAAGGGACCTCATTAGCTCAATTGTTTGTGCGTCGTAGCCATCGCTATACGCGCCGAATAAAAAGTCGAATTGAGTCTGATTGAAATGGACCTTGAGGTGCGGAAGCGGGTTGCCGCGATTATCTCTTACGATCAAACGCAGACTGCCGCGGCGGCTTCTGCGAATTGTATCGCGTGCTTCGGCAAGCACTTCGCTTTCGCCGGCCCACATCGCGAGGCGGAGAGCCTCGAGTGCCAATCGCGAACGCTCACCGGAATCTGGGGAAACTTGCACTGAGTTTAACAGCTCGGTCGCGGTATCAATATTGCGACGAGCTTCGGCGCTCGCCATTAACCCTCCATTGTGCTGCGCAACCCACAAGCGGACGCGCGCCACGCGTGACCGAGCAAACTCTGGTAAGAGTTCGATCCTGAGTCGACCATGCCGGGGCGGTTCGTAGCCTCGGCCTTGATTGTCTGCTGCAACCAGCACGCGGCCGAAGCCGGGAATGTTCCATAACATTTCCAGAGTCACAGGCCCGACGCTCGCAACTGCGACTTTTGGTGCGCCGAGACCGTACTGCATCCCCAGAACGGGCGAACCGTCTCGATCTCTCACGATCAAGGTCGGTAGCCACGAGCGGAAGAATTCAGCGCTCCCCAGTTGCCTGTCGTGATCATCGAAAGCTACGAGTTCTATGGTGCGATACTCGAAGTGCATCACCCACACCCCAAGGCCAAGCAGCACCAGTTGATAGATCAAAAAGTAGCCTGCGGAGATCAGAATGCAGGTGGCGGCGCTGAGCCACCAGACAAGTCTCAACTTCGGAGTTGATAGTAGGAGCGCTTTCATCGATTCACCGATTGCGGTTCCACCGGTGGGCGAAGTATATCTTACGAGGCTTCGTATTCACAGTAACCGCCGCCCGCAGGTAGCAATTATAGTCTGAGCGTCAACCTTTAGATCTAATGAGAGCGGAAAATGTCAGATAGACTACCGGCAGAGTTGCTAAATCCGTTTGACCAGTCCTTCCGCAATGAACCCTATTCCTACTATCCGCAGCTCCTCGATCGACCACCGGTAAGGCTGAATCGGGCACTGCCTTGCGTAGTCGCCGCACGCTACCTCGATGTCACTGAAATATTGCGCGATTACAAAACATTTTCGAGTGTCGTGCCCGACCAGCTCATCCTAGCCAACTTTGACCCGTTTGCCGGAATCCGCCCGATGCTTCATTCAGATCCACCCGAGCACACCAGACTCAGAAGAGCCATTGGAAGCTACTATGATGTGAAAAGGAGTCCGCACGTGCGCCTCATACATGCGATTAGCGCGACTGTTGAGCGGCTGCTCCAGAAGATTGAGCGCGTCTCGGAGTTCGATGCGGTTCGTGACTTGGCCACTCCGCTTCAGTCCGAGGTTGTCGCGCAACTACTCGGCATTCCCTCTGAAGATGAGCTGCCGCTCAGGTCGTGGTCTGACGAGATCTTCGCGGCGACACGCAGTTACATTGAAATGGTATCGGCTCTTGTCAGCGATGCTAGACTGGGGGCAAATGGGCACGATCCTTTCGAAGCGCTAAAGCCACCGCAGAACGCGCCGCTTTGTGACGCAATCACGGCTCTGCGTGCCTACTTCAGCCAAGCCATTGCCCGAAAACAAGAGCGATCCACTGACGGCCTCATAAGTGCAATGGTCTCGCAGGCCCGCGACTCCTCGGAAGAGAACCTGGAGGAGATGGTCTCGACGTGCGTATTGACGCTGTTTGCGAGCGAGACTGCCGCCAACCTAGTCTCCAACGGTCTGCTCGCATTTGCGCAGCACGAAAACGAATACGCTCGTCTTCGATCAAATCCACAGCTTGTTACCTCTGCGGTCGAAGAGAGCCTGCGTTATGACAGTCCCGTGCAAGCGGTGTTGCGATACTGTCGCCGCGAAGCAAATGTTGGAGGGACTGTTATACCGGCCGGCGCGATTACGCTAGCGTTGGTCGGCGCCGCGAATCACGATCCCGTTCATTTCACGGAGCCAGAACGATTCGATATTGGCAGACATCCGAATGACCATGTTGCGTTCGGAGATGGAATTCACAGCTGCCTCGGGGTAAACATCGCCCGCTCTCTAGGTGTGATTGTAGTCGCCGCGATTGCGCAACGGTTCAAGACCTTTCGACTCGCACAACCTGGGCGGCAACCTCAATATGAGAGTGCCCTACTATCACGGGGATTGACTTCACTGCGTATCGCTGCCGAATGACGCTTTACTTCCTATATGGAACTCGACGGTGCGATGGTTTCGCCTCGATACGTCCAGGCTTCTTACGCCTCGAAGCCTTCACAGTTGTGATCTCGTGCGAGCGGCCTAGGAGCGCTCGAGTTACCTCGCGTCTGGCTGCGACCACCTCCTTCCTTGTGAATAGCTGTATGCTGCCGTAGCCGATTGGATCGGTTGCTTCCTGAAAAGCATAAACCGGCAGGCGAAACGAGCCGATCCCCAACTCCTTACCGCGGAACCTGGCCTCGAAGGAAACCTTGTCTCCTGTCCGGACCCCCCTTCTTTTCAGCATTCGCTTTCCAAATCCCTCCACCTCGACGCATCGCACCACAGGCTTAAATTGAGCCGCGATCGTCGGCGGGGCCATCATGTCCGCTCGCACGACAATTGTATCGCTAACTTTCGCCACCGGAGGATCGCATTGGATCCGTGTGCTGATCCGCTTCTCAAGCCTCTCGCGAACCTGATTTTCTAGTGCGCGCCTCATTCTTTCCACATTGGTTTCGTCGTTACTCATATCTATCTATATGACGCCATTATTAATTAAAAAATTTCGGCCAACAGGATCGTCAAAAAGCGTCATGTGAGGATAGGTAAGATTCACGACGTTTGCAGACGCGGAGGAGAATGCCTGGGCACTCTGATATGGGACGGTCCCATCGCCGGGCCCGGGTGGCAACCGAAGCAGTAGTTGATCATTCGGATCGAGAATGTAGCCCGTATCGGTAGGTGTGGTGTCTGACAAAAACACTGTCATGACCACTCCGGTCCAAGGCGCCGTGGTAATTGCTGTCAAGTCTTGTTGTACGGCATTGATCAACGTCTGCAATTCAGGTGGCAGTCCACTCCAGTTGAAGGCGCTGTAGGGCTGTGGTCCTGTATAGCTACCTCCGCTAAGGATCGGATAGGTCGGTATGCACTCAAGTTGAGCAGTAACCGCTACAAGGGCCCGATTGATTGAGACTTGAACTTCTTCGGCTAGAGCTGGGAATAAGAACCGTGTCATTTGAAACACGGCATAAAAAAGGCTACCTAGATCAGGAGCCGCGACCAGATTCTGGAAGGCCGAGGGGATACCCAGCATTGGCGGACCTGCAGCTACTATTCCTCGAATCAGGGCATTGTTGATGAGGGGCGCAGCCAATGGAAGTAGTATCGCCCAGCGGGTCACCATGCAGCCGTAGCTATGCGCAAGGAAGAGAATTTTTCTTCCCGCGAGATTCGGTTCGACTCGGGTTTTGACGAAGTCAGCGAGTGCTGTCGAGCAGTATAGCAACCCCTGTCGCCAATCGTAAGCAAAAGGATAAAGGTTGTCATTTGCCTGGCTGTATCCCTGAGAACCGAGGAACGCCAAGAAGTCACCGTATACAGGCACCAAAGAGACCGGTGTCAACGGCAACCAGGGAAGGAGAAGGGCCGGGTCCAGAACCATCCACAGCGCGGAGGTCGACGAATTCCAGACCTCAAGTGAGCCCAAATCCAGGCTCGTTCCCATTCCGCCAGGAACAAGGACAATTACGGTGTCGGGTCTAGCCATACCGGTCTCGTGGCAGACATCCTAGAACTCTCGTAACGCTCAACCGCTTGCATTATCTTCTAATCCACTTGCATACCATTGTGCAATAAGTCGGGCAGTCGCTGCGACTTTTCGAATTGGCCAAGTGAAAGCAGAGACACTAATGGGAAGGTGGCCTTACCTGTGGCTATCAGAAAATCCAAAAGCACGAAGCGTCCAGAGTTTTGGGGGTGGCCCGCCGCCGAAATCTACGGCTGGTTCACCGAGGGCTTCGACACCCCCGACCTGAAGGACGCCAAGACGCTGCTGGAAGAGTTAGGCGGTAGTCGATTGCAACGAGATATCATCGTGGGTGAAGTTCCGGAGAACAGTCAGAATGCGGATTCGACAGCATCGTTCACGCGCCCTTCCGGAGGACATGAGCGACGCAAACGGCGCCAACGCCGACCATGTGAGCGAGCCCTGTCTTCGCGTTCGGCTGTTGTCGTACGCCGGCTTCGCCTCGCAACTGGCGCGTGATCTCGGCGATCTGCCCGGCTCCCGTCGGTCCGATCGGATGGCCCATTGCGAGCAGTCCGCCTGACGCGCTTACCGCGCAACGGCCGCCGATATCGAACTCGCCCGCCGCGATCGCGCCCGCGGCCTTGCCCGGCGCGCACAGCCCCATCGCCTCCACGTACAGCAGTTCTTCAATCGTGAATGCATCATGGAGTTCCATCAGATCCAGGTCGCCAGGCCCTATGCCGGCTTCGTCAAACGCCTGCTGGACCGTTTCGCGCGTCAACTCGGCGTCAAAATTCTTCGCTCCGCGGTATACCTGCTCGGTTCTCGTTACCGACGCGATGACTCTAACCGCGCGATTGCGATCGATTCCGAGTTGCCCGATCGCATCGTCGGAGGCGACGATCACCGCGGCTGCGCCTTCGCCGACGGGGCAGCATTGAAGGCGCGTCAGCGACCCGGATATCGCCGGCCCGGCCATCACTTCTTCAAGCGTTACAGCCTTTTGGCGCTGTGCGTAAGGGTTGTTCGCGCCATTGCGATTGTTCTTGACGGCGACCTGCGCAATCTGTTGCGCGCTCACACCGTACCGAGTCATGTACTCCTGCGTGAGCAGCGCGAAGTGGGTGAAGGGCACCACGCGCGAGCCGACCAGATCTCGCATTCGGGTCTTTCCCGGCGCCATCGCGACGGGGCCCGGCTTGTCCACGCCCAACGCAAGTGAAACATCGGTCAGGCCGCTGGCTACATCGATGCACGCCTGGCGAAATGCGGTCGAGCCCGAAGCGGATGCGTTCTCAACCTGGGCCATCGGAATTCCGGTCGCGCCGAGATGACGCAGCATCGGTCGCGAGGCCGCCATTCCGATCAGAGCTGTACCGGTGTAGGCCGACTCGACCGATCGCCATTCAAGGGCAGCATCGGCAAGAGCCTCCCGTACCGCGGTAAGGCCGAGCGTCACGTATGGAGTTTCGCTGAGCCGTTGATATCGATGAAGGCCGATGCCGACCACATAGACTGGACGCATATCACGAAGCTTCTTTTTCATTTGCTTGCCTCTGCCCTGGCGAAGCGCAGCTCGACCATCTCATTGCCCTCCTGATCGGTACCGGCCGCAACGAGCACGCTCTTCATGCGATCGCCGATGGCGAGGCCCGCGTCGGTGCGGTTAGTAAGCGTGGATCGAATCGCAGGGCCGTCATCGAGGACGATCAGGCCGATCGTGAACGGAGCCTCGATGTCCTTGCCCATATGCAGATGAACGGTTGCGTAAGAATGAAGCGTGCCGCGTCCGGCCAATTGCACTGCCTCGAGCTTTTCGGGCGGCGCACCGCATGATTCGCATCCATAGCGCTGCGGGGGAAAGAACGCATAACCGCACGCGCGGCATTTGCCCCCGCTTAGAGAAGGATTGTCGGCGTAGTCTGGCGAGTAGAGTTCGGGATGAACGGCTGTGCGGTTGGGCATGATGGCCTCCCGCTGGAGACGATAGGACTAAACTTTCGCTCGCGTCAATTTTGCAAGCGGGTCGGCAAGTAGTATGTTTCGGCCCGATGACGAGCCCTACGCATCGCGCAACGAGTGATAGCGGGAGCCACGCGCATGCTCGATGACGTTCGCGTGCTGGAAATCTCTGCGCCGGAGACAATGCTCGCGGGTCGGATGCTCGCGGATCTCGGTGCGGATGTCGTCGTCGTCGAGCCGCCTGCGGGATCTCCGGGGCGGCGGCTTGCTCCGTTCCTCGACGGCATTCCCGGAATCGAGCGCAGCCTCACCTGGCAGGGGCTCAATTACAACAAACGCGGTGTCACGCTTGACGTTTCGTCGCCCGACGGAAAGGCGCTGACGCGAGCCCTCGCGACAAAATTTGATGTCGTGATCGAAGCGGCCGGTGCTGGGCGAGCATCGCCGCTCGACTCGATCGAGTTTGCACCGAGCGTGATTCGATGCACGATCACTCCGTTCGTGCGCACCGGCCCGAAGAGCGAATATGCTGCGACGGATCTTACGGTGATGGCCGCAAGCGGCGCGCCGACGATGACCGGAGATCTCGATCGCCCTCCGCTCTTTTTTCCGGTGCCACAGGCAATGATGGAAGCCGGCGCCGATGCCGCTATCGCGGCGCTCGCAGGACTCATCGCGCGCGACCGCGACGGACTGGGGCAGCGCGCGGAAGTGTCGGCCAGGATTGCCGCGATGATGGGCTCATTCGGCCAGGCCCTTGTTCCAGGCTCGGGCAATCCGGAGGCCAAGCGGACGCAAGGCGCGATGATCGTAGCAGGTGTGCAAGTGCCGAGCGTGTACGAATGCGCGGACGGGTTCGTGTTGATCACGATAGGTTTCGGCCCGGTGTTTGGACAGATGACCCAGAGGCTCGCGAAGTGGGCGACGCAAGAGGGCCACATGGGTCAGCGAATCGCCGAGATAAGCTGGCCGTCGTTCATCGGCGACCTGTCGGCGCGAAAAACGTCGCCATCGGATTTGCATGCGCTGGTCGACGGGCTCAAGTCGCTGGCGCGATCGAAGACGAAGGCTGAGCTGGCGGAGGCGTCGCGGCGACTCGGTCTGCTTTCGTCGCCTGTAATGAACATGAAGGACGTTGCCGAGTATGCGCAGTACCGCGAGCGTGGGCTCTTTGCATCAGTGAGTCTCGAGGCGGGCCGCGAAATCGACGCGCCCGCGCGATTTGCACAATTCTCGAACTACTCAATCGAGATCAAACGGCCCGCGCCGAAATTGTCTGAACACTCGGCGGAGATCTTTGAAGCTGAGCTCGGGCTTTCCAAAACTGAAATCCAGGCGCTGTTCGTCGCAGGAGAAATCTAGGATGTCGGCACCGCCGCGGGCAGCACCGCTTGAGGGCGTTCATGTGCTCGATTTGAGCTGGGTGATGGTCGGGCCGGCCAGCGGGCGCTACCTGGCCGATATGGGCGCGGATGTGATCAAGGTCGAGAGTTCGAAACGCATCGACCCGGTTCGCACGCTCGGTCCATTCAAGGACGGGAAGATGGGCCCTGAACGCTCGATCAGTTATCACAACCTCAACGCGGGTAAACGATGCGTGGCGATCGATATCCGCCGTCCCGAGGGGCGCGAGATTGTACTCCGACTCACTCGATGGGCGGATGTTGTACTCGAAAGCTTCACACCCGGCGTGCTGGAAACGCTTCAACTAGGGTATTCGGATCTGAAGCGGCGCAACGACCAGATCATCATGGCGTCCACGAGCTTGCTCGGACAGACGGGACCGTATGCGAAGGGCACCAGCGGGGTCGGCACGATGGGCGCCGCGATGTCGGGCGCGACATATCAGATCGGATGGCCCGATCGCGAGCCCACAGGGCCCTTTGGGCCATGGACCGACGCGGTGACGCCGAGGTTTATCGTCGCGAGCATCCTCGCGGCGCTCCACCGCCGATCACTCACCGGGCTGGGAAGCTATATCGACGTCGCGCAAGCTGAGGCGGGAATTCAGTTCATGATGCCCGCATATTACGAATACGCCGCGAACGCCACGATTCCGGAACGCTGCGGAGTCGCAGGATCGCCCCTGCAAATTCCGCAGGGCGTATATGGGTGCAGCGGGGAAGATCGATGGATCGCGATCGATGCTTCGGCGCCAACTCATTGGGACGCACTTCGCACTGTGATCGGCGGGGAACTGCGTGATGCGAAGTTCGACACGATCATCGGCCGGCTGCGCAATCGTGCCGAGTTGGACAAGGCGATCGCTGGCTGGACCCATGAACAGGGGGTGGAGGCGATCGAGCATCGCCTTCAGGCCGCGGGAGTGCCGGCTCATGTCGTGAGCGGGAGTGGCAACCTCGTGCGCGACGTCGATATTATCGAATCGGGATACCTCAACAAGATCAACGATCCGGTTTTCGGCGAAGCGGAAATCGAAGGGCCGCGGTTCTCACTGGATCGCACCAGCCTACCTGCGACTCGGCGGGGGCCGCGAATCGGAGAGCATACAAAGGAAGTGCTAGCGACCGTTTTAGGAATGTCGGAAACGGAGATCGCACAATTGGACGAGGCGGGACTGCTCGCCTAGGACGCAGATTATTTGGAGGAAAAAACTTGAGCGGTAACATCCTCGATCTCAAGAGACGCGTCGGACTGGTTACAGGCGCAGGACAAGGCGTAGGACGCGCGGTCGCGCTTCGCTTCGCGGAGAACAACGCGGGCGGCGTGGTCGTCAACGATTTTCGCCTCGAGCGCGCGCAGGCCGTTGCCGGCGAGGTGGAAAAGCTGGGCGTCAAAGCGCTCGCGGCGCAGTGCGACGTGACCAGTTTTGATTCGGTCACCGCGATGTTTGAAAAAGCGCGAGCAGCGTTCGGCAAAGTCGATATCCTGGTGAACAACGCGGGCAACGCTGGCGCCGATCCGAGCGCTGTCGCGCGCAAACCGTTCTGGGAGCAGGAGCCTAAAGACTGGGAGCCGTTCCTCGGCACCAATCTTTTCGGTGTGCTGAACTGCGTGCGGGTGGCGGGACCCGCGATGATCGCGAACAAGTATGGCAAGATCGTGACCGTGATCTCCGATGCGGGTCGGGTGGGCGAGCCCAATCTGGAGATCTACTCGGGAGCCAAAGCTGGCGCCGCCGGTTTCATGCGAGCGGTTGCGAAGGACCTCGGCCGCGCGGGAATCACCGCCAACTGTGTCGCACTCGGTGCGACGCGCACGCCGGCCATCGAGCGCGCCACTTCAGATCCCGAAGCGGTGAAGCGAATGCTGAAGGTTTACCAGATTAAGCGCCTTGGCGAGCCGGAGGATGCGGCCAATATGATCCTGTTTCTGAGTTCCGATGCGTCGAGCTGGATCACCGGACAAACTATTCCGGTCAACGGCGGTTATTCGTTTGCGATGTAGTCGAGGGAGAGCGGCATGAAATACGAAACGATAATCCTCGAGCGCAAGGAAGGAATCGGATACCTTAGGCTGAATCGTCCCGATCGCGCGAACACGATCAGCTTCCAGCTCATGCGAGAAGTGGTCAGTGCGATGGCGGAAGTGGAAGCGGACCCCGAGTACCGCGTTGTCATTCTCACCGGCGCCGGCAAACACTTCTGTGGCGGCGCCGATCTGCGGGACTTCGCTGAGCGCGCTCGCGAGCGTGCGGCGAGCGGCACCGAGCGTCGAGGCAGCGGAGACTTTGTGACACCGCAGCGCGATCTCTTCAGCGCGCTCGAAGAATCGCGCGTGCCGGTTATCGCCGCGATCAACGGCGCCGCGATGGGTGGCGGGTGCGAAATCGCGCTGGCGTGCGACGTCAGGGTCATTTCAGATACTGCTACTATCGGCCTCCCGGAAATTCGGTTTGGCGCTCTGCCTGCCGGCGGCGGAACGCAACGGCTTCCGCGCCTGGTCGGCGCCGGCGTTGCCAAAGAGATGATTTTCAGCGGACTTCCGTGGACCGCGCAAGAAGCGTTTCGAGTGGGGCTGGTTAATCGCGTCGCTCCGGCAGCGGAGTTGATCAACGAGTGCGAGAAGATGGCGGGCGTTTATGTCGAGCGGGCTGCCTATGCACTCAAAGCCGCAAAACAGTTGGTCAATCGCGGTGTAGAACTACCGCTGAAAGACGCTATCGCCCTTGAGCGCAAGATGATCGCCGAGATGGCAACGCCGGAGGAGCGCAGAAAAGCGCAGGAACAGGCGGCGGCTACACAAAAGACCTACGCGCGCATTTTCAGCGATCGTTCGTAACCCCGCGATCACTCCGGCAGATTCAGCTGCTTTGCGAGGCGACGGAGTTCCTCCTTGCGCCCCGGAAGCGGCGCCGGCGCTTGCAGCATCTTGGATTTTTTCAACTCCTCGACGACTTTAGGATCACGCGGGAACGGATTTCCGTACTTGCCCAGGAAGTACTGCTCCTCGAACGGAGGCCGCGGCCGCTGCCCACCAGCTTCGCGGGACTCCAGCGAGTAGCCGATGTTGAGCTGGTAGAGCGGGAACCAATCTGCGGGCGGCTTGGTGATCGCGCCGATGATCGGTGCGGCGAACGCGGTAAGACACGCACCGAGCCCTTGTTCGAACGCCATCAGCAGACTCTGGCAAGCCGCAACGCCGCAATCGAAAGCGGCCATGGTCGGATAGTGCGGCGATTCGGTCATCGGCTTCAGGATCATCGGATACACGACCTCATCGACGAACTTGATACTCCAGCCATGGGTCGAAGCGACGATGTTTGCGTCGACTAACTGCCTGAGGCGGGCGCCCTTGACCCGATTCACGACACCGAGGTCGGCATAGAAGTAGATATGCACCGGGGCGAGTTCAATGACGACCGCCTGCACCGGGTTCTTCAGCTTCTCGAGTTCGGCCTTCGGGATGTCGTCGCGCTTGACGACGATTGCGCGGAGCCAATGCGCATTGACGGCGCATGAAGCGATCAGGCAAGCCTCCAGAATTTTCTGAATCTTGTCTTGTTCGACCGGTCGCTTGGGATCGAAGAAGCGAATTGAACGTCGCGTGCCGATTAATTCCTGAAATTCCATTGTCCCTCCTCGGGTCGCGGAAGTTATACCGCCGTTGCGCCGCCTCGATAGCGGCTGGTTCACGCCGACGTGCGTGCTCGTTCGACCTTGATCCCCGCCTGCTCGCGATCCCACGCCCCAGCCACGCCCCGCGCTTTCAGGGCTGCATACTGGATGCGGTGAGTGCCGGTCTTTGGAAGCTCGTCGATAAATTCGATGAAACGCGGGACCGCGTAGTAGGCCATCCGGTCGCGGCAAAACTCGACAAGATCTTCGGGGCGAAGTTTCGCATTGGGCGCCAGCACGACCGCGATTTTGACTTCATCCTCCCCCAGTTCCGACGGCACCGCATAGGCCGCCGACTCCAACACGGCGGGATGCTGGTTGACCACGGTCTCGATCTCCCAGGCGGAGATGTTCTCGCCGCGGCGCCGGATCGACGCCTTCTTGCGTCCGCAGAAATAGTAGAAGCCGTCCTCGTCGGTCCTGGCGAGATCACCCGAATGAAACCATCCATTGCGGTACGCCTCCGCAGTCGCATCGGGCAGCTTGTGATAGTGGCTGAGCTGCCCCTTGGGATGACGGAAGACGAGTTCGCCGACCTTGCCCGCCGGGAGCGGATTGTCGTTGTCGTCAACCACGCGGAACTCTACCTCGCCGACCGGCTTACCCATCGAGCCGATGCGGTCAACGTCGTTCATAAGGAACCCGGGCGAATCGACCATCCCATAAACTTCGATGATCTTTACGCCGAAACGATCCTCGAATTCCTTCCACACCGACGGCGGACATGCCGCCGAGAGCACCACACGTACTTCGTGCTTGCGATCGTCGGCCCGCGGTGGCTGCTTGAGCAGAATCGGAATCATGCCGCCCAGGGTGTTGAACTCGACGGCGTGGTACTTGCGGCATTCGTCCCAGAATCGCGACGCGCTGAAGCGCTCGGCGATCGCGAATTTGGTGTCGAGAAGCATTGAGCCGAATCCCGAGATCATCAGCGCGTTCCCGTGAAACAGCGGGAGCGCCGTGTAGATGGTCTCGCCGGGATGCAGCTTGAGGGCGCCCAGCACCGCACCGAGCGCGGTGCTATCCCCACCGCTGGCGATGACTCCTTTCGGAGGCCCGGTGGTGCCCGAGGTGTACATCATGTTTGCGCCGCCGGCGCCTGAACCCACATCGACGTTCGGTTCCCGATCGGGATGGGCCATCAGGGCATCCAAAGTCGCATTCACTCCCTTGCTCGTCTTGCCGTCGGCTACCACCATAGCCTTCAGGCTCGGGAGCGAGTCCCTTACCGCCATCACCGAATCGCGCAGCAGCTCTTCGAAGATCACCGCCGCGGAGTCGGAATCCGCGAGCACGTGATGCAATGTCACGCCGCGCTGCGAGGTGTTGACGGGAACACTCACCGCACCGATAAAACCGATCGCGAAGTGTATCCACAAAAATTCGGGACGATTGCCCATCATGATCGCGACGCGGTCGCCGGGCGCGATGCCGAGAGCAAGCAAGCCGTTGGCGGCGCGATGAATGTTACTCAACACTTGCTCCCACGAAAATTCCTGGTCTTTAAACTTGAGCCAGGTATCGTGTGGATGCTGCTTCACGCGCAGTCTGATCAGCTGCTCAATCGCTCCCTGTGCACGTGCCATCGGCGACCTCCATCGCGATCAATCACGGCTATGCGTGGGCGTGGCCATTGGACTCGGCGAGAATGTGCCGCGCGCCAGCCAGGCTCAGGACATCGTTGGTGCCGTCCTCGATTAGCGACGCGCGCGCGTCGCGGAACAGCTTCTCGATCGGGTATTCCTTGCTCAGCCCGTTGCCGCCGAAAATCTGAAGTGCGTCGCTGGCCACCTCGAAGGAGGCCTGGGTGCAGAAGGTCTTCGCAGCGATGGCATGTTGGAGCGAAGGCGCCCCTGACGAACTGTTATAAACGGTAACCGCACGCGAGAGGGCGCGGCAAGCCTCGACCTTAGTGAACATTTCGAACAGGCGCTTCTGCACCAGCTGATGCTCGCAGATGGGCTGCCCGCCCTGGATGCGTTCTTTTGAATAGTCGAGTGCGGCCTCATATGCGGCGCGGGCGAGCCCGGTAAATGCGGTGGACATGCCGCCGTTGGCCCCGGTCAGCGTCGCCATCGTGTGCTGCTCATAGGAATCGGAGTTCACCACCATGTAGTGGCGCGGGATGCGCACGTTGTCGAAAAAGATCTCACCCTGGTTGAGCGCGCGCTGCCCCAGTTTGTTGAGCGGCTTGCCCTTCGACACTCCCGGCAGGTTGAGTGGAACCACTGCGACCCCGCCGCCGGACATTCCTATCGGTGCATGAGGCGATTTGGATTCGATTCTTAGATATAGTGCCGCGTGAGTTGCGATGGTGCCGTTGGAAACCCACGACGACTTCTGGCCCTTGATGACGTAGGAGTCGCCGTCAACGCGAGCGACGACTTCGGCCTTCACCTTCGGATCGTGATACTCGGGCGTGCCCACCATAATGTGATCAGAGCCATGGTTGGGCTCGGTGATAGCCCAGCATCCTATGAAAGCGGCTTCGCGGTCCTCGACGTAGGGCTTCACGAAGGTTTCGTAAAGATCGGGATTGCCGCTGCTGGCGGCGACCATGGCCGGGAAACCCGCAACTCCGATAGCTATCGACAGGTCAACCGATCCCCACGCCAGTTCCTCATGGAGGATGTGACTGGCGAGCGGATCGAGTCCCAGCCCACCCATCGCGACCGGGACTCCCGCAACGTGATAACCAAGGCTGTAGGCCTGCTTCAAAACCCGTCTCAGCGGAGAATCCGGCGCGATGACGTCCTTGGGATCGGCCATGCGATCCAGTTCGATCGCAGCCGGACGCATCACTTCCTTCGCGAAGCGATGAGCGCTGGCGCGCAGCGACTCGTACTCTTTCGGGACCCCAATGTAGAGTTCACGGTAAGTGTCCATCGGCCTGATTTCTCCTCGCTCTGCGGCTCGAGAGAGTTCGCGATCGACAGATAATCGATATTTTAACTTCCGACAATGAAGCATCGAACGTGCCACGCGCGCGCGCACCGAAGTTCGCGCAAACGCCTAAGATGCTTAATCGAGCAACGCAATCTTGCAGATGCGGCTTTGGGATGGAGCGAAAAGAAGCACACTATGGGTGCTTTCGATACAAGCCTGTCGAACGATCAATGCGATTTCCCGATGACAACCAATTCTATCGGTCAGCCTGGGTTCTCCGGACGCTTAAACAAACCGACGTAGCGGGCGACGATCAGATACTTCTTGAATAATCGGTTGGTCTGTTCTTCGTGCGGGCTGATCGTGGTCCGGTCTTCGGGGTCGAAGAAGCAAGTGGGATCTTCGCCCATATAGTCGCCGTTGTGGTAGTACGCCATCGCACGGCATCCGCCACAGGTGAACTGATACCGGCAATCGCCGCATTTGCCCTTGAGCTTGCCGCGATCGAGCACGTCGGCAAACAGTTTGCTGGACGCGACCAGCTCGTCCAGCGGTTTTTCGCGCACGTTGCCGGCCTTGAGCACATCGAGCAGGACCGGACAGACCGAAACATCACCCTCCGCGTTGAGCGCCAGCCAGGTCCCGACCCAGCATCCAATCGGCGGATTCTGCGGCACGTTGCCGTTGGCGGCTCCGCCGGAAACTTGGGCGTGCAACTCCGGCGAGAGGAAAAACGGGGTGTAACTCACGTAGCCATTGACGCTCCCGCGCAACTCGGGATGGAAGTGAGCTTCGAGATCGTTGCGATCGAACGCGAGCTTTTTGAACAAATCGCAACCCGAGCCGCGCGCCACATAAGGCGAGCGATTGTACGAAATTCGCCGATCAGTCAGGTACTTGATGGTCCTGGCGAAGGTTTCGGTATTATCCTTGGAGATGGTGACGATGACGTGGCGGTCAATCTTGAGTTCGTCGCACAGGGCGAGCACCTCGAGAGTGCGATCGGGTTTGGCGTCGCGGCTCCATTCGTTGTGCTCATCAATCGAGTTCAGCCCCACGGATATAGTTACTTTGCCGTTGGTAGCTTCTTTGATTTCCTGCAGTTTGGTCCGATCGAGCGCCTCGCCGTTGCTGCAAACCTTACATTGATAACCAAGCTCCACGGTGAGCCGGAGAAGGTCCATTGAATCTCTTCGCAACAGGAACTCGCCACCGCTCCATCCGATAACTAGAACCCCGAGGCGCTTGGCTGGAAGCAGTACCAGTTCGCGAATCTCATCGAAGTTGAGCTCGCTTCGACGTTTGTCCCGTACATTGCGCGCATCGTTGCTGCCCGTCATGCACAGTGGGCACTTTAAGTTGCATAGACGAGTAGCCTCGAAGTATAGCGCCGGAAAGTTATAGCCCATGCCGCACCCCTCCCCCAGCCGAAACGGCTTACGCAGGCGGCAGCAATTGTTGTTCCGATTCCCAGATCGATCCGCAAAACTAGAGGAATATTGTCCTTTTTCGGGTGCCCCCAAGTTTGCTCATCCGAAAACTGGGCGATTTCGATGCAGGACTGTTTCGATCGGAACCAGCCCTAAGGGTTGGAGCAAGGTCTTGCGCCATCGGCCTGCATTCCGCATGAACAACTCGCGCTGATGCAAGCGGAAGGGAGCACGCACCCAGAATTCGATCCGATCAGGCACCACACGGAGTCCGAGCCAGTAATTCGGCCGTACAGGCTCCTTGCCCTTCAATTCCCGCCGGAGCTGGGCGACGCGCGCGACCAACTGTTCGCGATTTTTCAGCCGGTGACTCTGGTGGGAGGCACTGGCCGAAAATCTGCTGTCTATCGGCCGAGTAGCCCAATACTCGTCCGCCTCATTCGCAGTCATCCGCTCGACTGAACCATCGATCCTGACCTGGCGCCCCCTCCTCGGCCAGTAAAACGCCAGCGCGGCGCGGGGATTTTGCGCCATTTGCCGGCCCTTTAGACTGCGTATGTCTGTATAGAAGGAAAACCCTCGCTCATCGGCTTGCTTGAGCAGGACGTAGCGCACGCTGGGAATGCCGTCGATTCCGCAGGTGGCCAGCGCCATCGTCTCCGGAGAGTTAGTGCCGGCACCCACTTCCTGACGAAACCATCGAGTAAATCGTGCGATGGGATCATCTGCCTTCATATTTTGGAAAGCATGCCAGATGCCAAGGGATGACTACCGGATGGCGGACATTCCGATCAGGGCACGGCCGATGATTAGGTTCTGAATCTGCGTCGTGCCGTCAGGTATCGTGAGCATCCGCGCGTCGCGCAGGCACCGCTCGACTCTGCTCTCGACCGCAAGCCCGATCGCGCCCATCGCCTGAATCGCCTTGGACGCCACCCGCACGCCCATCTCGGTCGCATACGCCTTAGCCATCGATACCTCCGCGTCCCTTCGCGATGTCCGCGAGAACTGCATCGCCCGATAGCAGAGCAAGCGGCCGGCATCGATATCGGTCGCCATCTCGGCGATCATTTCCTGGACCAGTTGGAAGCGGCCGATCTCCTTGCCGAATTGTTTGCGGACCTTTACGTACGCGAGCGCAATCTCGAACGCCCGCTGCGCGATACCCACTGAAATCAGCGCGGTTCCGACCCGCGCCGCGGAAATCATCTGCAGCACCTGTGGAAACGACTTCGCAGGATCGGTCACTTCGCCCGACTCGGCCCAACCGTCGAGCCGATGAGTTGCGGGAATTGCGACGTCGTCGAAAAACAGCTCGGAGGTCGGGAACGCCTTGAGCCCGATGGTCTCGATGTCGCGGCTCTTGAACGGAGACTCGCGGCGGTCAACCACGAATTGGCGCACTCCCGCGGGTCCCAGCTTTGGATCAGTCTGCGCGACCAACACCACCACGTCGGCAATATGGCCGTTGCTGATCCAGCACTTGGTGCCGTTGATCACATAGCCGTCGCCCTTGCGCTCCGCGCGGCATTGGATCGATGAGGGATCGGATCCCACATTGGGTTCGCTGATGGCGTTGGCGCCAATCAGATCGCCCGCCAGCAGCGGTGGCGCGAGGCGCTTCGCCACTTCGGGATGCGCGCGCCGGGAGATCGACCATCCCGCTCCCGCGGTCATGCCGACGATTCCGGCCGCACTGGGAAAGATGCGGGCCAACTCCTCTGTCATGATGCAGCTGATGAATGGGTCGTCGCTGCGTCCATCGAGATAGCCCCACGGCACCAGCATTTTCGTCAACTGGCGCGCGCGCTCCGGAAGCATCTCCTCGTCGCCCCATTTTTCATCGAGCGGGCGCAGTTCGGATTCGAGAAACTTCCGCAGGCTGTCGCGAAAGATGCGATGCTCTTCATCTAGCTCGAAATCCATAACTCAACCCCCGTGGCGGAGCGATTCCCACAACTATCTGCCGATGGCGCCGGTTTGCAAAGGTCCGCGGATGGATGAGACAAAACGATATGAGACAACTAATTGATCTGCGTGGAAGGCGCGCGCTGGTAACCGGCGGCGGGCGCGGGATTGGCCGCTCGATGGCACTTGCGCTTGCAGACGCGGGCGCCAACGTAGCGGTCGCCTCGCGCTCGCAAGGCGAGCTGGACGCGGTCGCAAAAGAGATCGAGGAGCGCGGGCAGCGCGGCTTCGCGGTCATAATCGACGTGATGAGCCGCGAGCAGATTACCGCCGGCGTCGACGAGGCTGCCCGCAAACTCGGCGGTCTCGACATTCTGATCAACAACGCGGGCGGCGTGATCGCGGAGAACCCGGCTCATCTCGATCCGCTCAATCATGACCCGCGCGCGTTCGAGGACAACCTGTTCATGAACCTGACCCAGGCATTCTATGCAACTCACGCCGCGCTCCCCTACATGATCAAACAGAAGTGGGGCCGCATCATCAGTATCGGTTCCGGCTATGCGAAAAACGGCGGCGGCCCGCTCGCCTATTCCGCCGCGAAGCACGGCCTCATCGGTTTCACTCGCTCGCTTGCCTACGCCGCCGCGCCGCACGGCATCAATGTGAACGTGTTATGTCCCGGATGGACCAACACGAGGTTGGTGGACTGGAACGTGCTGGGCGCGATGATGGGGGTGAGTGCGGCCGACGCCAAACGATTCGCCGAGAGCCAGAACATCCAGAAGCGAATCGTCGAACCCGATGAATTGGGCGCGATGGCGGCGATGCTCGCATCCGACGCCGCAAGCGCGGTGACCGGACAGGTCATCAGCGTTGACGGCGGATTCATGATTTAGCGCGGTTGGATCGCCCCGCTCTATTCGAGACGATCGATCACCTTTCCGAAGCCGAGCGTCATGTCGCTAAGCATGTAGCTCGCCTGAATCACGCGCTTGACCGGGAGCCGATCCCACGGGTCGAGCCGCGAGCTCTCCGCGAAAGCGATCGAGCCGACGCCGGTCCACGCCTCGATTACCTTGACCTCGGCGAGCGTCTCGATGAGCTCGGCGCATGACGGACGCCCGTTCTCTTCGGCCGAAGGAATCAGGCGCAGGCTGACGGGAGGAGGCGCGGCGGAGTGCCCGTTAGCGGCCGGCCGTTCCGGGCGAACGATCGCGCCGGCAAGGCGGATCCCCGCCGGACGTTCGAGCGTGCCATAGATCATGTCGCGATCGTTCTTGAATTCAATTTGCGCGAGCTTCTTCGGGAAACCCCAGATTTCGCGCCCGGCAAGCATCGGCGGCTCGGTCGTCACCGCGATGTGCATGATGTAGTTCATCCGGCGGCCCTTGTGCTCGACCAGGAGCGAAAGGATCGCTTCGTTGTAAGGACCGAACGTGGTCCACGGATATTCGTAGAACGAAAGGATGGCGGTGGCCGCCTCGCTCAGCGCCAGCGGCGCCGGCAGCGCTTCCAACGCGGCTTCGAGATCAGTTTCGAACGCAACTGTGATCGAGCGTGTGTTGCGGTAGTAGAACGGCGGGCGCTGATACGCGGAGGTGTCCGCCGGCATCGAGTATCCTGCATTCCCGAGGTTGAGACGTCCGTGTTTGCGCATACTGTGATCCTCCTGGGGCGGGATTTCCATATTTGTGGCACTCGCACGAATATTGAACAAGCGCGTAGGTACCGGAATTCGGTACGATTAATGCGTAAATAATTTCCGGTCCATTCACATCAACAGGAGGTATGACCTATATGGATACCTTGGCCGCACTCGGCGCTATCGCTACAATCGGCGTCGCCTACGTTTTGCTACCCGTCGGGCTGAGCGTCTTCGCGGAATTCAGCAAGCCCAACGAGGTAATCTGCCCCGAAAACGGCGAGCCTGCTCACGTCGCGGTGGACGCCACCTACGCTGCGATTACGTCGGCGGTCGGGATGAACCGACTCCGCCTGGACGGATGCTCTCGATGGCCGGAACGCGGTGCCTGCAATCGGGGCTGCTTGAGCCAATTTGCGCATTAGCGTAGGCCGCCCGGCTTTCATAGTCAGAGCCGAGAACAGAGCTACGCGATGTCTCCGATGGCTCAGATGTAGCGGACTGCGCTATTAGCGAGCAGCATCGCTGAAGGAACCGCCGCGACTCGCTCATTTGACGGTTGCTGCCGTTGGGGATAGTTTTCCGCTCGCTGGGTGCGTCTGCCGCACAATTTCCCGAATCCTTACGGAGGTAACCACCTTCATGGATATAAGCAAAGATAAACTGCTCGATATGTACCGCACGATGCAGAAGATCCGGCATTTCGAGTCCAAGGCGCGCGACCTGGCGATGGCCGCCGAGATTCCCGGTTTCGTCCACGTTTCGATCGGCGAAGAAGCTTCCGCCACCGGCGTCTGCGCCGCGCTGCGCAAGACCGATCGCATCACGTCAACCCATCGCGGGCATGGACACCTGATCGCCAAGGGCGGACGCCTCGATCGCATGATGGCGGAGATTTTCGGCAAGCGCACCGGCTACTGCAAAGGCAAGGGCGGCTCGATGCATATCGTCGACTACTCGCTCGGCATCCTGGGCGCAAACGGCATCGTCGGCGCAGGACTGCCTATCGCCACGGGCTCCGCGCTGGGCGCAGTGATCGCGGGTAAAGACGATGTCACCGTGGCGTTCTTCGGCGACGGCGCCTCCAACGAGGGCACCTTCCACGAGTCACTGAACCTTGCGGCAGTGTGGAAGTTGCCGGTCGTCTTCGTATGTGAGAACAACGGCTTCGGCGAGTTCACTCCGATGGCGACCGTGACCTCGGTCAAGGACATCGCCGTGCGCGCGAAAGCCTACGACATTCCCGGCCATATCGTCGATGGCAACGACGTCCTCGAAGTCTTTCGCTACACCAGCGAGGCCGTCGCCCGTGCCCGCGCAGGCGAAGGTCCCACCCTGCTCGAATGCAAGACCTATCGATGGGAGGGGCACGTCGTCGGCGAACAGGCCTTTCTTGGCGATGGCGCGTATCGCGAGAAATCCGAAGTCGAGGAATGGAAGCGTAAGTGCCCGCTGATTCGATTCGAGAAGTGGTGTGCCGAGAGCGGCAAGATAAGCTCGGCCGAACTCAAGAAGATCGTTGCCGACACCGAAAAGGAACTCGCCGACGCGGTCGAATTCGCACGCTCGAGCGAACTGCCGGCGGCGTCCGAGGTTACCTACGACGTTTACGCCTGAGCGCCCGCCGCGCGGAGGTATCGTCATGCCGCAAACTAATTTTATCCAGGCAATAAACCAGGCCATCGCCGAAGAAATGGAACGCGATCCTCTGACCTTCCTGATGGGCGAGGACGTTGTGCTCGGCGCGTTCGGCGCCACCAAGGGCCTTGTCGACAAGTTCGGCGCCAAGCGCGTGCGCAACACCCCGATTTCGGAGGCCGGCTTCGTTGGCGCGGCGGTCGGCGCCGCGATGGCGGGAACGCGGCCGATTTGCGAAGTCGAATTCGCCAGCTTCTTCTATTGCGCCTTCGACCAGGTTTGCAATCAGGCCGCCAAGCTCCGCTACATGTCGGGCGGACAGGCCACCATGCCGATAACGTTTCGTGCCGTGTTCGGCGCGATGGGCGGCGCGGCCGCGCAGCATTCCGAGACCGTGTACGCCCAGTTTCTGAGCGTCCCGGGCCTCAAGCTGGTTGTCCCTTCAGGGCCGTCCGACATGAAAGGCCTGCTCAAGACCTCCATCCGCGACAACAATCCCGTGATTGTTTTCGAACATGGCGCGCTCGGCCGCCTCAAGGAGGACATCCCCGCCGGCGAGCACCTGGTGCCGCTCGGCAAGGCCGCCGTCAAGCGGCCCGGCGAGAACGTTACGCTGGTGGCGATCGGCGCGATGGTGCCGAAGGCGATGAGCGTCGCGGCCAGGCTCGAGCAGGAAAAAATCTCGGTTGAAGTGATCGATCCGCGCACGCTGGTTCCGCTCGACGAAGATACGATCCTCGCTTCAGTCGAGAAAACCAATCGCATCGTGATCGCCGACGAAGGCCATCTGCGCGGCGGCGCCGCCGCGGATCTCGCCGCGATTGTAGCCGACAAGGGCTTCGACTTTCTCGACGCGCCGATCCGCCGTGTTACGTCGCTCGACGTGCCGATTCCGTTCAGTCCGCCACTCGAAAAGGCGGCCATCGCGGACGAGGCGCGCATCGAAGCCGCGATTCGCGATGTGGTCGGACGATAGCCAGGACCGGCAGTTGCGGAACTGACTGTGGCAGTTGAAGTTACGATGCCCAAGTTCGGGCTGACGATGCACGAAGGAACGATTCAGCGTTTCTTCAAGGCCGCGGGCGAGCGCGTAAACGCGGGCGAGCCGCTCTACGAGGTCGAGACCGAGAAAGTTCTCTACGAGGTCGAAGCGCCCGCGTCGGGTATGCTCGCGACCACGCTGTTCGACGAAGGCGCGACGGTTGAATGCGGCGTGGCGGTGGCCGTGATCGCCGAAGTGGGCGAGGATGTCGCGGCAATCGCGGCGCGCTACGAAAAGTCCACGGCGCAAACGCTCAATCACGGTTCACCTTTAACGTCGCCGCCAAGCAATCCCAGCGCTACGGTCGCCAACGCGGGTGTGCGGCGCACCGCCAGCCCGATAGCACGCAAGCTCGCGTCTGAACTCGGCGTCAATCTCGACAAAGTCGAAGGCACTGGCCCGGGTGGACGGATCACTCGCGAAGACGTCGCGCGCGCCGCGAAATCCTCGACGAAGGCGAAGTCGCCATTGCCGGCTACTGCGCCCTCCGCCGAACGCGTCGCGTTTCGTGGCGTGCGCAAGGTGATCGCGGAGCGGATGCATCAGAGCCTGCACGCGAGCGCGCAGATCACCATCACCGCCGAAGCTGACGTGACACCGGCGACCGAGTTTCGCGCCCGCATGACCCGCGAATTTGATTTTTCTTACACCGACATGATGATTTATTCGGTCGCTCGAGCCCTAATGCGCCATACTCGAATGAATGCGCGCCTCAATGAAAACGGCGCGGAGATCGCCCTCAATGCAAGCGCAAACGTCGGAATCGCCGTCGCGCTCGATGAGGGCCTGATAGTTCCGGTCGTGCAGCGTGCCGAGAGCAAGTCGCTTCAGGAGATCGCGATCGAAAGCCGCGCACTCGGCGAAAAGGCGCGCTCCGGCAATCTCAAGCTCGAAGACGTACACGGAGGCACTTTTACGATAACCAACCTCGGTATGTTCGGCGTCGACGCGTTCACGCCGATTCTGAACCCTGGCGAGACCGGAATCTTAGGCGTCGGGCGAATCGTCGAGAAGCCCGCCGTTTTCAACGGCGCGATTGCAAAGCGCGCAATGATCTGGCTCAGCCTGACGTTTGACCATCGAGTGGTTGATGGCGCGCCCGCAGCAGAGTTCCTGCAAAGCGTGATCGAATTCGTCAACCACTGCGCACGCGGCGGCTAGCGAGTTCCGGCCGTGGTTCCAGAGACCGGCTGGTCGGGGACCACGACGATTTTGCCGATCATGCCGTTGATTACATGGAACCGGCAGATATACGCGTAGCTGCCGGGCGCATTGAACGTGAAACTGTAACTCTTATTAGGCGCCATGAGTCCCGATTCCGAAGATGCCGTGCCCTTCGGAAAGACCTCGCCAACGAACTCGACGCTGTGGGCGATGCCGCCAGTGTTTTTCCATTCCACTGTGTCGCCGACTCTTACCGTCACTGTTCTCGGCATGAACTCGCCCGGTGCGTCGCTGATGACGATCACCGCGGCAGGCTCCTCGCGACCGCTTGGCCCTGCCTCGGCAGGGCTGGTTCGGCACACGAAACCCGCTACCGCTATGGCCACCAGCGCAGCGGCCAGAACCCGATGCATATTAGGAGTCGTCCCAATCATCGTCGGCCTCCTCCGCGATAAAACTACAGAACTCGGGCTTAAGGATTCGGCTACTTCCCTGCCGCCAATTCCAACTCGGGCGCTCGCAAGGCCTTCGCTCGATGACGGGAGAGAATATTGTAGTAGGGATCGCGCAGCGCCGCGCTGACGCCCGCATTTTCGATGCATTCGCAAATCTGGCGAATCAATGCCTCGGTTGGGTCGGGCAGATCCTTGCCGGCCGCCTCGATGCAGGCGTTGATTGCGTTGATCGAGCCGGTGCCGCAG
>NZ_DATEQZ010000033.1:0-87578 GCF_035272065.1 Binatus sp. (SeqCode)
GAGCCTCAATCTGATCACCGGATTTTCGCTCATCCCGATCCAGATGCTGAGCATGACGGGGATTGGAATTTCAGTGCTCGCTACGATGATGGCTGTCGTGCTCCTTGCGCATCGCGTGATCTACGGCCCACAAGAAGAGGGCGCGCTGTGGACGCTGTTCGCGGTCCTGTTCTTTTTCATCGGGATGATATTCCTGGCGCTCGGACTAATCGGCGAATACGCGGGGCGCATCTATATCGAAGTGCGGCGCCGTCCCACCTACATCGTACGCGCCGTGCATGGAGTTGACCGCGAGCAGGTCGACTCGGACGGCGACTGACGAGCAATCGTGGAGTCTGTGAAATCGGCGCGATGCGTCCTGTTCGCGTATCACGACATGGGCTACGCGTGCATGGAGGCGTTGCTGAAGATGGGCGCGCCGGTAGCGGCACTGTTCACGCATCGCGACGATTCGCATGAAGAGATATGGTGGCGGTCGTGCGCAGAATTGGCCGCGCGCCACGGTATCCCGGTGCATATTGATGAGAGCGTCGAAGCACTGGGCGCGAAGATCGGCGCGCTGAAGCCGGCCGTGATCTATTCCTTCTCGTACCGCCATCTGATTCCCGCGAGCGTGTTCGAACCGGCACCGCTGGGTGCATTCAATCTGCACCCGTCGTTGTTGCCGGCGTACCGTGGACGCGCGCCGGTGAACTGGATGCTCGTGAATGGAGAACGCGAGGCGGGCGTTACGCTCCATCATATGGTTGTGCGCGCGGATGCGGGCGATATTGTCGGGCAGCGTGCGGTCGCGATCGACGATAGCGACAACGCGCTGACGTTATATCGCAAGCTGGTGCCGCTGGGCGTCGAGTTGATCGAGGAGCTGCATCCGAAAATCGTCGCCGGCATCGCGCCGCGGCGAAAAATGGATATCTCGAAAGGTAGCTACTTCGGGCGCAGAAAGCCGGAGGACGGGCGAATAGTCTGGCAATGGCCGGCCCGAAGGATCTTTAATCTCGTGCGGGCCGTGACGCATCCGTATCCCGGCGCGTTCTGTTTCGTTGGCGGGCGAAAGCTGCTGGTATGGGAAGCGACAATTGGCGCGGAAAACGGAACGCTCGCGGCGCCGGGGCGAGTGGTGCGCGAAACCGCCGACGGCGCGATTGAGATTGCGGCCGGCGAGGGCAGCGTAATCGTGAAGACCGCGCAGTTCGAGGGCGGGGTCGAAGGCGTTGCGCGCGAGGCTCTTTCGGAAGCGGGGCGCGTCACGGATACTATTCAATTCGATTAGTTTCGCGGAGGTCACATGCGGGTTCTGATCACCGGCGGCGCCGGATTTCTCGGATCACATCTTTCGGATGCGTTCATCGCGCGCGGCGACGAGGTCTTTGTGCTCGACACCGGCTCGATTGCGAAGGTGCGTCACCTCCTGAACAATCCGCGCTTTCATTACGTGCACGATTCCGTGTTCAACCTCGAGTTGATCGACAGCCTGGTGTCGAAGGTCGATCTCATCTACCACCTGGCGGCGGTCGTCGGCGTCGAACACTACGTCGCCGATCCCTACGAGACGCTGAACGTAAACGTGAACGGCACGCAAAACGTGCTGAAGGCGGCCTACAAGCACAACAAACGGGTCGTGTTCAGCTCGACGTCGGAGGTATACGGGCGCAACCCCAAGGTGCCGTGGCGCGAGGATGATGATCGCGTGCTCGGCGCGACGAGCATCGACCGCTGGTGCTACTCCACGTCGAAGGCGGTCGGCGAGCATTTCTGTTTTGCGTATCACAAGCTCGGCCTGCCGGTTACGATCGTGCGCTATTTCAATGCGTACGGCCCCCGGCTCGACAAGGTCGACGTGGGCCGGCTGTTTACGATCTTCATGGGGCAACTGCTGCGCGGCGCGGACCTGACCGTCGTCGGCGACGGGTTGCAGACGCGATGCTTCACGTACGTAACCGACGCGATCGAGGCGACCGTGCAGGCGGGAGTGAATCCCGCAGCGGATGGACAAGCGATTAACATCGGCGTCGATGTCGAGACGACGGTGCTCGATTTCGCCAAGCTGATGCTCGAGTTGTTTGGGCCGACCAAATCGAAAATCAAGTTCGTGTCGCAAGAAGAAGTGTATGGCAACAGCTACGAGGACATCCCGCGCCGCGTTCCCGACAATACGAAGATGCGCACGTTGTTGAAGGTCACGCCGAAAGTGAACCTGCGCGACGGCGTGAAAATTTCGATGGACTGGTTCCGCAAAGAGATGGCTTCCTGAAGCGAGCCGTCTGCGCAATCGCTACGCTTGGAAGTCGCACTAAAAATCGACGTCGATACCCATCAGGGGCTCGAACTGGGCGTGCCGCGGCTGGCGTCGATGCTCGAGAGCGAAGACGTCGCAGCGAGCTTCTACGTCGCGATGGGCCCGGACAATTCGGGGCGCGCAATCCTGCGCGTGTTTCGAAATCGCGGATTCCTGTCGAAGATGTTTCGCACCAAGGCCGTCTCGATGTACGGTGCGCGCACGATCCTGTCCGGGACGATCCTGCCGTCGCGGCCGATCGCGCTGTCGTTTCCGGGAATTATCCGCGACCTGAAGACGCGCGGCTTCGAGGTCGGCGTGCATGGCTACGACCACGTGCGATGGCAGGATCATCTCGATGACATCGGCGACGCCGGGATACGCAACGAACTCGGCGACGCGTTCGAGGCATACCGCGCGATTATCGGTGAAGCGTCCAGGAGTTTCGCCGCACCCGGCTGGCGCACCAACAATGCGGCGCTGGTCGCGCTGGACGCGATGGGGCTCGAGTATCGCAGCGACACGCGCGGCGTCGCGCCGTACCGATGCGTCGTCGAGGGGCGAGTCCTCGCGACGCCGGAGATTCCGACCACCCTGCCGACGCTCGACGAGGTGATGGGGCGGCGTGAATTGCCCGATGACAGCGCCGTGCGCGATTTCTATCTCGGCTTGTGCAAGTCCGACGCGCTCAACGTGCATACGATTCACGCCGAGACTGAAGGCATGGGGCAGCTCGAGAGCTTCACCGCGTTGGTTCGCGCGCTCAAGCAGCGGGGTGCGACGTTCGTGCGGCTGCGCGACGCCGCATCGCGGCTGAATCGCGCTGAATTGCCGGCCTGCGAAGTAATTCGGACGACCTTGCCAGGCAGGGCCGGCTGGATATCGGCGCAGGGTCCAGCTCACACCGCCGAATGACGAATCGGCGCCGCTGTGTTATATCCCGATGACTACATTTCAATAGCAGGGGGTTCCCGCAATGCCCGCGCAAAGTCATTTTGCAGATAGTCCTCGCGAAGTCGGTCTCGATCCCGCAAAAGTCGAAGCGCTTTTCAATCGTGCCGAACGCGAAGTCAAAGATGGATTGTTGCCGTCGACGCAGATCGCAATCGCCCGCAACGGAAAAATCGGTGCGATGCGCACGGTCGGCCGCGCAGTCCAGGGTGGGAGCGAGAAGCCCGCGACCAACGAGACGCTCTACACGATCTTCTCGTGCACCAAGGCGATCATGTCGGCGGCATCGTGGATTCTGATCGGCGAAGGCAAACTGAATCCGAGCGAGCGCGTGGCGGAAATCATTCCCGAGTTCGGAACCAACGGGAAAGACCAGATGACCGTCGAGCAGGTGCTGCTTCACGTCGGCGGATTTCCGAATGCGCCGTATCCGCAGGACGAGTGGCTGGACAAGAGCAAGCGGCTCGAGCGCTTCGCAAAATGGCGGCTGGAATGGCCGGTCGGCAGCAAGTACGAATACCATCCCACGTCGGGCTTCTGGGTAATCGCGGAGATAATCGAGCGCCGCACGGGCAAGGAGTTTCGTAAGTTCGTGCAAGAGCGGATTTCGACGCCTCTCGGAATCCCGGATCTGCGAGTCGGATTGCCGCGCGAATATCAAAATCGCCATGCGCAGATTTGCTACGTCGGCGAGCCGTTGTCCGATGAGGAGCGCAAGAAACTCGGTCTGCCCGCGATGCCTGAAACCGAGGTCACCGAAGATGCGATCATGGGCTTCAACCGGCCGCACGTGCTGGAAGCCGGCGTGCCGGGTGGTGGCGGAGTTATGACGGCAGGCGACCTCGCGTTGTTCTACCAGGGATTGCTGCACAATCGCGGCATCAACGGCGCGCCGATCATCAAGCCCGAGGCGCTCAAGGACGCGCTGCACGTGCGCTCGGGCGACTATAAGGATCCGATTTTCGGCATCAAGGTTAACCGCGCGCTGGGAGTCGTCGTGGCTGGCGGTGACGGACTCGCGAACTATCGCGGGTTCGGCAAGACCAACTCGGCGCTGGCATTCGGTCACGGCGGCGCGGGTGGACAGATCGGATGGGCCGATCCGGCGACGGGGATTTCGCTCGGCTACACGACCAACGGCTTCGATCGCAACGACGTGAGACTGGGTCGCCGAGGCGTCGGGCTCTCAAGCCTCGCCGCGGTTTGCGCAGGGTAGGGGGTACGCTGCGGTTCAGTCGGCGAAGGGGTTGCGGACTACGATGGTCGCTTCGCGCTCCTTGCCGACGCCGATCATTGCGATTGGCACACCAACCAGCTCGCTGATTCGCTCGACGTAACGGCGCACGCTCGAGGGTAATTCGGCCAGCATGCGCGCGCCGGCCGGGCTCTCGCTCCATCCGGGCATCTCTTCGAAAATCGGCTTGGCGTTGATAAGCATCCGATGCGACGGCGGCATGTCGTCGTAGCGCTTCCCCTTCACGACGTAACCGACGCAGATTTTGACTGGGTCGATCCCGGTCAGAACGTCGAGCTTGGTTAGCGCCAGCGCCCACATCCCGTTGACGCGAGCGGTGTAACGGGCGAGCACCGCGTCGAACCATCCGATGCGCCGCGGACGCCCGGTGGCGCTGCCGAACTCGTCGCCCTCTTCGCGCAGCGAGTCCGCCAGATAGCCGCTGAACTCGCTGGGAAAGGGCCCCGCGCCGACGCGTGTCGTGTAGCCCTTGCTTATGCCGAGGACCGCTTCGAGGTTGCCCGGCCCGATGCCGGTGCCGCTGAAGACTGAGCTTGCGACGCAACTCGATGAGGTCACGTACGGATAGGTGCCGTGATCGATGTCGAGCATCGTGCCGTGGGCTCCCTCGAACAGCACGCGCTTGCCGGAATCGATCGCGTCGCTGACGAACGCGCCGGTGTCGCATAGATATGGGAGCAGCCGGCGGCGCGCTTTTTTCATCGCGTCGATCGTTTCGTCGGCCTTGATTGGCTTGGTCTTGAGCAACGCTTTCAGATACGCATTCTTCTCGACGATGTTGCGGCGGAGTTTTTCCTCGAAAAACTTGAAGTCGAGCAAATCCTCGAAGCGCAATCCCACACGCGCCATCTTGTCTTCGTAGGCCGGGCCGATTCCAAATCCGGTCGTGCCGATTGCGCGCTTACCTGCCCGCGCCTCGCGCGCCCGATCGATCGCGAGATGGTACGGCATCACCATGTGCGCGTCGTAACTGATCTTGAACAGGCTGTCGTCGGCGAGATGGCCGCTGCGCTTGAGCTCCGCGATTTCGCCGAGCAGCGCAATCGGATTTACAACCAGCCCGTTGCCGATTACGCAAGCCTTGCCCGGATGGAGTGCGCCTGCCGGCACGAGCCGCAGCACAAACTTCTTGCCGCCGACGACCAGCGTGTGAGCCGCGTTGTTCCCGCCCTGGAACCGGACCACCACGTCGGCATCGGCGGCGAGCATATCGACGATTTTGCCCTTGCCCTCATCTCCCCATTGCGTGCCGACCACGGCAACTGTCTTCATATCTCTCCCCCGACCGGCGTCAATTTCGCCGATCTCCGCGCGCACCTGTCGGTCTGAAATTTTCCGCGCGCAAACTAAATTCAGAGCTTGAGCAGCGACGCTGCCGTGATTGCGGGCAGCGTCTTGAGCTTGTCGAGGACGGCGCCCGGCACAGGTTCGTCCACTTCGAAGATGCTGAGCGCCGTGCCTCCGACGCGATCGCGGCCGAGCTCGAGGCCGCCAATATTTATCCCGGCCTGCCCGAGCATCGTGCCTACCGCTCCTACCACGCCGGGCACGTCGCGGTTGTGCAGCATCAAGAAGTAGCCCTCCGGCACCGCCTCGACGCGGTAGCCGTCGATCCGGGTCAGGCGCAGCGCGCGATTTCCCAGCACTGCGCCAGAGACTTCGTGCTCGCCGGCGCCGGTGCGCACCGTAAGCGTCAAGGTGTTGACGTAGTCGGTGACTTCGCGGGAGCGCGTTTCGACAATGTTGATTCCGCGCTCGCGCGCGATGAAGGGCGCGTTGACGTAGTTCAATTCCTCGTCCAGAAAACCGCTCATCAATCCCTTCAGAACGGCGGCGGTGATCGCGTCGGGCTTGAGATTCGCCGCTTCGCCGCCGAACGCGAGCGTAAGCTCGGTGGGCGCATCGGTGATCAGTTGCGCGGCGAGTCGTCCCAGTTTTTCACCGAGCGTGAGATGGGGTCCGAGTATTTCGAGCTCCTTGGTCGTAAGCGCCGGGATGTTGACCGCCTGCCGAATCGTGCCCTCGATCAGAAATTCTGCGACCTGATGAGCGATATCGACCGAGACCTGGACTTGCGCCTCATCGGTGGCGGCGCCTAGATGAGGCGTTGCGATCACGGAGTCGAGATGGAGCAGCGGATGGTCGGCGGGCGGCGGCTCCTCGACGAACACGTCCAGCGCCGCGCCGGCCACCTTGCCGGATTTCAGTGCCTCGGCGAGCGCGGCTTCATCGACGATACCACCGCGGGCGCAATTGATGATTCGCACTCCCTTTTTCATCTTCGCGAAGGCCGCGGCGCCGATAATGCCACGCGTGTCGTCGGTCAGCGGGGTGTGGACGGTGATAAAGTCGGCACGAGCGAAAAGCTCATCAAGACCTACAAGCTGAACTCCTATGCGACTCGCAGCGTCAGCCGTCAGGATCGGATCGTAGCCGATCACTTTCATCTTTAGTCCGATCGCCCGATCGGCAACGATCCGGCCGATGTTACCGAGGCCGACCACGCCGAGCGTCTTATTGCATATCTCGGCGCCGGTGAATTTGCCGCGCTCCCATTTGCCGGCGTGGATCGAGGCATCGGCCGCCGGGATGTGCCGCGCCAGCGCCATCATCATCGTGACCGCGTGCTCCGCGGTCGTGACGCTGTTGCCGGTCGGGCTGTTCATCACGACGATTCCGCGGCGCGTCGCCGCTTCGATATCGACGTTATCGACCCCGACGCCCGCGCGCCCGATCACTTTGAGCGACGTCGCGGCATCGATTACTTCGCGCGTGACCCGAGTGCCGCTGCGAATCAGCAGCGCGTCGTAGGGCGCGATTATTTTCGCCAGCTCGTCCGGCTTGAGGCCGGTTTTGATGTCGATTTGTAACTGCGGGAAGCGCTTGAGGACTTCGATCCCCTGCGCCGCAAGCGAGTCGCTTAGAAGGACGCGGAAGGTTTCCGCCATGTGCGTTTCAGATGCTCCGTGCCAGGCGTGCCTGAACCGCGGCGACGCCGGCGCCAAGTTCAATGTTTGCGCCGATCTGCTTGAGTCCCATCTCGAGCGCGCCGACCGCGATGAGCGCGTCGAACGGGCTCAGATGACCCATGTGCCCGATGCGCACGAGCTTGCCTTTCATCTGATCCTGCCCGCCCTGCACCGACACGCCGAGGCTGTCGCGCAGAAACTTGACCAGCTTGCCACCGTCGAGACCTTCGGGCACGAGGATGCCGGTGACGCCGGGTGCGGGGTTGTCGGGCGACAGCAGCTTCAGGCCCAGTGCCGCGGCAGCGTCGCGCGTGGCCTCGGCCATCAATGCGTGACGCGCGTAAACCTGCGGCAGGCCTTCGGCGTGAATCAGTTCGAGCGATTTGTTGAGGCCGAAGATCAGCGATACGGCCGCCGTCCATGCGGTGGTATGCTCGTCGCGCTGCGCCTTCAATTCCTTGAGCAGGTCGAAATAGAAGCGCGGCGTTTTGGTTTTCTTCGCGACGTCGATCGCGCGCGCCGACAGCGCGACCATTCCAAGTCCCGGCGGCAGCATGAGCGCCTTCTGGCTGCCGGTGACGAACGCGTCGACGCCCCATTCGTCCATCTTTTGCTCGAAGACGCCGACCGACGTGATTCCATCAACGATCAGCATCGCGCCGCGCTTGCGGCTGACCTCGCCGATCGCGGCCACGGGATGCACCGCGCATGTCGAAGTTTCGCTGGCCTGCACCAGCACTGAGCGCGATTCGGGATACGCCTTGAACGCATCTTCGATTTGCCCGGGCCGTGCGGCGCGGCCCCACTCGACGCGGACCTCGTGCCCGATCACGCCGAAGGCCGCGAGCAGCTTGCCCCATCGCTCGCCGAACTTGCCGCCATTGACGTAAATCGCGTGCTCGCCCGGTTGCAGCAGATTGACCACCGCCGCTTCCATCGCGCCGGTACCGGTCGATGCTAGCAGAATGACTTCGCCCGAGGTGCCGTACAGCGGCTTCATCCGATCGCGGGCTTGATCGAGCGTGGCGCTGAATTCGGGCGTGCGATGGTGAATGATCGGACGCGCCATCTCGAGCAAAACCTCGGGCGGCACCGGCGCCGGCCCGGGCGTGAACAAGTATTTTTTCATCTGCGGCATTTTCGACTACTCAAGGGCGCAACGGACTCGCGATTCCTAGGAACGAAACACTGAAAAAACCAAAAAAAAGGCTGGTGCCCGCGGATGCGGATCGCCAGACCCCGATTCGTCCCGGCTTTGCCGGGTCCCCGTCCTCATCACTTGGGATAACGGAGCCGATGGGCAGAGTCAAGGTGACGCGCCGCTCGCGCCGGTTTCGGGGCAACGTTGTAATGGCGTTGCGGCAATTGTTAAAGGTGATCACGCTCCGATGCCGATAGAATGTGAAATCCGCGACGGCTCCCTGGTATGGATCAAAAATCCGATCACCGGCGTGATTTCATACGTTGTCGATGTTCGCGGCAAGAGCTTTGCGTTCACGCTCGGCGGGCGCGAGGACACTGCGCACGACGCGCCGAATCTGAGCGCCGAGACGATTCGTCACGCGACCGAGGCGTGTCCCTTCTGTCCGGGTAACGAGAGCCTGACGACGCGCGAAGTTTTCCGGATGACGCGCGACGAAATCCCGGAATGGACGGGTGCGAAGGCGGAGGATGGCGCTGGGTGGGTTGTGCGCGTGATCAATAATCTGTTCCCGCGAATTCCTGCGGAGCTGACCGGGAATCGCAACGAGTCGTACATCGTGGTCGAAGATTCGCGTCATTTTATCGACGCGCCGCGATCGCAACTCGATCTGATTTTCACCGGCGCGCTCGGCGGCGGGCATTTCCTGCATTTGATGCAAGCCGACGCGCGCGTGATGCGCCTCGCGTTGCAGAATCCCGACGTTTGCTCGGTCGTGATCCGCAAGAACCAGGGGCGCGAGTCGGGCGCGTCGCAGCCGCATCTGCATCAGCAGATCATCGGATCGCCGGAGCCGTTCCCCGCCATGCTCGCAGAGGCGCGGGCCGAACGCGAGAATCCGCATCTGTGGCATGAGCTGGTCGCGCTGATGGAACGCCTCGGGCTCGTGATCGATCGCGGCGACTCAGTCGTCAGCTATGCGAGCCCGATTGGTTTATTCCCGCGCAGCTACGATGTGGTGATGCCGGACTTTCGGGGATTGCTATCGGAGCTGACGCCCAATCAGATGAAGCAGTTCGCGAATGCGATCTATCGCATACTGATGATCCTCGGGCCGCTGCCGCTCGACTACGAAATCCACCAGGGCGAGGGGCTGCCGCTGCACGCGCATATCAACGCGCGGCTGTATCCGTATTCGAATGTCGCGGGGACGCTGAATTTGCCGAGCACTTTGCTGCAGACGGCGGCCGCGATTCGCAATGCGCTGGGCAGGCATTCGGAGTGATGCGGACGAGGAACCGGTACCGGCTCCCCAATCGGCGCTATTGCGCTTTCCAGACTGGTTTGCGCTTCTCGAGGAAGGCGCGGACGCCTTCTTTGGCGTCGCTGCTCTCGCGGACGGAGCGCGCCATCTGGAGCATGTCGTCGTGCCATGCGTCGAACGTCTCGGACATGCATCGGCGGACGGTCGCTTTCATCGCGCGCAGCGAGAGCGGGGCGTTGGCGGCGATCTTCTCGGCCAACGCAGTCGTCGCCTCGCCGAGCTTCGCGTCGGCGACGACGTCGTGAACGATGTTCATGTGGCGGCCGCGCTCGGCGTCGAGCAGGTCGGCGGTGTAGAGAATCCAGGCAGTGTTAGCCGAGCCGCAGACCTCGATCAGCTTGCGCGTGAAATCGTACGGCACCATCAGGCCGACGCGGCCAAGCGTCATGCCGAGCTTGGCGTTGTCCGACGCGATGCGCAGGTCGCAATGGAGCGCCAGTTCGAGGCCGCCGGCGAGCGCGGCGCCCTGGACGGCCGCGATGGTCGGCACCGGAAAGCGCTCCAACCGGCCGAAAACGGATTCGAGGGAGGTCGGGTTGTGACCGCCGGTCGTCTCGTCCACTTCCTTCAGGTCGATTCCGGCGCAGAAGCTCGCGCCCTCGCCGCGCAAAAGCAGCGCGCGGATTTCGCGATCGTTTTCGAACTTACGGAACGCCTGGTCGAGCGCGTCGATGAGCGGCTGATTGAGGGCGTTGCGCTTCTCGGGACGGTTCAGGGTGAGAACCGCGTAATTCGGATGGTGTGTGACTTTTAAAACTTCCTCGGCCATGTCGGTCGCTCCTTGCTGATGTCGGTGTCGTCGCGAGCATCGCACGGCCAGTGCGCACCCATCAAGTGGCGCAGCGAATTGCGTCCAATTCGCGAATAGCCTTGATGTTTGCTGGGGTTTCAGACGCGAACGTTTCACGTGAAACGTTCCGGACAAAGAAGAGACGACTGCAAGACGCTCGATGCAGCTCTACTCATCGTGCCTGCATGTCCGCATCCCACATGCAGTGCGCGATGTTCAAATGGCGCAAAGAATTTGGGCAAGCTTCCGAAAAACCCTTGCGGCTGTTGGGTATTCAGACCCGAACGTTTCACGTGAAACGTCCTTTAGTTCAGGAGAACAAAACACGAATGCGGAGCAACCAGCTTCCTTTCGATGGGGCAAGCACGCCGGACTTAACACTATGATAGCTTTGGGCCAACTCCACGAAATCAATCGGGAATGACTTGGGGGGCCATGGACAAACCTAATGTCGAGTAGGTCACCGTGCCCATATGCCATCTATCGGCAACGGTGCTGGTCAATCTCCGTTATGTCTTATTTCAATTGTTGGAATTTTTTTCCAGAGCGGCGATATTTCGTTTCTGTACCAAGCTTTCTGCTCTTCCTCGTCGCTAGGTCGATAGTGCCGAATGAGCGCGCGCATCGCGTCTAGGGCGAATATCATCACAAAGTCAATCGTGGAATTGAATTCCGAGAGATCACGGAGCGGTCTTACCGCCGCTCCCGACGAGTCATGTGTTAGTATCCTATCTATAACATCTGCCGCGTGACTCCGTTCTGACCACTCACCGTAAAGCAGCCGGTACCAGTCAGCATGCTTAAGGTGTTGCGCCAATTTCATGATGCTCGTAGGGCCACCGTGCAAGCTGTACCAACTTGGATATCGGATTTTCTTCTCCGCGGTTTTGTATGCCTTCGCGACAGCTTTGTATTCTTCGCTCTCTAACATCTCGTCGATTTCGCGAAGGCGATCCGCCAACTCTTTCAGATCTGGAGTTTTCAACTCTGCCGCGTACGGACTGTCGGCTATGAACTCGCGCAGCTCTTTTGCCTCTACAGTGTTCGGGTCTTGCGACAGATAGAACTTTTTTCGTTGACGTTGGACTTGGAACCTATATGCGATAGCTCGTTCGCGCGTTTTAGCTTTGTCCTCGGTCAAATACTCGACGGTCAAGAGCGCCTCAAACATCGCCCGCAATTGCAACGCGGCAGTCGCAGGTGAGCACTCCGCGATCTGGATTTTTACGGAATCGAACAATTCAAGAAGATGCCGAAATACGAACAGTATGACCAAATCGTCATCATTTCCCGCTTGCCCTCGATTCGCGTATCGCTCAAAAAGCATTAGTCCACGCAGCAGGGTTTCCTCCAGCATGGGAACGACGGTCTTAAGAACAGGAGCGAGCTGCTCCTTCGTGTTCTGGGGCGAGTAAAGAGTCTCTGCGACTGTTGTTGGCACGATTTCGGCGGGACTTTACACGACGATGCTTAGCATTTTGTCTTTTATGAAGATGAACTTCTTTGGGGGTTTGCCGTCCAAGTGGCGTTTCACCGATTCGCTGTTGAGGGCGAGATTGCGTACGTCCGACTCGGAGGTGCCGGAGGGGACCTCGAAGCGGTCGCGGACTTTGCCGTTTACTTGGATGACTACTGTCACCATCTCGTCGCGTACGAGTTTTGGATCGAACTTGGGCCAGGGTTCCAGGTGGATTGAAGAGGGGTGGCCGAGGGAGCGCCAGATTTCTTCGGTGACGTGCGGGGCCATTGGGGCGAGCAATAGGATGAATGACTCGGCGGGGAAGCGGCCTAGCTCTTCGGGTTTTAGTTTTGCGACGTAGTTCAGGTGATCCATCATCGCGGCCAGGGCGGTGTTGAAGCGGAGGCGGTCGATGTGATCGGTCACCAGCTGGATGGTTTTGTGGGTGCGCTTTTGGGTTTCTTCGCTAGGATTGCCGGCGGGGGAGCCGGACTCGACGTAGCGGCGCATCATCGTCCAGACGCGGGTGATGAATCTTTGCGTGCCGGCGACGCCGCTTTCGTTCCAGTTGGTCGCTTCGTCGAAGGGGCTCATGAACAGCTCCCAGAGCCGAAGCGCGTCCGCACCGTACTTGTCGATCATCGCGTCGGGCGTGACGACGTTGCCCTTGCTCTTGGACATGCGCTGGCCGTCGCTCGCCCAGACGACGCCCTGGTTGCGCAAACTGGGGAACGGTTCGTCGAAGCCGATCAGCTCCTCGTCGAACATCACCTTGGTCCACATCCGCGCGTACAGCAGATGCATCACGGCGTGCTCGGCGCCGCCGACGTAGAGATCGACCGGCAGCCAGTAATCGACGGCGCGGCGATCGAACGGGCGCGCATTTTCGTGCGGCGAGGCGAAGCGCAGGAAGTACCATGACGAGCATGCGAAGCCGTCGAGCGTGTCGGTCTCGCGCTCGGCGGGGCCGCCGCACTTGGGGCAGGTCGTGTTGACGAACTCCAGCATGTTGGCGAGCGGAGAGCGGCCGGTGCCCGACGGCAGATAGTCCTTCATCGGAGGAAGTAGCACAGGCAGTTGGTCGTCAGGCAGGGGGACGATACCGTCGGTCTTGCAGTACACGATGGGGATCGGGCATCCCCAGTAGCGCTGACGCGAGATCAGCCAATCGCGCATCCGGTAGTTGATGGTCGCGCGACCGATTCCGTGTTTTTCAGCGTATTGGCATACCGAAGTGATTGCCTCAGGCGTCGTCTTGCCGTTGAGGAAGCCCGAATTGATCGCGAGGCCGTGATCGCTGAATGCGCGATCGGCTGGCGGAGCAGAGCCGTCGGCGGGTGCGGTCACGCGCGGGATCGGCAAGCCGTACTTCGTGGCGAATTCGAAATCGCGCTGATCCTCGCCGGGCGCGGCCATGATTGCGCCGGTGCCGTAGCCCATCAGGACGTAGTCGGCGATCCAGATCGGGATGTCTTTATCGGTGAAGACATTGTGCGCGTAGGCGCCGGTGAAGACGCCGGATTTTTCTTTGACTGTGGACATCCGCTCGATCTCGGTCTGGCGGCGCGCCTCGGCGACGTAGGCCTCGACCTTCGTGCGCTGCGCATCAGCAGTAATCTCGGCGACGAGCGGATGCTCGGGCGCGAGCACCATAAACGATACGCCGAAGACGGTGTCGGGACGCGTCGTGAAAAAGCGGACTTCTTTATCTTTGTGACCTGTGACCGGGAAGGCGAGCTCGGCGCCTTCGCTGCGGCCGATCCAGTTGCGCTGCATCAGCTTGATCGGCTCGGGCCAGTCGATGCCGTCGAGATCGGCGAGCAATCGATCGGCGTAGTCGGTGATCTTGATGTACCACTGCTCGAGGTCTTTCTTGGTGACGGGGTTGTCCGTGTGCCGCCAGCAGCATCCGTTGATGACCTGCTCGTTGGCGAGGATGGTCTGACACTTGTCGCACCACCATTGCGCGCCGTTGGCGCGGTAGGCGAGGCCGCGCTTGAGGAGCATCAGGAAGAACCACTGGGTCCACTTGTAGTACTCGGGCGACGACGAATTGATCTCGCGCGACCAGTCGTAGGCGCATCCGGAGATCGTCAGCTGGCGCTTGAAGTTGGCGGCGTAGCGCGGGACGGTTTCGGTCGGATGCGATCCTTTCAGGATCGCCTCGTTCTCGGCGGGCAGACCGAACGCGTCCCATCCCATCGGATGCAGCACGTTGAATCCCGCCATCCGCTTGTAGCGGCCGACGACATCGCATGGAACGTAGTTGTGCAGATGGCCGACGCTGAGGCCGGCGCCGGACGGGTAGGGGAACATCTCGAGGATGTAATATTTCGGGCGGCCGGGGTCCTCGCGGGTGAGGTAGAGATTCATCCGGTCCCATTCGGCCTGCCAGAAGGGCTCGATTTTTTTGGGGTCGTAGCGTTCGTCCATGAGGATTACAGAAGTCTAGCGTGATGGTGGGAGGACAGGAAGGAAATCACTTAATCTAACGTGAAACCCACCGTGGGTTTCACACTTCCTTGGGCAGGGGTGACCCCTGCACCCGGTGTTAAGAGAAGATGCGGGACTTCGTCCCTGTTAGGAGGTCTTTTGGCTGAAGTCGCGAGCGTCGAGAATATAAAGGACGTGGGGGAGGTTGGCGTGGACGATGTCGCGAATGTAGGTGAAGCGGCAATGTTCCATTACGGCGCGCGAGGCTTGGTTGTGCGGCAGGGTGAAGGCGACGATTCGATCGAGGTGCATCGTGTCGAAGGCTTGCTTCAGCGCGGCGCGCGAGATTTCGGTCGCGAAGCCTTTGCCCCAATGGTCAGAGGTGATTGCGTAGGAGAGTTCGATCACGTCGCGGCCTTCGACGACGGCGTGTTTGATTCCGCCGTAGCCGACGAAGTCGCCGGTCGGTTGCTCGCGGAAGGTCCTTAGGCCGAAGCCGTGCGATTTCCAGTGCTCGGCGGCGCGATCGAGGAAACTGCGGCTTTGATCTTCGCTGAAGGTCGCGCCGTCGGCGGACAGCGTCGCCATAACGCGCGGGTCGGCGTGCAGCTTGCGAATATCGGCGAAGTCTCCCGGGCCGGCGCGGGTGCCGAGCAGGCGAGGGGTGTTGAGTTGGTGCATTACAAGTTAGACCGCGAAGGGCAGAATCTTGAATCGCGGGGACCTAACCCCTTCCCCAGGTGGAAGGGGAACCAAAAATGGAGAGCCGGGATTCTTCGCCGAAGCGGCTCTGAATGACAGAGGGCCAAAGTATCGGTTACTTCTTGCGGACGATGGTGAGGCCGTCGGCGATGCCGAGTATCACGGCTTCGACGCGCGTGTCCTTGGCGATGAAGTCGTTGAGCTTGCGCAGCGCCTGCGTGTCGGCGTCCTGTTTCGCGTCGTCGACGATCGCGCCGTTCCACAGCACGTTATCGATCAGGATGAGTCCGTTCGGACGCATCCGCTTCAGAATTTCCTCGTAGTAGATCGCGTAACTCGTTTTGTCGGCGTCGATAAACGCGAAGTCGAAGGTATGCGAAGCTGGCAGCGCCCTCAGCGTGTCGGCCGCGGGTCCCAGTTTGAGCGTTATCTTGTTCGCGACGCCCGCCCGTTCCCAGTAGCGGCGTCCGACGCTGGTCCATTCTTGGTTAACGTCGCAGCACAGAAGCTTGCCGTCGGCGGGCAATGCACGCGCGACGCAGAGTGCACTGTAGCCGGTGAAGGTGCCGACCTCGACGGCTGAATGCGCGCCGATCGCGGCGGCGAGGAGGCCCATGAAGGTGCCTTGCTCCGCGGCAATCTGCATCGCGCTGATCCATCCCAGTTTCGCGGTCTCGGCGGCCAGTTCAGCGCGGAGCGGATCGCCGTTGTGCCCGTGCGCTTCGACGTACTCGTAGAGCTTCGGAGTGAGTGCGATAAATTTCGAGTGTCCTGCCATGCCATCTAAAATGGCAGGAAGCGAGCGCGCAGAAAAGCGTTCGGAGCAGAGTCTTGAATCGCGCGCGGAAAATCACCCTCACCCGCGCCTTCGGCGCGACCTCTCCCGCAACTAAGCGGGCGAGGTGCGCAGCACTGGCGTGGAACGCGACGTCCTAAGTTGACGGAATGAATTCCGTCCTACGTCCTTTCCCTTTCAGGGAGAGGGGAAGAGAGGGAGCGGGCAGGGAAACCAGAGCTTTTGAGGTCAGCGGCCGCCGAGGTAGGCGAAGTCGCCGTGCTGATTCACGGTCAGGGTGCCCGTGAAGATCGAGTGATGCTTCTGCGCGCGCATCGCGATTCGGTAAATCAGTTCAGATTCGCCGACCTCGAAAAACGCGTCGTCAGGCGACAGCACGTAGAGCTTTTCGCGATCGTCAGTGTCGGTGGCGCCGACGAACATCGCGCCGGAGGCCGTCAGCACCGGATCGCCCAACGACTCGAGCTCGGTGCCGAAGGGGGTCAGCTGTCCGCGCTCGATCCGCAAATCGAGCCGTTGCCGCGTGAGCCGAAAAATTGCGGGGATGCGAGCGCATCCGGCGAGCACGGCAGTGGTGCCGTCGGCCATCAAGCCGGGCCGCCCCGCCGACAAATAGGACACCGGACCGACGGAGGTGAGAGTGCCGGTCGGCAGAATCCTCGCCATCGAACCGCCGCTGTACAGGAACAGCGCGGCACCGGTTGGCGTCTTGGCAGTGAACGCGACCATTATCCCACGCGGAGCGGGCAGAGCAGCCGGCAATCCGAACGGGCGCTGATAGAGCGTGTGATTCGGTCCGTACTCGCCTTCGACCGCGAGCTCGGTGACGCCGCCGGTAACGGAACCCAGCAGGAGAGCCTGATGATGTTCCGCAGGCTTCGCGCTATCGCCGAGAAATCCGGTGAACACGACTTGGCCGTCGTCGCCAATTTGCAGGCTGCCGAAGCTCAACACGGCGAGCTCGTGACCCTGGTTGGTTTTTTCGCCGGCCTTGGCCATGCACGCGAGCTTGCCGTGCGAATAGAAGAACAGCGCGTCGCGGGCGTGCGGCACGGTCGATATGAAAGCGATATTTCCGTCCATGTCCGCGACGGGATAAGGGTCGCCCTTGAACGCCGGCGTGCAATCGCCGTGGAGTGCCTTGGGATTGAGGGCAGCGAGCATGCGATGGCTCGGCACCGCATCGGCATTGCCGATGAAAATATTCCAGCGCGGCTTGATGTTGGTGTCTTTGGGCTGCGTCTCGGCGCCGAAGATCACGCGTCCATCGGGCATCATTGAGGGCACGCCGACTTCGGTTACGACACCGCCGCCCGGCGACTTCATTCCGATACCGGTGATCAGCAGCGGTACGCCGTTGCTGTCGCTGGCATAGACTGCCTGGGTGCTGTCGTTCTGCAGATCGGCGCCGTTGCCGTTTAGACTCAGCGAAACCGCGTGCGCGCTCAACGGAGTGAGGAGCAGAATCGCGAGCGCGAGTGGCAACGCCCTGAAATTAAACATCTATCCCCTCAGCCGTAATCAGTAACTCGAATCTGAGGTCCCCATCAATCTTATAGTCGCCGGAGCTCGCCTGGTGCAATGCGAGAAAAACACCAGCCCGCGGCGGTCCGGTCAGGCTCTCAGAGTGCGATTGAATCCAGCATCGCGTGCATGCGGACCGGGTGCGTCTCGGCCCAGTAAATCCGGCCGCAGCCGGCGCACTCGGCGAATCGATCGTGGCTGGCGAAGACATAGGGCGGCACTCGCCGCGACACCAGATCACGCGCGACTGGAGTCAGCACGAGGTTGCATCGTGAGCATCGCGTTAGCGGTATCACGCGCGGGTCGAGACCGAACCGTCGGACAGCCTCGCGCAGTTGACCCCTGATGGCGTTGCTCTCGACGAAGAAGACGTCGGACGCGGTGCGCAGGCGCTTGTCGCGGGTCAGCAGGATCCTGTTGTCCGCGCGAGCGATGCGCAGAAGCTCGGCGCCGGTGAGCGACGCGTCGGCAATAACGTCGACGCCGAGCAACCGCAGCCAGCGCGCCAATCGCATCAGCATCCGGTCAACGGCGAGTCGGGGAGTTTCATCCATGGCGATGGACTGTAGTATATCACCGTTCGCGAAAGCGCAGTTAGAAAAAATATAAAGCGACGGTTTAAGTTTTACAGGGAGGCGCGATGAATGAAATTCAGGTTTCGTTTCGGTCCGGCGATTTGATCCTGGAAGGATTGCTCGCCAATCCGGGCGGCGACGCACCGGCGGCAGTGGTGTGTCACCCGCATCCGCTCTACGGCGGCTCGATGTACAACAACGTCGTCGACGCGATCCTCGCGGCGATGTGGCACGCCGGGTACGCGACCTTGCGCTTCAATTTTCGCGGCGTTGGCGCCAGCGAGGGTGAGCATGACGGCGGTCCGGGCGAAGTCGATGATGCGATCGCGGCGATGGCGTTTCTGCTCGAGCAGCCGGGTGTGCGCAAAGAGGGGGCAGTGATGGCGGGGTATTCGTTCGGCGCGATGGTCGCGGTGAGCGCGGGTTACGAACGCGCGGAGATCGGGCGAATAGTCGCGGTGGCGCTGCCGCTGGCGATGGCGGACGCACGAATTCCCGGCGGCGCATCGAAGCCCATATTGCTCGTGTCAGGCGATCGCGATTCCTACTCGCCGGTCGCGGGGTTGCAATCGCTCACGTCGAAAATCGGTGACGGGGCGCGACTCGAGATCATAGCCGGCACCGATCATTTCTTCGGCGGGCGCGAAGCGGAACTGTCGCGCGTGATCGCTGCCGCACTGGCAACCTAGCGTCCGGCGGAAATCGCGGGAGCCGCGCGGCTCGTCTCCCAGATGGCGTAGAAGGGATCGTCGGGATGCGCCTTCGCGATCGAAATTATCTGCGCGATCGTCGCCTGCAAGTCGCCGTGATTCATCCGATCGAGCGCGGCGAAATTGTCGAGCTGGTGAAAATAAATCATGTAGTTCACCAGCACCGCGTTGTTGAGCGGCTGCTTGTCGAGGTCGAAGCGCTCGAGTCCCGATAGCGAGGGTTCCAGCGCAGCATAGTTGGCCTTGATCGCGGTGAAAGCCGCCTCGCGACGCTTGTCGAGCTGCTCTTTCGGCAGGTCCGCCATATAGATGTCGAGCAACCGTGCCTGCTCCTGGAGCAGGAAGCGCGCGAATTTCATGTCGCTCTCCAGGATGCATCGCGCGGCATTAGTCGAGGGCGCCGACTCACCGTCCGTCGCCGCGAAAAAAGCGACCGCGCCCGCGCTGCCGACATAGTTGGCGGCCGATTCGTCGAACATCGCGTCGCCCGCCAAGTAGTACGTGCGATGGAACAACTCGTGGATAAGCACTCCGGCCAGCTCGACGCGGTCCAGCTTGAGCAGATTCGTCAGCAGCGGGTCGTCGAAAAACCCGAGGCTCGAGGATGCGACCGCCGGCCGCACCAACGTGTCGAGACCGTCCGCCTCCAGCGCGGCTGCCTCGGCGGTCGCATCGCTCTCGTCGAAATAGCCGCGATACGGCACGCGGCCGACAATCGGGAACCACCATGTGTACGGCTTCAACGAGTCGTGCGGCGCGGCCATCACGACGTGGATGACCGCGCTTTTATCCACGTTGGCGTAGCTTTCATACGCACCGCCGACGTCCAGTCCGAGGTTTTCGGCGGCGAACTTGCGCACCGCGAGCACGGTCTCGAGCTTCGCGCGAATGTCCGGTGGCAGGTCGCGGTGCGCGAGAGCGTCGTCGATCGGCTTGCGGTTCCACAGGATTCGCCCTTCCTCGTACGCGGCGCGCGCGATGTAACCCGCATAGCATCCGCTCAGCAGAATCGAGGACAGGATCAGTGCTGTGACGCGCACCCGGTACGCCGCCTGAAGATGCGCACGCGCCGGCCGCCCCACGTTTCGTACTCCGCCGGCGTCAGCCCGCCACGAGGCGGTCGCTGTTTGCCATCGCGGCGTACTGCAATTCGAATAGCCGGTAGTAAAGTCCGCGCTGCGCGAGCAGTTCGTCGTGCGTACCGCTTTCGCGCAGCACGCCTCCGCCGAGCACCATGATTCGATCGGCGCGCTCGATGGTGGATAGCCGATGGGCGATTACGACGGCAGTGCGCTCGGCCAGCAACTCGTTGAGCGCGAGCTGGATCAGGCGCTCGGTCTCACTATCGACGCTCGAGGTCGCTTCATCCATCACCAGGATTCGCGGGTTGTACGCGAGCGCGCGCGCGAACGACAGCAGTTGCCGCTGACCTGCTGACAGGTTGGCGCCGCGCTCGCGAATCTCCTCTGCAAGTCCGCCGGGCAATCGCTCGACGAAGCGCAAAGCCTGCGCGCGCCGGAGCGCATCGCGCACTTCCGACTCGCCGAGCTCGAGCCCGAGCCGGATATTCTCCATCACGTCGCCGGCGAACAGGAACACGTCCTGCTGCACGTATCCGATTTCGCGGCGAAGCGCGGCGAGGTCCCACTCGCGGACGTCGACGCCGTCAACCAGGATCCGTCCGCTGGTCACGTCGTATGAACGATTCAGCAGCTTGATGATCGTGGTTTTGCCCGAGCCGGTCGGGCCGACGATCGCGATCTTCCGGCCGGCCGCGACGGTGAAGCTGAGGTCTTTCAGAATCGGCTCGCCAGGGCGGTACTCGAAATTGACGTGATCGAACACGATCGAGCCGCGCGAGACCGCCGGTCGCTTCGGCTGCGCGGGAAGTGCAAGCGCCTGCTCGCCTTCCATCAGCGCGTGGATTTTTTCAACCGCTGCCAGAGCCGATTGGAGCGCGCTGTACTTGGTCGAAATATCGCGCAGCGGCATGAAGAACTGCTGCGCGTACTGGATGAAGGCGACCAGCGTGCCCAACGTCACCAGGTGCCGGATCACGCTGCCGCCGCCGATCCAGAGAATTACCGCGACGGTGATCGAGCTGAGCGCCTCGACCGAGGAGAACTGTGCGGCCTCGTAAACGTTGGCCATCATCTGCACGTCGCGCGAGCGCAGGTTGAGCGTGTCAAACTCGCGGCGGCTTTCGCGCTCGCGTGTGAAGAGCTGCACGATCATCATGCCGGCCAGCGATTCGGACAGGTAGGCGTTCAACGCCGCGAGGCGATCGCGAATCTGGCCGTACACGATGCGCGATCGAGAACTCAGAAAATAGATCACGAGCGTCAGCGGCGGAATCGCGCACAGCGCCGACAGCGCCAGCCGCGGACTCAGGGAGAACATGATGGTCACGATGCCCGCCAGCGTCATCGCGTCGATGAAGATCGTCAGCGAGCCCGCCGAGAACATGTCGTTGATCGAATCAATGTCGGTCGTCATTCGGCTGACCAGCCTGCCGACCGGCGTGTGATCGAAGAACGACATAGGCAGACGCTCGACCTTGCGGAAGAGCGCCATCCGAAGGTCGGAGAGGCTGAACTGCGCGACCATCATCATCAGGTAAAATTGCGCGTAGAACGCTGCGAACTCGCAGATCACCAGCAGCAGGTACAAAGCGCCCATCACGAACAGCCCATGTCCGCCCGATGCGCGAAACAGGATTGCGAGCCATGCGGGAGGCGGCGCTCCATGCGCGCCCGACAGAAATTCGTCCACCGTCAGCTTGATGACGTACGGCTGGGCGAGCAGGAAAGCGGTGTCGAGCGGCATCAGAAATGTCGCGAGCCAGAACAGCCCCTGGTAGGGACGGATGAACTGCCACACCCAACGGACGAGGCCGGCATCGTAGATTCTGGCGAGCGGATTTTCTTCGACGACCTGCATTTCAGTAGCGGCTCAATTCCTCTTCGAGCAATTGGCGATGGAACAGCTCCGCGTAAATTCCGCGGCGGCCCATCAATTCCTCATGCGTGCCGCGCTCGGCGATCTCCCCCTCTTCGAGCACGACGATCTGATCCGAGTCCCGTACCGTCGACGCGCGATGCGACACCACGATCGTAGTGCGGCCCTCGACGCTCTTCTCCAGACTCTCCAGCACCACCTTTTCGGTTTCGGTGTCAACGCTCGACAGCGCGTCGTCCAGCGCAACGATCGCCGGATTGTAGGCGAGCAGCCGCGCGATGGTGACGCGCTGTTTCTGCCCGCCCGAGAGCGCCATTCCGCGTTCGCCGACAATAGTGTCAAGGCCATGCGGCAACACCGCGATGTCCGGCTCGAGTCCCGCGATTTGCGCGGCACTCCGGATCTCACCGAGTGTCGCGTCGGTCTTTCCGAACGCGATGTTGCGCGCGAGCGTGTCGGTGAACAGCGTCGGCTCCTGCGGGACCATTCCCACTGTCCGTCGCAGCGCGCCGAGCGGCATCTCCTCGACATCGCGCCCGTCGAGCAGGATTCGTCCTTCGGTCGGTTGCAGCAGCCGCGCCAGCAGCTTGACCATCGTGGATTTTCCCGACCCGGTGCGGCCGACGATCGCGAGCTTTTCGCCCGCGCCCACTTTGACGTTGATGTTCTTGAGCGCGTACGGAATCTTCCCGTTCGCTCCGTTGCCGTTGTTCGCCAGGTAGCTGAAGGAGACGTCTTTCCATTCGACTGCGCCGTTAATCTCGAGCTTGAGGTCTTCGCCCGCGACGCTGTCGGCACCGCGCGCGCTGAAAATCTCGTCAAGCCGCTTCATCGACGCCTTGCCGCGCTGATAAATCGACAGCATCCATCCGAGCGAGATGGTCGGCCACGCGAGCTGGCCCAGGTAGCTCAGGAAGGCCACGAGCGAGCCGAGCGACATCTTTCCGTTGATCACCAGCGACCCGCCGTAAATCAGCACGATCATCGTCGAGCTGGCCGCCGCGCAACGAATCATCGGCATCATTGCACCGCGCGTGCGCGCCAGCGCGAGACCTTGTTCGTTGTAAGAGTCGTTGATCTTGCGGAACAGTCCGGCCTCGTGCTCCTCGAGCGTGTACGCTTTCACGACTGGAATCCCGGCTAGGCTCTCTTGCACTTTCGAGCCGATAGCAGCCAGCCCCTCCTGCACCTTCAGGCTGCGCATCATCATCGTGCGCATCAGCCAGCGGATGGCGACGAACAGAACGAGGTAGGGAATGATCGCGATCAGCGTGAGGCGCGGATTGAGCGAACTCATGAACACCAGCGCGAGGCCGTAAGTCAGCGGGGTGTTGGAGACTGACAGCACGAACATTCCCACCATCATGCGCACCGCGGTCAGGTCGTTGATCATGCGCGACATCAGGTCGCCGGTCTTGAACTTCTGGTAGAAGTCGGTGCCTAGCGTCGTGAGATGCTCGAACAGATCGTTACGCAGGTCGTATTCGATATCGCGGCCGACATTGAAAATGACGAAGCGCGAGAACCAGCGGACCGTGCCGAGCATCAGCGCGAAGACGATCATCATTCCCGCGTAATGCGCGACGAGGTCGGGCCGATGCTTGTCGGTCGCGTTGATCGCGTCGCGGATGAACAAGGGAATGATCATCGCGAGCGTAGCGTTCGCGAAGGTGCAAGCTATCCCGAATACGTAACGCAACCAGTAGCGTCGCGCGTAGGAAAACAGGCGTCTCATGGGCTGACGGTTAAATTATCAGGTCTGTGGCGCGATAGAAGTGGCTGGGCACCGAAGTTTCAACCGCACGAGACCGCAAGCGGCCTATATCCCGGTGCGCGATTTCAGCCGGCGTTCGTAGAGCTTTGCGTATTTCAGAAATACGTAGAACGCCGCCGCCATCGCCGCGTATAATCCGCGTCCGCCGTCGCGGAACCCGCCGCGGACAACGTAGAAGTTAAAAAAGCGCCACGCCGGATTCGCAATCATCTTGAATGGCGTCAGCGCGTTCGGCTCCTGCTCCATAGCCGCGCGAGAGCTGAACCGGTTGATCGTCGCCACATGATCCGCGATATCGCGGTAGCTGAAATGCAAAATCGGCTGGTCGAGCCGCTCGACGCGGCCCTCGACGACGACCTTGTCATGCGGATCGCGGCCGCCGATATGCCCGCGCTCCCGCCGGAACAGCCGCACAGGAGTGTCGGGGTAAATCGCGTGCGAGTAGTAATGCTGAAGATGGTACAGGATGCGTCTAATTCGGTATCCGTCGGCGGCTGCGGGCGACGACACGGCGCGGATAATCTCGTCGCCGAGATCGTGCGTCGCCTGCTCGTCGGCATCCATCAGCAGCACCCAGTCGCCGGTCGCGCGATCGAGCGCCATCTGCTTCTGCTTCACGTAGTTGGTGAACTCATGCTGCACGACGTCGGCGCCTAGGCCGCGCGCAATCTCGACTGTCTTGTCGGTCGAGAAGGAATCGATGATGATTTTCTCGTCGCAGAACCACGCGCTCTTCAGGCACTGGCCGATCAGCGCCTCTTCGTCGCGTGTAATCGTGATCAGCGAAATCTTTGGCCGCTCTGACATCCCGTGAAAAACTAAGACGCGTGCTGCGCTTCGGTTCGATCGAGTCCTTCGATCACTTTCGCGGCAATTGACTTGAACGCCGCGCTAATCGGATGGGCCGGGTTGGCCGCGACGATCGGGCTTGCGTTGTCTCCGCCCTCGCGCAGCTCGCGCACCAGCGGCAGCTCGCCCAAAAATGGCACGTTGAGGGAATCCGCCAGCCGCGCGCCGCCGCCGTGCGCGAAAATTTCGTGACGATGATTGCACTTGCGGCAAAGGTAATAGCTCATGTTCTCGACGACGCCGAGAACCGGCACGTGAACTTCCTCAAACATCGCGACGCCGCGCTTGACGTCGAGCAGCGCGATCTCCTGCGGCGTCGTCACGATCACGCCGCCGTCAAGCGCCACGCGCTGCGTAATGGTTAGTTGCGCGTCGCCCGTGCCGGGCGGCAGGTCGAGCACCAGGCAATCGAGCTCGCCCCACTCGACGTTGAACAGAAATTCCGTCTCGAGCTTGGTGACCATCGGCCCGCGCCAGATGACCGCCGTCTCGTCGTTGATGAACAGGGCCATCGAAATATAGCGGATGCCGTAACGCTCGAGCGGAATGATGCGCCGCTCGGGCGTGAGCGTCACGGCCTTCTCGACTCCAACCATCATCGCCACGCTCGGTCCGTACACGTCGGCGTCCATCAGCCCAACGCGCCATCCCAGCGCATGCATCGCGAGTGCGAGATTCACCGCGACCGTCGATTTGCCGACGCCGCCCTTGCCGCTGGCAACCGCGACGATATGCTTGACGCCCGTGATCGAGCGCGGCTGTGCCATGCCCGCGGTGGCCCTCGGCGCGGTCGCCGCGGGCTGCTCGAGCTGGACGTTGACGGCGGGTACTCCCGGCATCGCCGCAACGGTCGCCTTCACATCCGCCACAATTTTCTCGACGACTTCGGGTTTGGCCGACGCCATCGTGAGCGACACGGTCACGCCTGCGTACGCGACTTCGATATCCTTGATGATCCCGAACGACACGATGTCGCGGGTGAAGCCGGGGTATTTTACTTTCTTGAGTTGGGCGAGGATTTCATTTGGACTCGGCATTGTGCGGATCGGACCTGTCGATGGTTTCGATTAGGATGCGGCTGCGCTACCAAAGCGCGACGCCCATGTTATCATTCCGGAACCGCCGGAAAAACGACGGGCCGAACGCATCGGGAGTTCTGAAAAAGTGAGCAAAGAAGGCGCCGCCGCACCGCGAATCCGCTACAGCGCCACCGGCGGCGAAGTCGCCACGCTCGCCGCGCGCGACCTGTCGAGCGGACTCGCGGCGATGCTCGGTTCTGAGGTCTCGTCGTCCCCGGATGCGTTGATACCGTCAACCGAAATCAGAATCGACCTCGGCAGCTCGACTTCCGCACCCGCATCGCCCATCGGGTTCGAAGGCGACGGCTTCGACATCTCACGCGCCGACGGATTGATCGTAGTTCGTGCTGGAACAGAACGCGGACTAGTCCACGCGGCGTCGAACCTGCTCGAAAGACTCGGCGCGCAATTCCCGCCAGGCGTCGCGCCATTGTATCCGCGAATCGAAAGTGGCCGCCTCGCCGCGCTGGAACCCTGGCGCGTCACGCCCGCCTTCAGGCGGCGCGCATTCATCTCCGACATCATGACCTGGAACTACAACTTCCCCGACCGCCTCGACTTGCATCTTCACCACGACCGCGAATTCATCCCGTGGATGGCGCGCCGCGGCATCAACGCGTTCTCGTACATCCGCCACGCGCACGACACGCGCCTGAAGATCGACGAGGTAGCACCGCTTCTGCGCGAGCGCGGAATAGGCGTCGAGTACGGCGGCCACGTCCTGCAACTTCTGCTGCCGCGCGATCGCTTCGCCGAGCACCCCGAATATTTCCCGGCCGGCGACGACGGCGTTCGCGCCGCGAGCGGCAATCTCTGCGTCTCCGATCCCGACGCCATCGCTCTCGTCCGCACGGGCGCGCTAGCCTACGTTCACGACCATCCCGAGAACGAGCTGCTGCACATCTGGGGCGCCGACGTACGGCGCGGCGCGTGGTGCCGATGCGGCAAATGCCGTGAGCTGCCACCGCAGCTCCAGTATATGGAGGTCGTCAACGCAATAGCCGGTGCGCTCGCTGCCGACTCCAAAGCTCCGCCAATCGCTTATCTCGCTTATCATGACACCATCGATCCGCATCCCGGCCTGAAGCCGCTCGACAACGTGTGGTTCGAATGGGCGCCGCGCGAGCGATGCTACAGCCACGCGATCGACGAGCCGGCCTGCGAGATCAATCCGCGCTACCTCGAATCGTTGAAACGCTACATCGACATCTTCAACGGCCGCGGCCACATCTTCGAGTATTATGCCGACGCGATCCTGTTCGGCGGCCTGGGCTTCGCGACCCCTGCGGTAGTCGCGTCCGACCTCCGAGCCTATCGGCGGTTGGGTATTACGAGCATTTCGTGCCTGACTTTCGGCGCCTACAGCGTGATGGCTTATCCCGTGAACCTGGAGGCATTCGTCCGCGGATCGCGGGATCCGAATTTCGAGCCTGACGCGAGTTTGGTCGACACGTCGACCGGGCGCCATCCGCGATACTCTACTGAAATGGCTGCGGCCTACCACGCCGTCGAGCGCGCATCGAAACTGTGCCTCGACTATGCCGACGTGATGCACCCGGTGATGCTGCCCGAGAAGGCCGTGCGCAAACGCAACGAATTGCGAGAAGCCGCGTTGACGTTCAACGAAGCGATCGCCGCGGCCGACCAGATCGTGTCGAGCCCGGTTACTTGCCTCGCGGATGCCGAGAAAGATCTCTGGCGCTACAGCAGCGACGTGCTGGCTGGCCTGTGCGACTACCTGGGAGCGCTCGAGCAGACCGGTGTCCATCGCAAGATTTGGGGCGAGGCGGCAATCACGAGAGTCACAGATGCCATCGAGCGCATCCGCGGCATCGATCCTGAAATCAAAGGCACGTGGGGCGCATACGATTTCGAATGGATTCGCGAGATATGGCTCGGCGCACTGCAGCGCGGGCTCGATGGAGACGGGAAACCGGCGGAGGAACTGTTCTGATGGATGCTGACAACGGATTTGTATTGTCGCCGGAACTGCGCGCGCTTCGCGACCAGGTGGGGAAAATCATCCGCGAGGAAATTATCCCGATCGAAGCGCGATGCGATCCCGACGCACCCGAAATTCCCGAGGACGAGTACTGGCGGATCGCGCGCAAGAATCAAGCCGCCGGCATGTGGTGCATGGGCGCGCCGCGCGAATATGGCGGCGGCGGGCTGGGCACGTTCGACATGTGCGTGCTGACCGAGGAAATGGCGCAGCATCGCATGGGACTCTACAACCCGGGGTGCGGGGTCTTCGGGCGCACGCCGCCGCCCGTGATCTACGCGGGCACCGAGGAACAGAAACGCACCTACGCCGGCGGCACGATCAAGAATGCGTGGCACACCTTCTTCGCGATCACGGAGCCGTCGGGCGGTTCCGATCCGGCCGGCGCAATCCAGTGCAAGGCGGTTCGCCAGGGTGATACCTACGTCCTCAATGGCACGAAGATTTTCATCTCGCATGCGCATGAGGCCGAATGGGGCGTCGTGTTCACCCGCACCGACGCCAAGGCCGGCCGCAAAGGCATCACCTGCTTCATAATCAAGAAGGGCACGCCGGGATTCACGCCGCGGCCGATTCGCACGATCCGCACGTCGGCGTTGCCGAATGAAGTCCAGTTCGAGGATTGCGTCGTGCCGATAGAGCAGCGGCTCGGGCCCGAGGGCGAGGGATTGAACCTGTGCCTCGATCTGCTGACGCGGCTGCGCTTTCCGTACTCGGCGTGCAACGTCGGAGTGGGGGTGGCGGCGCTCAGGATGGCGATCGAGCACGCCAAGCAGCGCAGCACTTTCGGCGAACTGCTCTCGAAGCGGCAGGCGATCCAATGGATGCTCGCGGACTCGGAGGTCGAGCTGCGCGCGGCGCGGTGGCTGACGTGGGAAGGCGCGTGGAAGGCCGACCGCGGCGAGGACTTCCGCACCGAGGCGTCGATCGCGAAGCTCTATTCGAGCGAGGTGCTCGGGCGCGTGATCGATCGCGCCGTGCAGATCCATGGCGGCTACGGTGTCAGCAAGGAGTTTCCAATCGAGCGGTGGTATCGCGAGGCGCGAATCCGCCGAATCGGCGAGGGTCCCAGCGAGGTGCATCGGATGGTGATCGCGCGCTCGCTTTTGCGATGAGGATCAAACGATGAGTCTGCCGCTGGATGGAGTCCGCGTGATCGATCTCGGACAGGTTTACGCGGCGCCGTATTGCACGCTGCAACTCGCAGCGATGGGTGCGGATATTATCAAGATCGAACCGCCCGTCACGGGCGAAGTTTTGCGGCGGCCGGAATTGCCGCCGGGCGGCGCCGGTTACTCGTTCCTGATGCTCAATGCGAACAAGCGGTCCGTGACCATCAACCTGAAGAATCCGCGCGGGCAGGAAATCGTGCTGAAGCTGCTCGAGGACGCCGACGTGCTCGTCGAAAATTATCTCGACGGTGTGATGGAGTCGTTCGGGCTCGCCTACGAGCAGATCGCCGCGCGGTTCCCGCGGCTGATTTACGCGTCGGGCAAGGGCTACGGCTCCGACAGCAGATACGCGAAGCTTGGCTCGATGGACAACACGATCCAGGCGTCGTCGGGGTTCATCAGTATCACCGGCTTCCCCGACCGTCCGGTGAAAACCTCTGCCACGTTTATCGACATGGGAACCGGCAGTCACATGGTGAGCGGGATTCTGGCCGCGCTGATACATCGCGGAAAGACCGGCAAGGGACAGCATGTCGAGGTCGCGATGCTCGACGTGGCGATTCCCGCATTGACCAGCGCGGTTGCGCCCGCGCTGCAAGGGATGAAGTTCAAGCGGCTGGGAAATCGTCATTGGGGCGCGTGCCCGACCAACGTATATCCAGCGCGCGACGGCGAGATCCTGATCTTCTGCCTGACGGAAGCGCATTGGCGCACGCTGGCGAAATTGATGGACCGCGAAGAGCTGATCGCCGACCCGCGATGCAAAAATCACGGCGCACGGCTGAAGATTGCCGACGAACTCGACGCGATTGTCTCGGAATGGACGAGCGCGCAGCCGCGCGACGCGATGGTCGAGGGACTGATCGAGGCGGGAATTCCCTGCGCGCCCGTGCGCACCGTCGAGGAAGTGATCGCTGATCCCGAAACCGCGCAGCGTCGAATGCTTATCGACAGCGATTATCCAACCCGCGGTAAGATTCGTGTCGCCGGCACTCCTATAAAGATGTCCGACGCGCCCGAGGGCAACACACCGATGAGAAGACCGCCGGAGCTTGGCGAGCACAACGCCGAAGTGCTCGGGTCGATCGGAATAGGCGCCGATGAGCTCGAACGCCTGAAGCGCGACGGAGTCGTCTGAGCGGATGCGGGTTGTGCGATTGGTGGTGGAGCGGGGTGGGGTTGCTCGCGGGCGGTTTCGCGCGGCGGTGCGGCGGGCGGCGGTGGCCACATTAGCAGTTGCGGTCTCGAATGCGCTCGTCAGCTGCGGGCCGATGGAATCCACCTACTATCCCTTGAACCAGACGGGCACGCCGGCGGAAGTCGGGAAGCGGCCGCTCGAGTTGTCGTCGTCGGAGTTTGCGGCGGACCTGGTTACGCCGGCGGGAATTCGCGTCAAGACCAACGGGCAGTACAAGACCGAGGATGTCCGCAAGGCGGCTGCGGTTGCGATCGATCGCTACTGGGGCGAGGTGCGCGCGTGCAAGGTTGGCGTCGAGCGGCCGGGCGACACGGACGTCGGCGATCTCGTCGAAGAGTTCCCGCGGCATCTGGCGGTTGAGATTTCGGATAACTGGAAGGTGGTCGAAGGTCCTACGACGCATCGCAGGATGCAGGCGTTCCCGTCGCTCGCGCATCCGGGCACGTGGTCAACGGCTCGGCGCCAGGAGGACGCGCTCTATATAGTGGTCGTCCCGGAACTGAACGGGCTTGGCCCGCAGATGGTCAATGAGCTGAATCTGTGGCTGATGAAGAATGCGAATGTGCCGCCGACGGCGGACTTGCTGAGTGCGTGCGCGTCAGTGGCCTGCGTTAGATTCAACTACAACAACGCGCCGTCGCAGGTTTGGAATGAGTGTAAGGAGTAGGGGAAGGGGAAATCACTTAATTTAATGTGAAACCCGCGGTGGGTTTCACGCTTCCTTCGGCAGGGGTGACCCCTGCACCCAGTAGTAAGAAAGATGCGGGACTTCGTCCCTGTCAGGAAGTTAGGGGGGAGGATCCTGACCTCTCTTTGTCCGAGGAGAGGTCAGGAAAAAGGGCGGCATCCCTCCTGACATGGACACAAAAGGGCTGTTGCTTGACTGTTTGGGGAAGAAATGGCACTCATAGTGTCAATACTTTGCCGACCTGGACGACGTCAATGCGATTGGAAAATCAATGGGAGCTGGCGATGCCGGGTGAGCGGTCGGCGGGTGCCGTGAGTTATCGTATGTTTGGGATGACGCAATCCTACTTCACGCGCAAGCTCACCGGTCATCTCGATTACAAGGCTATCCCGTATCACTTGCGGCGATTCGCGCGCGCGAATCGCGCCGCGCTAGACGCAGTGCTCGAGCGTGCGGGGATTCGCGGGTACTTCCCCGACAATCTCGATCAGGCGGGCAAGGTGCCGAGCTACGAGAAGCCGCCACGGCCCGCATTGAACCGACCGTTTGGACCGCCGTGGGAAAGAGAGGGAGCCGTCCGATGAATGACGCATCGAAGTCGATGCAGGCCGTCGAGCCGCTCGCGTGGCAGGTGGTGGCGCTGGTGGGCATCCTGAATTTGTTTCGCGGCAGCATCCACACGTTCCTGCCTGACGGCGGCGCGGGGGTGATCGCGGGCTTCGACCTTAGCCACTCGCGCCAGACAATCGTGTTTTTGTTCGCGGTGATGGGGGTCGAGCAGCTTTCGATCGGAGTCGTGGATCTGATCGTGGCGTTTCGCGCACGATGGCTCGCGCTACCGACGCTGTGGTTCCACACGCTGGAGCAGTCCGCGGCGGAAATAATTTTCGTGTTCTACAAACCCGCGCCCGGGCGTCCGCCCGGCATGATCGGGGCGCCGCTGACGCTTGCGGTTCTGTGGCTCGTGCTTGGATGGATTTACTGGCGGCGAGCGGGCGCTGCGCGCCAAACGGCGCCGGCGCTTCGAGCGCGTTGACGAAGTCGGAAGATCGGGAGGCGTCGATGCGAATTGGAACGAGGGGCCGGGTCGCGATCGTGGCCGTGATCGTGGTGGCGGCGGTTGGTTGGGCGCTGTTTCAGCGTTATTGGTACTACATCCCAGGCATTATGCTCAGCATCAGAAATCCGATCGAGGCGAACCATCCCGTGACATGGGAGAGCGGACCGGCAGTTGCGGCCGCTCCGCCAGAGCAGCGTCCGCCGAACGTGGTCGTCATTCTTGCAGACGATCTCGGATTCAACGACATCACGGTCAACGGTGGCGGCGTGGCGGAAGGCGCAGTGCCGACGCCGAATATCGACGCGATTGCGCACGAGGGCGTGTCGTTTGCGCAGGGTTATGCGGGCGACGCGACTTGTGCGCCGTCGCGCGCGGCGATTATGACGGGGCGGTTTGCGACGCGATTCGGGTTCGAGTTCACGCCTGCACCGGTGGCATTCGAGAGATTGATTTCGATGTATGACTACGGTCTGCATCAGCCGATATTCCACAAGGAGTTGGTGAGTCACGAACCGCCGGTCGCGCAAGAGGCAGTGCCGACGAGCGAGATCACAATCGCGCAACTGCTCAAGACCCGCGATTACCACACGATGTTTTTCGGCAAATGGCATTTGGGCGAGACCGATGCGACGCGGCCGGACAAACGCGGCTTCGACGAGACGCTCGGTTTCCTGGCGGGCGCGTCGATGTATTTGCGCACGAACGATCCGGCGGTTGAGAACTCGGTGCAGGATTTCGATCCGATCGACAAATTCCTGTGGGCAAATCTGCCGTTCGCCGTGACGCGCAACGGGAGCCATCGGTTTTATCCGTCGGAGTACATGACTGATTATTTGGACGACGAAGCGGTCAAGGCGATCAACGCCAATCGCAATCGGCCGTTTTTCATCTATCTCGCGTTCAACGCGCCGCATGTTCCGCTGCAGGCGCTGAAATCGGACTACGACGCCTTGCCGCAAATCAAGGATCACCGGCTGCGCGTGTATGGGGCGATGATTCGCGCGCTCGATCGCAACGTCGGCCATGTGATGTCCGCGCTGAAGGAAAACGGGCTCGACCAGAACACGCTGGTGATTTTCACCAGCGACAATGGCGGCGCGAATTACATCGGGTTGCCGTATATCAACCGGCCCTACCGCGGGTGGAAAGCCACGTTTTTCGAGGGCGGCATCCATGTGCCGTTCTTCATGAGATGGCCCGCAAAAATTGCGGCGGGCACAAAATACAATCTGCCGATCGCGCATACGGACATTTTTGCGACCGTCGCGGCGGCGGCAGGCGCCCCAATGCCGACCGATCGGGTGATGGATGGCGTCAACGTGATTCCGTTTGTGACGGGGGCGAGCACGGGAAGCCCTCACCAAACGCTTTACTGGCGCTCGGGAGCTTACAAGACGCTGCTCGATGGCGAGTGGAAGCTGCAGGTCGCGGCGCGTCCGGACAAGATGTGGCTGTTCGATTTGAAGACGGATCCGACCGAGCACAATAATCTCGCGGCGAGCCAGACCGACAAGCTCAAGGAGATGGTGCAAGTGCTGAACGGAATCGATCGGCAGCAGGCCAAGCCGTTGTGGCCGTCGCTGCTCGAAGGACCGATCGACATCGATCATCCGCTGTCGTTCCCGCAGCATCCTGATGATGAGTATGTCTGCTGGTCCAACTAATTCTGCGGGAGGTGCGCTTTGAAGATATTGAGAACTCCTGATGAGCGATTTGCCAATCTGCCGGATTTTCCATTCACCCCGCACTACTGCGAGGTCAAAGATTCCGACGGCACCGCGGTGCGAATCCACTACGTCGACGAAGGCCCGCCGGGCGCGAATCCCGTGCTGCTGATGCATGGCGAGCCGTCGTGGTTGTACCTCTATCGCAAGATAATCGCGAGTCTCGCCGCGCGCGGGCATCGCGTTGTCGCGCCGGACCTGGTGGGCTTCGGCCGTTCGGACACCTGCCGAGCAATCCGACTACACTTTTGAGCGGCACGTCCGATGGATGGCGGCGACTCGACTCACGGACATCACGCTCTTCTGCCAGGACTGGGGCGGCCTGATCGGACTACGGCTGGTGGCGGCGTTCCCGGAAAAATTCGCGCGCGTGGTGATTGCGAATACCGGGCTGCCGACCGGGGAGGAATTCAGCGCCGCGTTCCAGCAATGGCTGGAATTCAGCCAGAGCATACCCGCGTTGCCGGTCGGGCAGATTGTGGGCAAGGGATGCCGGCGGGGTTTGAGCGAGGTCGAGCGGGCCGCGTACGACGCGCCGTTCCCGGACGAATCGTTCAAGGCGGGTGCGCGCCGCTTTCCGGCGCTGGTCCCGATTACGCCGCAACACGGATCGGTGGCAGAGAACAAAGCCGCGTGGAAAGTTCTGGAGAAGTTTACCAAGCCCTTTCTGACGGCGTTCAGCGATTCGGATCCGGTGACGAAAGGAGGCGAGGTAATTTTTCAGCAGCGCGTTCCGGGAGCCAAGGGACAGAAGCACGTGACAATTGCGGACGCGGGCCATTTTCTGCGGGAAGACAAGCCGGACGAAATCGCGGATTTGATCGACAAGTTTATCGCGTCGACGAAGTGAATTTCACCGTCCTTCTCAGTTCACGAAACTCCGCGTCTCGAGCGTCGTGAATGGTGACTTAACCTATGGCCGTGACCTCGCCGCCGCTGCCGGATGATCGGGCTGTGTGGTTGCTCGGCGATTTGAGGACTTGCGCTTGCCGCGGCGATTGGGGGCGGCACAGCGTTAGGGTCGGGCGATCGGGCGTCGGCCGAAACGGTGGTCGAAGGCGACGTAGTATTGGACGAGATGGCAGAGGCCGGGGTCTTGTCGGCCGAGTGACCACGGATGGTGCGCATCGTTCCGATGCTCCACGCAATGACAGGGACCAGGACTACCGCGACCGCCGTGGCCGCCGCGATTTGTCTCCATCTTAATTTCAGCAGAGCCGTAGCGCTCAGGAGAGCATTGGTGGCCGTGGTGCTCGTGGGTGGTGCGGCTATTTCGTTCTCGGACCTTTCGAAGTCGCTTATGAACCGCGACACGACCTTCCGGGCGTCGAGGCCGAGAAAAATTGCGTAGCGCTCGAAGAACGGCAGCAGGTAAAGCTGATCAGGGATTGCGTCGTAGCTGTCGCTCTCGATCATGCGGACGTAGTAGGCCGGAATGTTTGTCTGGCTCGCCACCTGCTCTCGCGAGAAACCCCGATGCTTGCGGGCCTCGGTCATGAGTTGGCCGAGCGACTGGTCTACTTCGAGACCCGACGATGCATCGTCGCATGGCGATAGGGGCGCGACACCGTCGCGGGGTTCCGTTTCTATAGATGTAGCGGCGTCGCTGCGTGGACCGTGCCGGGCCGCGATTTCGTCCGGCTCGTCGCAGACGCGGTCAGAGTCGCTCAGGCAAACCAGATTGTCCGGAGCTGCGAGAGCGTTTGAATCGTCCCTGGAGAAAGTACCAAAGAGGTTCCTAACAACGGACATCCTCCACCTCCTCGACCCGCACAACTTCAGCCGACCCAAGTCCGCTGTCGCCCACCAGAATACTGCCACAAGCGTAAACCAATCTAAAGTACGGAGTTAGAAATTACTCATTCAGAGAAGGAGTTAGTGAGTGGCGAAGCCGGAGCGATGACTCGTCGGACGCAATATCTCACGACCGATAGAAGTAGATTCTTGCTACATGAGAAACAGTTTCGAGTAGAAAGACCAGAGATAGGACGGCAAGTGAGAGAACCTGCAACGATATAGCTATCATGTGTCCAACGACTCGGTAAGTGAACAAGACTTGTCTTGAACCTGAATGCTGAGGAAATCCGATCGAATCTGTGGTGGGGTCCCTGTGGCGACCGATTCTTACCTTCGTGCGACCGAAACTTGGTTGCTTAATTCACGAGGAAGTGACATTCATAGTGCCAATAGATTACAATCGCCATACGAGCCAAGTTCGCGCTCTTCGGCAGAGACAGGAGTGAAGGGATGAAAGTTGAGAACGCAGTTTATCCGAGCGTCGAGGGAATACAGGCGTTGGGGCGGGATAAGTCGCCGGCCAAGATCGCGATGCTAAACCTGCTCAAGTTCCGCGAGAAGGCGGTGTACAAGGACGGGCGGGCCGACAACATCTCGGGCCGCGAAGCGTATCTGCGCTACGCCAACACGATGACGAAAATTGTCGAGCGCGAGGGCGGCCGGATCTTGTTCACCGGCAGAATCGCGGGCCTGGTGATCGGAGAGGTCGAGGGCATGTGGGACGTCGCCGCGATAATGGAGTATCCGTCGCGCGCGGCGTTCCAACGCATCGTGACGCTGCCGGAAGTGGCGGAGATCGGTGTGCATCGCGAGGCCGGGCTCGAGGGGCAGCTATTGATCATGACGGAGAGCATGTAACGTCAGGGGCGCGGTTGGGAATGGCGCAGCAGGCACGGGCGAAAGCTGAAAGCGTCGATGGACGATTAGTCCGGAAACACAACAATCGGCGGCGGATTGTCGCGGCGATGCTCGAGTTGGTGCGCGCGGGCGAGATCTCGCCGGGAGCGGAGGAGGTCGCAGAGCGGGCCGGCGTGGGCCTGCGCACGGTGTTTCGGCATTTCGACGATATGGACAGCCTGTATCGCGAAATGGCCGAGGCGATGCGCAATGAATTGGAGCCGATCGTTGCCGCTTCGTTCGTCTCTCGCGACTGGAAGGACAGGCTCGGTGAAATGATCGATCGGCGCGCGCGCCTGTTCGAGCGAGCGATGCCGTTCAAGAACGCAGCCGACGTGCACCGCCATCGCTCGTCCTTTCTGCGCAAGGACTACGAAACAATGAGAAGCGCGGAGCGTGCTGCGCTCGAGGACGCGCTGCCGGCGGCGTTCAAGAACGACAAAAGATTTATCGAGGCGCTGGATCAGGCGTTGAGCTTCTCGACGTGGCAACATTTGCGGCGCGATCAGAAGTTGACGCCGGCGGATGCGCGCCAGACTGTAGAATACACGGTGCGCGCGTTGGTCGGCGCGGCCAGGAAATAAAGCCGGGCGCCCTGGTCAGAGGGCGCCCATCTGCTTGAGGGTTTTCTCAGCTTCCGACGCGACGTTGGGATTCTTCGCGCTGTCGGCGAGCGCAATCTTCAGATACTTGAGCGCGTCGTCGCGCTGGCCGGTCTGCGCGAGCAGTTCTCCGATTCTGAGCGCAGCGAAAGTGTTCTTGGGATCGATCTCGTACGCCTTACGATAGTAAACCAGCGCGTCGTCGGTCCTTGGCGGTGAGAAGGACATGTACGCCTCGCCGATATTCAGATAGGCGCTGACCTGATTGGGCTGATACTTGACGAGCTTTTGATAAACCTTGACGACGTTGGTGAAGTCGGAGCGCGAGTTGTAGTAGAGACCGAGATAGATGTACGCGTCCTCGTCAGCCGGAGCGATGTCGGTGGCCTGCCACAGCAGCTTTACAGCGGCGTCGCTATCGCTCATTTTGATCGCGGCATCGACGAGCGCGCGGGCCTTGGTCGCATTGGCGTCCTGGGCGCGCGCGGAAAATGGAAACGATGCGAGCGCAAGCATCAGGGCGGCGACGAGAGTCAGTGATTTCAGCGCGGTTCGATCTCGCATGGCTTCAGGTCGTGCACAGGAATTCGCATCTAAATGGTGGCATGAAAGGCGCGCGCTGCAAAGGTATCATGTGTGCGCGGCAGGCAACTGCTTCGAGATGAGAAAGGAAATTCCGACAGAGCGATGAAGACGCATCGGTTCATAGTCAACGGGCTCGCGCTCAATTGCCTTGACTACGGGGGCGAGGGCAAGCCGCCGATCCTGTTTCTGCATGGCGGTTCCGCGCACGCGCATTGGTGGGATTTTGTCGCGCCGGCGTTCGTCGGCGATTTTCACGTGCTGGCGCTCGATCAACGCGGGCATGGCGAGAGCGAATGGGCGGATGAATGGGCGTACGCCTCGCGGCATTATGTGTCGGATCTGGACCAAGTGATCCGCACATGGGGATTCGGCGCGCCGATCCTGGTCGGGCACTCGATGGGTGCGCATAACGTGCTCGCGTACGCGGCAGAGCACAGCGACAAATTGCGCGCGATCGTGGCGCTGGACCCGCCGCCGGACTACACAGAGCGCGCGGTCGAATTTCTCCAGTCGGTCGCGCAGAAGCCGGCGCGCCGATACGAATCGCTCGACGAGGCGGCGCGGAATTTCAAGGTCCTGCCGCGCGAGACTCTGGCAAAGAAGGAAATCCTCGAGCACGTTGCGCGGCGGAGCTTCAAGCAGCACGGCGACGGCGCGTGGACGCACAAGCTCGATCGCCGCACGATGATCCGTGAACCGTCGCGAGTGTGGAAGTCGTTGCATCGCATCGCATGCCCCGCGCTAATCGTGAAGATCACGAAGAGTCCGCTGCTGGACCGCGAGGTCGCGAAGAAAATGGTCGCGCAGCTGGAAAAAGGGCGGCTGGCGGAGGTCGATGATTCGTATCATCACGTGATGCTGGACAATCCGTCGCGGCTTATCGAAGTGATTCGCGATTTCGTCGACGATCTCAGATGACGGCGCCGCACAGCCATCTGCTCGAAGGCTCGCCGCGGCTGCATTACCTGGAGTGGAACGCTCACGCGTCACGCACGATCGTTCTGCTGCATGGCAACTCGGCAAATGCGTGGTGGTGGGAGCCAGTGGCGCGCGCAATTGCGCCGGCGTACCGGCTACTCGCACTCGACCAGCGTGGGCATGGCGACAGTGAATGGGCGAGGCCGGCAGCGTACTCGCCTGCGGATTACGCAAACGACATTGCGAGGTTCGTCGCGCACGTATCGGCGAATGCGGAGAAGCCGGTGGTCGTGGGACACAGCATGGGCGGGCTGAACGTGCTTGCGTTCGCACGGAATCATCCGGAGAGCGCGCGCGGCGCGATGGCGATCGACGTCGCAGTCACGTCAACCCGCGGGCGGGATCGATATTTGCGGCGGCTGAAAGCGCTGCCGGTGGTGACTTATCCCGATCTTGCGACGGCGAGGGCGCGTTTTCGGCTGATGCCGAATGAAGGCGGAATCCCCAAAGAAATACTTCATGAGATCGCGGAACGGAGTCTGGCGCGGACCGATGAAGGGCGGTGGACGCTCAAGTTCGATCGCGACAGGTTTCTCGGCGGCGACGGTCTTGAGGTGCTCGAAACGATCAGGGAAATCAGGATTCCCACGATGCTGGTGCGCGCCGAGCACAGCCGCATCATGACGGCGGAGGGGGCGGAGCATGCGCGCGCCTCGAATCCGAGTACGCGGTTGGTCACGATTGCCGACGCGCATCATCATGTGATCCTCGAGAAGCCGGAAGAGGTTGCGCGCGTGATCGAGGAGTTCGCGGCGAGCTTGTAGCGCTAGAGATCGCGCTCCATCTTCCGGTGCGCGATGCCGGCCTCGTCGAATACGCCGCCCACCGGGTTGAATCCTTCCTTTAGATAGAAGCCTTCGGCGGTGAGTTGCGCGTGCAGGATTGCTTTGTGGAATCCGCGCGTGTGCGCGCGATCGACCAGAAAGCGCAAGATGTGGGCGCCGACGCCGGTTCTTCTAAACTCAGGCAAGACGGCCATTCGGCCAATCTTGACTTCACTCGCGCCATGCTCAAGCATCCGCCCGCATCCGATGGCGACTCCGTCGAGGATCGCGAGCGCGTGAAACGCGTGCGCGTCGTCGGTGTCCAGTTCGATTTCTTCGGGTACGTGCTGCTCTTCGATAAAGACGCGCCGGCGAATCGCGTGAGCGCGCTGCATGTCAGCGGGCGATTCGATCGCAATCACTTTGAGGCGCGAAGGCTCATGCACGAGCGATTGACTAGCGCGCGATGGGCGAAGCGTCAAATCCACTTCGAGCCGAAAGCGGGCATGTGCTACGCTCCTGAGCCATCTAGGAGATCGAGATGCCGCAATTGTCCGAGACGGTATTGGCGCCTGAACTGGATGGCGGGCAATGGATTCAATATGGCCCGGTGAGCATCAAGGCGTTGCGCGACAAGGCGATCGTGCTGGTCGACTTCTGGGACTACACCTGCATCAATTGCATCCGGACACTGCCGTACGTGGTGGCGTGGAACAAGAGATACGCTCGGAGCGGGCTGCTAGTTGTCGGGGTGCACGCGCCGGAGTTTTCTTTTGCGCGCGAGGGATCGCACGTGACGGAAGCTGCGGCGCGATTCGGTTTGGAATACTCAATTGTGCTCGATAACGAATACGCAATCTGGCGGGCTTACTCGAATCGGTTCTGGCCCGCCAAGTACCTGGTCGATGCGAAGGGACGCATTCGCTATTACCATTTCGGCGAAGGCGCGTACCAGGAAACCGAAGTAGCTATTCAGGGATTGATCCGCGAACTGAATCCGGGCGCAAGCCTGCCGCCGCCGATGGAGCCGGTCCGCGACAGCGACCGCCCCGGCGCGGTCTGCTATCGCGTCACGCCGGAGTTGTATCTCGGTCACGCGCGCGGACAGTTCGGAAATTTCGCGGGCGTGGTTCGTGACCAGCCGCATGATTATCGTGACGCCGGACCGCACGTCGAGGGCATGAGCTATCTCGCGGGCCGATGGCGCGTCGAGCAGGAAAGCGCACGGAGTGAAGCGCCTGGCGCTGCGATTTCGCTCAGGTACACGGCCAAGGATGTGAACCTGGTGATGACGCCGCCTGCCGGCGCGAGCGTACGCGCGGAGGTTACGCTCGAAGGCAGCCAGCGCGCGGGCGACGACGTGAAGTTCGAAGGCGAGCGTGGATTCGTCACGGTGGACCGGCCGCGGATGTACAGTCTCGTGGCGAATGAGTCGGTGGTTTCAGGCGCGTTGACTATTCGAGCCGAGGTGGCGGGACTGGCGGTGTACGCATTCACGTTCATTTCGTGCGTAGTCAATTGAGCACGACTATTATTTGAAATAAGGCGGGAGGGCGAATTCCCGATGACAAAGCCGAGCGAAAAGGCGAGCGACGAAGAAATTCGCGAAGCCGCGAGAAGGATCCTGACGGCACGGTACGCGATCGCGCTTACGGGCGCGGGGATGTCGGTCGAAAGTGGAATACCGCCGTTTCGCGGGCCGGGCGGGCTGTGGACCAAGTACGGTGAGCCGCCGATGAACGGGTTTCAGCGCTTCATGGCCGACCCGAAAAAGGCTTGGGAAGAACGGCTCAGCAAGCGCAATGACGAGCTTTACAAACCGCTCACGGTGGCGAAGCCGAATCCGGGGCATCTCGCGCTGGTCGAGATGGAAGAACTAGGGGTGCTGCGCTTTGTGATTACGCAGAACGTCGACGATCTGCATCGGCAGGCCGGGCAGAAAGCGCTCGCGGAAATTCACGGTAACTGGACTTTGATTCGATGCCTCGATTGCAGGACGCGGTTTCACGGCGACGCGATCAGCCTCGAAACACTGCCGCCCTCATGCCCGCGATGCGCAGGATTGTTGAAATCGGACACGGTTTCGTTTGGCGAGCCGATTCCGATCGATGTGCTGAACATGTGCGCGGAGCATTCGGCGAAGGCGGACCTGGTGCTCGTGGCAGGAACCTCGGCGACGGTTTACCCGGCGGCGGGATTCGCCCTCGAAGTGAAGCAGCGCGGCGGAACGTTAATCGAGGTGAATCTGTACGAATCAGAGATCACGCCGATATGTGACGTCAGCCTGCGCGGCGGCTCGGCGGAGGTGCTGCCGCGGCTGGTAAGGGCAGTCGCGGAGATGAGAAGAGAAGCGCTGTCGTAGAAAACGCGGGAACGTGAACTTTATTTTGATGAAACCCGCCGTGGGTTTCATGCTTCCTCGGTCAGGGGTGACCCCTGCACCCGCTGTTAAGACAAAGATGCGGGACTTCGTCCCTGTTAGAAGGGGTTTGGACGATTCAGTCGGGCGCTTGCCTGGATGTAGTCGTCGGAGGGCTTGGGCGTCGGAGAACTGGGGCGCTGGCGGAGGAGGAGCATCTCGTCGGTGCCGTCCAGCGAGGTTGGGTTGCTGGTCATCATTATGTCGAAGCGGTCGCGCTTGGTCGCTGGTAGTGAGTCGAAGAGCGCGCGCCAGGCGATCAGGTACTGGGGCATGTCGGGGTCTCTTTGCGAGACGATAGGGATTGTGCGGCGGCTGTAGAAGGCGACGTCGTAGTTGAGCGCATTGAGATAGCCGACCGGACTGTTGTCCACGACCTTCATTGCACGGTCGGTGAAGTCCTTCAGCGAGAGGGTGTTGGCGATGGCCGGCACGACAACGACGTTGACCGCAACGGTGACGAAGACCATCGCGGCCGCGATTGCGAGCACAGTGCGTTCCACAAGCGGGCGGGTGACGATCAGGCGTACGCCTAGTACGACGACCAACAGCGGCAGCGCGAGCGCGAGCATCCAATGCTCGCCGACGGTTGAGATCAAGATGCGCGTGAAGGCGGGCGCGCGAATGCTGGCCGCTTGCAGCAGGTTGGCGACCTCGCCCGGCGAGGCGACGAGCATCGCCAGCGTGACCAGAGCAGCGCTGCCAAGCATCAACATTGCGAAGCCGGAGAATCGCGCGATCCAGTGGACGTAGGTGCGCGCGGGCGCGGGACGCATGATGGCTTGTCTCACATAAATTGCGATGATCGTGGCAAAAGCGGGATACATGCACAGCAGGTACACCCCGCGCTTGCTCTGCGGGAGGTTGTAAAAGATCAGCACCGCAGTGAACCAGACGAAGATGTATTTGAGGCGCGGGTCGACTGCCAGCGGTGCGCGCGCGGCCTGGACGCCGACGATTGGCAGCAGAATCGTCCACGGCATGAATCCGGCGAAGAGCGCGAGTTCCATGTAGTAGAAGGGGTGGATGTGGCCCTCGTGGAAATCGCCGCCGCCGGAGAAGCGGAGCAGGTTTTCGGTGAGAATCTGCTTACGAAAAAACTCGGGACCGCCTTCGATCAGCGCGGCGAGGTACCATCCGCCGGCGAGAACGAGCACGACGAGCGCGCCGCGCACGAGATTCATCTCACGCAGCAGAGTCCATCGTCTTTCAAGCGCGATCCAAATCAAGGCGACCAGGCCCGGAAGAATCAAGCCGATGGGGCCCTTGGTCAAAACGGCGAGCGCGATTGCGACGTAGAGGAGCATCCGGCGGCGCGTCATCCCCTCGGCCATGAGGAGGAATTCGAAAAACGCGACCTCCATGAAGAAGGTCAGCGTCATGTCGACGCGAGCGCCGGTGGCGGCTTGCAGGTACTGAAACGTGGTGCCGAGGATTAGCGCGGCGATGAGGGCGGTCACGTCGTCGAACAGGCGGCGCACGTAGAAATAGCAGACGATCACGCCGGCAATGGCGAGTCCGGCTGACGGCAGGCGCACGGAGAATTCGTTTACGCCGCCGGCCACGAGCGAGACGAGCGCGGCCAGCCAGTGCATCAGCAGGGGCTTGGAGGGAATCTCGACGCCGGCGCGCTGCGGCAAAAGCACGCCGCCGCCATGGACGATGTCGAAGACGGTGACAGCCTCGCGCGGTTCGCCCTTGGTGTAGAGAGGGTAGCCGCCGAGATTTACGAGGTCGAGAGCGACGCCGAAGATCAGGAGGATAGGCCATGCGTGGCGCGGCTCAGCGATGTAGTTGAGCCAATCGGGAGGGGCGGCAGCCTCGGAATCGTCGCGCGCAGTCTCTTCAGGGAGTTTCAATTTGGAATGGGTAGGGGAAACCTAACCCCTAACCCCTTCCCATGTGAGAAGGGGGACATCGAAGAGGAGATCGGACCGAGGCAACTAAAGCTAGTATTCGGTTTTGACGCGGGCGCGGCCGATATCGTCGTAGAGATAGACGTCGGACGGATTTTCGTCGCGCGTTTTCTTGTGCGAGCCGTCGCAGAAGGGCTTGTTCTTCGAAAGTCCGCACGCGCAGATATAAATTGGCAGCTCGGTGCCTTCGGGGACCTCGTAGGGGGAGTTCTTTTCGTGCCTGACCATTCGGGCCATGGTTAATTCCTCGCGTTGAGTTCTATTGCAGGGCGTCTTTGGGTCACTTAAGACCAGCCGAGTCGCAGAGTCAAATGTCTATGCGACAATTACTCGGTGCCGGCGTTGTGTTTCAGGTATTCGAGGATTGACTCGCGCTCGTCGGAGGTCAGGGGGGGCATGCCGGCGGCTTGGATCTTCACTTCCATCATCGTGACCTGCGTGTCCCACATCGAGGCCGTCATTTCATGGGGATTGTACGGCGCGTGGCAATTGCCGCATCGCTCGACGTAGAGCTGCGCGCCGGGGCTGCTCGCGTCAGGGAGCGAGGGGGGCTTGCATCCCGTAAGGACAATGGCGAGGAGTGCGAGCGCGAGAGTGGCGCGCGGAATTCGTCTAGCTCGGCGGGATGCGCGCATTGGGGAAGCGGAGGGCAAGCTGGGCGCGGATGGAGCCGATAAGGGCACGGCGGTCATTGTCGTCCAGCGTTACCTTTCGTTCGGATTCGGGGCGAAGCCAGATTGGTCCGCGCCGCATTTCGTCGGTTTCACTGCGTGGCAGCAGATGCCAATGCACGTGCGGTTCCGAATTGCCGAGACATTCGTAGTTCATCTTCCACGGCTTGACGACGGCGGCGATGGCTTCGGCCACCAGACACATTTCGTCGAACAGCTCGCGCGCGGCGTCGGCGGGCATGAGGTAGAGCTCGGTCGCGTGGAGTTTTGCGAGCATCACGCAGTAGCCGCGATAGAATTGCTGGTCGCCGAGGATCACGTAGCAGCTACTCAGCTCGGCGACGAAATCGTGGAAGGCGCCGGCCTTGATGCGATCGATGATCGCGCAGATTCCGCACGCGGGCTTCGCGGATGTCATGCGGGGTCCGCGGCGGGGACTTCGACGAGCCTGATGCTTGCGCCTTTGAGGAGCTGCTCGACGGTGTGGAGCTTGTAGGGGCGTGCATAGTACACCGTGCGGACGCCGGTATTGATGAGCACCTTGAGGCAGTGGATGCACGGAGTGTGCGTGACGTAGATGTCGGCATCGCGGATGGCGGCGCCGTTGCGAGCCGCTTGCGAGATCGCGTTGATCTCGGCGTGGATGGTTCGATAGCAGTTCTGCTCGATTTCGCCGTCGGGCGTGCGCGATTCGTAGACGAGGCATCCGACCTCGGTGCAATGCGGTAATCCCGCTGGCGAGCCATTGTAGCCGGTCGCGAGGATGCTGCGGTCACGAACGATGACGGCGCCGACCTTGGCGCGCAGGCAGGTCGAGCGCTCGGCGACCTCACGCGTGATCGTCATGAAGTATTGATCCCAGCTCGGGCGATGGGGCTTCGTATGCAGGTTCGGTTTGTTCGAGATGTCGGCCAATGCGGCTCCTCAGATTTTCGAGCGGACGATTTGGCGCAGCATCTCGTCGTAGTGCGGTGCGTGATGGATTATTTCCTGGCTGTGATCGCTCGGCTGCGTCGGCGGAGGCGCCTCGGGTTGCACAAACGAGAGCGGCACCGGGCTGAACGTCACGATGAACAGGGCGACGGTAGCCCAGGCGGCGAGAGCGCGACGCGGATTCAGCGGAGTGTCGCGATCGACGGTGGACGGATGTCCCAGTCCCAGAGCCACCGACAGGACAGCCCATAGCAGCCAGCCACCCCAGAAACTCATCCCGAGCGCGAGCGGCACCAGCACCATCAGCACGCACGAAATGACGAACAGCACGGAGATCGTTCGATGGCGGCGCGGAAACAGCGCGTAAATTACGTGGCCGCCGTCGAGCTGTCCGACGGGCAACAGGTTCAGCGTGGTGACGAACAACCCGAGCCATCCCGCGAAAGCGATCGGACTGAGATTCACGTTGACGGTCGAAGGATCGACGCCCAGCACTAGGTGCGAGAGACCGAGGAACAGGAGCGAGTTGCCGAGCTCGAGGCCGCCGGCGGATTTGTCGAGCGGCGTCACGTCGGAAAGATAGAGGCCGATGATGACGGCGGGTATCGCGAGCATTACGCCCGCCCACGGGCCGGCGGCGCCAATGTCGAACATTACCCGGCGAGTGCGAGCCGGCTCGCGCATCCGGATGAATGCGCCGAAGGTCCCGATGATAAAGAGCGAAGGCGGCGCCGGGATGAAGTAGGGCAGGGAGGCGTCGACGTTGTGGTAGCGCGAAGTCAGGTAGTGGCCCATCTCATGCGCGAAGAGAATCATCATGAGAGGAATCGAGAACGAGAGGCCGGAACGCAAGGCGGCGATGGCGAGAAACGGATGCCAGAAGGAGACTTCCTCGCCATTCATGTACGCGCCGGCGGTGGTCGTGGTCAGGAGTGTCAGCAAGAGCAGCGCGACGTTCAACGGCGGGACTCGCGGAGCGTCGAGCTCACGCGCGCCCGGTTCTGCCGGCGCGGTGTATCGCGGAATTTCGGTAAGGACGGTGGGAGTGCCCTTGTGTGCGACTATTTCATCCATGATTAAGTGCGGCCCGCGGCCGCGACGAGCGATACCGATGAGCCGGGTCCGGCGGCGAAGTGCGCGGCAGCGTTGCCGTTGCGCACCGCGACTTCGAGCAGGCCGAAGCTCCCGAATATTGCGAGAGGGGCACCTTTGGGCGCGTCACCATAAGCGTCAAGCATTCGCATCGCCGCGCCACGTTCGATCCTAACTGAAAGGGATTTGTGGCGAAAGCGAGAGCCGAACTGCTTGGCCGCTCGGCGATCGATATTGCTCACCAGGTTGCCGAAGCCGTCCACATAGATCACTTCACCGCGCACCTCGCGCGCCGACTCCACGGGACGCGGCAGATCGAGCTGAACGATCGAAGGCGGGCGGAGCGCGGGCCCGAGCGCGGAAATCGAAGTGCCGCGCCAGAGATACGCCGCGGCGGGCGCAAAGATGTCGCGGCCGTGGAAAGTAGCACTGACACTGGTAAGACGATGGCGGGGCGAAGTCAGTTTCACAATTCGCTTGATGCCGGCCTTGTTCGCCGCCAGCCATAGCAGGCCGTTGTCTGGGCCGACGAAGCGGGCGCCGGCGCGAGTCTCGATGGCGATCGGTGCACGCGCGGTGCCGACGCCAGGATCGACGACCGCCAGGAAGACCGTGCGCGGAGGGAAGTAGTGCCAGGACTCGCGCAGAGCGAGCGCGCCAGCGGCGATGGATTGCGCCGGGATGCCGTGGTTGATGTCGATGACGGTGGCTCTGGGAGCGATCGACGCGATGACGCCCTTCATCGCACCGACATAGTGGTCGCGATAGCCGAAGTCGGTTATGATTGCGAGCGGAAAAGAGTTACGCGCGGGCGTCGGCATAACGGACAGTAGACGCGAAACAGCGGCGTCGCGCAATTTCTCCATCAAACATCTGTCAGAGCAATGAAGCGCAACTTTCTGCCGGGCGGCTGGCGAGGACAGGGTGGCGCAGTGCTGCTCACGGCGGTCGTAGTGGGCACGCTACTGCGTTTTTTTCGCCTCGGCGCGCGCGAGCTGTCGATTGACGAGTCGCTTTCATGGGCCGAGTCGTCAGGACGGAGCGTCAGGGACGTCTTGCTGATTCAGCATCAGCTGGATTCGGGCAAGTTCCCGATTTGCGAACTCGCGCAACACGCCTGGATGCTGACTTTCGGCGAGAGCGAGGCGGCGATGCGGGCGTTGCCAGCACTGATCGGGTCGCTGTCGATCATGCTGGTGTTCGTCCTAGGCGTAGAAGTCATGCTGGCGGTGTGCGGGGGCCCAGAACCCTCACCTGCCGAGCTGCGCTCGGCCGCCTCTCCCGTGAAAGAACGGGCGAGATATGAAAAAGGCCGCATCTACATGGTGGCGGCGGTGTGCGCGCTGCTGTTTGCGGTTGGGCTTCCGTCGGTGGAAATCGCCCGCCAGGCGCGAATGTATTCGATGATGCAGGCGTGGATTCTGGCGCAGGTGATTTTTCTGTTACGCGCACGGCGGTTGGGAGGACCGGCGAACTACACCGGTCTTACGATTTTTTCCGCGATTGCAGTGGCCACCAACTTTACTGCGGCGCTTGTGATTGCGGCCGAGGCGTTGTGGCTGATCTATCTACGACTTGCCCACGCACAAAGCGACGAAAAGGCGCGAAGCGCGGAGCCATGGCTGATGGGGGTCGCAATCGTTGCCGCGATAGTGTTGCTGCTGCCCTTTTTCGCCGGCCTGCGATATGGAGTCGAGGGCGTGAAGCGGGGCGACTACGAATGGATCAAGCCGCCGGGGTCATGGGAGCCATTGGCGACATTCGAGAGCGGGCTGGGTAGTTGGCCGTTCCTGTTGTTCGCGCTGTTCGCGATCGTGGGCGGATTTCAGCTCTGGCGTTCGCGTCGAGATTTGGCAATGCTGCTGATCCTCTGGATCGGGCTGCCGCCGATTGCTCTGTTGGCTGGATCGTACCTCGTTGTTCCGATGCTCGTGACGCGCTACGTGATATCCTCTTTCGTTCCCATCTTTATACTCACTGCGATAGGGATTGAGTATTTGCCTTCGCGAAATTATCGTACGGCCGCGATCGTCGCGATAGGAATTCTCTCTATATTGCGAGTGTCGCTGGACTTGAGGCAGGGAGACCATCGCTGGCGCGAAGCATGTGAGATAGCACTGGCTAATGCGGGTTCCCAGCGGCGCGTCGGCGCATATCACGAGTACTATGTCGTTAGCTACTACATTCCTGCCGCGCAGCGGGATAGAGTGCAGGTGGTTCGGATTCCATTTCACGGAGATGAACGCGCAGCGCCGCGCGTGATCGTCGTCTCGCCGACGGTGGCGCCTCCACAAGTCGCCGAGATTCGCCGGGAGTATCCGATCGTCGTGGCAAGGTTCAAGAATGTGGTCGTTGTGTTGCGTCCTGAGGCGGGCGTGCAGAATGCTCCGAATCTCTAATCGCGCGGTGCGACCGAGACGTAACGGTTGCCGCTTTCATAAAAGCGCCATCGCTTTGACGCCCAGCGGCCGGCGTAATCGACGTTGATCCTGGGCGAGCGGCCGATTCGTCCGATGGGAAGTTCGGACCGTTCGAGGTAGAGCCGTCCACCGCATAAGTCCCGTCCGTAGTCGGCGCCGGTAATAGCCAGTGCATTAGTCAGTTTGCCGGGTCCATTAGTCAGTTCTTTGGAATCCGGCGGTTTACGCCGGCGCCGCGCCATCAAAGCGATACCTCGTAACGGTTCGATTGCTCGAATCAGTACCCCGTGCGGCTCGCCATCGGCAGTAGTCACAAGGTTCATCGCCCAACTGATTCCGTATAGCAAGTACACGTAAGCATAGCCCGGTGGCCCGTACATCGCGGCAGTCCGTTTAGTCAGACCGCGCGCGCTATGCGCCGCAAGGTCTAGCGGGCCGCGATAGGCTTCGACCTCTACGATGCGGCCGGCCGCGATGCCGTCGGCGGTGCGATGCACCAGGACTTTGCCGATGCATTCGCGCGCGACGAGCAGAACGGGTCGTGCGTAAAAGTCGCGCGTCAGCTTTCGCGATGCGGTCATCGCGAGGTTTTACTGCAATCGGGGAAAGCAGGGCAATTCGGGCGTCAGAGTGTAACTGTACTTTCGTCCGCGCCACGTAAAGTTGCCTTGCGCAGGGCCGAACACCGCTCTCGCGGTGGTGGATTTCTGGTTGTCTTCGAGGCTGTTGCTGTCGATCGGAGCATAAGCGAGGAAGTGGTTTGAGCCTGCGGTGAGAGCGGGTTCGAGAGGAGGTTGGAAATTGAGCTTGTCGAGGCCGGGTTTCGGCGCCCAGCCCTCAGGCGAGCCATCCGGTACCCTCACGAAAGACCATTGCAGCACGGAGCCATTTGCGAGCAGCGTCCATTGGCGGCTCTCGACGGCACCATGATTGATTCGAAGCTCCTCGACGCCGGGCGGGGCCGTGGCGAGTTGATCACAATGTTCCTGCGATTCGCGGTTCGGCTGGCTCGCGTCTCTTCGAAGCGCGGTTTGTTGTTCGGCGTAGGCCTCCATCTGCTGCTGAGTAGGGGTGTTCGCGGAACTCGACTTTGCCCCAAAATGAAAGCATCCGGCGGACGCGAGAGCCAGGCATCCTACGATCAGCGCAACAATGGCTTCATGGAACGAACGTCTAGACAAGCGTGCGGCGGCGTCCCGAAAACGGAGAGTCATACGTGAGAGTTTTTTGATCGAGGGCAACGAAGTCAATGGGGAAGTGCGCTTGTATTCGCGCGAGATCTACTGCAGGCGAGTCGCCAGGGCTCAATTGACAGTATGCAGGTCCGCACCTAGACTCGGCTCCGAGCGGGTGTAATTCAGTGGTAGAATGCCAGCTTCCCAAGCTGGACGTCGCCGGTTCGACCCCGGTCGCCCGCTCCATTCTTTCGCTTGTAAATCCGAACAGTTAGCGGCACGGCGCGAGAATCGCGAAGATCGCGACAGCTCGCTATCACCCACGTATCACCGAAAATGCGCGGATGACCGCGCCTTAGTGCCGCCGCGCGAGGCGCTTGCCGCGAGCGCGTTCGGAACACTGTGCACGACCGTAGCGATCGAAGCGGTATTTCGTCTCATCCGTCGCCTGGGCGAGCGAAAAGCTCGTCACTGGTTCTCGATAGCAATAAACCCCGAAAGGTTCGTGGAGCCTCTAACGGCTGACGCCGGCGCGAGCGCCGGAGAACTCGATGGCGGAGAAAGTACAAGTGGGCTAGAACCCAGCCGCGCGGAGAGCCGCAGTAGAGGCGCTGAAGCGACGGAAGTAGGGGGGCACCACATGGCGTTCAGCGCGCATCGCATAGCGCGTCGGCTGGTCGTTAGCCGGGCAACGAGTAACGGCCGCTAGGCAGCGGCGCGAAACCATGTGAAGGGCAGCGCGGAGCCACCGCGCAAAGCCACGGGCCCGAGCTACGTGCTCTAGTCCGCGATCAGCGGACAGGCTCTCACGACTCGCAGCAGAACTCGACAGCGAGCAATTCGCCGGGCCGTGGATCAAGAGTCTCTTTAGCCGAAGGCCTGCCCACTTGGGACACTTGCGTTCCAAATCTCAGGATGCGCTCGCGACAAGCGGCTCGCGCAGAACGGCGATAAGGGGGATAGTCGCGCGATTCGCGAAGCGAGCGTGCATCCTTCAAAGGCAAGGCGAAGAACTCAGCTTGCACGTACCGACATACTGCTCGCCGAATGCCGCCTCTCCCTGAGCGGAGAGTTTCTTGCCGTTTACTTTTCCGCTGATCATGAAAGACCCAGTGGCGGATGAGCACTCAAAGGAGCTCGAAGAACTGTCGAACGATGGCGACTTGGAAGAGCCCGTTGGATCACATGCGCAGCCCCAATCCATACTGGAAAAAAGGAAATCGAAGAAATTGGATGCCCCCCGGTCACAAACTCGTCGCACTCGGTAAACGATGGACCATCGCTAACCACCCAGCTGCAATTGTAAGATTTACCCGCCAGCTTAGCCTCGCAGTTGCCGCCCGCTTCTGCGTAGGGCGAACGGGCAAACAGGCCCATCACAATTGCCGAAAACACTGCGACTGCCGCCACACCGGTTGGTCTTTGCATGAGTGCTTTCCTCCGCGGCTCTTATCTCACCCTGACGGCGTCGCGTCAATCGTCTTTTTGGCGTTCGCGATCTCCTACCGCGCGTTGGGAGCGAATCTACCGTCTTCGTAGCGTCTCGCGACAATCGCTCGTGCTCGGCCCTCCGAAGCGTACCGTTCGTACACAGCGATCTTCGATTCAAGCTTTGCGGACTCCGGCATGAAAGTGCCGTCGAAGTAGCGCCAGGCTCTTCGCGCGCGCGCGCGTCCGCCCGCACGACCGCGCGGTGATGGTGCGCGCATCGCTTGAGCGAAACCTTCGATCGCTTTTCCGATGACAGCGCGATCTGCGCCGCTCCAACGATCTGCGCCGCGAGAATTTGAAGCTGGCGCTCGCCTTCAAGCCGCGCACGAAGTTCCGCGTGCTCGCGCCGCATGCTGGAATTCTTGCTGGTCGTGTCAGCGCTACGAAATCGCGCGCGGACTGGAGGGGAAAAGAAGGGAAGAAACGGGAAATAGGAAGCAAGAAAAGATTGCAAGGGATTGTGTACCGGCGCTACGCTGCCAACAAGCGGTGGCAGCGAGGTTTTCGCGAAAATCGGTTCGGCGAGTTACCAAGCTGGACGTCGCCGGTTCGACTCCGGTCGCCCGCTCCACTCATTCGCGGTTCTTTAGTTGCTGTCTGTCGCCGAGCCCGTAGACCATCGCGGTCTTGGTGGTGCCGAGTTTGATCCATTCCGCGCAATCGAGCTGCACCCTTTTATAGAACTCTTCGGAGAGCTCGATGGACTCCTTGCTCACCTCATCAAGCCGATCGAACTTGCACTGAAAGGCGAACTCGCCCGACAGTGATTTTTCCAGTGCGCGGCTGCGCCATATCGCGATGGTGGTCTTGCCTTTGAAGTGGTGCCCGAAATGGATGATGCCCATCGTATTCTGCACTTCTTCGACCGCTACGTTGTTGACCAGCATCATTTTGGTTCTGGGCCGTATGTCTATGCGCTTGAGAGTCGGAAAGGCGCGGGCGATGTCCTCGATGCCGCGATCGAGTTCAATGTTAGGCGACGTCAGGACGCATCCGTGAGAATAAACGCTGCGCATCCCGCCGAGGCGATCGCGCTCGAGCAGCAACTCCTCTTTGAACTTGACTTCGTCGTGTCCACCCAATTGCGGACGCACGTCAATGGCGGCGGCGTTTCTTAAGCTCGGGCGCGCGGTATTTGAAAGTCAGCTCGTGGCCGGGCCGGGGCCATCCCTGGTCGTAAAAGGTGCGCTTTCGCAGAATGAAGTGGTTGTTGTAGAGGTCAAACTGCGGAGTGTCGTAGAAGAGCACTTCCCGAACCTGGCTGTCGAATCCGCGGTCGTCGACATCCACCTTGAGGTGGAGCTTCTTAAGAGTCTTTGACGCTGTCTCCCAAAACTCGAGAGAGCCGTTTTTGCTCGTGAATCGATCAGGTTGCAGCAGAATTTTGTACTCGCGGTAGTGAACCACATCGCCCGCGAGATGTTGAGTTTCGGGATGCTTACTTATGTGCTTGTCCATTCAGAGCACCGTACTACGACGAAACTAAAATTTCCAGATGACATTGAGCGCGGCGAAGTTCAGAAGGTTCGTCGAGTAATGCCCTTGCAGTGTCTCGGCCAACGGACCGCGACCGCGCGTATTGCTGTAAGGGCCTGGACCAGCATCCATCAACTCCCACGTGGCGCCGGCCGTTAGGTCGCGGTTGATCTCATACTGGATGCCGGTGCCGTACCGCAACTGTCGATCGAGAGGCAGGACCGGATTACGATTCGCCCTCGAAACCGGGGAACTGTCGTACGCGAATCCCGCAGACCACAGCCATTTTTCACCGATCCGAAGTTGCTGCCCGATCGCGATCTGACACGTGTTCGAGAAGTGCAGGTTGGCGGTCAGAGTCCTTTGGTTTTTGCCGGAGATCCCGACCGGAAACTCCCCGAACTGCGTCCAGTTCTGCCATCCGACGTTACCCATCAGACTCCAGCTGGGTAGGACATCATAGACCGCGCTCGCCATTACTTGCTGCGGCTCCGTCAAAGGGACATTGATTTTCACCCCGCCGAGTCTCTGGCGAATGCGGCTCGCAACCGGACCGAGGCCGGTGACGTGCGGTCGAAAGCCGAATTTGTAGTCTTCCGGTGACTGATAGGTGAGCCCGATGCGAAGTTTGGAAATCGGCCTGAGCAATATGCCGACCTTAGCGCCGAACGCCTCATCCCACGACTCCATCGCGAGGCCACCATCCGGCACGCCTGGACGAACGTTGTTAATCTTCGATTGAAATGTGAAACGCCCAACCCCGAAGCTAAAACCTGTGCCTACTGACAGCCAGTTGTTTACGTCGTAGGCGATTGTCGGGTTGACTTTGCCAGTGATGAGTGACGCCTCCGTTATGTAATGGCGTCCAACCCACGTCTTGCCGTAGTCTCCGCCAAGACCGTAATCTGAAAAAACCGCCACGCCGAGTCGCACCCGCTCGGAGAGCTTGTGGACATAGAAAAACGAGCCGAGCGGAAAAAACACGCCGGCATTGCCGCCGCCACCACCCGAGGTTGTCGTTTCTGGAGCAACGTCGAAATTGGTCGAGGGCAAGAGCACGCCCGGAGCAGTCAGCAGTTGCGAGCGGTCGAGTAGAGTCATTCCGGCGGGATTCGAAGCTGCGGTCGAAGCGTCCTCTGCAATGGCCGCTTGTCCGGCACCTGCTGTGCCAGAATCAGTTGGATACAGCTCAATCCCGGCACCTCGCGCGGACGTTACAAATGCCAGCAAAATAACTGCCGCAAGAGAAATGGCCTTATGAACCTTGCGCGACACTGTCCCCACAATCACCTCCGGCCAGGGTTCGCCATTGTGCTGCACTCTTAGGTCCTCGTCTTTGGGCTGCGCCCAATGCGCCGTTTATTTCGACATGAGTACCTTGCCAGTTGTGCTATCAATGTTGAAGAGCCAGAAGGCCGTCACGTCCTCCTCGAGGATCATTGCGACCATGCCGACGCCGGGTGCAAAAAAGTTGTAGCCCGTGTTCTGTGTGTGAGCCGGACCAACTTTGCCTTCGCACTTGACGCGGAACATTACCGCGGGGAAAGTGCCAGCGGGCACCGTCACCTGATAGGTACCGACGTACGTGTAGGTGCCGTTGATCGATCCCGAGTATCTCTGGTCGCTGGGGTCATCCAGATAGTTCACCGCGACCTGCTGGGTATAGGTTCTCGTTTCTCCCGGTTGCATGCCCTTGGGCACAAACGGATTGGCAGGAGTCGTGACGACTACCACGCCTTCGCCCGAGTCGGTGAGGGCGGCCATAATGATGTCGCCCTGGTCCGTCTCGCGCATGAAGCCCGCTAGCGTTGGAGTCATCTGAAACCGCCAGGCCTTCTTTCCGCCGGGGCGCCTGGCCTTCCAGAGCCCAAGCGTCTGAATGGTCCCGGCGTGGGGTCCCGCGACGACTTGGTACTGTTGTGACTTATCTTGAAGCGGGAAGTAAACGGACGGGTCGCTTATGGGGCTGCTCGGCAACGCAGCGCCGACGACTCCCGGCCCAAGTTGAGCCGTTATATTTTGCTGATCCTCAGGCGGCAAAGGCAGCACGACACCTTGGGCGCGCGCCGATCCCGAGGCGAGCAGGAGGAGACCGAGCGCTGCAGTCAAAAACGTTCGCATTTGGGTTCCTTCCTCAATTTAGATAACGACGGTGGCATTCAGCCTCAAAAGCGACGTTGGATCAAGCCATCGTCATCGCGCCCCTATCAGTTAGCCAAACCGCTCTGGACGAAGACGCTCCCTTTCGGTCCGATTCGGACGCATTCGGCCTGTCCGTTGTAGTCGGGGTTGCAAATCGCCTTGTCAGCGGCGGGACATTTGAACAAACCCGGTTCGATCTGCTCGCACTTGTTGATATCGAAGTGTAACTCGGTCTTCGCCAGCGCCGCTTGCTGTGTCGCGGATGGTTCGGACGAGGAGCATCCGGCCAATGCGAGCATACCTATCACTACCATTGTTGAAATCGCGCGCTTAGCAATCTTTTCTGCATTTGAGCTTGAAGTTGGATTCGCCATTGAACTGTCTCCCGCGTTTTCTCACGCCGATGTTGGACTGCTGGCGGCCCTGAGGGCCGCCAGTTGTGAAGGTCATGTGAGTTACTGGCCAGTACCTTTGCTCGCCGCCTCTGCCTCCGCCATCTTTTTCGCCATCTCAGCTTTCACCGCGTCAAGGTTGAAACTCGCGCCTCGCTGCATCGGCGGGTAATCGAGGAATGTCTTGAGTTCCTTGCCCATCAACTGCTGGACGAACACAAAGCGCCAGAACTCGTACTTGAACCAATCGAAGTACTGCTGCGCGCCGTCTTTGGTTCCATTGTTGGGCCAGCCAGTCCGCTCGAAGGGATCCAGGCGAAGGTTGGTGATATAAGGCACGTCCGGATGGGCCTTAACACCCAGCCAGCCATCGGGCTGGTCGATGAAACGAAACTTATAGTCGTCGATGCGTACCGCACCGACAGTGCTCTCGCCGAGGTAGAAGATTTCGTGACGCGTGGACGGCCCTTTGCCGGTGATGGCGGCCGTCTGGTCGTAGCCATCCAGATGGTTCTTGTAAGTCCGGTCGCCGATCGTCTTGCCCTTCAGCAATTCTTCTGTGACGTTCGGATTGCCGGCCACGGACACGAAGGTCGGAAGCCAGTCCAGGCCGGAGAAGATGCCGTTCTGCACGGAGTCCGGCGGCGTGTGTCCAGGCCAGCGAAGGAGGCATGGCACGCGGAAACCACCTTCGAGGACTGTTCCCTTGGACTGCGCGAACGGCGTCTGACCGCCGTCAGGCCAGGTGAAGACTTCGGTGCCGTTGTCGGTGGTGAAGACCACGATGGTGTTGTCGTCGACCCCCATGTCTTTGATTTTCTTCATCATCAGGCCGACGTCGTCATCGAGTTGGGCCATGCCGGCTTCCTCTTCCGACCAGCCATTCTCTGAGTTGCGCATCGCTTCATACTTCGGGGAGAGATGCGTGACGATGTGCATGCGCGTCGGGTTGAGCCAGACGAAGAACGGCTTGCCGTCCTTTTGGGCCTTGTCGATGAACTTGATGGCGAGGTCGCGAATCTCGTCGTCCACCGTTTCCATCCGTTTCGGATAGAGCGGGCCGGCATCCTCAATCTTCTGTTTGCCGATCTTGCCCCAGCGCGGCATTACTGTCGGATCGTCCGTGTCGGTCGCCCAGGAATGAACCATGTTGCGCGGGCCGACGACATTCAAAAGGTTCTGCGGATAGTCGGGGTGGGCCGGGTCTTCCATCGCATCGAGGTGATACAAATAGCCGAAGAATTCGTCGAAGCCGTGAACGGTGGGCAGGAACTCATTGAGATCGCCAAGGTGGTTCTTGCCGAACTGGCCCGTGGCATAGCCCATGGACTTAAGTATCGTGGCGATGGTCACCGCTTCCGCCGGTATGCCGATCTTGGCGCCGGCCTGGCCGACGGTGGTCATGCCGGTGCGGATCGGCAGCTCGCCGGTGATGAAGTTCGCGCGACCTGCCGTGCAGCTTGCCTCGGCGTAGTAGTCGGTGAACAACATGCCCTCTTTCGCGAGCTTGTCGAGGTTCGGGGTGCGGCCGGCCATCATGCCACGATGGTAGGCGCCGATGTTCCACATACCGATGTCGTCACCCATGATGACGAGGATGTTGGGTTTCTTGTCCTGAGACCAAGCGGTGCCTCGGGATAGCAGGCTCAAGAACACACCAACTAACAGCGCGAGCGCGACAGATTTATTTTTCCAACCAGGCATTGAGTACTCCTTCTTCTGATGCCGGCTTCTCGTTTCACTCTCAGCTAAACGAGGGTTCCTAGCTCTGCGCAGACTTTCCTTGCAGTTGCAAAATGCGATTAGGGATCTTCTGTGCCCAGTAGTCCATCGCGTTCTGCGCGTCGCCCCATTGGAACGAAGCTGCACCCTTCATCCCCATACCGCCGGCACGCTGATCGACTGCTTCGCCCAGCACCTGACCGGTGACCGAATCAGTCATCTTCATTTCGGCTTCGGCGGATCCCACAAACGCGTAGCTGTCGGTCGCAAGCGATTGCGCCATGTTGAGTACGCGGGCTTGTGGGACAACTACCGAGATGGTGCGGAGGCCAGGTACCGCGGTCGTCGCATCCATGAGGGCCACCCGCAAGGTCATAACGCCGGGTCCTGGCTGATCCACAAGTGTGAAGCTCTTGGACAGGTTCGTTTGCAGCGCATTGTAGAAGTATTCGGTCAGCACGGCTTGGTCCGCAGTCGATACTTTTGAATCGGCGGCCGCCCAGAACTCAACCGGCATCAACTGGATCTTGGTGTAGCTGCTCCATTGAGCGTTGGGATTTATCCATGCGAGCGCGGCGCCACCCTCTGGGCCCGGAGCCAACCTGGACGCATCGGGACCGAGAAATCCGGTGACTGCACTGGGCAGCGGGCCACCCGACTCGAGCGCCTTCGCGGCCGACGGCTGACTCTCGACCGTGGTCGAGCATCCCGAAGTCAGTAGCGCCGCCGCCAGACTCGCTGCGGCTATACAGGTTGCTATTTTGTTTCTCGGGGTTTTGGTAATCATTTTCTCCTCCGCATCTTGGCTCTTGCCAGTTTCAATAAGTTTCGTGAACCAAATCTTACGCGTTACTGTTGTTCACCTTCGCGTACATTCCAGCCGTTGGCCGCCAGTTGCTGACGTGCGAGCGGCGTCATCTTGCCAGTGATCCAAAGCACGCGATTCTGCTGAGCCATCAAGTTGGGATCGGTGGCAAACCCCGCAGTGCGCGGGGTCCATGACAGGTAGTCGACCGGGGCAGGCAGAATAGTCGCGCCGTTCTGATCATGTCCAATCAGCACACCGGGAGCCTGAATCCCGCTGATTGGAGCCTGCTGCTGACCCCATCGAACAAGCATGTGCAGCGAAGTAACCAGGAACCGCGCCTGGTACTCGGTCATCATGTTGCCGATGGCGGCTGCGGCCGCGCGACGCCCCGGAATGTTGCCGAGAGCCTCGAGGTCTTTGACCGCGGTAACTTGCAAACTCAACGGAATCGCGGTGTTGCTGCTAAAGGCCACGATCTCCTCCTGCGATAGACCGAAACTCTTCAGCTTCTTTTGAACTAGGATGATCAGGTCTGCTCTCGGTGTCTGATAGACGAGATCGTTGGTGACCGTGACGGCCGTGATGATCATCGAACCTGGGACTGCCATCATGGCCGCGGAGACCGTCATGCGGGCCGAGAACATGACCCAGGCAACGTGGTTCAGCTTCTTGGTGAGAATCGGATCTGAGCTGTAAGGATCGACGTGTAGCTCATGTGCGAGCTGCCGACGCACCTGGTCATAGCCCAACGCGGTGAGCGTAGCGTTGCCGGCCTGACCGGCGGCCTTGCCGCTGCCGAAGGAATTCGCGGTTGATGAAGCTATTTCTCCCGCGCCAAGACTTACGCGGCCAAACAAATCTCCGACTCCGCTGGGCAGCCCGGTGACGGTATCCATCGGATGCATGACCATATTTGCGGCGGCGTTTACAGGACGTATTGCGCTGGAGGCGAGCGCCTGAGCGAACACGCTGGTGTTACTCATGCCATCGAGTTGTTCGATCGCAGGAATCTCGGAGAGACGTATCTTCAGCATGTCGAGACTCTCGACGTAGTAAGAACCTGCGTCGTCATGAAAGACGCTCGGGTCGGCCACGATTGTGTATTGGCCCATCGCGCCGTTCGTGGGTGCCTGTGGTTGAACGGAAAATCCCGGCCCCGAGAGAGGAGTAGCGGGCATCAGGTCAGCCACATTGACGACAGGTGGCTCTTCGTACTGTCCTCCCGCCGCGCCGGGTTGGGGCGGCTGGACGCTCGCCATCGGCGGCGGCGGTGCCTGTACGGCCGGTGCCTGGGAGGGTTGGCTTGCCTCAGGCGGTGCGCTTTGAGAGCAGCCGGCCAGCAAAAATCCTCCGAGCAGCAGGCCCATTGCACATTTCATACTTCTCGAGTTTAGATTCATCTTCTCCCCGGACTGCTTCGCTTGGATGCCAGTAGATTAGTTGCGCCGTCTCGTCGGACCACGACGCGCTTTCGCTTTTCCGCGCTAGCGCAAGATTCGTCCATTTTTTCGGAGAGAGATATTGTACTTTGGTACAATGGCCGACCGGCCGCCCCGCGATGCACAATGTCCTTGCGCAAACGATGGAGATTGTGAGCGCCAGTATCCCGGGCAGCCGGTATCGTCAATTGGGGAAGAAATCGACGGCTACGATAATTGTGGTAGATGACGATGCGTCGATGCGTCGCGCGCTGCGGCGGCAGTTGCAGGTCTTGGGATTCGAAGTGTCGGACTTTCAGAGCGCCGAAGATTTCCTGAGCGGCGATCTTCCAGCCGGTGACCTGTGCCTGCTGTTGGACGTCTACATGCCGGGAATGACCGGGATTGAATTATGCCGGAAGTTGACTGCCGCAGGACGCCACGTGCCGACGATCCTGATAAGCGGCCGTGACGATGTGCAGACCAGGAAAATGATGCGCGATGCGCATCCGAGTGCCAGCCTGCTCAAGCCTTTCGATGAAAAAAGCCTGCTGCGGGCGATTAGAAAGGCGTTACCGAATCAGTTGGATTTGCCGCACTAAGCGCCATTCACAGCGTTATAACGGCAGCCAAATCCTCCGTGAAATCTCCGTGACCTCGTAGTTTGCCGGCGTGTATCGGTGCGCGACGCTCGCTTTAGTGCGAATCGCTGTTGTATCGTGCCCAACGAAAGGATCGCGTCCCGGCGCGATTGCATTTCGCGTACACCCGTCCCAGACGTCCAAACCCAGCACGCGGCTTTTACTTTTCACAGATGCAACGACGAGCGACCAGCGCCACTATCGAGCCGAAACGTGACAGAGCCCCGCGCGTCGGCCGCGATCGGCGTGAGGTCAAGCGCTTCGAGTCGCTGGTGGGAGAACTCTCGGCGGCTATGGCGCGGGTGCCGGCCGACGCAGTCGACACAGAGATTGAATCCTGGTTGGGCAAGATCTGCCAAGCTCTGGACCTCGACAGAAGCGCCATATATGAGCGCGACGCGCCCGACAAGCCTGTCCGTACGACGCACACTTGGCGTCGACCGAATATGCCGCCTTTCCCCCGGAACTATGTTCCGGAGAAGCTCTTGCGGGCGACCACCAAACTCGTCATGGCGGGCAAGCAGATTACTTTCTCACATCCAGGCGAAATTCCGGTTGAACTGGCGGATGCAAGGCGCTTCGTAGAGCGATGGGGTCCCAAAGCCTCTGCTGTGATTCCGATGTGGGCCGGCGGTCGAGTCATCGGAGCTGCGAGTTTCGGCAAGTTCCGCGCGGCTCGGCAATGGCCGCCCGAGCTGCTCGATCACCTGGGGCTGGCGGTGCGACTGTTTGGAAGCGCGATCGAGCGCAAGCAATCCGTGACGGCAATGCGGGCGGTCCGCGCTGAGCTCAGGCTCGCGTCGCGCCGGAACATGATGAGCGAGCTGGTCGCCTCGCTTTCGCATGAGATCAACCAGCCGCTCGGCGCTATACTGAGCAACCTCGGGGGGCTCGCGCGCTTGCTGACCCAGGGGAATCCGCAGCCCGCGATGGCTTTGGAGGCGGTAAACAGCGCGATTGAAGACACCAAGCGGACGGCTGAAATCGTCCGGCGGATCCGCTTCATGTTCAAGCGGCACGACGAGCACAAAACCGCCGTCGGCCTCGGTGCACTGGTCGCCGAAGTTGTGAAGCTGATTGCCGGCGAGGCGGCAGTCCGGAGGATCGCGGTGCAGATCGAGGTTTCACGCTCGGCGCAAAGAGTCAATGGCGACCCTGTCCAGCTGCAGCAGTGCGTGCTGAATCTGATGATGAATGCGTTCGACGCAATCACGGAGGCCACGTCAGATCGGCGCGAGGTAACAATCAAGGTAGCTCCGGAGAAGACCGGATGGGTGGGAGTAAGCGTGTGCGATAGCGGCGCGGGCATTGCCCCAGCGGTCGCGAACCGGCTTTTCGAGCCATTCGTAACGACCAAGAACGACGGAATGGGACTCGGCCTGCTCGTCACCCGCTCGATAGTAGAGAGTCACGGCGGCAGAATATGGGCAACGCCGAATCCCGATCGCGGCGCCACGTTCACTTTCACATTGCCGGTCGGCGAAAGGAAACGCCAAAGCAAATCGAGACGCAACGAGTGAATGAGTTGTCGATGGTCGGTGGCCCTCTTCCGGAACGAAGCGGCGAGGCGCGCGGCATTCAATTGGAGTGAATGCGGAGGATTGCGGACATTCGCACCAGGTCGGCGAGTGAGCCGGCGCCCATTTTGTTCATTACACTTGCGCGATGCGCCTTCACGGTCCGCTCGGTTGTCCCGAGTTTGGCGGCGACCTGCTTGTTGAGCAAACCGGTCGTTATCAGGGCGAAGACTTCGCGTTCGCGGGAAGTCAGCGAGCGCTGCACTTCTTCGAGTCCGATCCGTTGCGATTGTTCTGTGCGCCGCGTACGCGAGCGATGGGCGCCTATAGCTAGCGCGTTCAACAGAGCTTGATCGTCAACCGGCTTCTCCAGGAAATCCACGGCGCCTTTCCTCATCGCGTGCATCCCGAGTGACAGATCGCCGCGACCGGTGATGAAAACGATCGACGCGTACGGAACGGTGCGGTTGAGTTCCTCCTGAAGCTGAAGCCCATTCATCCTCGGCAGGTAGATGTCCGCCACGACACAATCGAACTCCTTCGCATCAGCGGCCTCGAGCAGTTCTTCCGCCGAAGAGTAAGCGACGACGTCGAAGCTGGCGGTGCGGAGCTGGAACGAGAGCGCCTGGCGCAGACTCTCGTCGTCCTCGATTATTGCAACTTTGATGAGTCCAGTGGCCGCATCGGTTTTGATGTCGCGGACGTCTTCCGCTCTGCCATTTTGAGGTCCAAACCGAGTCTTTGCGATAGACACCGTATTGTCCTCCCCGAGCATTTGGCGGCGATACGTGGGTTAATTGTACAAACCGTTGACGGACTAGAGCAATTCGACTTTGGTCTCATACGGCGAATCGATTCAAGAGCTGATCGTTGAGCAAGAAGAAAAGGACTCGCAACAAGCAGGCGAACACCGCGCCGGTAGGAGCGGCCGCGGCGCGAGTGCACCCGCCCACGGCGTTAGCAAAGTCGCCGCTCCGGCTTTTCACCTGGCTGATTCCAACAGTTGTGTTCGTTGTCGCTGTCGTCCTCCTAACGCGATGGATGCGTGAATCCACGCTTCCGGAACTGACAACACCGCGCACGCTCGATTTGAGATTTGTCGGAGCTGCGGAATGCGCGACTTGTCACGAGAATGAGAATGCTCGCTGGCGCGGCTCGCATCATCAACTGGCCATGCAACCGGCGACTAATTCCACGGTGCTGGGCGACTTCAATCACGCGAGCTTCGACAACAATGGCGTCACCTCGATCTTCTCGCGCAACGGCTCCAAATTCATGGTACGTACCGACGGCCCGGACGGCGCGCTTCACGATTACGAAATCGGCTACACGTTCGGCGTTCACCCGCTGCAGCAATATCTCATCGCGATGCCCGGCGGACGCTTGCAGGCGCTGGGGATCGCGTGGGACACCCGGCCGCACGAGCGCGGCGGTCAACGGTGGTTCTTTCTATATCCGGGACAAAACATCACAGTTCAGGATTCGCGGCACTGGACCGGCCTCGATCAGAACTGGAACTACATGTGTGCCGATTGCCATTCGACCAACCTGCGCAAGAATTACGACGCTCGCACGCGCACGTTTTCCACTGCATACTCGGAGATCGATGTGTCGTGCGAGGCCTGTCACGGTCCCGGCTCCGATCACGTGGCGTGGGCGAAGAAGCAGGGCGATTGGCGGAAACTCGATGCAACCGAAGGCCTGACGATCGCACTTGACGAGCGCAAAGGCGTGGCGTGGCCGATCGATCCCGCCACCGGCAATCCGCGTCGCAGCTCGCCGCGTAAATCAGAGCGGGAAATTGAAATGTGCGCGCGATGCCATGCGCGGCGCGGCGAGATCCACGAAGACTACGTGCACGGACAGCCGGTGGGCGATGATTACCGCGTCGCGTTGCTCGATGAGGACCACTATTTCCCGGATGGCCAGATAAAGGAGGAGGACTACGAGTACGGCTCCTTCGTCCAGAGTAGGATGTTCCACGCCGGCGTAACCTGCAGCGATTGCCACGAGCCGCATAGCTCCAGGCTTCGGGACGAGAGCAACGGTGTCTGTGCGCAGTGTCATTCGCTGGCTAAGTACGATTCGCCGGCGCATCATTTCCACAAGGTCGGATCAGCGGGCGCGCGATGCGTCGAATGCCACATGCCGACGCGCACATATATGGTCGTCGATGCGCGTCGGGATCACAGTATCCGCATTCCGCGTCCCGACCTGTCGGTGAAGCTCGGCACTCCCAACGCCTGCACCAATTGCCACACCGATAAATCCTCTCAGTGGGCATCGGAAGCGGTGAACAAGTGGTATGGGCATGCGCCCCGAGGGTTCCAGAGCTTTGCTGAAACATTGAACGCAGGGACGGCAGGAGCGCCCGGAGCGCAGCAATCGCTCGAGCGATTGGTCGCAGACACCGCGCAGCCGGCGATCGCTCGCGCCACCGCGCTATCTTTGCTCGCGAATTACGCTCCGCCGCCGACCGACGCGGCGGTCCGCGCCGGAGTCGGCGACGATTGGGCTCTTGTGCGACGTGCCTCCGCTCACGCACTGTCCAACACCGATCCGACAGCCAGCGCGAATGCATCGTCGCCTCTTCTCAGCGATCCTGTTCGTGCCGTGCGGATAGAAGCGGCGGAAGTGCTGGCAGGGTTGCCCGCGAACAACTTACCCGCGGATGTTGCCGCTGCTTTCAATCGTGCCACCGACGAATACATCAGCGCGCAACAATTGAACGCGGACCGTCCCGAGGCGCACATGAACCTGGGACTGCTGTATGCCCGCGAGAATCACCTGGACCAGGCCGAGGCGGAACTCAAGACCGCATTGTCGCTCGATCCGAGTTTCGCGCCGGGTGCAGTCAACCTTGCCGACCTCTATCGCGCGCAGAACCGGGACGACGAAGGTGAACGCGTGCTGACGGACGCAATGAGCCGTTCGCCAAATGACGCGTCGTTAGAGCATGCCTTGGGTCTGCTGATGGTGCGTCAGAAGCGCGGTACGCAAGCGCTGGATCTGCTGGGGGCAGCCGCACGCGGCGAACCGGGCAATGCGCGCTATGCTTACGTTTACGCGATCGCACTGAGCGATGCGGGAAAGACTCGCGCCGCAATCGAGACGCTGGAGAGTTCTATCAAGGTGCATCCTTATGATCGCGATTCACTTGCCGCGCTGGCGAACTTCCTGGAACTGTCCGGCGATCCCGCCGGGGCGCTCACCTATGCGAATCGTCTCGAGGAGCTAGAACCGGAAAATCCGCAAGTTCAACAGATGCTGAAGGAGCTACGCGAGCATCAGCACGGTTGACTGGTCGGTAGGCGGCGTTAGGTGATACAAGAGCGGTCGGCCGCTTGGTTCGAAGGGTGAGTGGATGCGCTGCTCGAGATGCAGGACGAATAATCCCTCGACAAATAACTTCTGTGCGAAGTGTGGGAATGCGCTCGCAAGGCATTGCGCGAAGTGTAGCGCGGAAAACCCGCCGACCTCTGACTTCTGCGGCAAGTGCGGGACTCCACTGACAAATGGTTCGGACACAGCAGCCACAACTTCGTCGTCTCCGGGCTTAGGCTCCGGCGTTCGAGTTGCGCCGGAGAGCAGCTCGCCGGAAGCGCTCGAGGGCGAGCGCAAGACGGTCACCGCGCTGTTCGCCGACATCAAGGGCTCGACAGAGTTAGAGCAAGACCTCGATCCTGAAGAAGCGCGCGCGATTGTCGATCCGGCGCTGAAGCTGATGATCGACGCGGTGCGCCGCTACGACGGTTACATCGTGCAGAGCACCGGCGACGGCATCTTCGCGCTGTTCGGCGCGCCCGTCGCGCATGAAGATCATCCGCAACGCGCGCTCTCCGCGGCGCTGCGGATGCAGGAGGAATTGCGGCGCTATGGCTCGAAGCTCCAGGCCGAAGGGCGCGCACCGATCGAGATTCGCGTCGGCGTAAACACCGGCGAAGTTGTGGTGCGCTCGATCGCAACCGGCGCGAGCCAGGTCGAGTACACTCCGATCGGACATACGACGAACCTCGCTTCGCGCCTGCAGAGCATCGCACGCACCGGGTCGATCGTCGCGAGCGAGGCAACCCGAAAATTCTGCGAAGGTTACTTTACGCTCAAGCCGCTCGGCCCGACGCGAGTGAAAGGCGTCAGCGAACCAGTCAACGTTTATGAGGTGACGGGACTGGGGCCGCTGCGCACGCGATTGCAGCGCTCGGCGGGACGCGGACTGTCGAAGTTCGTTGGGCGGCAAGCCGAGATGGACGCGCTCAAGCGCGCGGCCGAGCAGGCCAAGGCGGGGCGCGGGCAGATCGTCGCCGCGATGGCCGAGGCCGGAGTCGGCAAGTCGCGTCTGCTGTTCGAGTTCAAGGCAGTTTCGCAATCGGGCTGGATGGTGCTGGAAGCGTTCTCGGTTTCGCACGGCAAGGCGTCCGCATTCCTGCCGGTGATCGATTTGCTCTGGAGCTATTTCGAGATCAGCTCGGAGGACGACGAGCGCAAACGCCGCGAAAAGATCAACGGCAAGGTGCTCACGCTCGACCGCTCGCTGGAGGACGCGCTGCCGTACCTGCATGCTCTCCTCGGCCTCAGCGACGAGAACAGTCCGGTCGCAGAGATGGAGCCGCAGACCCGCAAGCGCCGCTCGCTCGACGCGATCAAGCGTATCCTGCTGCGCGAGAGCCTCAACCAGCCGCTGATCGTAATCTTCGAGGACTTGCACTGGGTCGATGACGAGTCGCAGGGATTTCTGAACCTGCTCGCCGACTCGATCGGCACCGCGCGCATCCTGATGCTGGTGAACTACCGCCCCGAGTACTCGCATCAGTGGAACAGCAAGACCTACTACACGCAATTGCGCCTCGATCCGCTCGGCAAGGAGAGCGCCGATGAGATGCTGAGTGCGCTGCTCGGCGACGGTGCGGAGGTTCGTCCGCTGAAGCGGTTGATCATAGAAAAAACCGAGGGCAACCCGTTCTTCATGGAAGAGACGGTGCAGGTGTTGCTCGACGAGGGCGCGCTGGTCCGCAACGGAACGGTAAAGCTCACCAAGCCGCTCAACGAACTGAAGATCCCGCCGACGGTGCAGGCGATCCTCGCGGCGCGCATCGACCGGCTCGCGCCCGATCACAAAGACCTGCTGCAGACGCTTGCGGTCATCGGCACCGAGTTCAAACTCGGGCTGGTGCGCAAGGTGGCGGCGAAGCCGGGGCCGGAGTTGGAGCCGATGCTGTCCGAACTTCAGCTCGGCGAGTTCATCTACGAGCAGCCCGCATCCGGCGATATCGAGTACATCTTCAAGCACGCGCTGACGCACGACGTCGCGTACAACTCGGTACTGAACGAACGCCGCCGAATGTTGCACGCGCGAATCGGCGCGGCACTGGAGTCAATGTACGCCGACAGCCTGGACGACCACGTCGCCGAGCTGGCGCATCACTATGCGCGCAGCGGTAATCCGGCCAAGGCGGTGGAATATTGCCTGCGCGCTGTCGAGCAGTGCACCGATCGTGGGTCCTATGCCGAAGCGGTCGCGCAGTTCGAAACCGGACTCGAGCTGCTGCAGAAGCTCCCTGACGACGACCGGCGCGCCGAGCTGGAGTTGGACCTCAGGAACGCAGCCTTCACTGCACTGATGACGATCAAGGGCTGGGGCTCGCTCGAAGCCGAGCAGTCGGCGGCACGCGCTGTGGAGCTTTGCCGGCGGCCCGGGATCGACTGGGAAAAGACCTGGGCTGCGCTCCGCGGAGTCTCATTTGTCCTTCGGTCCCGTCCCGACGTTTACAAGTCGCGCGATTTAAGCGCCGAGATGCTTGCACGAGCGGAGCGACACGGGAGCGCGGAACATATCGCGGAGGCTGTGTTTGGTTTGGCGCTGTCGAGGATGTACTCCGGCGCCCTCGAACTTGGCGCCGAAGACTTCGAGCGGGCATTGGCGCTGCGGGATTCTATAACGAAGCAGACAACTGGGGTTTTGCACCAGCGTGCCGGGCTAGTGCCGAAAGCCCAGCGGGTCCAACCGCTAGTAGATGAGGCGCTCGGCCGCATCGTATCGGGATGGAACCTCTGGTTCCTGGGTTATCCTGATCGCGCACTGGAGCGAGTAAGTCGCGCGACTGCGATCGCGAACGAGTCCGGATCAAAGTCTGTCCTGGAGGCGGTACACAACATCGCCAAATACACTTTTGGACTCCGTCGCGAGCTTGCGCTCATGAGAGAGAGGGCGGAAGCGGCACTGATGCTATCGACGGAGAGTGGCGGTGTAACTCGCCGCGCCTTGTGCGAGATGTTCCTCGGATGGGCTGATACGATGGCGGGCGATCTCGACGGCGGTATCGCGCGGATGCGACGGCATTTGTCGGAGCACAGGGCCGCCGGCTCCGAGCTTCTAAGTGACTATGTTCTGGCCTTGATTGCCGACGCGCTGGGCCGGATGGGCCGGTTCGATGAAGGTCTTCGCGCGCTCGACGAATCATTCTCGACCATCGAGCGAACAGGCCAGCGGTTCCACGAAGCCGAGGTGCATCGGTTGAAGGGTGAACTGCTGCTGGCCCAGGACACGTCGAATGCCGGGCAAGCCGAGCAATCCTTCCGCACCGCGATCGAGATTTCGCGCGAGCAGCACGCGAAATCGTGGGAATTGCGCGCGACGACAAGTCTCGCGCGGTTGCTCGACAAGCAGGGTCATCGCGAGGAACCCCGCGCGATGCTCGCGGGAATCTACAACTGGTTCACCGAGGGCTTCGACACCGCCGACCTGAAAGACGCCAAGGCGCTGCTCGAGGAACTCAGCGGATAGCAGAGTTCGCCAGCGCCGAGTTGGACTTGTTGGAAGCGAGGCAATTAGATCGAACTGGAAATCCAGGAGTCCGCCGGATGCTGAAAGAGTTAAGCGGGCGCTCGCATGGGTGAAACACCGATCGGTCCTGCGGGGCGGAGCCAGGTCGAGCTGTGGATTGGCGGCACGGCTGTCGTCCTACTCGGACTTCTGTGCCTGCTGGTTCTGCGTCCATTCATATCCGCGGCGCTATGGGCCCTGATCCTTTGCTTTACCACTTGGCCGCTGTTTCTCAGGCTTGAAGAGATGCTCGGCGGACGGCCGACGCTGTCGGCGCTGACCGCCACATTGTTGCTGGCTGCGATTATAGTCGTGCCGGTCGTGATCCTGGGAGCTACGCTGGCCGATAACGTGTCGGCGCTGATCTCAGCCAGTCAAAAGCTCGTCCAGGAAGGCCCACCGAGTCCGCCCGGTTGGGTCGCGGGCATTCCGCTGATTGGTGGCCATGTCGCCGGCTACTGGAACTACCTGAACCAGAGCACTTCGGTAAGGCTGCATGAACTGGCCAGACTGCTGCCCGCCGCGAAGAAGATCGGCGTGTGGGGCGGGAGGGCGCTTGCCGAGGGGATCTTTCAAATCGCTCTGAGCCTGCTGATTGCGTTCTTTTTCTATCGCGACGGATATGCCGCGGCCAACCAACTTCATGGCGCGCTGCATCGGATCGCCGGGGAAAGAGGCGACCGTCTGCTCGAGCTCGCGGGCGCGACGATTCGCGCGGTCGTTTACGGCGTTCTCGGAACCGCGCTGCTCCAAGGCGTGGTCGCGGCTATCGGCTTTGCAATTGCAGGAGTCCCTGGCTCTGTGTCCCTGGGATTCGTGACCTTTGTGCTGTCCTTTCTGCCGGGCGGACCGCCGCTCGTCGCGGCGCCGGCGGCGTTCTGGCTGTATCGACAAGGTTCGACGGCATGGGCGGTCTTCATGATGGCGTGGGGACTGATGGTCGGGACGCTGGACGACGTCGTGAAGCCGCTGCTCATCAGCCGGGGCGGTTCGACACCTATGATACTGGTGATGCTTGGAGTGTTAGGGGGAGCGCTTGCCTTCGGCGTTATAGGTATGTTCCTGGGACCGACGCTGGTGGCATTGGGTTACAGCCTTTTCGAGCAATGGGCCGCGTCCGCGGGCGATAACGCGATCACTTGACTCCCTTTCCGCTCAGGCTGACAACCTGCGGCGTGTTGGACGCGTTGTCGTTGATCAGCAGAGTTCCGGTGATCGCACCGACGACAGTTGGGGCGAATTTCACGGAAATAGTGCAGCTCTTCCCCGTCAAGAGCGCCGATGTGCAGGTATTGGTCTGGGTGAATCCTGCGGTCGTCGAAATGCTTGCTACACTGAGTGAAGCGGATCCGCTGTTGCTCAGAGTAACCGTTTTGACCGCACTTGCAGTTCCCACGGCGCGCTTTCCAAAGCTCAAGCTGGTTGGATTGACCGAGCCAACAGCCACCGGCGTCGGAGTCGCGGTGGGCGTGGCTGTATGCGTCGCCGTGGTGGTGGCCGTACCCGTGGCAGTCGCGGTGGATGTCGCCGTTCTGGTTGCTGTAGCCGTGGCTGTGCTGGTGGCAGTGCGAGTAGTTGTCGCAGTAGCTGTAGTTGTACTGGTAGCAGTGGTCGTAGGTGTCGCCGTCCTGGTCGCGGTAGCTGTGGCTGAGCTCGTTGCAGCAGCTGTGGGTGTGGATGTTCGCGTCGCCGTGGCGGTCGCGGTCGGAGTCGGTGTCATCGTCCCGGTGGGCGTTGGCGAAGGCGCTCCGCGGGTGCTGAATGCGATCACGTTGGCCGAGTAAGCCGGGAAGTTGTACGAAAAATTGGTCGATAGCCCCGTCACAGGACTGGTCGCGATGTCGGCTGAGCCGACGCCCGTCTCCGCCGCGTTGTCTTGCGGGATGCCGTAGGAATAAAGAGTGCCGGTGCTCCCCGGCATCGCGCCGCTGACCGTGATGTTGGTGTTGAACGCATTGCTGGCGCTCTTGTTCACGACCAGCAACGTCAGCCCGCCGTTAGTACGCTGGGCCGCACACACACCGAGGAGCGGATAGTCGCTGGTAGCGCTGACCAACTGATCGCCGCTGCGAGCGAAGTGTTGCAGCAGCCTTTCAACGTAAAACGTCGGATAGGTGTCAGCCGGGCCAGGCGGGTCGACGCTATCAACAACGCCATAGTCGCCATATTGGCGCCATCCGTAGAGAGCTGGGGAATTGTTGTTGGTGGTTTCCTGGCCGTTGCGTAGGTCCCACCAGGTAACTGAATTGAACTCGGTGTTCATCGCCGCGCAAAGGCTGTCGGCGAGGAACAGCCCGTTCACCAGACTCGTGGTCTGCTTGCCGGGGCTCGAGGAGACAGAGTTATTCTCGGTGTTGTCCAGCTCGACGCCAGCCGCTGCGGTAGCGCCAAGGTAGTCGTTTAACTGATTGCGAAGATCGGCGGTGTCAGTGCTCCAGGTGACGTTGGAAAGCAGCAACCCCTGATCGCTCTCACCGCCCGGCGACTGCGGATAACGATGGTAGATGAGGAAATCCGGGGTTACGCCGAGGCTGCGCAGCGTCGCGAGCATCACGGGCGTCCAGCCATTGTGCGTTACTCCGGTTACCGGATTGACTACCGGGTGATTGGTATTGTTCGCATAGCTGTCCTCGCCGGGAACTGCGACCGCGCCGATCTTGATCGTAGGGTCCACCGCCTTCATCTGCGTGTAGTACTGCTGAAAGCGCTGCGCATAGGTGTAGGGATCATGTGGAACAGTGTTAGTGTCAGTCTCCCATGAGCCGTAGACCTCGTTGCCGATTTCCCAATACTTGAACCCGTAGTGATTGGTGACATTGGATTCCTGGACCCACGCCGCCGCTTCCGCCGGCGTGCCCGATCCGTAGTCGGCTGTGACAAAGACCTGTGCGCCGGCTGCGATCGCAACCTGTGCAAACTGGTCGAACGATGTGGCCCACTGCCAGGTGTTGCTGTCTGTAGTGTTGGTGGCCCAGTGGTAATCGTCGGAGAGCGAACCGCCGGGGAAGCGCAACGCGCCGGCGCCCATCTCGGTCAGCAGATTGGTCGTGACGCTTGTATCGAGGATCGAATCCCAAACCGCCGTGTTGACTCCGAAGTGCCGCGCATCGACGACGCGCACCGGCTGCGCCGCGTTCACCGTAACATTCACCACGCTGGGCGCCGATTGCGCCGTGATTGAGATGGTGTCCACGAAAAAGGTCGGTTGCGTCGTGCCGCTGCGGTCCTGGATCCAGAAGCCGTCCATGTCCGGTTGGTTCTGCACTCCCAGCGAGGACAGCGGAATGCTGATTTGCCGCCAGGTGTTGGCCGTGAGGGCAGGCAGAGTCACGACAGTCTGCGCGGTGCCATTGAGCGTCGCCTGGACTTGCAGCAACTGTCCGCCGGTCGCGCCGCCGTTAATCCAGAAAACCAAATCCGCGTAGAGGCTGGAGTCGAAGGGGGTCTGATGCAGGTAGAGCGCCTGGTAGGGACCCGCGCTGACAGCAATGGAGTCGGTGCCGGACTGGACCGGCGTCGTATTGTTGAGATTCACCGTCGCCCAACTCCAGTTCTGCCAGCCGTTGACGAGGGCGTCTGTGTACGCTGTTTGATCCACCTGCGCGCGCGCAGCTGCGGGTAGCGCAAGGCAACAAAGCAGCACCATCAGAATCGGCAGGAATGATCGCGCCAGCCGCAATGTCAGAGACCTAGTCATAAATTGATACAATATGTATAGCTGTGCGGCAGCTGCGAGCAAAGCGCCAGAACAGCGGTAAAGGCGCTGCGGCGGGAACCTGCCGCAGCGCCTCTCAAGGCGGGATCAATTTGTCAGAGCTGGGCGCTATTCGGTGATTTTCCCCTTCCATGTCCGCGCGGCCAGGTCGATCTCACCGGTGCCGCCGATGCGTCGGCCGTCTGAGAGTTCCATAGTGTTCGTGGTCGTCCACTTGTGCTTGCCCTTGCTCTCGTAGCTCCCTTGACCGATGCCGTTGACAATCTCGCCGTTGTCCATGTAAGCCGAGCCGACGATACTGAAGGTTCCGTCCTTGCCACCACCGATGAAGGTGGCGGTTTCGAAGATCGAGCCGAATCCGGTCGCGGTCCCCTCAAAGTTCACCTGGATAAGAAGGCTGCCCGCAGGTCCGGGTGTGTTGGTGATGGTGATCATCTTCATTGAAAATTCCCCGATTGGTTTACCAGCCAAGATCTTCTCCTCGATCGTTTGGTTTGAGTTCGTACCCGATTTAACCCAAATTCATCGCACGGACGGCTGGTAGATTGGTCCGGTTTCCAGCGGACCGATATTGTACTTTGGTACAATAGTCGCCTATCGACGTGCGATGCAGAATGTCCTCCCGAACGCCGATCGTCGAAACTTCGAGCGCAGAAAATCGAGACCAAACAGAAGGGAGAACGGAGGGAGACACTTATGCGGAAAGCGAAATCGCCTAGACTTTACTCGTACGCAATTGCGATTCCGGTTCTCCTGTTCGCGGGCGTAGCCAGCGCACAGTACCGGCAGTACCCATTGCTGGACAAGGCCGCCAACAAGGTCATCCAAAAATACCAGAACTCCTCGTGCGAGCAGTTGTGGCAGGAGCGAGGGCAGCCACAGTCGCAGAGGGAACAGGAAGCCGTAAATTTTCTGCGCAGCGATCCGCAGATGCGGGCCATGTTCATCGATAGAGTAGCGGCGCCTATCGCCAACAAGATGTTTGAATGCGGCATGATCCCGTGATCGTCAGCGCGTAAGCGGAAATGGTTGGTCAACAGTTATCGTCAATGGGAGGGGCAAAAATGAGCTTCAAATTTGCGGCTGCCGCTTGCGGGGCTGCGATGGGAATCGCGCTAGCCTTGAACGCTGCATTGGCCGCGGACCCGTCCGCATCGCCCACTCAAGCCGCGCCCCCGGTCCAAGCCGCCCCGCAACCCCCTAGGATTGATCCGCACGCTGACGATCTTCTCACCAAAACGTGCGAGGCCCTGGGCTCGGCCGACGCGCTCAGCTTTCACGCGGAGATACTTTTCGACAAGGTACTGCCGCGCACCGTGAAGGTTCAGTACGCAGCTGAGATGAATTTTGCGCTAGAGCGCCCGGACGAACTCGTAGTCGACTACCACAGCGACCTCGGCGGCAAACAACTCTGGTACCAGCGTGACACGTTGACGATCTTCGACGAGCCGCATGAGATGTATGCGAGCATGAAAGTGCCGTCTTCGATTGACACGATGCTCGATCAAGTTGAGCAAACGCAGCACCTGACGCTGCCGCTATCGAACCTGGCGTATAGCGATCCGTGTTCGCGAATCCGCAAACAGATCATCTTCGGGTCGTACATCGGCGTCAACGACGTCAACGGCGTCGACTGCGATCACGTTGCGTTTTCGTCCCGCAACATCGACCTGCAGCTTTGGCTGGATCGCTCAGGAAAACCGGTTCCGCGCAAAATAGTGATCAACTACCGAACTGAGCCGGGCTCACCGGAATACATCGCCGTGCTTTCCGACTGGAAATTCCCGAAACAGATTTCAGACAACCGCTTCAGCCCGCACCTTCCAAAAGACGCAAAACGGATCGAGTTTTTGAAGGTCAAGGAGTCACAGCCATGAACAACACGATAGATTTGCGCGATGCCGGCAGACTTGCGCTTCGGGTAGTCTTTCTAGTCACCGCGTGCGCCCTCGCGAGCGCTCCCAATGCGTTCGCAAGGTGGGGCGGAGGAGGCGGGGGAGGGGGCTTTGGCGGCCGCGGAGGCTATGGCGGTGGCGGGGGTGGATACCGCGGCGGCTCGGATGGGTTCGACGGCGGCAGCTTTAGTCATTCCGGTTCGTCTGGCTCCGGTTCCTATGGACATTCATCAAGCGGCTATGGAAGCCAGTACAAATCTGCCGATTCCGGAAATACTTACAACTACAATAAGTCGTCTTCGTCTTCGCAATATAACCAGTACAAGCCGCCTTCGGATTCCGGAAGTATTTACGGGAGCAGCTCAAGCAGTTCGACCAACAAGCAATCGGACTACAACGAGTACAACGCAAACCAGCAAGCTCAGAAGCAGGCCCAGTACAACGAAGCGAATACTCTTCAGCAGAACAACGAAAAGACCGAAAAGTCGATGAACACCGAGAACGACAACACGATAGACACTGTGAACAGCAACAACTCCTACTATGGTGGAGGTGGAGGTGGTGGAAGCAACAACTACTACTACGGCGGCGGCAGTAGTGGTTCGAGCAGCGGCGAAGTAGCGGGTGCAGCGACGCTCGGTGCTATTGGCGGCATGGCTGTCGGCTCGATGATAACTGCGAATTCACAACCAAAGCCTCAGACCACCGTTATCGAGAATAATCCATATGGTTATTATCCACCGCCGCCTCCGCCCCCCGGGTATCAACCGTACTACAACGGCAGCCAGGTGACTTATGCATCGCCGCCGCCGACCTACAATTACAATAATTACTAGATCATGAGGCATGACACTCGATTTTGGCAAACACGGTAAATGCAGCGCGGAACCAGTAACTGGAGAAGGCAGGGAACTGACTATGAGGACTAGACGGCGTGTTGACCTTAAGGTGTCGCTGCTGGCGGCGTTGACGGTGGCTTGCCTGTTGAATGCGAGCGCCGCTCGCGCCCAGCAGATCAACGGCGTGCCGGGTTCGCCCAGCGCCACGATGACGCTCGACGGCAAGCAACTTCCGCCGCCGCCGCTACCCTTCGGCGGCGTGATCAAGGAAAGCGCCAAGGATTCCACGCCGTGGTGGCCACCGCGAGTAGTGCCGCCCAAGGGCGCGCCCAACATCGTCTTGATCATGACCGACGACCAGGGTTACGGAGTTTCGAGCACCTTCGGCGGCGTCATCCCGACGCCCGCGCTCGATCGCATCGCCAACGCGGGATTGCGCTACACCCAGTTTCATTCCACGGCGCTATGCTCTCCCACGCGGGCGGCGTTGATCACGGGGCGCAATCATCACTCGGTGGGCTTCGGTGTGGTCACCGAGCTGTCCACTGGTTACCCCGGTTACGATTCAGTCATAGGGCCGGACGACGCCACCATCGGCACGATCCTGCGTGACAACGGTTACGCCACCTCGTGGTTTGGCAAAGAGCACAACACTCCCAGCTTTCAGTACAGCGCGGCAGGGCCCTTCGACCAATGGCCTGTCGGCATGGGCTTCCAGTATTTCTACGGCTTCATGGGCGGCGAGACCGACCAGTGGACGCCCTACCTTTTTCGCAATACGACCCCGGTGTTTCCGTGGATCGGCAAACCCGGCTACAACCTCACCACTGACATGGCGGACGACGCTATCAGGTACATGCGCGACTTGAACGCGGCTGCACCCGACAAGCCGTTCTTCCTCTACTACGTGCCCGGTGGCACCCACTCGCCGCATCAACCGACCAAGGAATGGATCGATAAGTTCAAAAGCAAGTTCGACATGGGCTATGAAAAGTTGCGCGACCAGATCTTCGCTAACCAGAAGCGACTCGGCGTGATCCCGCCGAATACCCAACTTACCCCGTGGCCAGATGGACAGGCCGCGTACGGCGGCGCAAAGCTGCCTCGATGGGACTCGCTTTCAGTTCTGCAGAAAAAACTCTATGCGCGAGAGGCGGAGGTCTTCGCGGCCTACGCGGCCTACACTGACCATGAGATTGGCCGCGTGATCCAGGAAGTTCAGGACGAGGGCAAGCTCGACAACACGCTCATTATCTACATCGTCGGTGATAACGGCACTAGCGCCGAAGGTACCTTGGAAGGCACATTCAACGACTTGACCGCTTACAACGGCATATTCGACGTTCCCATGCCGTTGCAGTTACTGCACTACTCAGAGTGGGGCTCGGAGAAAACCTATCCGCACATGTCGGTGGGATGGGCGTGGGCGTTCGACACGCCCTTCAAATGGACCAAGCAGGTGGCATCGCATTTCGGCGGCACCCGGCAGGGTCTGGCCATTTCATGGCCCGGTCACATCAACGATCCCGGTGGAATCCGCACGCAGTTCCACCATGTCATCGACATCGTGCCGACGATCCTTGAAGCCACGGGCATCAAGGCGCCTGAAGAGGTCGATGGCATCAAGCAAAAGCCGATTGAGGGCGTGAGCATGGCGTACACGTTCGACAAGGCAAACGCCAATGCGCCGTCGAAGCATGATACGCAGTATTTCGAGATGGTCGGCAACCGCGCGATTTACCACGACGGCTGGATTGCCTCCACTACGCCTCCATCTCCGCCCTGGCTCATTGGTACGGGCAAGATGCCCGACATGAACGATTACAATTGGGAGCTTTACAACATCGCCGACGACTACTCGCAATACAACGACCTGGCCTCGAAAATGCCGGACAAGCTGAAAGAAATGCAGGCGTTGTTCACGACCGAAGCCGCGAAATATCAGGTCCTGCCGTTGGATAACAGGGGCTTCGCGCGCCTACTGACGCCGCGGCCCAGCGCGGTCGCCGGGCGAACGGTGTTCACCTACTCGGGTGAGAATACCGGCATTCCCTTTGGCAATGCTCCCAGCATTTTGGATCGCGATTACACCATCACGGCTGATGTAACGATTCCCCAAGGCAGGGCGGAGGGAATGATCGTGACCTTGGGCGGCCGCTTCGGGGGCTATGGTCTCTACCTGCTCAAGGGTAAGCCAGTCTTCGACTACAACCTTCTCGACATGACGCACTACCGCTGGGAGGGCGGACCGTTGGGCCGCGGCGTGTTGGCCGATGCGCTCAAGCCCGGAAAACACACGATAGTATTCGATTTCAAATACGACGGACCGGGACCCGGCAAAGGCGGCGAAGGAGTATTGAAGGTCGATGGCAACGAGATAGCCCGGAAGAAGATCCCGCACACGATTCCGCTGCTCATGACCGTGGACGAAACCTTCGACGTTGGGAGCGATACTCGCACGCCGGTGAACGATGACTACAAGCTGCCGTTCCGCTTCACGGGTACGATCGACAAGCTGACCTTCAACTTGGGCCCCGAGCAGCTGACCGACGCGGATCGAAAGGCCATTGCGGAGAAACTAGCGCGAGCAAGGGACTAGGAGGGCGGCCGACTGCAGTTATGAAATCCGCGAGCGTCCTGTTCGGCAGTTCCTCGTCAGTGGACGCTCTGCAGACCGCGACCGCCGCGATTGAAGCGGGCGCCGGCGTCGCGCTACTGAGCATCCCGTCGAGAGCGGCGGAACTTTTGCTCGGGGCGCCGCTGGACACCCCAGCCGCGGTGACTGCGGCTCGTGTCGGCGGTGCTGCATTGCTTACTCTGGCAGCAGCTTTCTGGCTTGCTCGCGGAGACAGCCAAAGCAGCGCGGCGAGAGGATTGGTGGCAGCGGTGGTGATCTACAACGTCGCTGTAGTATTGATCCTTGCGGTCTTCGGACTCCGCTCGGAGCACGTAGGGGTGGTGTTGTGGCCGGCCGTCGCGCTGCACACGGCCTTGACCGTCTGGTGCATTGTCAGCCTTCGATACTCGAGCGTCGCAGAAAGGCCGGGGAAATCTCCGTCGGAAGCAATCGCGCAATGAGTTACAACCAGCCGGTCGGGGACACTTCGCTCATCGCCTGCCTGCATTGCGATTTGCTGCAGCGCATCCCGGACCTTGCGCCCGGTGCGTCGGCACGATGCCCGCGATGCAACAAGGAGCTATGGCGGCATCGTGTGGACTCACTCAACCGGACGTTCGCACTGACGCTGGGCGCAATGTTGCTGTATGTGATCGCGAACTCAGTCCCCATGCTTGGCCTCACAATTGTCGGGCGCGACGCCTCGACCACGGTGATCGGAGGCGCTCAGCACTTGTGGGACAACGACCAGAAGATCGTCGGTGTGCTGGTGCTGTTCACGGCCGTCATCGCGCCCGCGCTGCAAATCGGCTTGATGCTGGCGATCGTGCTCGGAGCTATGCGACCGCGTCCGCCGAGATGGGTAGGAACGCTGCTGCGCTATCATCCGACCACGCGTATCTGGAGCATGATCGAAGTCATGATGGTGGGCGTGCTCGTGGCCCTGGTGAAGATTGCGGATTACGCGACGGTGATTCCCGGCATGGCGCTGTTCGTGCTCTGGGTGCTGGTCTTCGTTCTGGCCGGAATGTCAGCGAGTTTTGACTCGCGGGAAGTGTGGGAGCGCATCCAGTGGGCGGACGAAGCGCAGCGCGACGCCGCCGCTCAGTTGGCGGAGGGGACGTCGTGAGCTCCGCCGGCATCACCGCGATGCAGCAAGGCCTGCAAAGCTGCGAAGGCTGCGGCCTGCTCTCACGTCCCGCGCCGGGCGAGGAAGAAGGACGCTGCCCGCGTTGTGACGAGGAACTGGCCTTTCGCAAGCCGGCCAGCTTCCAGCGAACGTGGGCATACCTTATTGCCGCGGCGATCTGTTACATCCCGGCGAATGTACTTCCCGTCTTAACGACCACCACGGCGGCAGGCGCCGAGTCCGACACCATCCTGCAAGGAGTGGTGCTGTTGTGGTCGCCGACCGGATGGCCGCTCTCGATCATCGTCCTCGTCGCGAGCATCATGATCCCCAGCGCGAAGATCCTCGCGCTGGGCTACCTGCTTATCACGGCGCAGGGCGGCTCGGTGGCGAACAACGAGCAGCGGGTCCGAATGTACAGGATGGTCGAGTTCATCGGGCGCTGGTCGATGGTCGATGTATTCGTCGATACCTTCACCGCGGCCCTGATCCAGCTCCAGCCGTTGATGTCGGTGGAGCCAGGGCCCGGCTTGATCTTCTTCGCGGCGGTGGTGGTGTTTACGATGCTCGCGGTCGAGGCCTTCGATCCGCGGCTTATCTGGGACTCGGTAAGTCAGCAAGAGGCAGATTCGAAAGAGGTTACTTATGCCTGATCGCGATCCACCACGCTCTTCAGTTCCCGAGTCGAGGAACGTGCCCAAGACGCGCACGCGGCTCTCGCTCGTTTGGTTCATTCCAATTCTGGCGGCGGTAGTCGGCGCATGGGTGGCAGTGACGCGGGTGCTGAGTGAGGGACCCAAGATAACGATCGTCATGAAAACGGCGGAGGGACTGGAAGCCGGCAAGACCAAGATCCACTACAACGGCGTCGATATTGGCACGATCTCGAAGATCGAGCTGTCGCCGGATCATCAGCAGGTGATCCTGACCGCGCAGATGGCACCCAAGACGGAAGCATTTCTTGTTGACGATACGAAGTTCTGGGTCGTGCGGCCGCGGATATCGGGCGCTAACGTGACGGGGCTGGGCACTCTTATCTCGGGAGCGTACATAGGCGTGGAGATAGGAACTTCCAAGATAGACAGGCGTGACTTCGTGGCGCTCGAGATACCGCCGGTAATAACCGGCGAAGTCCCCGGCCGCTTTTTCGTTCTGAAGACACCTGACTTAGGCTCACTGGACACGGGCACGCCAATTTACTTCCGGCGGTTACAGGTCGGGCAGGTCGCATCGTACGAGCTCGACAAGGACGGCAAGAACCTGACCGTAAAGGTGTTCGTGCGGACGCCATACGACCAGTACGTCAACCCCAACACCCGCTTCTGGCATGCAAGCGGAGTCGACGTTTCGCTCTCAGCAAGCGGCCTTACGGTGCAGACCCAGTCGGTGTTGTCGATCCTTATAGGTGGTATAGCCTTCGAGACTGCCGCGACTGATCCGGTCCTGCCGGCGGCCGAGGAGAACACAGTCTTTACCCTGTTCGCGAACCGGACCCAGGCCTTCAACCCGCCCCCACGCAATCCGCAGACCTATCGACTTGTCTTCAAGGGCTCGGTGCGAGGGTTGTCGCCCGGAGCGCCGGTCGAATTTCGAGGTATTCCGGTGGGTGAAGTCGCGGACATTCGCGCGCAAATCGATCTGAAGACCTTCCAGTTCTCAGTGCCGGTAATTATTCACCTGGACCCGCAGAGACTCGGCGTCAAGCTGGTTGACATTGGATCCGGCGCGGATCTCGAGACTATGCGCAGGAAATTGGTTGATGCGCTGGTCGCTCACGGCGTCCGCGCGCAACTGCGCACGGGTAACCTGCTAACTGGGGCCCTCTACGTGGATCTCGATTTCTTCCCGGGCGCGCCGCCAGCGACTGTAGACTGGTCGCAGCAGCCAGTGGAATTGCCTACCACTCAGGGCCAGCTCGAGGCGACGGAAGCCACCGTCGAGAACATCGTCAAGAAACTGGACCAGGTGAAATTCCAGGAGATTGGCGAAGACCTGCACAAGGCGGTCACCGAGCTGGATAAGACGCTGGTGATCGCGCAGGGCACCCTGACTAGCGCACAAGGTACGCTCGATAACACTAAAGATCTCACCGGACCGAATTCCATGCAGGTGCAGCAACTCAGCAGCACCCTGCAGGAGGTGAGCCGCGCGGCAAGGTCGTTGCGTGTACTGGCAGATTATCTCGAGCGCCATCCCGAGGCGCTCGTTCGCGGCAAGAAGGGGGAGGCGAAGTGATGGCACGGCGTATCACGCAACTGATCTCGATCGCGCTGGCAACTGCACTGGCAGCAGGATGCAGCACTGCCCCGTCGCGATTCTACTCGCTGTCCTCGACCTCCACCGCAGACGGCACGCCGGCGATGCCCGCCGCGGTGATGGTCGGCCCGGTCACGATTCCCGCCTCGGTGGACCAGCCGGAGTTCGTGGTGCAGGTCGCGCCGAACCGCGTCGAGGTTGACGAGTTCAATCGATGGGTCTCGCCGTTGAACGACGGCATAGCGCGCGCCGTCGCCGGCGACCTGGTCGTACTGCTCGGCACGCCGAATGTGGCCAGTTCGCAGTTGGCTAACTTCACCCCGGACTACAGGGTAACGATCGACGTCCAGCGCTTCGAATCGACCAAGGGCCAAGGGGTTACCTTCGAAGCAGTGTGGACGGTGCGCAAGACTGCGAGCGGGGCAACCCGTTCGGGACGCACTGTCGCAAGCGAGACTGCGCAGGGGCAAGGCTTCGACGCGCTCGCAGCCGCGCACAGCCAGGCAATCGCAAAGATGAGCGGTGATATCGCGGCCGCAATCCGCGCGGAAGCCGAGCAGAAATCGTAGTGCTGCAAGTTACGAGCGTGAAATCTAGCGATGCCAACCGACACCGAGGGTCTTCGACCATGAAGTTACTAGCCAGGCCTAAGCGACGATCGTTGCCGTTGACACTTGCGGCTGTTGTCCTCATATCCACGTCGCCGATGGTCACCGGCTGTTCGCGCGGCGATGACCAACCTGCCGCCGCGCCGTCGACACAGGCGCAACCAAGCGTCGCCGCGACGGCGGCGCCCGCTGCTCCTCCTCCCGCTGCGGCCGTCGAACCCGGTCCTCCTCCGGGTGCTGCTACCGCGCAAGAGTTGCAGGAGTTGGTATCGCCGATCGCGCTCTATCCTGACGTGTTAGTCGCGCAGATCCTCGCTGGTTCCACCTATCCGACACAAGTGGTGGAAGCGGATAGGTGGCTGAAGCAGAACCCCAACCTGAGTGGAGATCAGCTAGCCGCGCAGGTGAACCAGCAGGCATGGGATCCCAGCATCAAGTCGCTGACTCAGTTCCCAACTGTGCTGCAAACGATGAACGACAACCTCGCCTGGACCTCGGACCTGGGCGAGGCGTACTACAATCAGCCTGCCGACGTGATGAATGCTATCCAGGTCCTGCGCAAGATGGCGATGGACGCTGGAACACTGAAGTCCACCGACCAGCAGAAAGTTGAAGTCCAGCCCGCTCCTCCGGCCGCTCAGGGAGCGGCTCAGCCGTCGATGCAGCAAACAGTCGTCATCCAGCCGGCCCAGCCGAACACGGTTTACGTCCCACAATACAATCCCACCAGTGCCTATGGCGCGCCGGTCGCGGCGCCGCCGGGCTACAGTGGTAGCGATCTGCTCCTTACGGGTGTCTTGTCATTTGGAGCCGGGATCTTGCTTGGCTCGCTAATCAACAACGGACACAACGATTGGGGCTGCAACTGGTACGGGGGTGGCGGCGGCAGTTCGGTTAAGTACAACAACAATGTTTACGTAACTAACAACAACGTATACCCGGGACGGCCGCCCAGTTACCGGCCACCCTACGGTGGATATCCGCCCAACGGAGGATACCCGCGTCCCGGATATCCGGCACGACCGGCGCCATATCCGGCCACCAGGCCGCCCTACAACGGTGGCGGCGGATACAACCGTCCGAACAACTCCGGAATTCCAGCGACGCGGCCGTATGACCCGAAGACAGCGAGGCCCGCCAACCCCGATATCGCCAAACCCAATTTCCCCAAGCCCAGCACGCTGCCCAACAATCCGGGTGGATCTAACTTGAACGGGAAAAACGTTGGTAAGAATCGACCCAATCAGCCCGCGAATCCTGTAGTTGCAACTCGGCCCGCCAATCCTGCCGCCGGAAATCGGCCCGCTGCGACCAAGCCCGCCAATCGTGCGGCGGATCCGGCCAGAGGCTTCGCGAAAGACAATAGCAGCACCGGCGGCCGCAATAGCGCGTTTGGCGGATATGAGCCCGGCGGAAACACGCGGGCGTCCAGCGACCGCGGACAAGCCAGCTTCAAGGGAAATCAAAAACCCGCTGGCGGACGCGGCAACGGTGGTGGCGGCGGCGGCAATGCCAAACGCGGCGGAGGCGGAGGCGGAAATCGAGGTGGCGGAAAAAAAGGTAGGTGAGGGATTCCAATGACGCCGAATGAAATGACCAAGGAATGCCTCGACATCAACTGGCACCGCGCCGCGAACGCTACGGGGGAAAGATCCATGTCGAATTTTTTCAACTATTTGCGGGTGAGAATCTCGCTCATTCTTTCAACCCTCCTTTGCGCTTCACTGCTCGTCACGCCTTTAGCATTCGCGGAAAACTCCGCCGCGCAGCAAGTGTTCCCATCTCCGGCCGCCGCGACTAACGCGCTGCTTGCCGCTGACAAAGCGGACGACATGAAAACCCTCAGCTCCATACTCGGCCCAGACGCGGATCAGATCCTTTCGTCGGGAGATCCAGTCGCCGACAAGAACGCGCGTGACGACTTCGCGCGCTGCTACGATGAAATGCATCGGCTCGAGTACGACGATCAGGGTCGCGTCATACTGTATATCGGCGCCAACAACTGGCCGGTTCCAATTCCGCTCGTAAAGAACAGCGATGGTTGGGCTTTTGATACGGCGGCCGGCAAGGAAGAGCTACTGTACAGACGAATAGGCCGGAACGAACTGTTTACGATCAAGGTTCTAGAAGACCTGGCTGAAGCGCAGACAGAATACGCGAGCGATGCGCACGATGGCGAGACAGCGGGCCTGTTCGCGCGGAAAATCCTTAGCGATACCGGTAAACAGGACGGGCTGTACTGGGCAACCGCCGAAGGACAGCCCGAGAGCCCTATCGGTCCGCTGGTCGCGAGCGCGACCGAGGCCGGCTACAAGAAGGACGCTGGCGGAAGTCCTATTCCATTTCACGGATACTACTACAAGGTGCTCACAGGGCAGGGCACTAATGCCCTGGGCGGAGCAAAGAACTACCTGGTCGCTGGCAAAATGACCCAGGGGTTCGCGTTCCTCGCCTACCCCGCCGAGTATCGCGCCTCGGGAGTTATGACATTCATGATCAACCAGGACGGTGTCATCGTTCAAAAGGACCTTGGGCCCGACACCGCAAAGTTGGCGAGCGCAACCTCTGAATACAATCCCGACAAGACCTGGCAGGAAGTGGACGAGTAGGTTGTCAATGCGACTTGGGACGTAAGCCGAGTAGAAGCGGTAGCAATGGTGGATCGGGAACATTTGTCGATCGAAGCCACCCTCCTGGGGCAGTTGCGAGAGGAAATCCATCTTCGTCTCGCGCCGCACAGGCATACCGCGCTGCTCGTCGCGATCATCGCCGCGTTTCTGGTGCGGCCGTTGATCGGCGATTCCGGAGCGGGCCCTATCATGTTCAGCTCTGCGATGTTGGTGCTCCTGCTACTGTCTTTGTACAACATCGACGTCGACCATCTTGCGGGCGATCGAGAAACGCTTCTAGCTCAGAAGAAGAGGCGGAGCATCATTGCCTGGACGTTGGGCATTCCCGCGATTGCGGAACGATTCATCGCCATTTTCACACCAAGCCATTCGATCTATCTGGCCGGCTCGGTTCTGTGGCTGCTGCTCTTTGCCTTCATTACATGGAATGAATTGCGCGCCGTGCTGCGGCAGAAGGAAATCACGCGCGAAGTCATCAGCATGTCGATTTCTACTTATCTCCTGCTCGGATTGACGTGCGGATTGTTCTACATCGTGCTTCACGATATACAGCCCAATGCATTCAACTTCGGTTCGGGTGGGCCTCTTCCTGAGCAGCAGACTATCCCGGTTCTCATCTACTTTAGTCTTACCACGCTCTCAACCATCGGGTTTGGCGACATCACACCTGTAACTCTGCAGGCCCGCTACGCGGCGGTGGCAGAAGGTATCACCGGGCAGTTTTACCTGGCGATTTTGGTCGCGCGGCTGGTGGGAATGCAGATGACTCAATCTCCAAGTCAGCACGCGGAACAAGAAGCCATCGAGTCCGGCACAGAAAAGAAATGAGCTGTCGCGCGTCAGCCATGATCCCGGCCTTGCTGCTAGGCGATCGATGCGGGAGTTGGCTCAAAATTGGCCCACAATACGTGAACAGCTTTGTCGAGCGGGCTTGGAACGTATCGGGAGACGGGCCGACGCCACGCTATTCAATCACATTTGGATTCTCGCTACTGTATCGTAATTTCTGGAGCTCCCTCGCGCGCTAGCTCCGGGTCTGAGGTTAGGAGGAAATACTCGTGAGCCCGATCGCCGCCGGTTGCATCGTGCTGGTGTGTGTCTTTGGAGGCGCGCTGCTCGGGATGGCTATTCACACGATTCTGCCCGAGCATCATATGAGCTCGGAATCCAAGGACGTGATCAAGCTGGGGATGGGACTTATAGCGACCATGTCGGCTCTGGTCCTGGCTCTGCTGACCAACTCAGCAAAAGGTTCCTACGACGCACAGAGAAGCGAAATCACACAAGCTGCCGCCAATATCATCCTAGTCGATCGCGTGCTGGCGCATTACGGACCAGAGACGAAAGAAGCTCGCGATCTCCTTAAACTCTCCGTCGCGTCCATGATCGATCGAACTTGGCCTAGTGACCGCATCGGAAATGCGAAGCTGGGGCCGACTACCGCCGGGGCCGAAATGTTCTTCGACAAGATCCAGGAACTCACGCCGCAGAACGATGTTCAGCGCTCGCTTCAGGCTGAAGCTGTGAGGATGAGTATCGAGATCGGCCAGGCGCGCTTGCTGCTGTTCGAGCAGAGCGGCCGCTCGATCCCGATGCCGTTTCTTGTGCTGTTGATCTTCTGGGTGACCGTTATTTTTCTCAGTTTCGGACTCTTCGCGCCCCGCAACGCGACTGTGGTGGCAACCCTGTTCCTCTGCGCGCTATCGGTTTCAGGTGCGATCTTCCTGATAATGGAGTTGGACCGGCCATTCGGGGGATTCATTCAGATTTCCAGTGCTCCCTTGCGCTCTGCCATGGCCAGTATCGGTAAGTAATATGAGCGCGATGCCACAAAAGCTCGCCGCATCCGGCAAATGTCTTCACCGCGAGTTCGTCGCAGCCTGGCCGGTATTTCTCTTTTTTCTAGTCGCGTTCCTGCTTCAACTTTTGCTAATTAAGCTCGCGGTTGCGCAATTCTTTATCCCGGTAACTGTACTTTCCAAGGCAGTCGTCGGCGCGCTGCTCGCAGCCAAGGCGGTCCTTATACTTGACGAGACGCGGGTCGGACGAAGCCTCGAGCACTATCGCCCGGTCATCGCGGTCGCCGTCAAGACGCTGCTATACGGATTCGGAACGCTGTTGCTCGGCTACCTCGAACGATTCCTGGAAGCCCTGCATCAGTTTGGGAGCTTCGACGAGGCGGTCCGGGACATGATTGATCAGGCAAATCTGTATCGGTTCTTCGCGTGGGTGCTGGGAACAACTTTCATATTTGCAATTTATTTCGTGTTGTCAGAGATCAACGAATACATGGGCCAAGGCGCTCTCAGGGCTCTGTTTTTTGAGCGCCCGTAATTTGACGGCGTATTCGTGATTGCCAGACACCTTCGGCACGAAACCGCCACGCCACTGCGTTCATCCGACAAATCTTTGTCGTTCAGGCCCAATGCCTGGGAGAGACTAGCTGGATTGAATCTATACCTTGCCTTGTTGCTCGCGATTGGATCTGGGAAACGGCATTCTTCTTGCTGCCCTCTAATCGCAAATTAGATCCAATCGCACGTTAGAAAGGACGCGTAAGATGAATATCACCAGTATCGGCAGGCATCTCAATGTCATATCTGTTGCCATCGTCGTGGGTTCGCTCTTTTTCGCGAAGCTGGCCCCCGCCTGCACGGGCATCAGGCTTATAGCCGGCGACGGGACTGTCGTTTACGCGCGTACGCTCGAGTTCGGCACCGATCTCGACTCCGATGTGATCATGGTGCCGCGCGGCTATGCGCGAACTGGCACCACACCTCAGGGTGAGAATGGGCTGAAGTGGACCTCCAGGTATGCGTCGCTTGGCGCCAATGGTGTCGGGTTGCCCTATCTGTTCGATGGCGTCAACGAGAAGGGCTTGGCGGCTGGGTTGTTCTATTTCCCCACGACCGCTGGCTACATGAGCTATAACCCTGCTCAGGCCTCCAGGACCATCGCGCCATGGGAGGTTGGTTCGTGGATTCTGGAAAACTTCGCGACGGTCGAAGAGGTCAAACACAACATTGGAAGCGTCGCGGTCGCGGAGGTCGTGTTCCAAAAGTGGGGCTTCGTGCCGCCGATTCACTACGTGGTTCATGACGCCTCCGGCAAGAGCATCGTGATCGAATACGTCGATGGAAAACTCCATGTCCACGACGACGTGCTGGGCGTGATGACCAATTCGCCAACCTTCGACTGGCACATGACCAATCTTCGCAACTACGTGAACTTCTCAATGGTGAACGTCCCGCCCGCTAAGGTCGGCGGCCTCACGCTGACGGGTTTCGGCCAAGGCACGGGGATGCTCGGAATGCCGGGCGATTTCACTCCGCCATCGCGGTTTGTCCGCGCCGTGGCTTACAGCACCTCGGTGCTGCCGTCCAAGACCGGCGACGAGGCGGTGCTCCAGGCGTTTCACATATTAAACAACTTCGACATTCCCAAAGGCGCGGACCGCGAGGAACAAAGGGACGGGCACGGCAACCCCATCGCGGATTACACTCTTTGGACCAGCGCCTCAGATTTGAAGGCGAGGCGATTCTACTTCCGCACTCACGAGAACAGCCAGATTCGTTCGATTGACCTCATGAAAATGCCCCTCGACGCCAAGAGCATCGCCACTATTTCCATGAAGGGCCCCGAGGTCATCAAGTCATTGAACCCCTAGCAGGGTGTTGAGAAACGCCTCTTCGATGGGATCGACGGAAGGTTTTGCATCGGTATAGTGGAACGAGGCCAGTTGGGTTGAGGAGGAAGCGGAAGATGCGAGGATCCGATCGGGCACAGAGCACGATGCTGACGC
>NZ_DATEQZ010000034.1:0-33795 GCF_035272065.1 Binatus sp. (SeqCode)
GGCGCGGTGGGTCAGCGGCGATGATGTCCGCCAACAGAATCAGTTCATCGACCAACTGTTCGATCTGGCTGCCTGAGACCTCGCCGCCCAGTTCCGCTCGGGCCGTCCTCCGTCACAGCCTTCGAAGTTGCAACACTTCCCTACTAGGAATCTATCGCACGGGGCAGCCCTGAAGTCCGCGCTGATATCGCGCGCGCAAACAACTTCTTCAATGGCCAGGACCTGACCGAGATCAAAACCGTCGAGGAGTCGATGCGGCTGAACTCGATGTCAGGGCCGATGATTATCATCTCGGCGTCGGGGATGGCGTCGGGCGGCCGCGTCCTCCACCATCTCAAACGGCGCCTGCCCGACCGCCGCAACACCGTGATTCTCGTCGGCTACCAGGCCGCGGGAACTCGCGGCAGGTCCCTGCTCGACGGCGCCAGGATGGTGAAGATGCTGGGAGATTACGTCCCGGTCGCCGCGGAAATTATCGATGTCCCCGCCTTCTCTTCGCATGCCGATCAGCGCGAGATCTTGAACTGGCTCAAGCTCGCGACGGTTCCGCCGCGGCTCGTCTATATAGTTCACGGCGAGCCGCCCGCATCCGAAGCTCTGCGCGAACGCATCACGACTGAGCTGGGATGGAACGCCGTCGTACCGCGCAATCTCGAGCAGGTGCGTATAGACTAGCGGGCTGTGAGGGACTTTCGGCTTAAACATCTGCCGCTCGACACGATGCGTGAGCACGTGATCGTCATCCACGAGCGCGCTGTCCAGAATGGAAACCTGGGATTGCACCCGCTCGACCGCGCGCGCGTCTTCGGCATCGACAGCCAAACCGGCAAACAGCGCGAGATCACCGGCGTCCTGAACGTCTGCGGCGATGACCTGATTGAGCCCGACGAGATCGGACTCTCGGAGGAAGCATTTCGCGATCTCGGCTTGCCCCACGGCGCAGCGGTAGGAGCAAGTCTCGCGGTTGCACCGGCGAGCGTGGACCTGGTCCGGTCCAAGCTGAGGGGCAAACGCCTGCGACGTGAGGACTTCGATGCGATCCTGACCGACGTCGCGGCGCGGCGTTACTCACGCGTCGAGCTTTCGATGTTCGTGTTGGGGTGTGCCTTCGAAAAGTTTGACTTGTCAGAACTGACCGACTTCACGAGCGCGATGATCGCGACTGGCGAGCAGCTCAGGTTCGGCAGCTCGATCGTCGCCGACAAGCACTGTATCGGCGGTGTTCCTGGCAACCGAACCACCATGATCGTAGTTCCGATTCTCGCGGAACTCGGACTCAAAATTCCCAAGACTTCCTCGCGCGCTATTACCAGTCCTGCCGGCACCGGCGACACGATGGCGGTGCTGGCGGACGTCGCTCTCTCGGCTGAACGACTGTATCGAGTCGTCGAGGAAGTCGGCGGATGCATCGCTTGGGGCGGCGCGCTTGAGCTGGCGCCCGCCGACGACATCCTCATCACGGTCGAGCGCCCGATGGAGATCGACACCGAGGCGCAGATGGTCGCCTCGATTCTTGCCAAGAAAAAGACCGCCGGCGCGACGCACGTTCTGATCGACATACCCGTCGGGTCTTCGGCCAAGGTGAAAACTCCCGAATTTGCCGAGCATCTCAGCGGGTTGTTCATGGCCGTAGGCGAGCGGATCGGTCTGCGGCTCGAGATTGCGACGACCCGGGCGCTGGGCCCTGTCGGCTACGGCATCGGGCCGCGGTTGGAAGCGCTCGATGTCCTTTCGGTCCTCCGGCGCGAACCCGGCGCGCCCGCGGACCTGCGCGAAAAGTCGCTGATGCTCGCTGGTCGTCTGCTGGAAATGACCGGGGTCGAGCCTCCCTCGCGCGGCTATGAGGCGGCTCGCCGGACACTCGATTCCGGCGCCGCTCTCAAAAGGTTCGACCGTATCGTGGACGCGCAGGGACGACGCGAGATGCCTCCGGAAGCTGTCTGGCGCCGAACCCTTGCGGCGGGACAAGCCGGCAGGATTGCGCAGATCGATTGCTGGCAGATTTCGCGAGTGGCAAAACGTGCTGGCGCACCTTCGAATGCGTCAGCAGGCGTGAAGTTGTACAAGAATGTCGGCGATAGCGTGACGCAGGGCGAGCCAATTTTCGAAATTCACGCTGAAAGCGACTCACAGCTTCAGGCCGCCCTCGAATACAGCAATTCCGTGCGCCGCTTGGTCCGCTACGACGAGGGTCCGTAACCTGCCAAGTGGAGATCATATACGACGCGGGTCTTGGCGTTGCAGCACAGGAATCTTGTGGGTGCGAGGCTGCGAGAGGCGCCCTCCTCTGACTATTTCTTCGCCTGTTTATCCAGATATCGTGACGCAATTGAAGTGAAACAAGAAAGACCTTGAAGGGCCGAAACCGCTGCCATCATCTGACTAAATTTGATGCCGACCGAGTTACCCAACCAAGACGCGGCCCTTGGCGGTGCTGTCCTCGAAGTAAGTCATCTCTCTGTCAGCTTCGACCACACGGCGATCCTCGCGGACCTCAGTTTCACCGTGGCCCGCGGGGCTTCTCTTGCGGTCATTGGCCCGAACGGCTCCGGCAAAACGGTCCTGTTCCGCGCGCTCATCGGAGCGATACAATACGAAGGAACGATTCGCTGGGCGCCAGGAACAAAGTTCGGCTACGTCCCGCAGAAACTCGATATCGAGCGCGATCTTCCGATAACCGGAAGAGACCTCTTTGCGCGCCAAGCTGACGATCTCACACGCGGCGAAAGAAGAGGCGCTCCATGCTCTGGAACGCGTGGATCTGCGGGAAGAGGTGTTGGTTAAACCGATCGGAAGCATGTCAGGAGGCCAGTTTCAGCGTCTCTTGGTCGCGTTTGCGTTGATCGGGAAGCCCGACGTCCTCCTGCTCGACGAACCGGCAGCGGGTGTCGATGCTCCCGGCCAGGAAGCGCTGAATGCGGCACTTCGCCGACTCCAGCAAGAAGAGGCGATCACTACCCTTCTCATCTCGCATGACCTGAGCGTCGTTTACCGATACGCCTCCAGCGTTTTGTGCCTCGCCCGAGCACGCAGCTGTATAGGGCCGCCGCAGGTGGTCCTCACCCCCGAGCGGTTATCGGAAATCTACGGTACGCCAATCAGTTTCCACCTTCACGACGACCATGGACGCTAGGGCACTGATCGTCTGCGCCGCAATGGCAGTTGCGGCCGGGTTGGTCGGGTGTTTCGCGGTGATGCGAAGGATGACGTTGGCGGCTGATGCCTTCTCGCACGTCGCTTTGCCGGGAATCGGACTGGCTCTTGTGTTCAGACTCAATCCGCTGATCGGTGCGCTGGCCGCGCTGCTAGCGGGCAGCATGTTGATTTGGGCAATCGAGGGCAAGACGAACTTATCGACCGAAGCGATCACCGGAGTAGTGTTTTCAGTCGCGCTTGCGATAGGCAGCCTCACTGCTACGGGCGAAGAACTTATCGACGCCTTGTTCGGGGCGCCGGGCAGCATGACGATCGCGGAAACAGTATTCGCTTTGGTCGCCGCCCTTGCGGTGACCGGGTTCATTCTCAAGGCACGAGATCGTCTGCTCGTATCACTGGTCTCGACCGAGGTCGCGATCGCTTCGGGCATCGGCGTCGCGAGCTTGCAGCTCTCGTTCTTGGTCGCCTTCGCGGTGACCGTCGCGCTCGGAATGCGCTATCTCGGGGTGCTGCTCATGGGCTCTCTCATCATCATCCCTGCGACGGTTGCGAAGCGTCTGGCCCGAAGCATCGACGGCATGTTCGCGATTGCGATTGGATCTGCGCTCGTCTCTACACTCCTGGGCAGTTGGATAGCTGCTTTGACGGTGCGTCCTTCCGGGCCGATTATAGTAGCCATCGCGTTCTTCGTAAGCCTGCTCAAATCATGAGGGCTCGCAGGTTTGCAGTCCCCTGCAGGCCGACGCCGCAAGGAGGCTCCCACCCATGACCACCAGTGCACAAATCAGTGTCTATCCGTTGCGCCAGGAGCACCTCGGGCCCGCCATCGAGTCCGTGCGCAGTGCCCTTGAGGAGCGTGGATTGACTCCGCAAGTCGGACCAATGAGCACCACCGTTACAGGTGAAATCGGCATCATGTTCACCGCACTAGCCGACGCGTTCGCCAAGGCTGCAACTAACGGCCAGGTGGTCATGACCATTACGATTTCCAACGCGTGCCCGGTCGCAAGCTGATCCTTCAGCGGCAGCAGACGTCTTGGCCACAACGCGTCCTTCGAGTAGAGCCGGAGAAGTTGGTCCCGACATCTATGCCGAGTGGCGCGCGTCCACGCTCGGCGCGATCACCGAGTTGCTGGAACAGGAACTGGTTCTGGATCTGGCCGGGCCTCTGTTCGGCAAGTCCGTGCTGGATGTCGGTTGCGGGGACGGGACGCTCGCGGCCGAATTCCACCGCAAGCGAGCATCATTCGTCGTCGGCTGCGACCCTGACCCGCGCATGATCACAAAGGCAACCGCTCGGACAATAGCCGAGCCGGATGCGATGAGGTATTTGCTCGGCCGCGCCGAGCATCTCCCGTTCGGTGATCAAAGCTTTGACGTAGTAACGGCGGTAACGGTTCTTTGCTTCCTGGAACAGAGATCCCGCGCCGTGGAGGAAATGGCCCGCGTGCTCAAACCCGGCGGCCGTCTTGTCATAGGAGGCCTCGGTAGATTTAGCACGTGGGCGGCTTCCCGGCGCATTCGCGCTTGGTTGGGCAACGAGTTCTGGAGACGCGCGCGCTTTACAACCGCGCACGAGCTGCGCACCGCCGCAATCGCCGCCGGCCTGCACGTAGATCGGCTCCGGGGTGCGGTCTATTACCCACACTGTGCTCTGGCCGCCCGCACCATGAAGCCACTCGATCCACTCTTGGGCAGTGTCACGACTTTCGGAGCAGCGTTTATCGCGATGCTGGCCACCAGGAAAGCGTAATCATTAACCAGCGGCATCATGATTTCTGCTTAACGCGACGCCAGGTGTTTCAGGCTGTCCGATTCTCCGATAACGACCAGCAAATCATCGAGTTCGATCTGCGTATCGGCGGCGGGAATCAATTCGAGCGTTTTGTCATTGCGCTTCAACGCCACGATTCGAAGCCGTGGATTATCACGTTCCACCGCCGCGATGGTCTTTCCCGCCGCCGGGCTTTCGGGTGAGATCTTGATCTCTTCCAGATCGACCTCGGACTCACGGCCCGGCACCGAGAGTTGCAGAAAATCCACGACCGACGGACTCAGGATGCTCGCCGCGATTCTCATCCCGGCCCATTGATAGGCCGCGACGACCTGGTCGGCTCCCGCCAGCTTGAGCCGTCGCAGGCCGGCATCCAAGTCGCCGCGGGCGTAGATGAGAATCTTCGGATTTTTCTCGCGCGCCGAAAGCGTGATGTACACATTGTCCGCATCCGATCCGGTGGCAACGATTATCGCGCGCGCCGAACCTATGCCGGCGTCCTCGAGCACCGAATCTTCCAGCGCCGATCCAACAACGTGCAACGTGGCGGTAGCTTCCAGCTCGGCTTGCCTGGCGGGATCCGCTTCGATCACCACCATCGGGACGGTGTTGCGAGTCAGCTCTTCGACGACCGCGCGGCCGAAACGCCCGAAGCCGCACACGATCACATGTTCTTGGAGATTGTGGATTTTGCGATTCATCGCGCTCTTTCCGAGAAACTCCTTAAGGCTCCCCTCGATGACAAGTTCCCCGATCACCGAAAACAGGTAAATGGCGCTGCTGACACCTGTGACTATCAGCCCGATTGTAAAAAGACGACCGGCCGGGCTCAGCGGCTTCACCTCGCCGAAGCCGACCGTCGAGATGGTGATGACAGACATGTAAAACGCGTCGAGCACCGACATGTGCTCGATCAGGATGTAACCGGCTGCGCCGAATAGCGTCATCAGCGCGACCAGCGAAACTGCCTGCGCAAATCTGCGAGTTGGGGTCATCTTGATGGGGGATAGTCAGGTTTGCCGCGACTCCTCGTGCATTCTACATCATAGTTAGTGGCCTTGGATGATGTGTCCTTCGGAGCCACTTGAGTTGAGGTTGCTGGCTCCTTTTATCACAGGCCCTCACTTCCGATCGTTGATTTCGTAATCAATCACTTCCCGCTGTCTGGCACGGCTGATGCTGTCTCTCTCTTGGAATCCAAAAAATCAAAACAGATCTGCCAGGAGGCGAAACCATGGGCTTTCTAGAGAAATGGAGTCCGTCAACTGATCTTGAGCAGCTGCGTCACGAGTTCGACGACCTGCTCGAACGCTTCGGCTTCGACCGTACCGAGTTCAAGGCTTGGCCCATAGCGTCGAATCGCCCGGCAATCGAGTCGTCCATCGACGGGGATAAGTTCGTCGTGCGCGTCGATCTACCGGGAGTCGATCCCAAGAACATCGACGTGAATGTCGTAAACGGCATTCTGACGGTCAAAGGGACGCGCGAGGAAAAGCGCGAATCGGACAAGGCGTCGGTGTTCCGCCGTGAAATTCGCTACGGTTCATTCGAGCGAGCGATCAGCCTGCCCGAGGGAATCAAGGCAGACGATCTGAAGGCGGTGCATCACGACGGTGTGCTGGAACTCAGTGCTCCCTTGCCCAAAGAGAGCGCAGCCAAGACCATCAAGATCCAGGTCGAAGAAAAGAAGCCGGAGAGCGGAAAGAAGGCCGCCTGACCCGGGGCCTGTAGCGGAGTATGCTGTAGCTATGCGTTAAGCGCAGTTTTAAGAAAGATGGCTGCCATATTTTCGAGAATACTGTGCCCAATCGACTTCGAGCGTGACTCGATGGACGCGCTCGAGCTCGCTTGCCGGCTGGCGAAGCAGAACTCCGCTACAGTTTACCTGCTGACGGTAATCGGGATTCCGCCCGCTCCCGCCACCGCACTGCCACCCGTTCCCATCTTCCCTAACGTTGAGTTTGAAGCAGAGAGTCGCCGCCGGTTGGAAGCAGTTGCGGTGGAGAAACTGGCGGGGGTATCGCATGAAGTATTCGTCGCAAGCGGGAACGCGGCGCCGGAGATTCTCAATCTCGCCGCGCAACGGCACGTCGACCTGATCGTAATGGGCACGCACGGCCGTACTGGTGTGAAGCACTTCCTGCTTGGCAGCGTGGCGGAACGTGTCGTGCGCGAATCGCCGGTTCCAGTTTTGACGATCCATCCCAAGACCGCCGAGTGAGCTCCGCCTCAGTCGGCCTTTCGAACGTGAGCCGTTGAATGCGCCGTTAGAACTGGCACCGCTGATTCGCGCACGACGCGCTCGGCGACGCTGCCGAGAACCAGGTGACCCAAGCCCTTGCGTCCGTGCGTGCCCATCACGATCAAGTCGATAGCGAGGCCGTGCGCGGTATTGAGCACCTGTTCGGCCGGGTCGCCGCTGATAACGAGCGTTTCGTAGCGCACCGCGGCGGGAATCCGTTCTCGCCCGAGCTTGGCCAGATGCTCCTGTCGATCCTTCTCAAGGAATGGATAAGGATCCATAGGCACCGGCTGGAATCCAGCCGCGCCGGCCGGCACAGGCGCGACGTTCAACAAATACAGCTTCGCATCATTCTGCTGCGTTAGATTTAGAGCGACGTCGAGAGCCGCCAGCGAGTGCTGCGAAAAATCGATCGGGCACAGGATCTTCCGGAATAGCTGAATCATCGCTGCCTCCTGACCCAATCAGGCTGGGTTTACTCTTCCACCGACTCCTTCAGTTCTTCGGGCGGCGTCCAGACATTACGCGATGGCTCATCGACGTCTCCCTCGCCGGGACGCCTCCGCTCGGTCCGGTTCTTCTGGCAGTCGATGCAGTATGCGGCGAAGGGCACGGCTTTCAGCCGCTCAACCGGGATTTCTTGCTTGCATTTTTCGCAGATTCCATAACGCCCGCGCTCAAGCCGGCTGAATGCGTCATCTATCGCCTTCAGCCTTTCCTCACATCGTTCGATTAGACCAGCGTCCATCTCGACGTCTTCGAGCGAGCGCGCTATGTCCAATCCGTCAGCGGGCAGTTCCGCCGCGTCTTCTTGCTCCTCCTTGCGGAGCACGCGTACTCGAGCGAGCGCCTCATTGCGCGCCCGCGCCAGGATCTTGCGCAGATCGTTGAGTCGGACATCGTTTGCGATCGGCCGCGCCTTGGTTTTTCCGCTGGTACTGGATTTCATAGAAGCTCCCGGTGCCGTTACCTAATCGTCGTCCACATAAAGACCAAGCAATTCGCGGACCAGTGATCGATTAGCAAAACGAGGATGGCAAGCCCGTCGGGTAATATCGAGTGACGCGATCGGATACATAAGATTCCGCTGGTCATCACCTAATGCCCCATCGATCGCTCGCTGCCGGCTCGAAGTGCCAATCCCGCCGTCCAAAGGATAAACTGTCGCCATGGCACGGAAGCTGCCTTAGCTGGCAGAGGACCCGGATTATGCCAGTCGGTGTAGTTAGAACTCCAGAAGATGAAATCGCGTGGGAACGTGCGAAGGAACGCGCTCGCGAGCAATATCCGGATGCGCGCGGAGAGCAGTTCTATAGAATTGTGATGGCCATCTACAAGAAGATGACCCACTACACTCCAGCTCCGCGACGGCGCAAAAAGATTTCCTGGTAACGGACCTCGCGTGTACGAAACCGAATACAAGTCGAAGCTGATGTCGCCTGCGGACGCCGTCGAGTTGATCCCATCGCGCGGTACGCTCTCGATGGGCATGGCGGTCAGCGAGCCGCCCGCCTTGTTGACAGCGATCGAGAATCGCGTGAAGGCCGGCATGATCGAAGAGCTGCGCGTCTATTATTCGCACTCGATCACCGCCGCCGCCTTCACGATTCTCAAGTACGAGTACATGAACGTCATCAAACCGCATCCGTTCTTCCCGACTATCATCGAACGGCGGCTGTTCGAGCTGGGTCAGCGGGACAATCGGCGCGTGGTCTTTTACATGCCGGGAAATTTCAGCGCGATGCCGCGCACGTTGCGCGAAATAGGCATCGACGCCTTCGTCATGATGGTCGCGCCGATGGACAAGGGCGGGTTCTTCAGTTGCGGCACCAATGCCGACTACACCGTCCCCACCGCGCGAACCGCAAAGAAGCTGATTGTCGAAGTGAATCCCAAGATGCCGCGCGTGTTTGGCGATTCGTCGGTGCACATATCGGAAGTCGCGGCGATCGTCGAAAATGAAAGTCCGTTGTTCTCCATCCCCACCCGGCCGCTGACGCCGTCGGACGAGGTGATCAGCAAGCACATCGTCGAGATGGTTCCCGACCGCGCAACGCTCCAGGTAGGTGTCGGCGGTGTGCCCAATGCCGTGTGCGCCGCGCTGCAGGGCCACAAGGACTTGGGCATCCACACCGAACTGATGATGCCGTCTGTGGCGGCGCTGATTCAGTGCGGAGCTGTCACGAACAAGTACAAGAATCTGAATCGGTACAAGAACGTGTACACGCTCGCGGCCGGCGACGAGCCGTTCTACGAGTTTCTCAACGACAACTCGAGCATGGAGGCCCGCCCCGTCGATTACGTGAACGACCCGAGCGTCATCGGGCAGAACGATCTGGTAATCTCGATCAGCGCGTTTCTCGAAGTCGGACTTGACGGCGAAGTGAATTCTGAAGCGATCATGGGCAAGCAATACAGCGCGCCCGGCGGCCAGTTGGATTTTGTACGCGGCGCTCAGCTATCGAAGGGCGGTAAATCGATTCTCGCCGCCTACTCGACCGCCAGCAAAGGCGCCATCTCGCGCATCGTGCCGAAGATCGAAGGACCTACCACCGACCCGAGAACCGATACCCAGTATGTCGTCACCGAATATGGAGTGGCATGCCTTAGCGGCAAATCGACCGCGCAAAGGGCCGAGGCGCTGATTGCGATCGCTCATCCGGAATTTCGCGAGGGACTTCGTCTCGGCGCGCAGCAATTAGGTTACCTGTAAGATGCTTTTGGAGAAGTGAGTATGAAGGAATTGAAAGTTCGCGACGTGATGACGGCGGATCCCACCACCCTCAAGCGCAACGACAAGCTCACGCTGGCCGACGACATCATGCGCCTGGGGCGGGTTCGCCACTTGCCCGTGCTCGACGATGACGGTGAGGCGCTGGTCGGCATCGTGACCCAGCGCGATCTTTTTCGCGACGCGCTCGCGCAGGCGCTCGGCTATGGCAGGCACGCTCAGCGGAAAATCCTCGACACGCTCTCGGTCAAAGACGTGATGGCGACCGACGTTGTCACTACCGGCCCGGATACTTCTCTGATCGAGGCCGCACGAATCTTGACCGAGCGAAAGATCGGCTGCCTTCCGGTGGTCGAGAATGGGCGCCTGGTCGGCATCCTGACCGAGGGCGATTTCGTCGCGTTAGTCGCGCGCCGGTAATTGTGGCCACGACATAAAGGAGCGGCCCGCTCGCTTTGCCAACCGTTTCAGGCTCCTCGCGGCTGACGTGGCGCCGCCAGGCTTAATCCGCCCGAGTCTGCGTTCCAACGCCCCATTTCAGCGGTTGGCAGCGTGGCCGTCACGCGACTATTGATACAAGACGCCGCATCGAGCAGGCGAGCTTCAGAACAACGCGGAGAGAAATCATGGGTAAACTCGAAAAGAAGGTTGCAGTCATTACTGGTGCGGCGAGCGGAATCGGCCGCGCCACCGCAATTCGATTCGCGGGCGAAGGAGCTGCGGTCGTGATTGCCGACCTTAATCGTGAGGGCGGCGAGGCCGCAGTGCGCGACTGCAGGGAGAACGGCGGCAACGCGGTCTTCCAGCTTACCGACGTCTCGAGTGAAGAAGACATCAAGAGCGCGGTCGATCGCGCGGCCAGGGAATTCGGACATCTCGATATCATCTATAATAACGCAGGCCTGGGCGGCGCGGTCGGACCGCTCGAAAAAACCAGTGCGGAAAACTGGGACCGCAGCTTCTCGATTCTGCTGCGCGCCGTATTCCTCGGCATCAAGCACGCGGTGCCCGAGATGCGTAAGACGGGCGGCGGTTCCATCATCTCGACCGCCTCGATCGCCGGGCTGCGTGGCGCCGCCGGGTTACACGCATACTGCGCGGCCAAGGCAGGGGTGATCAGCCTGACCCGCTCGGCTTCGATCGAACTCGCCAAGGACAAGATTCGTGTCAATTGCATCTGCCCTGGCCTGATCGCGACTCCCCTGACCTACAATCGCATCCCGGGCGGCGAGCAAGCCGCGGCGCAACTCTTTGCGGCTTTCCAGCCCTGGCCGCGCGCGGGACGCCCCGAAGACATTGCGGCAATGGCTCTGTTTCTGGCCAGCGATGACTCCGAGTTCGTCAGCGGTCAAGCAATGGTCGTCGATGGCGCAGTGACCTCGGGAATGGGCGCGGGAAGTTTGGCCCGCGGCTCGCAGGCGTCTACTCCGTCGATCCTCGATGACGAATGGTCAGGTCCGTCTTTCCAAATGAAGCGGCCGTCGTAAGGTTGTCTATTCTGCTGTCAGATGCCGAGCACGTCGCGTAATGCCTTTGTCCAGCCGAGCCAGCGTTGGTCGGGGCCGCTCACGCCGTCCCACAACATGCTGTTGCATACATAGGCCACCGCAGTGCCGGATTCCGGATGCGCGAACGCCATGCGGCCGCCCGCGCCTCCATGACCGAACGATCCCGCACTCAGCATCGGCTCGATCGCGCGCGGCAACTCGAAGCCCAATCCGAATCTCTGCGGCCCGGGCCCGACCAGCGGCATCAGAGATGCCGGCGCTCCAAGCCCCTCATTCTGCGATACGCGTGCACTCTCCATCGTCTCGCGCGTCAGCAGGCGGATGCCATCGATCTCGCCGATGCAGGCGGCGTACATCTTTGCGAGCGCGCGCGCATTCGCGATGCCATTGCCGAACGGCAGCTCAGCGGCGCGCGCTTCGCGCGTGTTGATGAGATTCAACCCCTCAGCGCCAGTCGTGAACATGTTGAACGCAGCGCGCACCGGGCGTGAGTTCATGTCCAGCCCCAGGCTGGAGAACAGCGCGCGGGACTGCTCCTCGGTTAGCTGCGCCGCCGGAACGATGTGTGGCGCGACGCGATGCTCCTGCTCGGACGGCAGCCCGATCCACAGGTCAAGCTTGAGCGGGCCGGCGATTTCCGCATCGACGAACTCGCCGACGGTTTTTCCGGAGACGCGGCGGACGAGCTCGCCGGCCAAATAGCCAAAGGTCAAGGCGTGATAGAAGTAAGCCGAGCCCGGTTTCCACCATGGCCCCATGTTCGCTAGCGCCGCGGTACAGCGCTTCCAGTCGAACAGGGTGCGGCCGGAAATTCCGGCTTCCTCGTCAAAGCCCATAAGTCCTGCTCGATGTGCAAGGATGTCGCGAACCGTGATAGACGCCTTTTCTTTGGCCGCGAACTCCGGCCAATAGCGTGCAACATGCGCGTCATAGTCGATCAATCCGCGCTGGGCCAGCATGTGGACGCATACGGCGGTGACCGCTTTGGTGCACGACATCAATACCGTGATCGTGTCGGCATTAAACGGACGGCCATTCAGCTTGTCCATTCCCGCCCATAGATCGACCACTCTCCTGCCGTACCGATAAACGCATAGCTGCGCGCCGCCTTCGTCCTGGGCCTGTCCCTCCGCGAATGCGTCCCGCACCGCCCCGAACCCGGGTCCCACCGTTCCTTCAGCGCGCATAGTCGCCACCTCGAATTCCTTCGTCGCCGCTAGCCTAGCTTCGCCTGGTGAAGAGTGTCGCACCTGCGCCAATCAGAAAAAACACCCCCGAACCTATCAGGATACTCACAAGCACATGTACCAAACCGACGGTTGATTCGGCGAAAACTAGTGGTGCCAGACTGGCCCAATCGGCGCTACGCCCGCAACAGAAATGATCGCACCAGCCTAGCCTTCACTATCTCGACGAGGATCAGGTAGATGATGACGGCGACCAGGAGGAAAAGAAAGAAAACAGCCGGCAACGGCACGAATCCGAGGCGTCCAGCCAATGGAGAGAACGGCAGAAGCAGACCGATGATCACGATAAGAATTGTGGTCGATGCGAGCGGCAGGCTTGGGCGGTTGCTCCATGGTCTGCCCGCCGTGCGAATCACGAACAGCACTAGGGTTTGAGTCGCGAGCGACTCGACGAACCATCCTGTATGGAAGAACGCTTCGGATGAGCGAAAGACGGTCAGCAGGATGTAGAACGTCAGAAAGTCGAAGATCGAGCTTATCGGCCCAATCGCTATCATGAAGTTGCGAATGATCCTGACGTTCCATTTCTGCGGAGCCCGAACGTACGCCGGATCGACGTTGTCGGTTGGGATCGTCACCTGCGCAAGATCGTAAAGGAAATTGTTCAACAGGATTTGCGTCGGCAGCATCGGCAGAAACGGAAGAAACAGCGTCGCCGCGGCCATGCTGAACATGTTGCCGAAATTCGAACTGGTGCCCATCAGGATGTACTTGAGGACGTTGCCGAACGCCTTGCGCCCCTCGATGATCCCGCCGTGAAGAACGTCGAGCGCGTGCTCGAGTAGAATGATGTCCGCAGCGTCCCTGGCAACATCGACGGCGCCGGCCACCGAGATGCCGACGTCGGCGGCGTGCAACGAGGGTGCGTCGTTGATTCCGTCGCCAAGAAAACCGACGACGTGGCCGCGGCTCTTGAGCGCACGTATTATCCGGTTCTTCTGGCCGGGCGATACTCGCGCGAAGACATCGGCTTCTTCGGCGACGTGGAACAGGGCGGAATCTGTCATGCGCTCCAGTTCGGCGCCCAGGACTATCCTCGCGCTGTCTATGCCGACCCGCTCGCACACATGCTTGGTCACCAGCTCGTTGTCGCCGGTGAGAATTTTGATCCCCACGCCGTCCTCGTGCAACGCGACGATGGTCTCCGCGACTCCTTCCACCACCGGGTCAAGAAAGGTGAGGAATCCCGCGAAGACGAGGTCGCGCTCGTCCTCGCACTTCAGGCCCTGGCTGTGCTCAATCTGCCGATAAGCAACGGCAAGGACTCGCAAGCCGCTGGCGCTCAGCGAGCGGAACGTTTCGATGCATCGCCGGCGCTCAGCGTCGCCCAGCGGCCGGCAATTACCGGCAACTTCGATCGAGGTGCTCACTTCAAGCACGCCCTCGGGCGCTCCTTTTGTGATGAGCATGCAGGCGCCATCGGCGGCCCTGACGACGATCGAGAGCCGGCGCCGCTCGAAATCGAAAGGAATCTCATCGGTCTTCTCGCATTCGTCGACGCCCGGTGGCGGATGCTTCAGGATGCACGCGTCGAGCGGACTCTTGATTCCCGATTCAAAGCGGCTGTTCCGATAGCCAAGAAACAGAGCGCGTTCGCAAGGTTCTCCGAACGGATCGAGCGAGGAATCCAGTTCCATCTCGCCTGAGGTCAAGGTCCCGGTCTTGTCGCTGCAGAGCAGGTCGATGCTGCCGAGGTTCTCGATAGCGTCGAGGTGTTTCACGATCACTTTGCTGCGCGCCATTCGTATCGCGCCCATCGAAAGCGTGACCGTGGTGATCATCGGCAGGAACTCCGGGGTCAGCCCTACCGCAAGCGCCACCGCGAACAGCAGCGACTCGAGTGCGTTGCGATGCATCCCTATGCTGACCATCAAGATGAACAGCACGAGAAAGAAAACTGTCTTCATGATCAGGATCCCGAATTGTCGCGTGCCGCGATCGAATTCGGTTTCAGGAGGACGCTCGGAGAGGCGCGCCGCGATATCGCCGAAGCTGGTTCGCGGTCCGGTCGCAAGCACAAGTGCAGTCGCCGTGCCGCTCACTACTGATGTGCCAAGGAAAACCAGATCAGGGCGCGTCGCTTCGGTCGCGTCGGGCTCTCCCGCGCCAATGTATTTCTCCACCGGCATCGATTCACCGGTCAGCGCCGCCTGCTGAACATGAAGATCCTGACTTCGGATCAAGCGGGCGTCGGCCGGAACCAGATCGCCCGCCGACAGCCGCACAACGTCGCTTGGCACGATCTGGCGGCGTGGTGTTTCGATCCAGTTGCCGTCGCGCTTTACGGTCGCGGTGGGCGCCACCTGATCCCTCAAGCGCTGTACCGCTCTTTCCGAGCGGTAGGCCTGGATGAAATTGAGCACGACGCTCAAAACGACCATCATGGCAATTATGATCGCGTCGACCACCTGGCCCAGAAATGTCGAGATCGCGCTGGCGATCAGCAGGATCAGGACCAGCGGGTTGGCGCAGAAGCGCAGGAATTGAAATAGCGGCCCCGCGATCTTTGCGGGTACGGGCTCGTTGGGACCGAACTCGGCAAAACGTCGTTCCGCCTCCGCCCCAGAGAGGCCAATTTCAGACTCGTCGCCGCTCGCGAGTGTATCCTTCGGTTGTAGAGCGCGAGCTACTTGACCCATGTGCTCCGCCAGATGACTTGCATTGTTCCTACCGCGCTCTGAGCGTAAGCACCGGTACGGGAGATTCGCGAACAATCCGCTCAGCCACGCTCCCCAGCATCGCCTTTTTGAGACCGCGGCGTCCGTGGGTCGGAATAACAATCAGGTCGGCCTCGAATACTGCAACAGCGGCCAGTATTTCATTTACGACTTCGCCAGTGCGGATCACGAACTCATACGGAACCTGACCTGCCAGATTTGTCCGTGCCTGCTGTTGCAGGCTCATCCTGCCGCCCGCTTCCCAGCCCTGATCCGAGCCAAAATCAGACATGACGTTGAGCACGTAGAGTTTCGCGTTATTTTGCTGAGCCAGGCTTTTGCTCAATTCGAGAGCGTCCAGATACAACTCATCGAAGTCGATCGGGCACAGAATTGATTTGAAGAGCGCGTCCATTGCGACCCGCCGAGCGGGGCGAAAGCTACAACTACTCCGATTCCTGCGTCGCGCTCAAATGCAGCGGGCGCAGCCGCGACGACTTTTTGGACTGATGGTCCTGCATGCGGCGCAGGATGTCGTCAAGCGCGCTGACCGCCGCGACGATGTGAGGCCCCTTGTTCAGCATCACGCACTCGGCGCGTTCTCCCATCGCGGCGTCAGTGATCTCGGCGCGAGTTGGTTGACCTTTTTTGGCGAGCGACTCGAGGACCTGCGTGGCCCAGATGACGGGTAGATGCGCCGCCTCGCAGATCCATAAAATTTCCTCCTGAACTTCCGCCAACCGTTCATAACCGCACTCGACTGCCAGATCTCCTCGCGCGATCATGATGCCCACCGGATGCTGTCGCATCGTGGCAAGCATGAGGCTGGGCAAGCGCTCGAAGCCTTGACGCGTCTCAATTTTCAGCACGATTCCCAGGTGACTGCCACCAAGCTCGCGCAGTCGCGCTTGAAGTTGAAGGATATCGCGCTCGTGGCGCACGAATGACATCCCGACCAGATCCGCGTGGCGAACGACAAACTCGAGGTCTTCGAGATCTTTCGGCGTAATTGCGGGCAGGCCGATGCTCGTATCGGGCAGATTGATTCCCTTGTCGGCTCCGAGGCGATCGCCGCGTGCCCTGGCGTGAGTAATCTCAATGCGAAGCGCGTCAGGCTCGACCTCCCTCACGATTCCGCCTATCTTGCCGTCGTCGAACCAAATCTTCTGACCAGCTTTAACCTTCGAGAAAATCTCTGGCAGCGTACACGAGATCGATGCGGAAGTTAGCGTCCGTCCGCCCGAATCGATCGAGGCGTTTTTCCCCAGGATGGGTGCGCGGGTGAGCAACAGGAAATCACCTTTGTGAAGCATGATTCCCTGCTCGCGCGGTGGTAAATCGCCGACCTGTACTTCGCGCCTTGTGTCCTTGCCCGCGTCGTCGCGCACTAATGCAGTTCCCGGAGTCACGTAGGCGGTTTGGCTGCATCGAGCCCATCGCCCTTTCTCGCTACCGCCGACCACTTCGAGAACTCGTCGTTTGCCGCGTGCATCTTTGAAGTGAATGCGTTCTCCGGCTCTCACCTCCGCAAGCCATTGGGCCGAGACAGACAATGCCGCGTCCGCACCCGCCGGAAGAGAGCTGGTTCTCTCCGCGGGCTCGAGCCAAATTCGCGCTGGCTCCGTGACGCGTCCAAAACCATCGCGCTTCGGATGCCACACGACCACCCGGGGACCCGGTTCTATCGCTCCGGTTCGGAGCTTCGGCCCTGCGAGATCCATTAGCAGACGGCACGGCAACCCCAATTCCCGCCGCGCCCGTTCCAGATGATTTACCATCCGGCCCCATACTTCCGGAGTATCGTGCGCGCAGTTTATCCTCATACAGTTCATTCCGCGGGAAACGAGGTCGCGCACCAACGGGTAGTCATCCGCGGCCTCGGATGACATGGTCACCATGATGCGGACGTTGCGATGCTCCGGCGCGGGACCGAGCAGCGCCTCAGTGTGCGCCGCGAGCAAAGACCTGCCCTCGCGAAAGCCCGGATATTCCGACGGTGCCTGTACTTCAATCTGACGTCCTGCCAGATGATGGAGAGCGACGAGGACGGCGTTTAGCGTGCTCATCACATGAGCTTCGGTCCTGCCGAGCGATGAGAGGCCGAGAGCGGCGAGTTCTTCCTGGAGTGTCCGGATATCCTGGTGCCTCAGCGCCAGATAGTGGATCAAATTGATCGCGCTCTTTCGATATGCGGGATGGACGGCCGATGCACGCGCGCGAAGATCGCTCTCGTGCTTGATCAGCGAACAAAGAATCTCGTGAAGCTTCGAGATTAGCTCTCCGAACGAATCCGTACTTACTACGGGCGATGCTGATTCATTTTTCACGACGGCAGTAAGAATGGATGCAATCGACGGGCCAGTTCGACTGCGTCTCCTAGTAACCAAAAAACAAGAGCATTCGCACGACTCGATGGAAACCTTGGCAAGGTTACAGTTGCGTGAATTCAGACGCCGTTCATCCGAAACTGCCGCCAATGGCACCACTACTGCCCATTGGACTGGCGCAAATTTCAGCGCGCCGGGCGGGGCTCGACGACCGGGAACCGTATCGGGAACGTGTCGAGCATCTCCAGCAACTCGACGAGTTTTTCAGGTTCGCCGGTGACGGCGATCTGCCCTGACTGCAACGCCGACGGAAAGGTGTTCTTCTGCAGCGAGATCTCGTCCAAGGTCGCGCGGTTCAATGTCAGCGTCGCATCGGCATTGTCCGCCCGCGCATCAGGTACGCAGGTTAGTGCGCTGTTCTCGAGATTGAGCACGTAGTCCTGCTTGGTGTCGGTAAAGCGCCAATTGAGCACGATGCTCTTGCCGGCGGCCTTGTCGCCGTTGAGTCGCACGGCCATGAAGTCGAAGTACATGTCGAGTGGAAGCGACCGGATTATGTCTGGCGCCGCACCGGACCCGCCCGGGAGATTAGGCACGCCGTTACGCAACTCAAAGGCGCCTTGCAGACAAGCGTTCCGAGCGGTTGCCGATTCGGACTGGTAGCCCAACTGCTCGAGCGCGTCGGCGGCAAGCTCGCGCGCGTCGCGATTGGCGGGATCGGCGAACACGAGTTGCGATGCCACTTGCGCGACCCAGCGGTACTCCGCGCGCGCGTAGTCCTCGCGCGCCTTCTCGAGCACCGCTTCGGCTCCGCCCATGTACTCGACGCTCTTTTTCGCGGCCTCAACCGGCGGCAGAGCGTCGAGATTCGCGGGATTGCCGTCATAATGGCCAAGGTAGCGTTGGTAGATCGCTTTGACGTTATGTTTGAGGTTGCCGTAAAAGGAATGCGCCGACCATTCCTGGTTTAGGCTCGCCGGCAGCTTGACCATCTCGGCGATCTCAGCGCCGACATAGCCGTGATTCATCAGGCGCACGGTTTGGTCGTGCACGAACTTGTAGGCGTCGCGCTGCTTGCGCAAAAAGGCGCGGACGCGATCGCCGCTCCATACGGGCCAGCTGTGTTGCGCGATCAGGATGTCGCTCGACGCGCCGTAACGGTGAAGCGCGCCACCGATGTACTTCGACCATGCCAGCGAGTCGCGCACCAGCGCTCCGCGCATCGGCAGCAGATTGTGAAAATTCTGAGTCGTGATTTCGGTCATGTTGAGGACGCGGAAATCCGGGTAGTACATGACCAATTCGGCAGGCGCTTCGGCATCAGGCGTCAGCTCGAAGACGATCTCGACGCCGTCAATCCGGTGCGTCTCGACCGGTTCTTCGATCAGGTTGGTGGGCGGAATCAGCGTGACCGTGCCAAGCGAGACGCTCTTGCCGAGGCCGGTATCGACCTGCCCGCGTTCGCCGCGCGGCAGCATCGCGCCGAACTGGAACAGGGCGCGGCGGAGCATCGCGTTGCCCGCGATCACGTTTTCGCCGACCGCCGCCGCCATGAAGCCCGCCGGCGCCCAAATCGTCACCTTGCCGGCCGCCATGTCGTCGGTGTTGACGACTCCACGGACACCGCCGAAGTGATCGACGTGGCTGTGCGAATAGATGACCGCGACCACCGGCATCCGCGGCCGATGCTTCAAGTACAAGTCCATCGCCGCCTTGGCGACCTCGGTCGAGATCAGCGGATCGATCACGATGAGGCCGCTGTCGCCCTCGATGATAGTCATGTTGGAGACGTCGAAGCCGCGGAGCTGGTAAACACGTTCCGCCACCCGATACAGGCCGTTGGCGGTGTTGACTCGGGCGTGGCGCCAGAGGCCTGGATGGACGCTGTCCGGCGTCTTCTCGCTGTCGAGAAACTCGTACCCTTTGAGCGTCCACACCACACGGCCGTCGGCGCGCGTTATCAGCTTGTCGCCCTGCGCTTCGATAAACCCGCGCCGCGCATCTTCGAACGACTGCTGGTCCGCAAGCGGCACTTGGGCCAGCGCTGCGCGGTTTGCGGCGCGCGTCGCTTCCGTTGCATCCTTCATCGCCGTCTGCTCCGATTTCTCCGCTGGACCCGAAGCTTATGTTTTTCTTTGCGGAAAACCTCCGGGTCACCCCTGACTGGTGTGCGTTTGAGCGTGCGCCGCCTCGGTCACCCGGAGTAACTCGTCGAATGATGCGCTAATCGCCGCAACGAGATCGCGAAGATCAGGCAGCACATCCCAGTCCGCATTCAATCCCCAATGCAACCGGCCATCGTTACCGCGGAAATTTGCTCGCTCACCTCTGCGCTGCCTCGGAGGGATCGGGAGTCCGAAGAGGATTCGCATCGAAAACAGTCACGCTCGCAACGTGCATGTGCGTTTCGGGATATTCGAGGTCGAGGAATGTCCGGTCCAGGGGGCTTAGCCGATCGTACTTGGCCATAGCGCCGCATCCTCGCGTCGGGCTCGTGATTATGCGGTTCTAGCAGGAACCCTGTTCGCTTGACCATCGGGCAGGTTTTGATTACCGGATCGAGCGAACGCCGGGAGGCTTCCGCTCGTTGGATTTCTGGTAGTGTTCAAACCTGAACACTACTGAACAAGGCTTGAGGAGCGTGGCTTTCGATCCCAAGGGCAGCGGGACAAGTTTTCATCCTCGCCGCGCCGCGCTACGCTTGAGCCAGCAGAGGAGACCATCATGCAAATGAATGTGAAGCCGATCCCGACGCTCGACCCCCGCATCAACGAGATCCGCGCGCTCACGGCGCAGATCGTCAACCGCGATATCCTGCCCAACGAACGGAAGCTCTGGGCGGGATGGCGGGACAACGCGACCGACGAGGAGCGGCGCAGTTCTCGCGAGTTGCGGGAGTCGGTCAAGGAGAAGGTGAAGCAGGCGGGCCTCTGGGCGCCGCATCTGCCGCCGGAGTACGGTGGCGCCGGCCTCGGCTTCCTCGAGCATGCGTACATGAACGAGGTGCTGGCCTACAGCATGGGAGCGGCGGCGTTGTTCGGCGTGGTCGCGCCCAACTCGGGGAACCAGCAGATCCTGCTCAAGTACGGCACCGAGGAGCAGAAGCGCAAATGGCTGGTGCCGCTCACCGAGGGCAAGATGGAATCCGGCTTCTCGATGACGGAGCCCGACTCGGCCGGCTCGGATCCGCGGTCGATCAAGACGACGGCGGTCCGCGATGGCGACCAGTGGGTGATCAACGGACATAAATGGTTCACCTCGAACGGGTTTCGCGCCGACTTCCTGATCGTAATGTGCCGCACTGGAGGGAGCGGCGCCGACAACGGCCGCATGACGCAGATCATTGTGCCCAAGAACACGCCCGGCGTGCGCATCGTGCGCGGCGTCGAGGTCTGGGGCAGGCAGAGCGACCACTGCGAGATCGTGTACGACGATGTGCGCGTGCCGCTCAGTAACCAGCTCGGCCAGGCGGGCACGGGGCATCAGGCCGCACAGGATCGTCTCGGGGCGGGGCGCGTCTATCACTGCATGAACTCGATCGGGCAGATGTGCCGGGCGTTCGACCTGATGGTCGAGCGCGCCACGATGCGCGAGGTTCATGGCGGCAAGCTCGAGACCAAGCAGTTCATCCAAGGGTTCATCGCCGACTCCTACATCGACATCCAGGCGGCGCGCCTGATGACCATCCACTGCGCCGAGCGCATGGACAGCGGCACCGACCCGCGCACTGACATCTCGGCGATCAAGATCTTCGTCCCGGCGGCCTACACGCGAGTGGTGGACCGCGCTATCCAGGTCTGGGGCGCGGCGGGCGTCTCGGGCGACCTGCCGCTCGCCGCGATGTACCAAGGGGCGCGGACGCTGCGGCTCGCGGACGGCCCGGACGAGGTCCACCGGATCCTGATCGCGAAGAACGTGCTGTCGCGGTATCACAATGGAGAGAGCTGGGACTTCGGAAACTGACGGCGGGCGCCGGCGCGGGTACGGCTCGCTGTAGCTAGTCGTATTCGAATGCCGCGTGTCGTTAAACGGGCGCCGGCGTCGAAGGCGTGTGGTGCAGCACCAGCACGGGACAAGGAGCCTCGCGAATGACATGCTCGGTGACGCTGCCCAAAACGAAGCGCTCGAGTCCGTGGCGCCCGTGCGTAACCATTACGATCACGTCCACTCCGAGCTCGTGAGCGGCTCGAACGATATCAGTATCAGGCACACCGGTCCTGACATCGATAACATATTGCACGTCGTTCTTGATGGTGTTCTGGACGATCAGTGCCAGCTTGGCTCTGGCCTCTTTCTCCCAGCGCGGGTCGGCATCAAATGGAAGCGGAACGATCATATCCTGCGCAGGCACTCTGGCAATGTGCAGGATATAAAGCGTGGCGTTGCTTTCCTTTGCTAGGGCGCTTGCCAGAAGTAATGCGGCCGTTGAATTTCCATCGAATTCGAACGCGCACATTATCTTGCTGTATTTCAGCATAGCCCTCGCCCGGATATACAGCGTCGTCGAAAAGTTGGCAATCGCCGCTAGAGTCCCGCGAGCGATCGACCGGTCGCTCTGTCGACCGCAGCCTTGGTGACGGAGAATCCGTAGAGGGCATCGGCGTACTCGGCATCGTCATAAGTGTAGCTGCGTTGCGCGTCTTCGAGTTCAATAATACTTGTCAGGCCCGCCTCATAGCGCTTCTCCGCGAGTTCCAGTTCCGCGCGCGAAGCAGCAAGCGTCTTTTCCGCGCGGGAGATGCGCTGAAGAGAGGCCTGCCAGTTGAGAAGCGCCGTATGGACCTGCAAGATTACCTCTTGCCGGAGGTCTTCGATCGCGCGAAGGATCGACTGTTGCCGAAACCTGGTCTCTGCAATCTGATCACTGGTAAGAAAGCTGTTGAAGATTGGCCACGTGATTACTATCCCGGCGTTAAAATTATTCGCAGCAGGAGTTCCAGTCCCCAGCGCCGAGTACCCGCCCACAGCATTGACAGTAGGATAGTAGTCACTCTGATACTGGACAATTTGAGCTCCCATAGCCTTCGCTTGGTCCTGTAGCGCCGCCAGATCGGGTCTGGTCCGGAAAGCCGTGTCAAGCAAACCCTGCAGCGAATCGTTAACCGGATAGTAGGTTAGGACGTCCGCCGGTTCATATGCGGGCGCCGAATCGCTCAGACCCAACGCATTATCGAGCGCAACCTTCCCGTCATCGGCACTATTGCGCGCATCGACGAGGTGCAATTGAGCTCGCTCGACCTCGGCTTGGGTAACATAGGTATCGAGCTGTGGCCGCAGACCAGCACTAGCCTTAACCCGGGCCTCGTGCAGGTGATACTGGCGCTGCTCCAGTGCCTTCTCATAAACCGCGATCAATCTTTTAGCTTGCAGCAACTCAAAGTATCGTTGAGAGACTTCAAAGATCAAATCAAGCTCGGTGAGCTGCTGGTTGGCAGCCGCGGCGGCGGCTTCAAACTGGCGCTGCGAAACAAATCCGTGTCGGCGACCGAAGTCGACAAGGAACTGGGACAGCATCACGCCTCCCATGTAGTTATTGCTGGTGTCCCAACTTTGCGAAGTGTCATTTGATGGCAGATTGTGATTTGTTCCGCTTAATCGCGGAAACGCTCCGTCAGGATTGTAGTAACTTGCATTGGCGATGCCGTTATCGGTGCTGCGCAAATATTGTGCGGCGCCAAACAATTGCGGGCCCAAGTATGAGCGCGCCTGCCCGATCTGCTGCCGCGCGGCGCTGGTGTTGTCCGCGGCTTCCTGGAGTCTCGGGTGATATTTGAGAGCGATCGCGATAGCCTGCTTGAGTGTCAACTCGGAGCCCGGCGCAATTGGCCCTCCAGTTGAGTTGGGCGGCTGGAATTGAGGCGCTAGTCCAATGGTCGGCGAGTTGACAGTCGACGGGGTCCCTGCCGACGAGTTCGCTGCCGGCGCCACTGAGGTTCCCGTAGCTGATGCCGCAACTTGCGTATCGCCGATTAATGCCGCAGTAGGATCCGCCGCGTTGGCGACTCGATGCGCAGAGAGGATGGCGCATGCGAAGAGAACCAGGATTCGCGAAGATTCCATTGTTTGCCTGCTCTACTGTTCCACCATTGATTTTCGCGTTGACAGTTAGTTCAGCTCAGTCCGGGCTCTGAACCGATGCCGACGTGGCCTGCACGTCTCCGTTCCGGAGCCGGCAATCCACCGGCTGACCGGGACTGAGAGTGTTGCTGTAGGTAGCGACTACCAGTGAATTTGCCGACAGGCCCGACGTGACTTCGATATAGGCGCCGTTGTTGATCCCGGTTTTGACCGGAACTTCGACCAGGCGACCTTTGTTTACGATCAATAAACGCGCCGAGACGCCCGAACCCTGAATCGCTGAGGCGGGGACACTCAGAGCGTCAGGATGGCGGACCAGTTCGATGGTTACATGCGCATAGCTTCTCGGGTAAACCAGGCGCTTCGGATTGTCTATGTCGACCTCGGTCAGCATCGTCCGGGTTGCTAGGTCGAGCGACGACGCGTACCTGGCAACGGTTCCTTTGAATACTCGATCCGGAAACTCGTCGAAGTGCAGACTCGCCGGGGTACCAATATGGATGAACGGATACGAGGCTTCCGGAACGTAGATATAGACCCGCAATTTGTCTATGTCCGCGAGCGTCAGGATCGGACCACCGCCTTCACGGTGCCCTCCGGCGCCCTCGGTGGCTCCCGGAGAAATCAAACCTGAGGTTTCGTCAACTCCAAAGTCACCGCCGCCCGCACGGATCAGCGCCCCAGGATCGGCGAACCGCCCGGTGATTACTCCGTCAAAGGGGGCGACGATTTTTGTATATCCGAACATGGTTTGCAGGGTTGCAACCGCGGCCTGAGCCTCACGATACTTGGCGTAGGCCATATCGACGTCTTGCTGTGAGATTAGCCGTGAATCGTCCTGCTGAACCTTCTTCAGACGATCGTAAGTTATGCGCTCGATTTCGAGGCTCGCCTGCGAGCGCACCAGGTTCGACCGCAGTTCCGGTACTTCGATTTCGGCCAGCACTTGACCCGCCTTCACCGAATCGCCTTTGTCGACGCTGATACTCTTCAAGTATCCTGTGACTTTCGAGTGAAGCGCAGCTTCATAGAAACCTACGACATCGCCTGGAAGGTCAATACCTTTTGCTATTTCCCCACGGAGTGGATGGACAACGTCCACCGTCGCTCGCGCAGTCGTAGTCATGGGAGTAACAGGCGCATCGCAGCCGGCCGCCCATAAGACTGCGATCGATAAGATAGCCGATACCGCCCGTCCAATGCTCCTCACTGCTTTACCTCGTTGCGGTTCGCTGATCACGCTGAGCGGTATTCGCGATGAAGGTGGCGCCTCATGCAAGCGCCAGCCCGCTATTCTGATTTGCCACATAAACATCGGCATTAGTTCTCAATGAGCGCTTGCGCGGTCGCGTCACCCTGGATCCGCCGATAGAAGAACTCGTAAACGCAAGGCACCAGGAACAGCGTGAGCCCGGTGGAAACTATTAGACCGCCCATCGCCGCCCTTGCCAGAGGAGCCGAAGCTTCGGATCCCTCGCCCAGCTTCAGCGCGATCGGCATAAGTCCAGCCACGGTCGCCAAAGCAGTCATCAGGATTGGCCGCATTCTTATACGTGCCGACTCGACCGCCGCGCGTCTCAGTTCCTGTCCCTGGCGACGTCGTTCATTGGCGAAGTCAACGAGCAGAATCGAATTCGACACGACGATGCCGACCATCACGATAATGCCCATGAAGGACTCGATGTTAAGCGTGGTACCTGTTATCCACAGCGTCCAAATGACTCCTATCAATCCCATAGGTACCGCGAACATGATGATTAGTGGATCGAGGAAGGAGCGGAACTGGGCAACCATCACCAGGTAAAGCAGAACCACCGCGAGCGAGAGGCCGAAGCCAAAGCTGGAGAAGGATTTCTGCATCGAAGCTACCGCGCCACGGTACCTGACAGAGACTCCGGGGGGCAGCGTCATCTTGCTCACCTGGTCCTGAATCTTCTCCTGCGTGCCACCTAGATCCTCGGTGCTGGGCGCGACGAGCAGATCGACGACGCGTTGAATGCTGTAATGATCGGCTTCGGATGGGTGGAACTCCGGAGAAATCGTTGCCACATCCCGCAGCAGCAGGCTCTGCGCGTGCCCACCTTCTCTGTTCACGGTCTCGATCGGAATGTTCTGCAGGACTTCCAGAGAATCAAAACCCTTCTCGGAGCCTGGATACTGCACCGTCAGAAAATAGTCGTCCTTGTTTGCGTGATCGATCCAAATCGAGGGCTTTATATATAAGTTCGAATCGAGCGCGGTGATGACGTTCTGTATAACTTTCTGTTGCGCGACACCCAGGCGCGCGGCTCTCACGCGATCGACCTGTATGTTCAGCGTCGGATAGTTCGACTCCTGTACGATGAAACTCTGCGAAACCTCCGGCAGACCACTAATTTTCTCCTTAAGCTCCTTGGCCGTCTTACTGAGCTCGCTAAACCTGTTACCGGCGAATTGAACATCGATCGGGGCCATCATCCCGAGATTGAGAACGGAGTCGATGATGCTTCCTGAGGAAAACAGGGTCCGGGCATTCGGAAGTTGCGCAGGAAGGAGTTTCCTTAGCTTCGTTACGTAGTATTTGGTCGCATTCCGATGACCGGACTTCAGCGCTACCTGAATGAACCCCGAGTCCTGGGCCGCGTTCGGTGAGTAAATCGCGGAGATGCTCGGAGCAATTCCAATATTCGACACAACCATGTCGAGATCGCTTGGCGGAATCACCTGCCGCACGATGGCTTCGATTTGACGCGCCATGTCAGTGGTCAGTTCTATACGGGTACCGGCTGGCGCGCGAAAATTGATCGTGAAAGTTCCGGCATCAGTCTCGGGAAACAACTCGGTACCAAGACGGGGATACATCGCGAGGCTGACGACGAACAGAATTGCAACTCCGCCGACAACTACAGCCTTGTGGTCCAGCGCCTTTTCAAGAAGCCGTTCGTAACTCGAGGCGAAGCGCTCATATGCGCGATTGAAGACCGCGAATACACCGGATGATTCACCGTGTTCCGCCGCGAGCGCCTGTTCGCTGGTGAGAAAGCGAGCGCAGTAGAGCGGGATTATGCTCATCGCGACCAGATACGACGCGGCCATCGATAGCACCACCGCCAGCGCCAGTGCGCTGAACAGATACTTGGCGACCCCAAACAGAAACATGACTGGGAAGAAGACGATGCAGGTAGTTACCGTCGACGCCAAAACTGGAAGGGCGACTTCCTCGGCACCTTCTCGGGCTGCCGCGCGAGGTTCCTTGCCTTCCGCCAGATGGCGATTGATGTTCTCGAGCACCACCACCGAGTCATCGACCAACCGGCCTATCGCAAGCGCGAAGCCGCCGAGCGTCATGATATTGATGGTCGAGCTGTTCATGAAGAGACCGAATCCACCGGCCAGAATGGAAAGTGGAATGGACAGGAAGATCGCAAAGGTCGATCGGAAACTGCCGAGGAATATTAGAATCACGAGCGACGCCAGGACAGATCCGGAGATGGCCTCGTGTTCGAGACTTTCCACCGCTTGCCTGACGTAAATGGACTGGTCGAAGATGGTTTTGAGTTTCATTCCGGCTGGAAGGCCGAAGACCTTCGGCAGCAACTCCTTAATGCCATCCACCACCGAAATGGTATTCGCGCCAACCTGCCGAAGAACTGGGACATATACCGACGGTTGCCCGTTAATTAGCACCGTGTTGTATTGAATCTGAGCTGAGTCCTCGACCTTGGCGACATCGTCCATCAGCACTGGCGCCTGACCACGTCCTATCTTCACCGGCACCTGGCCGATGTCAGGCACTTTTTCGATCATGCTGTTCGAGTAGATGTAGTAATCCTTCGACCCGATCTTGACGTCGCCCGCGGGTAAGATGAGGTTGGAGGTGTCGAGCGCGTGGACGACGTCCATCAACGACAGGCCGCGCGCTTGCAGCGCTTGCGAATTTGCGTACGCCATCACCTGGCGAAATTTCCCGCCGAAGGGAATTGGCGCGGACGCCCCCGCCACCGTAGCGAGCTGATTCCGAATATTGTAACGGGCTTGATCTTCGAGTTGAGTCTCGTCGTAACCCTTACCCTCGAGCGTGACCAGCACTACCGGCAGCGAAGATGCGTCATACTGCAGCACCAGCGGCGGGAGCGTGCCGGGGGGCATGATTCCCAGATCAGCCATCGCCAGGGTTCCCATCTGCGCAGCCGCGGACTCGATGTTGGTGCCTGGCTGAAAGAACACCTTGATGATGCTCACGCCCGACAGCGAACGCGACTCGATATGTTCAATGTTGCTGCCTAGCGTAAAAAATCGCTCGTAGCGGAAGGTTATGTTGTCTTCCATGTCGAGCGGTGGCATACCCTGATAGAAGGTAGCCACCACCACCGCTGGGATTTTAATGTCAGGAAAGACGTCCACGGGCATCCGCGTAAACGCGGTTGCGCCCAGAATAACGATCACAAGCGCTCCGACAATGATTGTGTACGGATTGCGCAGCGAGAAACTTGGCACGATCCAAACTCCCAATCCCCGGCTAAGTGAGCCGGCGGATTTCAACGTTGACCACAACCGCCCGCGAAAACTTGCTCGCGTGCTAGCGAATCACGAGTCTACAGTTTGCTTAGAGCGGGTCCTGGCTTTCGGCGCGTGAGGGGAGCAATTTGAATCGTCTTATAAATGGCTCTGCGGAAGGAGGCGCAAATCTGAAACTCAGTAATGGCCGGGCAGCCTGACCGTCGCAGATCCGCTTCAAATACTTAGGGAATGAAGCGCGATGTGCCTCGTAGCCAACCTTGAGGTCGGGCAGACTTGACGAAGCCTTGGTAAACCGCTGCGCACCGCTGAGCGTAGTACCCTCGTACGATCGGCAGGAGAGGCGCATGTGCGGAGGCTGCAATCGAGGCGCGAACGCGACAATGCCTGTCACGATGAGGACCGCGGCGACCAGTTGCAGATGTAGGCGAGAGAACATTGATAGGACATATATTCAGCGTTCCGCATTTCGAATGCAAGCGGGGCGGATTCCTCTGTTGATCGCCTCGATGAAAGTGTTCCGGATCGGCTTGCCGGGTTCGATGGACTCCAGCCGCACGTACGCGGGGTGGCTGACGTGGTATGGCGTCGTATCCGCACGAAAGCTGAAGTTCCGCACAGACCGATCCCGGCCGCCCCTGCCGTGCGGCTGTAGTAGTAGCGCGCCGTTTGTTGTGCGCTGATGGCTTGTGCGGTTAAGCTGGGCCGTTGACGACTTCGCCCGATACCACTGCCGGCAAACCTACGCGCGAGCTTGCCGCGATCATGCACAGTTTCCGCCGCGGGGTTTTAGGGTGATTTGATGCGCTGTGCAAAATGCGGCTTCGACAATCGCGAAGGGCGAAAGTTTTGTGCCCAATGCGGCACAGGGTTGAACCTCCGCTGCTCATCGTGCGGCGCCGAGAACACGCCCGGAGAAAAGTTCTGCGGCGAATGTGGCGGCGCGCTCGCAGGCGCGCGTTCAGCGGGCGCGCACAATGCACCCGAACTAAAGCCAACCGCGCCGGGTGTCCGGGTCAGTCCGGAGCAATCCGATTCTTCCGCCGCGCTCGAGGGTGAGCGCAAAACAGTCACGGCACTGTTCGCGGATATCAAGGGCTCGACCGAACTGGAGCAGGACCTCGACCCGGAGGAAGCGCGCGCCATCGTCGATCCAGCGTTAAAGCTGATGATCGATGCGGTGCGCCGCTACGACGGTTATATCGTGCAATCCACCGGCGACGGCATCTTCGCGCTGTTCGGCGCGCCGGTCGCGCACGAGGACCATCCGCAACGTGCGCTGTATGCCGCGCTGCGGATGCAGGAAGAGCTGAAAAGGTTTTGAGGAGCCACACCATCCCATCAGGCCACAATCAATTGCAAATTCCAGGAACTCTCTGGCTGCCGGTTTCCCCAACAGCTTTCCTTCCAATCCGGGAAGGCCAATTTTCTTGCTGGTGACACTGGCAAGTGCAATATTAGCTGCATGTCGGATTACAGAGAATACACCGAACAACTGGAAAGGCTTCAGGAACTGCTTACGGCGTTGAGCTACTTGGTAACTAACCTTACTCCAGAAGATTTGGAGCTATGGACTAAAATGAAGGAGCATCTTTCCTCACGACAACCGCTTGAAGATCGCATACTCGCCGAAGACACTAAGGAACTGAAAGAAATGTCGGACACTCTGCTTCGCATTCTAGCTAAACACCAGTAATTAGTATGCAGATCTAGCAGCATTCGAAAGGATGTTTCCGGGCCGATGCGGGCGGTAACTTCGTCGGGCGCTACGATATGAACCGCCGCCGCGCTCGCGCTCGTGGCTGGTATCTGATGCGAAAAAAGCAGGTTGTGCGCCCGAGGTTCCCGGCTCCGGTCTACAGAGCCTAATGTGCCTCGGTTGTTCGACGCAGCCTGCTTCCAGATCGTCGTCTAACACATAAGCCCCCGAATAGATACTCGCCGCAATCGGGAAAAAGAACGGGCCAGCGCGCATGAAAACGCCAGCCCGAAGCCGACTGGGGAAAGGGGAACAAATACCAGCCAGCGCCCCGCTTTTACCAAATTATCGCGCGAGCGTACATTGACAACAGAATAACTGTATGTTGCAAACCGATTTCGACCCCGTGCCAACGACAGTTCGCATCCATCGCTGCGGGTATGTTTCGAAATGCAAAAAGTCCCGATGCCAGGAGTCGCGACTCTGATCGCCGAAAAGCTCGATACTGCTAGTCGTCACGTTCGCCAGATCGAACTGCTCTCGCAGCAGACTGCAGCTTGATTTAGGATACTCGGAAAAGACGTGAATAAAAAAACTGGTCGTGTTAAAAGCGCCGCCCGGACGCGCGCGCTGGCCAAGGCAAACGATCGTGCGATCTGGCGTAAGCAACAAGACTTGGAAGTGCCCGGCTTCGTGACCTTGAAAGGCGCGCTGGCAATGTTGGGCGGCAACGTCACGCTCTTCGCGCTGCGGGCGCGCGTCACGCGCGGGGTCGCGGCCGGAACGATTACTGTAGCAAAGCATGACGGCGGCAAGGTCTATTTTCCGCTCGCAGTCATCGAAGAGTGGAGATTGCATCCGCCGAAGCGAGGACCGAAGCGCCGGACGCACTGCATCCACGGCCACTCGCTCGACGACGCCTACCTGAATCAAGACGGCACTAGAACATGCCGGGAGTGTACGCGGCTCAAGTGGCTGGCGAAGAAGACCGCGTCGGCGTCGGCTCGCGCGGCGAACTCGACGGCTGCCGCGAGCGCGAAATCGTCGGCAACAGAATAGGGGCGCTGCTCGTGCTTCTCTCGGTCCCGCACCTCGCGCAGCGCATTGAGGCTACCTTCGCGTAGCCAGAATGGCCGAGTATCGCGACTGGACGGGCCAATTCATAGCCAGTTCATAGATGTGAAACCTCGACAGCGCGATGCAGTCCATCCAGCTCAGGGCTGGGCGAGAAAAAGCCTCCACTCGCCGGGAACCCCCTTCAACGAATGTAGTCCCCGGTCGCTGAAGCTGATCCCGGATCCAGCGACAAGGTCGCGGACAGTGCTCGAAACCAGCACTCCATTGGGTGCGGCTGCAGACGACACGCGAGCGCCGATATGGACCGCGATTCCTCCGAGATCCTCGCCCATCTGTTCGCATTCGCCGGTGTGAAGTCCGGTACGGAGCTCAAGACCCAGCGCGCCTACGCCTTGTCGGATCGCAAATGCACACCGTATCGCACGCGCGGGTCCATCGAAGGTAGCGAAGAATCCATCGCCAGTAGTATTGATTTCGCGACCCCGGAATTTGGCGAGCTGGTTGCGGACCACGCCTTGGAAGCTCTCGAGCAATCCGCGCCATTGTCGGTCACCGAGCTGTGCCGCTCGATCGGTCGAACGGACAATATCGACGAATAGTACCGTAGCGAGAAACCGGTCTGGGTCAGGGCTATGGCGAACGCCGGTCACGAATTCCTCGACCTCGTTGAGAATCGAGTCCTGGTTTCCTACGAATGGGAGATGATCCGTACCCGCAAGTTCGACGTACTTTGCTCCTGGAATGTTAAGCGCCAGATGACGCGCAGCCTGCACGCTCACCGCAATATCGTAGGTTCGGTGGATAATCAGGGTGCGGGCGTGAATCGATCCAAGGAGATGCCTTACATCGTGTTCCGCTTCCATCCGCTGCAACGCGGCGACAGCGCCGGGACTCGCGCCCTGCCGTTCGAGTCGTGCAAACCACTGCCGCTGATGCGGCTCCGAGGCGATGCTCGGGGCGAGCACGACGGCTGATAAGCCCTGCCCCCACATATTTTCGTAGTATGCAAGCGACGCCGCCAACGTGTCTGGTGAGTCACCATAAGGATAATCCGGAGCGCTATAGGCTCGCGCGTAAGTGCCATAGAGGACCAGGCTGTCTGTACGCTGCGGATACGTCACGCTGAACAGCATCGACATTATTCCGCCCTCGGAGGTACCGAACAGCGTCGCGCTCTTGGAGCCTTCCGCGTCCATGACCGCACGCACATCATCCATTCGCTGCTCGAGAGTGGGGAGCTCAGCCACCCGATCGGAGAGCCCGGTACCCCGCTTGTCGAAGACGATGACCCGCGAAAATGTCGCGAGACGGCGAAGGAAACTCGCGAAGAGCGGCTGTTCCCAGATCAGGTCGAGGTGAGAGACCCAACCGGGAATGTAGATGAGGTCGATCGGACCATCGCCGAGCACTTGATAAGCGACATGGATGTCTCCGCTCTTCGCATACTTCGTTTCGGGAATCGCCGACAATTGGCCTAAGCCTCTGCGCGATTCTTATCATCCAGTCACCTGTAATAGAACCCATCGGGCGACTGGTCTCGGTCACGACGAAACCGTCGACGCGTTCTTTCACGGTGGTCGATGCGCGCCTAGGGCGGACACTCGTTGAAGCCAATCAATAGTTGAGGGTAATGCGGAATGCCCCTCGGAGAGGCCAAAGGCAGAGCCGAATCCCACGTGAACAATATCTCTGCAGCAGTGATGCTTTTTTTCGACCCGAATAGGGCGAAAAGATTGGGCCGAATTCCGCCCCTTGAATGCCGAAGGGTCTCGGGGGTTCAAATCCCCCTCGCTCCAGCAGCGAGTCAGAGCAAAACGCGGTGTCTCCGAAGGCCGAGGCTCCTGCGGCGCAGGTTCGTTAAACGGGTGACAGAACCACAGAACGAATTGCACGACTGGAAAAGGGACGGCTGGAACAACGACGACAAGATGGCGCGATTGGGCTCTTCTGCTGGCTGCGGCGGCAGAAACCGTCAAATGAGCGCGCTTGTTCAATATTCGTGCGAGTGCCACAAGTATGGAAATCCCGCCTCAGGAGGATCGTAGTATGGCCAAGCACGGACATCTCAACCTCGGAAATGCAGGATACTCGATGCCGGCGGACGCCGCCGCGTATCAGCGCCCGCCGTTCTACTATCGCAACACACGCTCGATCTCAGTTGCGTTTGAAACCAATCTGGAAGCCGCCTTGGAAGCATTGCCAGAGCCGCTCGCACTGAGCGATCCGGCCACCGCGATCCTTTCGTTCTACGAATATCCATGGACCACTTTCGGTCCGTACAACGAAGCGATCCTTTCGCTGCTGGTCGAGCACAAGGGACGCCCGATGAATTACATCATGCACATCGCGGTGACGACCGAGCCGCCGATGCTGGCCGGCCGCGAAATCTGGGGTTTCCCGAAAAAGCTCGCGCAAATTGAATTCAAAAACGATCGCGACATGATCTGCGGGACGCTCGAACGTCCGGCAGGTATCCGCCTCGCCAGCGCAATCGTTCGCCCGGAACGGCCGGCCGCCAATGGGCACTCCGCCGCGCCGCCGCCGGTCAGCATGCGCCTGATACCTTCGCCCGAAGAGAAAGGGCGTCCGTCTTGTGCCGAGCTCATCGAGACGCTCGCCGAGGTCAGAGTAATCGAGGCATGGACGGGAGTCGGCTCGATTGCTTTCGCGGAAAGCTCGCGGCTCGATCCGTGGGATCGTTTACCGGTCAAGCGGGTGATTCAGGCGAGCTACATGCTTAGTGAGATGACGCTAGGATTCGGCAAGGTGATCGATCATCTCGAATAGTCCGGCGCGCTAAAT
>NZ_DATEQZ010000035.1:0-28710 GCF_035272065.1 Binatus sp. (SeqCode)
AAGGCCGCGCATCTCGGAGGGAGGAGATAGTGAACAGAAGGAGAACGACCCGGGGCGTTGCCTGGATTCACCTGGTTGCCGGCGTCGCATTGATTGGATTGCTGTGCAATGCGAATGCCTGGGCACAAACGACCACAACTACGACTCACAGACGTCACCACCACGTGGTCAGCACGACTACAACCACTGTCGCCACTGGCCCCAGCGAGGACCAGCGGCTCAATCAGCTGTCGGGGCAGATGAGCAATCTGCAGAAGCAGACCGACGACACAACCAGCGAGGTGAAAAAGATCGAGGCAGCGATGGTCGTCGCACAGCCGGCGGCTTCCGCCTCGCCGGCCACCATCGGCCAGCACGTCGGCTTGGCTGAGACGAACATCGCCGCCATCCAGAAGAATCTCTCGGACAACCTGGGTATCAGCGTCCACGCGTTGGTCGATGCAGGCTACGAGCATAACTTCAACCAGCCCAACGGCAACACCAACGTGTTCCGCGCGTGGGACGAGGATGGATTTCAGCTCACGCAGGGCAATCTGCACATCGAGCGCGACGGCACGGTTGGATTCGTGACCGACATCAACTTCGGCCAGGTCGCGAACTCGATTTCCGCTGGCACGAACTACTCGAACCTTGCGCACGTGAGTCCGCAGTGGGTCGATCCGACTCAATACTACTTGACCTACACCGCGCCGTTCGGATCTGGCGTGAGTTTTGAAGCCGGCCGCTTCGTGACGCTGCTGGGCGCCGAGATCATTCCGGTTTATAACAACCAGAACTACAACGAGAGCCGCGGCCTGCTGTTTACCTTGGGCGAACCGCTGACTCATACCGGCATCCGCGCCAGCTACACGTTCAACGACTATGTGTCTGCCACGGCCGGTCTGAACAACGGCTGGGATGATCCCGCAGCCAACTCAAACGGCGGTCCGAACTATGAGGGTGAGCTGACACTCAACAACAAGGACAAGTCGCTGAGCCTCGTAGTCAACGGTATCTGGGGGCCGAATGCTCAGCCCGCCACGAGTACGCAGCATTCCAATTCCAATCTGGGCGCGATCGATCCAATCGCGACCTGGAAGCCGTCGTTTGTACCCAACCTGACGCTGCAAGCGGAGTACCTGTATGCGTCGCAGGAGGGTCCAGTGATCAACGGTCACAGCGCTTCGTGGCAGGGTGCGGCGGGGTACCTGGTGTACGATTTCACTCCCGCGCTGGAGGCGGCAACGCGCGCCGAATTTTTCGACGACATGGACGGGGCGCGCACCAACGGCGAGGCACAGACGCTGTGGGAGATCACCCAGACAATCAGCTACAAGATACCCGAAGTGACTGGGTTGATCGCGCGCCTGGAATACAGGCATGACAATTCGAGTCAGAACTCGTTCACGAACAACAATTTCGTCGACCCGGCGACTGGCGCGCAGCATCTGTGGCACGGCCAGGACACCTTGGCGGCGAACTTCATTTACGCCTTCTAACGCTCGGCGGAGGAGTTAACGCGCAGCGATGCGCCAGGCGGCGGGTCCGAAGCGGACCCGCCGCTTCTCGTTTTTGGATTCCCGATCGCTACAAAGCGATCGATCGCGGGCAGAGTGCATGCTACGTCGTACGCCGCGCATCGCTCGATGCGAGCTTCACGCGAAGCTCGCTTGACCGGTGGCGTCGGATCGGCGGCCCGCAGCGCAGATGCGATCGCGCCGGCGCGCTCAGGATTGGGAGCGCAACGTGGGCGAAAATCGGCGTGCCGATGGGCTTGGTCCTGCTAGGCATTTATTTTGCTGTAGTCAAGCTGGTGGGCTGATTGGGGGAAAAATAGTTGCAGAATGCACGGGATCCTTCACAGAGGAGCGAGTGACGCACGGTGTGAAGCTGCTTGAGTATGCGTCAACTGCCTGCTGGATAGGCGTTGCGTTCTTGGAGTTTTCGTGACAGAAAAAAAGATTCAGAGATCGCTCAATCAACAAGTACAAACATGCCGCCCCGTAAAGCGGCCAGGAGGGTTACGGGTTCGATGACGCCTAAACAAGTTCTCCAAATGATCAAGGACAAGGGCGTGGTGATGGTCGATATCAAGTTTATCGACCTGCTCGGCACGTGGCAGCATTTCACTGCCCCGATCTCCGAGTTCAAGGACGAAGCGCCCTTCGATGAAGGGCTGGGCTTCGACGGCTCGTCGATTCGCGGATGGCAGGCGATCGACGCGAGCGACATGCTGGTAATCCCCGACCCGGACACCGCAGTAATGGATCCTTTCACCAAAGATCCAACGCTCAGCCTCATCTGCGACATCTCCGATCCGATCACTCGCGCCCCCTATACTCGCGACCCTCGCAACGTTGCCAAGAAGGCCGAGGCCTACCTCAAATCGACCGGTATTGGCGACACCGCTTACTTTGGACCCGAGCCCGAGTTCTTTATCTTCGACGGTATCCAGTACGAGACCACGCAAAACTCCAGCATGCACCGCATCGAGTCGAACGAGGGCAACTGGAACACCGGGCGCGAGTTTAACGTCAGCGATCCTGGCCGCAACGTTGGATACAAGCCCCGCAACAAGGAAGGCTATTTCCCTGTCCCGCCCAACGACACCTTGCAGGACATCCGCACCGAGATGGTGCTGGAGATGGAGCGGGTCGGCATCCGCGTCGAGAAGCAGCATCACGAAGTCGCCACCGCCGGGCAGGCCGAAATCGACATGCGCTTCCAGCCGCTGGTCAAGATGGCCGACTGGCTGACCTGGTACAAATACATCTGCAAGAACGTCGCGGTGCGTCACGGCAAGACCGTCACGTTCATGCCCAAGCCGATCTTCGGCGACAACGGCACGGGAATGCACACCCACCAGAGCATCTGGAAGGGCGAGACGCCGCTGTTCGCGGGCAACGGCTACGCAGGCTTCTCGGAAACGGGGATGCACTACATCGCGGGCATCCTGCATCACGCGCCGGCGCTGGCGGCGTTCACCAACCCGGGAACCAACTCGTATCGCAGGCTGGTGCCGGGCTTCGAGGCGCCGATCAACCTGGCGTACTCGTCGCGCAACCGTTCCGCCGCTTGCCGCATCCCGATGTACTCGCCGTCGCCCAAGGCCAAGCGAGTCGAAGTGCGGTTCCCTGACCCGACCTGCAACCCGTATCTTGCGTTCTCGGCGATGCTGATGGCGGGAATCGACGGCATCCAGCGCAAGCTCGATCCGGGTCAGCCGCTCGACAAGGACATCTACGCGCTGACTCCGGCGGAGCTGGCCGAAGTGCCCAGCATGCCGGCGTCACTCGACGAGGCACTCGGGAACCTCAAGAAGGATCACGAGTTCCTGCTCAAGGGCGACGTGTTCACGCCCGACCTGATCGAGACGTGGATCGAATACAAGATGGCGAAGGAAGTGAGCGCGATCCGCCTTCGGCCGCATCCGTACGAATTCGCGCTCTACTACGACGCGTAAGCACACCACTGCGCGCCGACAATACGAAAGCGGCGGGCCCATCGGCCCGCCGCTTTTCATTTTAGCGCAGCCCTTACCCAGTTCTAGCAGGGACGCAGTCCCGCATCCCGCGGCGGCGCGGATTTTCTTAATGCTAAGGTGCAGGGGTTACCCCTGCCGAGGGAAGTGTGAAACCCACCGCGGGTTTCACATCAAATAACGTTCCCCCTCTTCCCCTCTGCACCACGCGCCCCAGTCAACGCCGCGCGGAGGTCATGCAGGCTTGTCGCGCGACAGTGCTTCGACCTTTTCGAGCCGCTCTTGCAGCTTCTTGTTGTCGTCGCGCAGCTTGTCGATATCTTCGCGCAATCTCTGGCCTTCCTCGACGCGGCTGCGGCCCTCGCTGATCGATGTGATCGCGTCGTTCGCATGGCGCTGGATGCGGCCGTCGAGGTCGCGGTCCGCCAGGCGCCGCAGCGCTGGCAGCGCCCGCTGATCGCCTATCTCGGAGAAAGCCGAGGGGATGCGCATCCGCACCATGAATTCGCGATCGTCAACCAGCGGAGTCAGGAAATCGAGAATTTCGACGCGGCGATTCTCTTTGAGCGCCGCAAAGCGCGCCAGCGCACCCAGCGCGGCCACACGGGCCCGCGGCGGCCGGCCATACGAGGAATAATCGCGGGCGATGTTGATCGCGCGCTCGTCGCGCAGCTCGGCCATCCCGGACAGAGCGTGCGTTCGTATCACTTCGAGATACGAGTCGCGCTTCAGCGCCTCCGTCAGATGCGCGAACGCGCGTTCGTCGCGCGTCTTGCCGAGCGCGAGCACCGCCTCGGCCTCGACAAAATAGCTTGCGTCGCCGGCGGCGACGACGTCCGCCAGCGCGGACGCTGCGCGCGCGTCGCCGCGAAAATTGCCGAGCGCGCGCACGACGGCGCGTCGCGCCTTCGGATGCGGCAATTTGAGTCCTTCGATCAGCGCGTCGAGCGCGGCGGTCGTGCGAATCGCGCCGAGCGCGGTCGCCGCGTCGGCCTGCACGCCCCAGAATTTGTCGGTGAGCATCGCATCGCGCAGTGCCGCCGTGGCCTGCGGACTGCCCTCGGTGCCGAGCTCGCGTGCGGCTGCAGCGCGCCCGATCGCTTCCGGTGCATGGTGCAGCGTGGCTTCGAGCGCCTCGCGTCCGCGCTTGTGCTTGAGCGTTTTCAGAATGTCGTGCTCAGGATCGAAGCGGACTGCCTTCGGCGCCTTGTCCGCGACGAAAGTGAAACCCTGCTCGCGCTCCTTTAACTCCACGCGATGACGAGTCTCGCGGCCCTCGGCGTCCATCAGTGCAATCGTGACGGGAAAGCTGAACGCATTGGCAATCGTGTCGCCGGTCTTGTGCGTCTGCTTGACCGTGACGCTGAGCAGTTTTTTCTTGTCGTCGAACGAACTCGAGACTTCGATCTCGGGATGCCCTTCCTTGTACACCCACTGGTCGAAGAAAAAATCGAGGTTGCGGCCGGTCGTGTCCTCGAACGCGCGCTGCAAGTCCTGCGTGATGACATTGCCGCCGCGATGCCGCGTGCAATAAAGGTTGAGCGACTTGAAGAATAGCTCGTCGCCCGTGATGCGGCGCAGCATGTGCAGCACCAGGCTGCCTTTCTCGTAGAGATGGCGATCGAACAATTCGATCGGATTGCGATAGCGGTTGCATACGATCGGGCGGCGGTAGCGATTGGAGTCCTCGTCGAGATAGGCCTCGCGATCCTGGCGGACATTCCACGCGAACTCGTCGGGCCCAAGATTTTCTTCGCACCAGAGCGCCTCGAAGTAGGTAGCGAAGCCCTCGTTGAGCCATGCGTGCGCCCAATCGCGGCACGTCAGCAGATCGCCCCACCATTGATGAGCAAGCTCGTGCGCGACCAGCGGATCGCTCTTGAAGTCGAGATGCGCGCGCGCGTCGTGCAGCGTGCTGTCGGTCTGCGTCGTCGCCGAAGTGTTTTCCATCCCGCCGAAGATAAAATCGCTGACCGCGACCTGCGCGTACTTGGCGTAGGGATAGGGCACGCCGATCGCGCGCTCGAAAAACTGGATCATCTTCGGCGTGTTGCCAAACGCGCGGCGCGCGTCGTCCTCCCGTCCGGGCGCAACGTAGTAGGTAACCGGAGTATTGCCGGCGCGCTCCTCGATCAGCGTGAACTCGCCGGCAGCCAGCGTCATCAGATACGCCGAGTGCGGCACGTCATGCCGCCAGTGGAACGTGCGAGTCTTCGCCGCGGCGTCGGCGGAGGTGCCGATCAACGCACCATTTGAAACCGCCGTGAATTTTTCCGGCACGGTTGCGATGATCTCGCTGGTGGTCCGATTGTTCGGGTAGTCGTAGCAGGGAAACCAGTAGCGCGAGTCTTCGTCCTCGCCCTGCGTCCACGCCTGCCGCGGCTTGTTCGGATACGCCTCATCGGGGCCGACAAAATAAAGCCCGCGGCGCGGCTGACTTGCGTAATCGATCGCGACCTCGACTTCCTCGCCCGCTCCCAGAGCACGCGGCAGCGCGATCCGCAGCTTGCCGTCGGAGGTCTCGAAGGTGGCGGGCTCGCCCCCCGCGCGCACGGCCTTGACTTCCAGCTCGGCCGCGTCGAATTCGAGGCGCTCGAGCGGGCCGGTAATCGCGGACAGTCGATGCGTTGCGGTGCCGGAGATTTTTTTCGCGTCGAAGTCGAGCGCGACTTCGAGCTTGATGTGCTTGATGTCGGCGGCGCGGTCGCGCGCCCATTTTGCCTCGACATGAGCCGGCTGAAACGCGCGGCGTCCACGGGCGAAGGCGACCGTGAAGGCCTCGCGATCGCCAAGCTCCATCGCCAATTGATCGAAAAATCGCGGTTTGTGCATGGCCGTGATGTTATGAACCGTGGCCGCCGCGCGCAAACGCGAAAGTTCAGTTTTTCACTTCGTTTCCACGATGACGGCTTCGTCTGCGGCTAGCGTCAGCGGGGACTTCGTGAACTGCGCAGGGCGGGCGGCGAGCGTGCTCAGCAGGACTTTGCCGGCGGGCAGATCGATCGCGCGCGGCTCGGCGGTGAAGTTCAGCGCGACGACAATATGCTGCGCGGGCGTGTCGCGATGGAACACGAGACAATCTTCGGGAGTGCCCTCGAAGGCGCGATAACTGCCCTCGACAATCGCCGGCGTTGATTTGCGCAGTTGGATCAGCCGCCGATAGAGCGACAGCATCGAGCGCGGATCGTTCATCTGGCGCGCGACGTTGACGGTCTTGAAGTCTCCGCAGGGCAGCCACGTCTTGGCGCTCGTGGAGAATCCGCCGTTGCGTGCGTCGGACCATTGCATCGGCGAGCGGCATCCGTCGCGTCCGACCGGATCGCGTTTGCTGCCGGCGGGGATTTCCGTATCGCGCATCCCGATTTCTTCGCCGTAATAAATGAAAGGCGTGCCGCGCAACGTCAGCAGCATCATCGCGGCGACGTGGGCGCGCGCCTCGGCGTCGCCACCGCGCGCGTAGCGCGAGATGTGGCGCGGGAAGTCATGATTCGAGAGCGTCCACGTCGGCCACGCGCCGGGGCCGAAGGATTTTTCCGTCAACTCGATCGCGGCGCGGAAGCGGCGCGTGTCGTACCGTGCGAGTAGAAAGCGGAAATTGAAGCCGAGCTGAAGTTCGTCTGGCCGCAGGTAGTCCGCGAGCCGTTCCTGCTCGCGCGGCCACGTCTCGCCCACCAGGATCCGTTGTTCGTAGCTGTCAGACACGCGGCGAAACCCGCGAATGATTTCGTGAATCTCGGGCCGGTCCGAACTGTAGAGCGGGTCCTGTGAGCCCTCCGCGTACCACGGGATGTCCGGGTCGCGCACGGCGCGCAGCGGATTGTCGCGGAGCTGGTCGTCCTTGATGAGCCCCTGCACCACGTCGATGCGGAAACCGTCGGCACCGCGCTCGAGCCAGAATCTAATGACGCCGTGAATCGCCTCGACTACTTCCGGATTTCGATAATTGAGGTCGGGTTGCTGCTCGAGGAACGTGTGCAGGTACCACGACGCGGTGGCCGGGTCGTACTTCCACGCCGGGCCGCCGAAGTAGCTCTCCCAGTTGCTCGGCGGACGATCGGGAGTGCCGGGAATCCAGATGTACCAGTCGCGTTTCGGATTGGTGAGCGACGCGCGCGACTCGAGGAACCATGGATGCTGATCCGAAGTGTGGTTCGGGACGAGATCGACGATCACGCGAATCCCGCGGCGATGCGCCTCCGCGACCAATCGATCGAACGCGGCGAGATCCCCGAGGTCCGGATGGATGCCGCAGTAGTCGCTGATGTCGTAGCCCCAGTCGTCGAGCGGCGACGGATTGATGGGGTTCAGCCAGATCGCGCCGATGCCGAGCGAGTCGAGATAGTCGAGATGCGCCGTGATGCCGTCGAGGTCGCCGATGCCGTCGCCGTTAGAATCGGCAAACGACCGCGGATAGATCTGATAGAAGACGGCGCGCTGCCACCATTGCAGAGCCATCGCGGCGGTCAGCCGGCGCGCGAGCCCATCATGTCGGCGTAGTTGGTCGCGTAGAATTTTTCCTTCGCGGCTTCCGAGAGATTCGGCGTCGACAGCTCGAAGCGCTTGAGCGGATTGCGCCCGCCCTCGATATGCGGGTAGTCCGACGAGAACATGCATAGCTCCGGCCCCACCTGCTCGACGATCCATCCCACGGGCTCGTGCGGATAGGGCGTGAAGCGGAGATTGCGGCGCACGTAGTCGGACGCCTTCATCGGCAGGCGCAGATATTTTTCCGACTTCACGAACGTCTCCTGCGAGATGTCGAGGCGGCGCAGCCACGGCACGATCCACATCGCACCCTGCTCGATGCATCCGCCGCGCAGCTGCGGGAACTGCTCGAAGATGCCGTCCAGCACCATCGTCGAGAGAAAAATCTCCGGCATCACATGAATCGCCATGAAATCTTTGGAGCGGATGTTCTCGCCGCCGCCGAGAAAGTCGGTCACCGGGCGATCGTTGTTGTGAAATGCGCGCGGAATCGTGCGGCCACCCCCGCCAACGTGGAGCATGAACGGAACGTCGGCGTCCTGCAGCCGCGCCCATACGCCGTTGTAGTCGGGATGCGTCGGAGATTTTTTGCCCGGCGGTAGCGAGGGTATATGAATCGCGGCGCACCCCAGTCGAACCGCCTCGTCGATTTCCTTTTCCGCGAGTTCCGGGATGTCGAGCGGCACAAAGCCGACGGCGAGCAGGCGCTTGTCATCGCGGCAGAAATCGGCGATGGCGCGGTTGTGTGCGCGCGTCCCGCCGTAAAGCACCTCGGGCGTCGAGCGAACCTGGTCGAACTCGCCCCAGAAGTGCGTAATCGCGAAAGTAGTAAAGACCAACTGCGAGCGGAAGCCGAGCAAATCGAGCGCGCGCCTGCGCTCGTCGGGGTCGAACGCGCCGAGCGCTTCCCATCCTTTGCGCAGCATCAGGTTCTGTTCCGCGTCGGCGACGGCGGCGGGATTTTTGTGGCGTTCGTCGGCATGCGCAATCGCCTTCTCGACCATCCTGCCGCCCGAGCCGATCGCGAGCGGATGCAGCTTCGAACGGATGTCGGGGTCGGCGTGGGAAATCAACCAGTCGCGAGTCTCCATGATGTGGCTGTCGGCGTCGTTGAAGATTCGGCCTTCTGCGTATGGCATCGCGATAACCTCGGAGCTCGATGAATTCGCGCGGCAGCGTGCCTGCGCATTTCGGCTTCAAGATAGTGGAGGACAGGTGTGGCGTACAGAGGTGAGCGGAGCGATCACTTTTCCGTAAAGCCGAGGTCGTTCAGGCGATCGCGCGCATCCTTGGCGGCGTCGCGATGAACCATCAGGCGCGTCGGCACGGCGGCTGTGGTGCCGAGCAGCCGCGACGAGCCCGCGTCGAAGACGAATGACTCGATGCCGGCTTCGTTCAGATAGTCATGCGCCATTCTGACCGGCGTCGGATCGATGCTGGCGAAAATTTCCTCGAGCTCGGATGGATCGGGCAGTTCTTTGTCGGACATTTGGTTCCTTTCGATCGTGATGCGGTCATTCGGCGGCGGGCGAAGACGATGTCATGCCCTTCACTCGATTGTAGAGGAGGGCGGCGCCGACGACTATCAACAGTATCGCGATCAATGCGTCGAAGCGATGAAAATACGGCGCGAGATCCTTCCAGTGCTCTCCGAGTTTCATTCCGATGTACGCCAGCGCCAGGCACCATACATATGACCCGATCAGCGTGTAGATGGTGAATGGCAGGAGTTTCATCCGCGAGACGCCCGCGGGAAACGCGATGAACGTGCGCACCACCGGCAGCATCCGGCTCCAGAAGACGGTATGGGAACCCCACCGCTCGAAAAAGCGGTCGGCGATTTCGAGTTCGTGCTCGGCGATGAGGACGTAGCGGCCATAGCGCTGGATGAATGGACGGCCGCCCCGGGAGCCAACGAAATACGCGACGTACGAGCCGAGCAGGCATCCGACGGCGCCCGCGATCGCGACGATGTTCAGGCCGAAGCGCCCCGTCGCGACCAGGTAGCCCGAGAACGGCATGATGATTTCCGACGGCAGCGGGATGCATGCGCTCTCGATCGCCATCATCAGGACGACACCGCCGTAGCCGAGCGCGGAAATCGTCGCGATGATGAGCGCGGACAGCCCGCTTATCAGTTTGTCGAGCATTTCAGACAGAGTGCCATGGCGCGGCGTCGGTTGCGAGGCGTTTGATCCGGGAGGAGCAGGTCGCGAGGGGCAGTTGAGCCATGCATGTTGGGTATTATGGCAGATGTCCGATGACACCGGTTGTCAGAATCTGTCATCCAGACGATGCGAGCATCGCGAGCTGAGGAAGGATCTCGGACAGCTTCGCGCGACGCGAAGCCGGTTCCGGTTCTCACCCGCTCGCAAGAGCGCACCACACGATGACCGATGCTCATTTTTGCCCCTCCGTCTGCTAAGCTCGTCCACCGAAAGTGCATCCGCTCGAAACCTATCTTCGCGATTTGTCCGAAGCGCACTCCGCGGGTGTTCCTGAGACGACTCATTATCCCGCACTTCGCGCGCTGCTCAACGAAATCGGCAGCACGCTCAAGCCGAAGGTACGATGCGTCATAAATCCAAAGAGCAAAGGCGCAGGAATTCCCGACGGCGGGCTCTATACTCCTGATCAATTGCCGAAGGGCGGAGACCCTGAACCGCCGCGCGTCGTGCGACGGGTGAGGGTCAACCGCGCGGCGCGATGGCTGACCAGCGAAGGGTTCGGCTTTCATTTTGGATGCTGAAAGAGAGAGCGTCTGCTAGAGTCCGCATGCATATGTCGTCGTTCCATAAAACAAAGCGCGACCAGATTATTCTCGGCGATTCGCTGGCGTACATGGCAAATCTGAAAGCGGAGCCGATCGAGACTTATCGACGCGCGGACTGGCTTCGACGTAGACGAAATAGGGGTTTGGCGCGTGCTTTGTGAATGTCAAAAGCCCGGAACCATGTACTCGGGGGTGAAGGGAATCGTCGCGGGTCCGCCCGACAAGATAGGACGCCGCTACATCGAGCGATGCGACGCTTGTGAGCGCTTCCATTGCGACGGAGACGCGGGCCTCGAATACGCGAGAATTAGAAGCGGAGGTTGCCGAAACGACGAGCTCGGGCGAGTAGTCTGGACTCCTGCGTGACAGCCGACGCGCAGCTTGTTTCTCTAGTCCGAAGTCCCTGGACTGAAACGCTTGAGAGGCTCGTTTCGCTGGTCGACGAAAACCTGCTGATGGTCAGCCCCTTTATTAAGCGTTCGGCCATGGAACGCGTACTGAAGGAGCTTGACCGGCGGGGGCGCCGTGCCTCGGTTCGCTTAGGCCTTGTTACTGACCTAAGACCCGAGAGCGCCCTTGCGGGGTCCATGGACCTTGACGCTATAGCCGATATTGGTCGAAGCGTACCCGGTTTCGAGCTTACTCATTTGCCAAGCGTTCACGCCAAGGTGTACGTCGCTGACTGCAGGATGGCAGTTATAACCTCGGGAAACCTTACGGATCCTGGATTGCGCGGAAACGTGGAATACGGAGTTGCTTTGGCAGAAGTGGGTATAGTCAAGGAGGTCAGATCAGATTTAGAAAGCTACGCTTCGCTCGGTGCCAAAGTATCTATTGATGACGTAGCGGCACTCTCGGCGGAAATGAAAGACCTGAAGGTACTCTTTCAGGCAGCGGAAAGATCCATACGTGACCAAGCGAGGCGCGCATTCCGAGATAAACTGGCATCGACCAATCTTCGACTGTTGCGTCACAGGGCGAAAGGAAAAACGACGCACGCCATATTCTCGGATACGCTCAGATTCCTACTCGCGAAAGGGCCTCTGCGAACCGACGACCTTCATCCACTGGTTCAGTTACTCCACCCTGACCTCTGCGATGACTCCACCGATCGCGTCATTGATGGCGTGCACTTCGGTAAGAAGTGGAAACATTACGTTCGTAACGCCCAGCAGTATTTGAAACGGCACGGAGAAATTCAGTTCGATGGTGAACGTTGGACCTCGGTCTCACACTCCTGAGCCCGAGACGCTGCTTCGGGAGCATCAAGCGTGATTCCGTTGACAAGAGAAGCAGGATTCAGACGAAAGGTTCTCTTTGCATATGGCAATCGCGGCGTCATCTCGCGTGAGGACGGGGGCTCGCTTGAGCCGGCTAAGGGACATCTCGCCTTGACGGCGGGATGGGGCCATTCGGGCAAAGATGGGGCAGTAATGCCGGGTAAGGGCCTGGCGAAGGTACGTGACTACACGCAGTCTGAGCTGAGTGCGTTGGAGATTGGTGAGAAAAACCTCGGCATGTCGTCTGCTGAATTGGTGAAACTGCTTGGCGAGCAGACGATGGATATCTATCTGAACAACGTCGCGTACTGGAAGAACATCCCGGCGCGCGTTTGGGAATACACGATTGGCGGCTACCAGGTGATCAAAAAGTGGCTGAGTTATCGCGAACGCGAGCTGCTCGGCCGCGACTTGAGTACTGATGAAATCGATGAGGTCACCGCGATGGCGCGGCGCATCGCGGCAATAATCCTGATGGAACCTGCGCTCGACGCGAACTACAAAACGGTGAAAGCCGCTACGTACAATTGGCCGTCGGCCAACTAGTCCCTCGCACTCGGCGGACCTGTCGACCGCGATTTCAGACGGGCTGAACTTTTTGGCCTGATAAAACGATCCACTCCGTGTTAGACTGTTTCGCGTGGATGCTCATCTCCAGATTCATCCGCCGTGCCTCAATTGCCCGATCAAATCCCGACCCGCCGCAGAAACCGAAATTCTACGGAACGAAACTACCGATAGCAGTCCAGTCACGCCAAACCGCAACATATGGTATAAATTGCCTCTTTTCGGCCTTATCGTATTTCCAACAATGACGATAAATCAGGCGGAGCGAACCGGATTCCGCGATTCTCGACCACGTTCTTGGACATGATATGCAGCATACTGTACATATGTTGAACGCGAACGTCATGGACAAGTCGAGGCAACATCGATGGCAAACAACACGCTGACCATCACCGACAATCGGACCGGGAAGAAATACGAGCTGCCGATCGAAGAAGGGGATGTTATTCGGGCGGCCGATTTGCGGCAGATCAAAGTTGGGAAAGATGACTTTGGGCTGATGTCGTACGATCCGGCGTTCACCAATACGGCGTCGTGCCGCAGCCGCATCACGTTTATCGACGGCGACAAGGGAATCCTGCGCTATCGCGGCTATCCGATCGAAGAGCTTGCCGAGAAGAGCAACTACCTCGAGACCGCGTACCTGATCGTCAAGGGTGAGCTGCCGGACCTGGCGCACTACGAGCGCTGGCAGAACAACATCAAGATTCACACGATGGTGCATGAGAATATCAAGAAGTTCATGGAGGGCTTCCGCTACGACGCGCATCCGATGGGAATGCTGCTCGGCACGGTCGGCGCGCTCTCGACCTTCTATCCCGACGCCAACGATATTCACGATCTCGAATCGCGGCGGCTGCAGACGCGCCGCCTTATCGGCAAGATACCGACGCTCGCGGCGTTCGCCTTTCGGCATACGCGGGGGCTCCCCTACGTCTATCCCGACAACGAACTCAGCTACACCGGCAACCTGCTCTCGATGCTCTTCAAAATGACCGAGCTCAGGTACAAGCCCGACCCGGTGCTCGAGCGCGCGCTCGACGTGCTCTTCATCCTGCACGCCGATCACGAGCAGAACTGCTCCGCCAACGCGATGCGCGCGGTGGGAAGCTCGCAGCCCGATCCGTACGCATGCGCGGCGGCCGCGATCGCGGCGCTCTACGGCCCGCTGCATGGCGGCGCGAACGAAGCCGCGATCCGGATGCTGATGGAAATCGGGTCGGTGTCGAATGTTCCCGCGATGATCAGGAAGGTGAAGGAGGGCGAGCGCCGGCTGATGGGCTTTGGCCATCGCGTGTACAAGAACTACGATCCGCGCGCGAAAATTCTCAAGGAGATGGCGGCGCAGGTGTTCGAGGTGACGGGGCGCAATCCGCTGATCGATATTGCGATCGAGCTCGAACGAATCGCGCTGCAGGACGAATATTTCATCACGCACAAGTTGTATCCCAACGTGGATTTCTATTCGGGAATTATTTACCAGGCGATGGGATTCCCGATGACGATGTTCCCGGTGCTGTTCGCGATTCCGCGGACGTCGGGCTGGATGGCGCAATGGGCGGAGATGGTGCGCGACAACGAACAGAAGATCGCGCGGCCGCGCCAGGTCTACGTCGGCGAATCGACGCGGCACTACCTCCCTCTGAATTCGCGGCCGGTGCCGACCCAGCGCGAAGACGCGGTGAGCGAAGCAATCTGACGTTAGTTAGATAATTTCAAAAGCGTCTCACGGCGGCTGTTGGTAATTGCGCGATCTATGGTTGGCCTAGGGCGCAAATCCCTGCTATCAGTAGTATTGGTGCCTCGATGAAGTTCCGGGGTGCTTAATCAACCAGGAAGGCGGTGCTGCAATGGGCAAGAATGGCGGCGGGCCAACTGACACTATCTTGACGCTCGAAGAAGCGCTCAGACGCTTCAAGCGCAAGAGGGGTGAAGGCGGCGCAGAGACGAGGGTTGGCGCAGAGATCAGCGCGGAGGCCGTACCGGGCTCCAATGTTCACCACGCTGATTTTTCTGCCACGGCGAAACGTGAGAGCGGGGCGGCTGCGATAAGCGACCTGAAGCAGGCGGACGAAAGCGCGAGTGTGTTCGCTCAGCGTGACGAGATGAACGCCGGGGTTCCGGCGTGCAACGATATCGTCGCGGTGATCGACGGCATTCCGCGCACCTTCGAGCAGCTTGAGCAACTCGCCGCGGCTGACCGTGCCTACGACGAAGATTTTCCCGAGACTGGTCTGGACGATGCCGAGGCCGTCGTCGAGGACGGCGCCGAAGCTGTCGAGATGGGCGTCGTCGCGCTCGCGGGTCGGCACGCCCTCATCCGAGACTACGCGTTCACCGCGATGGGCACCGCGCTGATGGTATTGGTCGCGTTCCTTGTGACGCGAGTGCCGATCGTCAACAACCGGCCAACTCTGGTGGCGCAAAGTATCCCGACGCCGGCGCTGAAGGCATCTTCGCTGATGAGCGTGGCGGACGACCTGATTTCAACGCTGGTCACAGTCCCCGACACTGACGTCGAAGTTGCGTCGCACAACGTCAAGCCCAGCGAGCTCGAGGCCCGGATCAAGGACACGCTCAAGTTGCGCGCCTTCCCGGACATCGGCGTGTCGGTCTCAAAGAAGGGCGACGCGTACCTGGCGGGCGCAGTCTACAGCCTCGACGAAGCGCGCAAGATCACGCAGATCGTGCACCGCGTGAACGGCGTGAATCGGGTTCATTTTCTGCATCCCGACGTTCGCCTTGCGCAGGGTCCCGCCTTTTTTGGCGTGACGACTACGTCGGCGCCCGCAGTCTGGGGAGCTAAAGTGAAGGCCGTGCTCATCGGGTCACCGGCCGACAAGGCGGGGCTCAAGCCGGGCGACGTGATCAGCGAGTTCGACGGCAATACGATTCCCGACGGCAAAGCGTTTGACGATCTCCTGACCCAATATTATCCCGGCCAGCGCGTGCAATTCCGCGTATGGCATGACGGCCAGCCCGAGTACCTGCTCGCTCGGCTGGGCGAGGTGACGACGGTCGCCAGCCGGTAATCGATCGCAGAGTTTGTAGTGACTCAGGGGCGGTTCAATCGAACCGCCCTTTTTTTCTTGGGCTCTTCTTCTCGACGGAATAAATTGGGTTCGACGGAATAAATTCCGTCCTACGTCAGGCGCGGGGGGCGAAGCGCGGCTTGCGCTTCTCGAGAAACGCGCGGGCGCCTTCCTCGATGTACCCCGCGCGAACGCATAGCACCTGGTTGCGATCCTCGATTGCGACTGCCTGCTCCAAGCTGCCGGCGTCGATGCTCATTGACAGACACTCCTTCGTCAGGCGCAGCCCGAGTGGCGAGGTTTCCGTCATCTCGAGCGCCAGCTTGGCCGCCGCCGCATCGAGCTCCGCATCCGGCATCAGCTCGGATACCAGGCCGGTGGCGAATGCGCGTTGGGCGTTGATGAAGCGTCCCGTCAGCATCAGCTCGGACGCGACCGAGCTGCCGACGGCGCGCGGGAGGAAATAGCTGACGCCCATGTCGCACGCGCTCAGGCCAATGCGAATGAACGCCGCGTTGAAGCGGGCCGACTCGCCCGCGATGCGCACGTCGCATGCGAGCGCCAGAGCGAAGCCACCGCCGGCGGCAGGTCCGCGAATCGCCGCGATGAACGGTTGCGGCGCGCGGCGAATCGCGACGACCAGGTCGCTCATCCGGCGCTGGCTTTCGACGGTGTCAGTGGTCGAGGCGCCAAGGCCGGTGCCGCCGCGGTTTTGTTCTTTGAGATCGAGCCCGGCGCAAAACGCGCGGCCAGCACCCTTCATCACGACGACCCGCGTCTCGGTCTGGGTCGGCAGCCGATGCAGCAAGTCCTCGAGCTCCGCGACCATTTGCGCGCTGAGCGCGTTGAGGTTGTGCGGACGGTTAAGCGTCAGCCACGCCACCGCGCCGTCGTTTTTGATTTCAATCGCCTCGTACTTCATTGCAAGTAGCCTCCCTGGCGCGCGGCTTTGGGTTCTTCTGCCCGTCTTTCGCTAACAATAACGCAACATGACGCACCTTCGCCAAGATTCACAACCCCTGACGGGCGCGGATAGCCAGTATTGACTTAACCGTGGCACGGTTAGAGGCTGGATAGCGGGCTTTTGTGCGACATTGAGCAATACGGCTCGTTAAAGGGGAACTGAGATATCTCCCCGAGGGGAGGGTTGGCGCTACGATGGCATCCTCGGAAGAAATTCTGACCATCTCGGAGTTGTCGGCGCATCTTCGCGTCCATCCGACCACGATTTACCGCTTGCTGCGCGAGGGGCGAATACCGGGTTTCCGCGTCGGCAGCGCATGGCGATTCAGCCGCGCGGCGATCGAAGTATGGGAGCACGGGCAGGTCGGTCCAATCGACGGAGATGGGACGCCGACACGCAAAGCCAAAGGCCGCAAGCCGCGCAAATAACCCTGTAAACTTTTCCGCGCGCCCGCTTTTCTGTCATTCTCGCGATGTGGACTCTCGCGATCGCGAAACCTCGGGTTATCATCAGCCTTCTCAGGTGATCGCCGAATACTTCGGCCGCCTGGCCGGTACTTATGGCGACGGCGTGTACTACGGGAACCGGCGCCAAGCTGTGCTCGAAACGATCGCGCCGGAATTCGCGAACGCTCGCGAGCTGCTCGACGTTGGATGCGGCAACGGCGCCTATCTGACGAAGTTCGTCGGGGCGCCCGGGAATCGCACGGTCACCGGGGCCGACTTGTCATTCGAGATGCTCCTGTCTGCGCGCAATCGAGCAGGCGCGAAATGCCGGCTGCTTCGCGCGGACGCCGCGCGGCTGCCGTTCAAGCCGGAGTCGTTCGATTTCATCTTCGCGAGCCACGTGCTGCAGTTCGTCGCGGACGTCGAGGGCGTCGTGGCCGAGTTTGCGCGCTGCATGCAGGCGGGAGGAGTGCTGATAGCGACGTGGCAGCGCGACGACAGCGTGCGGAAGACGCTCAGCGCGATCGTCGGTCCGGAGCGATGGCGCGAATTTCGCGAGGTGATTCTTCGGTGGGCGGAGCGGCGCGAAGCCGATGCGCGTCCGAGGGTCCGCTACCAGCAGGCGTTCGCGAAGGCGGGTCTGCGGGTCGAGGAACGGACGGCGCCGTTCACGGTCACGTGGGCGGATATCGACGAGTGGGTCAAAATCAGGTGGATGCCACTGATACCGGAGGGCGAGCGCGAGCGCGCCGAGGTAATGATCGCCGAACTCGCGAAGGTGGGCGCGCCGCAGAGTTTGACGCAGCACGAGCCGCTGATCGTAGGCAGGCGGGATGGATGAGAGTCTAAGGATCGCTTCGCGATTTCAGAACCGGTACCGACTTCGCTTGCGCGAAGCTTCCGAGATCCTTCCTGCCGCTTGCGTTGCTCGCTTCGTCAGGATGATGAGCTATGCCGACGGTGCAGAGACGCAGTACTAAAGAACTCACAGGCTCCCTGCTTGGCGGGGTTTGACGGGGGCGCCTTCAACCTAGTAGCTAACGCACAAAAGCACGTGGCGGAGAGTTTCGCGCCGATGCCAACTCAAACGAAATACACCGACGTTAAAGGATACGCGACTTACTACTACTACAGTGGCGCGACGACGCTGCCCGACTTGGTGCCAGACTTCTCGCGCGGACGCAAGATTTTGTTTGTGCACGGCGCTGGGTCGAACGGGCATACGTGGCATCGGCAGCTCGAGGCGTTCGGCGGCAAGCACAGTCCGATCTCGCTCGACCTGCCGGGGCATGGACGTTCGGCGGGCGTCGAGGGGCTGCGCACGGTTCACGACTACGCGGATTTCGTCGCGGCGTTTCTCGACGCTCTGAAGATCAAGTCGGCGGTGATACTGGGGCATTCGATGGGCGGCGCGATTGCGATGGATCTCGGGCTGCGGCATGCGGCGCGGGTCGAGGCGCTGATACTCAGTTGCACGGCATCGAAGTTCAACCTCACAGCCGAGCGAATCGAGGCCTTGCGCGCAATCACGATGGGCCGTGCGCCGCAGGCGTTCAACACCGACGGCTATTCGCCGAAGACGGCGAAGGAAAATTTCGATGTCGTCCGCGAAGGCTGGATGGAACAGATCAAAACCGACCCGCGCGTGCGGTATACCGACATCCTGGCGTGCTCGCAGGTCGATTTGCGCGAGGCGATCGCAAAGATCGAGAAGCCGGCGCTGGTGCTCGCGGGCGCCGACGACAAGAGCACCACGCCCGCCGACGCGGAGTTTATCGCGGGCAAGATTCGCGGCGCGGCGTCCAAGATAATCGCGGACGCCGGTCATTACATTCCGCGCGAGCGTCCCGCCGAGTACAACGCCGCTATCGAGCAGTTCGTCGATGGACTGAAGTAGGAATTCGAAATGAGTTTAAGCCGCAAGACCGCAGTGGCCGGAGTTTTTGAGCATCCGACGCGATTCGCGCCGGACAAAAGCCTGTTTCAGATAATGGCGGAGAGCGTGCGTGGCGCGCTGGACGACGCCGGCTTGACGATAAAGGACGTGAACGGGTTGTGCACGACCGGAATCGGGATGAGCGGGATGGGAATCGTCGGCTTTTGCGATTACCTGAACCTGATGCCGAACTTTGTCGATTCGACTTCGATCGGCGGGTCGTCGTTCGTGGCGCACACTGCGCACGCGGCAGCCGCGATTCACGCCGGGCTGTGCGACGTATGCGTCGTGGTCTATGGCTCGACGGCGGCGTCGTCGCGGTTCGCGATCGGCACCGGCGGCGGGGGCGGCGGCAGCGGCGATCCATGCGACCAGTACGAGATTCCGTTCGGGCCGACGACGGTCGGGTCGTACGCGATGGTCGCGCAGCGGCATATGCATGACTACGGGACGACTTCGGAGCAACTCGCGGAGATTGCGGTCACGATGCGGCTGCATGCGTCGATGAATCCGGCCGCGAAGTACCGCGACCAGATCACGGTCGAGGACGTGCTGGCGTCGCGAATTATCTCGTCGCCGCTGCATCTGCTGGACTGCTGCATCATCAGCGACGGCGGCGGCGCGCTGGTGATCACGTCGGCGGAGCGCGCGCGCGATTTGAAGAAGAAGCCGGTTTATATTCTCGGCACGGGCGAGACGGTGCGCCACGCGGCGCGCGGGCAGCGCGACTTCCTGGAAATCGCGGCGGCGCAATCGGGGCGGCTGGCGTTCGAGCGCGCCGGCGTCGCGCACAAAGACATCGACATGGCAATGATCTACGACTCGTTCACGATCACCGTGCTGTCCACGCTCGAGAATCTCGGCTTCTGCAAGCGCGGCGAGGGCGGGGCGTTCGTGTCGGGCGGGCGGCTGCGCTTCGACGGCGAATTTCCGATCAACACCGACGGCGGCGGCCTGTCGTCGAACCATCCGGGGATGCGCGGGATTTTTTTAGTGATTGAAGCCACGAAGCAACTGCGCGGCGAATGCGGGCCGCGGCAGGTCAGGGATTGCAAAATCGCGCTCGCGCACGGGACTGGCGGCACGCTCGGCACGCGGCATTCGGGCGCAACGCTCATCCTCAGCAATCAGTAACTCGGGACGGACGAAATCATGGCGGAACAGACGCAAGCGAAAAAATACTCGAAGCCCCTACCCCACATCGACGAAGAGAATCGTCCATGGTGGGAGGCGATCCAGCGGCACGAGCTTTACGTCCAGAAGTGCCGCAAGTGCGGCGACGTCCGCTACTATCCGCGCGCGCTATGCACGAATTGCATGTCGTCGGATACGCAATGGATCAAATGCAGCGGGCGTGGCAAGGTCTATACCTTCACGACGACGTATCAGAACCAGGCGCCGGGATTTCGCGAGTCGATCCCATACATCATGGCGTATGTCGAATTGGACGAGGGCGTGAAAATGCTCACCAACCTGGTCGACTGCGCGCCGGAACAGGCTAAAATAGGGATGCCCGTCGAGGTCGTATACGAGGAGGTCACGCCCGCGGTGACGCTCGCGAAATTTCGCCCGGCGAGGTGAGGGCACATTCCTGGTGAGTACAATCCTTGATCTGCACACGCATAGTGAAGCATCGGAAGACAGCCGCGCACCGGTAGAGGCGTACCTCAACTGGATCAAGCTGCGGGCGGCCGAGCGGCCGGTCGATGGAATCGTGTTGACCGAGCATCGCCAGTTCAATCGCGACGCCGACTACCGCGCGCTCGAGGACAAGTTCGGCACGATGGTGCTGCGCGCGTCAGAAGTCGAGACCAACTATGGGCACATGCTGGTGTTCGGCGTGAACGACGACATGGTAAAGCGATTCGATTTTGCCGACGTGCGCCTCGACGCGCAGACGTTGATCAACGAAGTGGCGCGGATGGGCGGAATCGTCGTGCCGTGTCATCCGGGGCGGCCGAATATCGGAATGTACGAGCACTATCAGAACAAGCCGCCGCTGGAGAACGTGGTCGCGGTCGAGGCGCTGAACGGCGGATCGCGCAAGGGCGAAGACGAGCGCAGCGCGGAACTGATCGCGAAGCATGGATTTGCGGCGACCGGCGGTTCCGACAGCCACCTGGTGAGCCTGATCGGGCTGTGCGCGACGAAGTTCAGCGCATACATCAAAACAATCGATGATCTGGTGCGGGAATTGAAAACCGGCAACTACGAGCCAGTGGATTTCCGGCCGCGGCGCAAAGCCGTGCCGCATGCGGTCGCGATGGAAACACGATAACAAGCGAGAGAATCACGATGGCAGTCGATTACGATCCGGCGCTGATCAACAAGGTCTTCGAAGTGACTGAGCCCGTCGAGGTCAAGCCGGAGAAGATCAAGCGGTATTGCGCAGCGCTCGGCGAGACCAATCCGATTTACACGGACGAGGAGGCGGCGAAGAAAGGTCCGTACGGCGGGATCGTCGCACCGCCGTCGTTCGCGGTGACGTTCCGCAACGGGCGGCACTTCTTTGAGAACGTGCCACGCTTCGGCCGCCGCGGCTTCGACGCCGGCAAGGACGTCGAGTTCGTCTCGCCTATAAGGCCGGGCGACAATGTGACGCTGAGCTCGCACGTAAAGGAAATTTACGAGAAGACCGGACGCACGGGCACCATGGTCTTCGTCGTGATCCGGTCGACGCTGAAGAACCAGAAGGATGAAGTGCTGGCCCATATCGACCATCGCTTCATGAACCGCACGTGAGCAGTTTCGAAGAAATCAACATCGGCGACACGCTCGGCCCGCTCGAGCTGTTCGTTAGCAAGGATCAGTGCCGTGCCTACGCGAAGATCATGGGCATGGGCGATATCGCGGGGCGCTTCACCGACGACGAAGCTGCGAAGAAGGAAGGGCTGCCCGGGATGATCCTGCCGGGCAACATGAGCCTGGGCCTGCTGTCGAAGCTGGTGACGGATTGGATCGGGTCGAGCAACGCGTGGCTGACGCGGATGAGCACGACCTATCGCGTGCCGGTACAGCCCGATCACACGATCACGATTCACGGCTTTGTCACCAACAAGAACCCTGCGGATAGCACGGCCGAGATCGACGTCTGGATGGAGAACGAGGAGGCTGAGCGCCTCGTGACCGGAACGGCGACGGTCGAGTTTAGAAAGTAGCAGACAGGATCGGTTACCTCATACCGCCGAAATTCATCATGATAGGGCCGTGGCCCGGAGTCTGGAGCGGCAACGCCGGGTTTCTCGGAGACGGCGTGTTGTCCTCCTGCATCTCGGGATTCGTCGGGGCGGTCGATTCCAATCCGTAAGGCGCTGCTCCGAGCGGTTTGGTCTGCGCCAACTGCATGCACCACGGATGCTGATCGCCGGCGGCGCATGCTTGACGCTGCTGCACGGTCTGACCGTTTGACGAGCATCCGCCCGCGAGCAGCAGGATCGAGATCGCGATAGTCGTGAATACTAATTTCTGCATCACTTCACCTTCCTCGACTGGAAGTGCGTGTCGGGACCGGCGGCGCAGACTCGCATATAACCAGAACTAGTAGCCGTCAGGCGGGGACGCAAGTGAGAATCTTGTGGATGTTAAGACGTAGATGCGGACTTCGCCGATCCTGCCCCTCGGAAATGAGAGCTTTGCGTAACCTCGGCGCACGCTTTCGAAGAGGCAGAATCTTGAAGCGCGCGCGAAAAAATGCGCGCTGGACAAGGACCCTCACCTTCATCCTCTCCCTAACAGGGAGAGGGGAAGAAAGGCGCAGCAGGTTATGCAAAGATCTCTTGGACAAGGAGAGGTTAGGAATTGGACAAGGTGATTAGTGGGAGCCGCAGAGAGTTCCGTTGATGTCGCATTGCGGCTCGATGCCGCGATCGCGCTGCTGCTGGTTCAATGCGGAGATCGCCTTGTTGGTCCTGGCGCTCGGATCGCATCCGCATAGCTGGCTTGCGCAGCAACTGCATTGCGCGGCGGTTTCGGCTTTGACGATTTCGGAGATATCGCATCCGGCTAGACCGGTGCATGCGACGCTTACCAGGTCGCGATCGTTGCATTCGTCGGTGCACAAAGTTGCGTCGCAGGTGAAGCCGGCCTGCGCGCCTTTCGGCTGCATGCAACTGTGATACTCGTCGCAGACCTTGGCGCAATCCACGCCGCTGTCAGCCGGAATCGTCGTGACGCCGGGAACATACAGCGGGCATCCGAGGCTGCCGGGCGCGTCCGGCAGGCATGTTCCCGGACTGGGAACAGCGGCGGGAGCGTCGGCGTTTGCGGGTGCTGCGGAGAGGCCGGGTGGAACAGGCGTCGCGGTTGGCGTCGCGCCGGGAGCATAAGCGGCCGACCACACGAGGTTATCGCCGAGCGTACATGCCTGATCGTTCTGGCCGACTTGATAGGGGCCATTGAATGTTGGGCAGGAGCAACTGACGATTCCCGCCTGCGCGGTTTTGAAGCACGGCGCCGTCATGCATCCGGCGTATGGCTGTTGCGCGCAGTTGGTGAGGCCGAGACCGTTCTCGGGGACGCAATCGAAGCTGAAGGTCGAGTAGACGCTCGAGCCGGGAATCAGATTTCCGTGATTGACGTTAGCGCATACCGGCGCCGAGTTGAGCATTGCGCACAGGCTGCCATCGGCGCCACATTGCGCAACCGTTTTTTCATAGACCGCATGATTGAGGATGGCGTTGATATCGACGAAGTACACGCCGTAGGGAATGTCGAAGCATTGGCAGTTGGCGTAGTTGCCGTCGGGGGTCAATGTGCATGACAGGTCTTCGGCGCCGGAGCTCGGTCCTGAGTAATAGCAGAGCGCGAAGGGACCGCCCCGGCATGGGACGAAGTTGCTCGACACGAGGGTGATATCGGCGTAGGCGGGGCCGAAGGTGGTCGTCCAGTTCGCGGGGTCGCTCCAGAACGGGTGAGAGTTGGGGACGAAGTGGACGATGCCCGATGGTGTCGTGGCCGCCGACTGCGATCCTCCGCTGCCGCCGTTGCATCCAGCCAGCAGAATCGCGAGTGCGAAGAGATGAACTGCCCCCGATGTTCGCTCCACAGCAGAAGTTAATCGGAAATTCCGGAACGAATCTACGTTTCGATTAGCAAAAGGGTTATGAATTATTAACCATTAGTCAAGATACAAAGGCTGTCACAAGCGCAAAGGAAAAGAATTAGAAGGACGAGAACGGGTTGGGGATAGAGTGGGCGCGAAGCTATCGAGAGGACGGCGGAGATCGGACCCTCACGCGATGCTCCGATGCGTTGAAAAGGGGCGGTTGATCGGGTAGCCATTCTTGTTCGATGTCATCAAAAGTAGCCAGGAAGCCGGCCGCGGAGCCACCATCGATCGAGACGCTGCGGGCGCGGATGGATGAGATCAATCTCAAAATTCTGCGGCTGATCTCAGCGCGCGCAACTGTGGCTACCGAGATTGGACGGCTGAAGCATCATGAGGGCAGCGAGGTTTATCAGCCGGTGCGCGAGCGCGCGATTATCGAAAAGATGATCGCTGAGAATCAGGGGCCGCTCACCGACGAACAGGTCAAGCGAATTTACGTCGAGATAATTTCCGCGTGCCGCGCGCTCGAGCATGAGTCGCGCGTCGCGTTCCTCGGGCCCGAGCATACGTACTCGCATGAGGCGACGCGGATGCGGTTTGGCTCGAGCGTAGCGCTGATGCCGCTGGAGTCGTTCGCGGCCGTGTTCCAGGCAATTGAGAACGGACGCGCGGATTTCGGTGTGGTGCCGGTCGAGAACTCGACCGAAGGATCGGTGACGCTGACGCTCGACCTCCTTATAGATACGTCGCTGGTGATAGTCGGCGAAGTGCTGCTGCCGATTCGGCATTCGATTATGTCGCTGAGTGGTGATGCGGGTGCGGTCAAGCGAATCGTATCGCATCAGCAAAGTCTCGCGCAGTGCCGCGGCTATATCAGCGCGAATTTTCCGAATATCGAGACTGAAGCGGTGGCGTCCAATGCGCTGGCGGCGCAGCGCGCGGCCGCGGACGCGTCGATTGCGGCGATCGCGTCGAAGACGGCGGGTGAGGCGTACGGCCTCAAGACAATAGCGGCGAACGTGCAGGATGTCGCGGCCAACACGACGCGATTCCTCGTGATGGGCACGCGGCCGATCGAAAAATCCGGAAAAGACAAGACCACGCTGCTGTTCGCGGTGGCGGATCGGGTGGGCACGCTCAACCAGGCGCTCAACCTGTTTGCGCGCAACGCGATCAATATATCGAAGATCGAATCGCGGCCGCTGCGCGCGCGACCGTGGGAATACCTGTTCTTTGTTGACGTTATGGGGCATCGCAACGACCCCAAGCTGGCGCGCGCGCTCAAGTCGCTGTCGAGCAAGGCCCTATTCTTGAAGGTCTTAGGATCGTATCCTGAAGGAAGGTCGGCCGCTGCCTGAGCCGGGCAGCCCAAAAGCGTTCCCAGTGGCCGCTCCCCTGTTTTGATCAAAGCTCAAGATCTCGTACTCCCATCGGTCGCCGCGCTGGCTCCTTACGAGCCGGGCAAGCCGATCGAGGAGCTGCAACGCGAACTCGGAATCGTCGATCCGGTGAAGCTGGCGTCGAATGAGAATCCGCTGGGGCCGTCGCCACGCGCGATCGAGGCAATCAAGGCGGCGCTGCCCGAGCTGAATCGCTACCCCGACGGCGCGAGCTACGAACTGCGGGCGAAGATCGCGGCGCATCATAAGATTGGAGTCGAGCGGGTGTTCGCGGCGTCGGGCTCGGTTGAGGTGCTCAACCTGCTCGCGTTTCTATACCTGCGACCGGGATTGAACTCGGTTTACTCGGAACATTCGTTCGCGATTTATCCGCTGGCGACGTCGGCGGCCGGCGGGGAGCATCGCGTGGTCCAAACCAGCGATGGATTCTCGCACGACCTCGACGCGATGGCGGCGGCGATCGACGCGAACACGCGAATTGTTTTTCTCGGCAATCCGAATAATCCGACCGGAACGATTTTCCGGCGTGCCGAATGGAAGCGGTTCCTCGAGCGTGTGCCGGAAAACGTGGTGATCGTCGCCGACGAGGCGTACTTCGAATTCGTGCGTGACCCGCAATACCCGGACTCGATGGAAGACCATGACGACCGCCGGCTGATAATCACGCTGCGGACGTTTTCGAAAATTTTCGGGCTGGCGGGAGTTCGCGTCGGCTACGCGGTGGCGCGGCCCGATATGATCCAGATGCTGCATAACGTGCGGCAGCCGTTCAACGTGACGTCGCTGGCGCAGGTGGCGGCGATCGCGGGGATGGACGACCGCGCGCATATCGCGCGGACGCTGCAAGTCAACGCCGAGGGGATGGATTACCTGGAGGGCGAGTTCGCGCGCCTGAAGCTGCCGTTCGTGCCGAGTCACGCGAACTTTTTCCTGGTCGAGGTGGGCGATGGGCGCGCGGTTTACGACATGCTCTTGCGCAAGGGCGTGATCGTGCGCGCGATGAATGGTTACGGCTATCCGCGGCATGTGCGAATCAGCGTCGGGCTGCCCGAGGAGAATCGGCGGCTGATTGCTATGCTCGGCGAAGTGATCAGCGCGCATTCGTGAAGAATCGAAACGCAGAACGGATCGCGCGCGCGCTAATCATCGCGATGTTCGCGGTCGCGGCATGGACGTGGCCGTCGGCGCCCGCGCAGATTCCGATCCATTGGGACATCTCGGGGCAGATCAACGGCTACGGGTCGAAAGCCACCGGGTTGCTGCTGATGCCGTTAGTTGCGCTGGGAGGGTACGCGCTTATCGGGTTGACGGCGATTGTGCGCCCCGAGCAATTCGAAGGGCGCGTAATGACCGCGCTGTCGTGGTTCAGGTGCGCGTATGTGATGATGATGGCGGGAGTGTTCGGCGTGATCATCGCCGACGCTCGCGGCGGGAATCTGAATATGAATTATGTGGTGTTTCCGCTGCTCGCAGTTATGATGATCGCGAGTGCGAACCTGCTGCTGCAATTGAGCCGGCTCAAGGCGACGAAGACGGCGCCGCCGGGCGGCGGAATCCGAATCTAATGGCGCAGCTATTTCGGCAAATGACCGTGTGCGGAGTGGGCCTGATCGGAGGCTCGCTCGCGTTGATCGCGCGGCACGCGGGCGTCGCGGGCAAGGTCGTTGGGCTCGGACGATCGCAGGCGAATCTGGACGTCGCGATACAGCGCGGGATGATCGACGTCGCGACGCGGGACCCGGTCGAGGCGGCGCGCGGCGCGGATTTGATCGTGCTGGCGGTACCGATACAAACGATGCGCGCGACGCTGGACAAAATGATCGAGCATACGGCGCCTGACGCGGTCGTGACCGACATCGGCAGCGTGAAGGGTTACGTGGTGCGCGAGCTGGAGCCGCTGATCACGGGCAAAAGATCGCTCGTCGCGGCGCATCCGGTGGCAGGCAAGGAGACGACGGGCGCGGCGGCGGCCGACCCTGCTCTGTTTCGAGACCGCCTCGTGATTATCACGCCATCGGCCAAGAGCACGCCCGCGGCGATCAACAAGATTGAACAGCTCTGGGACGAGACCGGCGCCTGCGTCGAGATGATGGACGCGGCGACGCACGACGCGATCCTGGCGCGCTCGAGCCATCTGCCGCAGGCGGTGTCGAGCGTGCTGGCGGCAGCGCTTGCGGGCGAGAAAGTCGGGGACAAGCTTGCGGCGGAATACGGCGCTGGCGGTTTGCGCGACACGACGCGGCTGGCGGCGTCGTCGTGGGAGATGTGGCGCGATATTTTCGTGACGAATCGCGAGGCGATCGCGGCGGCGCTGAAACTTTACGGCGGAACGTTCGCCGAATTTCAGCGCGCGATCGAAGCCGGCGACATGGAAGTCGTCGAGAAGATTTTTAATCGCGGACGCGCGATGCGGGAAAAGATCAGATGAGCCGCAGGAGACCAATAATCGCGATTGATGGTCCGGTCGGCGCGGGCAAATCCGTGGCGGCGCGCGCGCTCGCTCGCGCGCTCGGGTTCTCGTACCTGAACACCGGCGCGATGTATCGCGCGGTTGCGATCGCTGCGCGCGAGGCGGGCGTCAGTCCGGAAGATGCGGACGTCGAAGCGCGATTGGCGCCGGTGCTGGCGGCGATCAAAATAAAGTTCGATGGCGAGAGTATATTTCTCAACCGCCGCGATGTGACTGCGATTGTAAGCGAGCCGGAAGTCGGCGAGCTGGCATCGCGGTTCTCGGCGATCGCTTCGGTGCGTGCGCGGATGCGCGAGTTGCAGCGCGCGGCGGGCGCGGATGGCGGCGTGGTGATGGAAGGGCGCGACATCGGCACGGCGATTTTTCCCGATGCCGAGTTCAAGTTCTTTCTCGTTGCGGATGTGAAGACGCGCGCGCGCCGCAGATTCGAAGAACTGAAGAAGAAGGGCGCGTCGATCGCGGAGCATGAAGTGTTCGAGCAACTTATCGAGCGCGACCGCCGTGACAGCGGGCGCGAGCTGGCGCCACTCAAGCGCGCGGACGATGCGACAGAGATAGACTCAACGAAACTTTCGATCGACGCGGTGGTCGCGGCGATGAAAGCGAAGATTAACGCTCGAATCAACGCCGCCAAGGACTTGAAACGAGCCTAGCCCGGTTGTAAGGATTGCAGCAGCCCCGATGTCCCGGAATCCCGGAAGGTCCCACTAAATGGAGAAAGCGTTGCCTGAACAGATGAGCGGAGGAGAAAATGACTTTGAGTCGTTGATGGAAGAGAGTTTGAAGGCTCCCCGTCCCGGCGATGTGCTGGTTGGAAGAGTGCTTCTAATCACGCGCGACAGCGTCATCA
>NZ_DATEQZ010000036.1:0-103585 GCF_035272065.1 Binatus sp. (SeqCode)
TGTCGTCGGCGTATGCGTCGATCGCCTGGTCGTAGAGTTCTTCTTTGTCGGGCATCTCGGACCTCCGGTGAATGCGCGCGCCGCACCTTGCGGGACCGCGGATTTCGCGCACACCCACCATCTTATATACTAGACTCCGCATTATGGAGAATTCGCCCGCACCGACCGAAGCAGACGTTTATGAAGTCCTGCGCGAGTGCTACGACCCGGAGATTCCCGTCAATCTGGTGGATCTCGGACTCATCTACGGCGTCGCCATCGACAACCGCGTCGTCAACGTTACGATGACGCTCACCGCGCCCGGCTGCCAAATGGGCATGATGATCACGCAGGAGATCCAGGACAAGCTGCTCGGCATTCCCGGCTGCGACGACGCCTGCGTCGAGATCGTCTGGGATCCGCCATGGACGCCGCACATGATGAGCGAGGCGGCGAAAAAACAGCTCAACCTCGACGACTAGCCCCCTGAGACCTTCGAGATGTAATGCGACTCTTCCATTCCATGTCCGCACTCTTGTTCTTGTCGCTGTTTGCACTTCCTAGTTACGGAGGCTCTTCGGAGGTTCAACTGTTTTCAGGACGTGCTGTTTCGGTCCGGGATCTTTGGCCCCCCAATCTTTTTTGGCCCAGCGAACCGACCGGAGCAAAGGGAAAGTCGGTGGCGGTACCTTCGCCGAACGGAAAAAAGAAGCTGATATTTCCAGGTGACTGGGTTGAAAAGGACGATACTGTCGCATACACCTTCTTCGCGGTTGTTGGGCAGCACCAATATCCGATACATATTGACGGCCATCTTTCTCCGCTCGTCATATGGGCCAAGGACTCATCCGGGGTGCTGTTTTCTTTCAGCGATGGCGGGGCGAACTGTTGCTATGAGACCAAGCTCATCTCATTCAATGGAGAGCACGTTAGCGTCATCGATCCAACCGCCCAGGTTGCGCATGACTTTATTTCCTACCGAGACAAGCTTGGCATTACGTGCAGGGCATGGCCCCACGAATACCCCAACCTTTTCCCAATAGGCTAGCTCGATCGGTCACACGCACTCATCGCGGCTGAGACCGTGCATCATAGCAACTGCGATTGTTGGGGTTCGTTCCGCGCTTACGAGATCGAGCTGCCGTCAGGCAGAATCGTGAACGCCATAAACCAGCTGCTCGCAAAGAAGATGTTCGACGGAAACCTTCCGTGGGATCTCTCGGAAGCTTCCAACGACGACTGGGATACCAATCCAAAATCGTGCCGCCCGCCGGATAATCAATCGCCGTGAGCATCTATTGCGACGCGGCGAAAAAACAACTCAACCTCGACGACTAGCGCCGGCTCCGCTCAGTCCGGATCGATCAGCACGCCCGGGTTGAGAATCCCGCGCGGATCGAGCGCGCGTTTCGCCGCCTTCAGCGCGCGCGCGAATCCATCCGGACGCTGCCGGTCGTACCACGGCCGATGGTAACGGCCGACCGAGTGATGATGCGTGATCGTGCCGCCCAGCCGCATCAGCTTGTCCGAGACCGCCGCCTTTATCTCGTCCCACTGCTCGATCTCCGAGCCGCGTTTGCCCGGCGCCAGAACCGTGTAGTACGGCGCCGGCCCGTCGGGATAAACGTGCGTGAACCGGCACGTGACCGAGCCCTTGCCGCACACCCGTGCGATTGCGTCGCGCGCGTACTCCATCACCTGGCGATGAAATTCCGGGAATCGCTCCCACGTGATCGCGGTCTCGAACGTGTCGCTCACCATTCCCATCGCGGCTACCGTGTCCATCAGGTACGGCGCGCTCAGAAACGCGTTGCGCCACGCTCCCGCCGATCCTTCGTGCGTCGCGTCGGCGTCGGTGCGAGTCTTCGCGGCGTCCGCCGGGATTTTCCCGCCGTGATCCGCGCAGCACTCCAGCGCGCGCTTCATCCATGCTTCCAGCGGATGGTCTGCCGACTCGAATGCGAGCACCAGCACGGCCTCATCGCCGTTGCCCGCGCCGGAATTGAAGGCCTCGCCTTCGTCGAGAACCCGGCAATTCGCGGGATACAGCCCCGCCTGCGAAATCTGGCGCACCGCCTCCGCCGCCTCGATCATGCTCGGAAACGGGATCGACGCGCCCGCGCGAAACGTCGGCCGATCCTGAAGCCGCATCCAGGCCTCGGTGATGATGCCGAGAATTCCTTCGGAGCCGATGAACATCCGGTCCGGGCTGGGACCTGCGCCCGAGCCGGGTAGCCGGCGCGATTCGACGACTCCGGTTGGAGTCACGACGCGTAGCGATTCGACGAAGTCGTCGATATGTGTGTACAGCGTCGCGAAATGGCCGCCCGACCGCGTCGCGATCCATCCGCCCAGCGTCGAGAATTCGAACGACTGCGGAAAATGACGAATCGTCAGGCCGTGCGGCTTCAACTGCGCGTCGAGCGCGGGACCATACACCCCGGCCTGAATTCGCGCGGCGCGCGAGACCCGGTCCACTTCCACGACTTTGTCCAGATGCATCAGATCGATCGAGACCGCGCCGCGATAACGGTCGCCCTCGGGTGCTTCGACTCCGCCGACGACGCTTGAGCCGCCGCCGTATGGAACCGCTGCAATCCGCGCGCCGTCGCACCATTCGAGCACCGCAGTCAGTTCTTTCTCATCGCGCGGAAACGCGACGACGTCGATCGGATTCGGATAGTAACGCCTAAACGCCCGCCTGAGATCGCGCGATCCCTTGCCGTAGGTGTGGCCGGCGCGATCGTGGATGCTGGTCGAACAAATCGCTTCGAGCGCCGCCGGTGGTTTCACCCGCGGCGCGCGCAGATTTAGCTCGCTTTCCATTGGCGCCGGCGTGAGCTCGATTGGCCCCAGCCCAAATCGCTGGGCGATTCGCTCGGCCATGTGTTTTTGCTGTTCGGGAGTCGGCCCCTGGTCCTCGTAGCCCCATCCCCAGAACTTTCGCCTGCGATTCTCGGCCATCGGATTGATCCTCGTGATACGCCAAAGTTGCTATATTTCAAGTTTGCTGACTGCCGCGATTTTGCGCCCGCCACGCCCGCGAGGGCAAACAACAAACACTGCGCACGGCGACGGTCAAGGTCGTCCGCTTCATACCGGAAGAATCGCCGGGTGAGATAGGACTATGGCTCGCCGATTGGTATAGATCGATCTGAAGAAATAGCCTGAGGCACGTGGAAACCCCGCAAGAATACTACCAGCGCAGTGGGCCGATGATGGCTCTGGGAGCGCACGCGGCCGAATTCAGCGCGCTGCCCGGGGACATCGCGTCGCTATGCGAAGTCATTCAAGGCGTGCTGATTCATCGCGACATCGCGCCTTTCTTGTACCGCGTCACACTGTCCGAAGAGGATCGCGCCGACGCGCACATCCGTCCGATTGCGCAAATGCTGACGCGGATTCATGCGCTCGACGCGCGCCCGCTCACGATCGCGCGCGAGCCCGCCCACCGACTGCCCAGTGTCTGTCGTCATTTCTCGCTGATGCTTTGCGCCATCCTGCGCGATCGAGGTATTCCGGCGCGTCCACGATGCGGCTTCGGCGCATACTTTGAGCCCGGTAAATTCCTTGACCATTGGGTATGCGAGTATTGGAACGCCGCGGATGCGCGCTGGATTTTGGTAGACGCGCAGCTCGACGCGATTCAGCGCAAACAATTCAAGCCGGACTTCGATACGCTCGACGTACCGCACGATCGCTTCATCATCGCCGGCGATGCGTGGAAACAATGCCGCTCGGGACGCGCGGATGCGAGCCGCTTCGGAATTCTCGACATGCACGGGTTGTGGTTCGTCGCCGGCAACCTGCTGCGCGACCTCGCATCGCTCAATCGAATGGAGATGCTGCCGTGGGACGTTTGGGGATTGATGGAGATGGGCGACGATGCTCTGACCTCCGAGAAAAAAACGCTGCTTGACCGCGTCGCTGCCCTCACGCTTGCGGGCGACGACAAGTTCGGCGATGTCCGCGCGATCTACGAGTCCGACGATCGTTTGCGCGTGCCGCCGGTCGTCTTCAACGCGCTCCGCAACGCCCCCGAACCAATCGCAACGTGAGAACTAGTTCGAGGCTTCGATCCTATCGGCGATTACGCGCAGCGCTAGCGCCTCAACAGCCGCGAGTGCCTCTGCACGGGTCTTGCCGTATGCAAGCACGCCCGGCAACTCGGGGACCTCGACTACAGCGCCCTACTTTCCCCCTTAACAAGTTCTAACAGGGACGAAGTCCCGCATCTTCTCTTGTCACCGGGTGCAGGGACCACCCCTGGCCGTGGCGACGGCAGCGCAGTATTAAGCCGTTGGCAGGGGCCGCGCCCGCCAACGGCGGGCGGCCTTACTACTGGGTGCAGGGGTCACCCCTGCCTCACCTGCCGCTGCCCGCGGCGGTGCCGACCGCGACTGGTTCCGGAGCCTGCGGATGCGACGGCTTCGGCATGTGTATATACAGCTTGTCGGCCGCTGGACGTCCGTCGCTATGCATCGACGGCGGGCGCATCGCGTACTTCACTTCCCGCGAATGCTCCGCGAGCTGCCGGTCGGGATTGTACACGCTGTTGAACTTCCACAGCATCTTGATGAAGTTGGTTTGCCCTTTGAGCGCGAGCTTGCCCGCGATCGACGCCACCGACTTCAGCGCCGCGAACCCGAGATGCTTGCGGTTGAGCACGTCCTGCGTCTTCACCAGCTCCTGGTAGAACTGCAGCAGCGGCAGCTTGGTCGGCAGCACCGCATGCTGGATGTCGTACAGCCGGTAGTCGAGCGTCGTCAGCTTGCGCGATTCCGTGAACCACAACTCCGTGCCGGGATACGGCGTCGCCACCGTCAGATGAACGATCTCCGGGATGCTGATCGCCCACTGGCGTATCACCTCGAAGCGCTTCTCGTCCCATGACGGGTCCGCGATCAGGTTGATCGCGACGGTCAGGCCGATCTCGCGCGCGACTTCGAGCGCCTTGAAGTTGACGCCCATCGACGAGCGCTTGCGATGCAGCTTCAGCCCCTCCTCGTCGATCGCTTCCAGGCCGAGGAACATGTACTCCATGCCGAGCTTGCGCCAGTAGCGGAACACTTCCGGATTGCGGCATAGCACGTCGGCGCGAGTCTCGAGGTAGTACTGCTTTTTGATCTTGCGTTTTTCGATTTCGTGGCCGATCGCAAACCCATGCTCGGGATGGATGAACGCGACGTCGTCGACGATGAAGACGTTGGGCTCCTTGATCGACAGCATGTCTTCTGCCGCGGCTTCCGGCGTCGATTTGCGGTAACTGCGGCCGTAGAACGTCCACGCGCTGCAGAACGAGCAATCCCACGGGCATCCGCGCGTGAACTCGATCGACGCGCACGGGTCGAGCACGCCGATAAAGTACTTGTTGCGCCGGCGCCCGAGGTCGCGCGCCGGAAAAAACTTGTCGAGGTCGTCGAGCATGACCGGCGTCGGTCCCGCCCCCTGCGTCGTCATCACACCGGGAACTTTCGCGATCGAGCCGGTGCCGATCGCGTCGAGCAACATTGGCGTCGCCGTCTCGCCCTCGCCGCGGATGACCGCGTCGATCGCGCCTCCCGCATGCTCGAGGATTTCGTCCGCGACGAACGAGCCGCTGTGCCCGCCGCTGAAGACGAAAATATCCTTCCTCAACCGCTTCACGTCTTTGGCGAGATCGATCACCTCGGGCACGTTGGCGAGATAGTTGAGCGAGAACCCCACCGCATTGGGGCGGAAGCTCTCGATCTCGGCGAATAGATCGCGATGCTTGAAAATCTGCAGGTCGATAATCCTCACGTCGTGGCCGGCCGCGCGCGTTGCCGCCGCCACCCGCTCCATCCCCAGCGGTTCGAGCCGCAAATAAATCTCGCTGTACATAAGCGGACTCGGATGTACGAATAGAACCCGCATAGACTCCCTCCGGCGCCGCCTGACCAATCGGCCAGCGGGATTGCCAGCATCCTAATATGCTGGCCGAGGCAAGGAAATAGCATGTCAAAAACCGCCGTCATGCTATTAATGATTCTTATGGCCACGAGCGACGCGCCTCGGCCGGGAAAGTACGTCTTCATCGCCGTCATCTTTATTGCGGTGTTGATCGACGCCGTGCTGTTCGCGCACGTGCGCGCAAATTTTATTCATGATCGCGGCTACGACGTCCGCCCGCGGCACCGCGCGGTCGCCAAGCCCGCCCCGCCCTGACGCCCTCGGATTTCAGGCACTGTTTGGGGATGAACTGTTCAGCCTGACCCCGGCGGATTTGGCGTGCTACACATACGCTATGGTCAACCGCCAGGATGTCCCGTACTCGCAAGTCTCGCTCGAAATCGGGCGACCCCCGCTCGCGGCAGAAATAGTTTTTGACGGAACAAAGCTAGCCATAGAGCGGAGCCGTCCCAAAACCACTACAGATGGTAGAAAATTGCTCTTCCCAGCTCTATTCGATCAACCGAAAAATCAGAATCGCGCCCGTCGCAGCCTGATCTCATTTCACTTCGGCCTTGACACGCGAGCGCGCGCGCCGGAGTTTTGGCTGAACGCCCGGAACTCCAATTCGAAAACCCGAAAAACAATTCGGAGAAACCATGCAGTACTCAAAATTGGGCAAGACTGGAATCACCGTCTCTCGCATCTGCCTCGGATGCATGAGCTATGGCGACAAGAAATGGCGCGATTGGGTGCTGACGATGGACGAGGCGCGCGAACACTTCGCCGCCGCCGTCGAGTCGGGGATCAACTTCTTCGACACGGCCAACGTCTATTCAATTGGCGTGAGCGAGGAGGTCACCGGGCGATGGCTCGGCGAGATGGCGAAGCGCGACGAGATCGTCGTCGCGACCAAAGTGCACGGCCCGATGGCGTCGGGTCTCAATCGCGCGGGGCTGAGCCGCAAGAATATTCTCGAAGCGTGCGACGCGTCGCTGCGCCGCCTCAAGATGGATTTCATCGACCTCTACCAAATCCACCGCTGGGACTACACGACGCCGATCGAGGAAACCCTCGAGGCGCTGGACTCATTGGTGCGCGCCGGAAAAGTGCGCTACCTGGGCGCGAGCTCGATGGCCGCGTGGCAATTCGCCAAGGCGCTTCATCTGCAGAAGGAAAACGGATGGCACCGGTTCGTCTCGATGCAAAACCATTACAACCTCGTCTATCGCGAGGAAGAGCGCGAGATGAATCCGCTTTGCATCGACAACGGCGTCGGCTTGATTCCATGGAGCCCGCTCGCGCGCGGATTTCTGGCGGGCAATCGCGACAAGGGCGGCACCGGTCCAACGGCGCGCGCCAAGACCGACGACTTCGCCAAGAATATGTACTTCCGCGAGTACGACTTCGAAGTGCTGAGCGTCGTCGAGCAGATCGCCAAACAGCGCAGCGTCACGCCGTCGCAAATCGCATGCGCGTGGATCCTGCAGACGCCCGGCGTCACCGCACCCATCATCGGCGCGACCAAGCTCGCTCATCTCAAGGAGGCGATCGCGGCCGTCGATGTGAAGCTCACCGCTGACGAAGTCGCCGCGCTCGAGAAGCCGTACCGGCCGCATCCGATCCTCGGCCACGAACAGCCAAGGCCGGCGCGGATGATCCAGGCGCGCTGAGCGCGGGTTTGTTTCACGTAAAACATTTAGAGTTCAGGAGAACCGACTGCGAACCCGCCAAAACCAAACCTTAAAGCGTTACTTGAAGTTTGATGGAGACGCTGCGGCGTCTGCGGGCATGGCAAATGGAGAAGTGAAATGGAAATTAACGGCGTAGCGCACGTGATGCTCACGGTCAGCAATTTCGAGGCGTGCTTTCCATTCTACGAAAAGCTGCTCATGTATCTCGGACTCAAGCCGGTAATTCGCAGCGAGCAGGTGCTGTACTGCGTGGGCGGAAAGACCGCGATGGGAATAGTCAGATGTGACGATTCGTATCGCGCGGAGAAATTCGAGCAGCGCCGCGTCGGGTTGCATCACGTGTGTCTGCGTGCGCGTGAGCGCGGCGATGTTGACGAGATTTACGGCTTCCTCAAGACGATCGGCGCAAAGATCGTACATCCGCCCGAGGACGGCCCGTGGGTGCCGGGATATTATTCGGTGCTGTTCGAGGATCCCGACGGCATCCGCCTGGAGGTCAACCACGTCCCGGGCAAGGGTCTGTTGGCGTAAAGTGATTGCGATGGTCGGGATGTTCGAACAGTAGCTCGCTTCTTTTCGTCATCCTGAGCGCAGCGAAGGATCTCGCGCGCGCCAGCGCGTGCCTGGCCAGCGCCGGAGGCCGGAGTGTCCGTCGAGATTCTTCGCCGCAGCGGCTCAGAATGACGGAAACAGATTCCGGACGAGGAAAGATCTCAGCGTCTCGCCAGCTCAACCCTTGAGCGTTGCATCCAGGTTTGCGCCTTCGCGGCGGCGGAAGCCGACCGCGACGCTCAGCCGCTCGAGGTGCTGATCTATTATCTTGCCGCCGAGCCGCACGCGATGCTCGCCGAAGAACTGCTTGACCTCGTCTTCGCGATCGAGCAGCGCCACCACGGCTTCGCACATCCGCGGCAGCGCGTTGTCGGGATACTTCTGAATCATCTCGTCCCAATGCGCGCGCGCAAAGTCCCACGCCTGGTAGCGGCACGCGGGGTTGAGCAGCAGCGAATGCATCAGGTACGGCGAATTCTGGGTTCGCACCTGCCCGTCCAGCGTCATCTCCATGGTTTTTTTCAGGAGATCTCGATTGCGGAAATTTGCCAGCGCAAACAGGAAGCGCTGCTCTTCCTGCGGCGTGCGCGGCGCTTTGAACTTTCGCTTGAACTCCTCGTAACGCGCGGCGTCGCCGCAATGCGCGAGGATGTTCACCAGCGCGGGCATCAGGTCGCGATCCGCGCGGTCGGGATTGGCCTCGAAGCGCGCGTACAGGTCGCGCGCGCGCTGCTGGACCTCGGGATCGTCGCCGAGCGTGCCGAGCGCGCCGATGAGCGTGCCGCGCAACTGGCGCACGAGCTCGCTCTCGCCGGACTTCGGCTCCCAGCCCAGCCGTGCGGCGGCGGGACCGGCGACCCCGCGCACCGCGGCGGCCAGCGCGGGCCGGTCGGCGTCGGACGCGATCAGGTCGAGGTATGCGAACGCACCGAGCAACGCGCGCCACACGTTGATGTCGGTCTCGCCGGTGAACAACCACGCCATCTTGAGGAACTCGCTGAGCGGGCCAAGTCCCGCGACGGTCGCCGCCCACGTATCGCTCACCAGCCCGAAGCGTTCGATCGGTTGCACCGCGCCGAGATTCCTGGTGATCGCCGCGAGCAGCGCCGGCGCATAGTGCACGCGATAAAAGCCGTGGCCGCCCTCGTTCAACAGCGCCCATTCAAGCTTGCCCGGGATGTCGAGAGTGGTCTCGCCAGTGGTGAGAATCACCTTGTGGGTCGAGCCGCCCTGGTCGGTCTTCGCGCGAACCATCACGGGCACATGCCAGAGCTGATGGTTGTCCTCGGCGAGATAGAAGAAGCGGCGCTGCGAGAGCTTGAGTCCGCGGCCGTTGGCAGCCGGCGCCGCCTCGATGATCGGAAAGCCGGGCTGGAAGATCCACGAGTCCATCATTTTGCGCACCGGCTCGCGCGACGCCGCCTCGAGCGCGTCCCACAGGTCGCCGGTCTCGGTGTTGTTGAATTGATGCTTGTTCAGGTAGAGGCGAATCCCGTCGCGAAAGACGTTGGCGCCCAGGAACTGCTCGAGCATCCGCAGCACGGCCGCACCCTTTTCATAGGTCAGGATGTCGAACATCGCGCGGCAGTCTTCGGGACTGCGCACCGTGTATTCAATCGGGCGCGTGCTGCGCAGCCCGTCGATTGACATCGCCGCCGCGCGCGAGACGCTGAAGCTCTCCCATCGCTTCCACTGCGGCTTCCACGCGTCGACGGCCAGCATCTCCATGAAGGTGGCGAACGCCTCGTTGAGCCAGATGCCGTTCCACCATCGCATGGTGACGAGATCGCCGAACCACATGTGCGCGTTTTCGTGCGACACCACGTCGGCGATGCGCTCGAGCTCGGCGCGCGACGCGGATTTTTCGTCGGCCAGCAGCGCGGTCTCGCGAAACGTGATCGCGCCCAGATTTTCCATCGCACCGGAGGCGAAATCGGGAATCGCGATCAGGTCGAGCTTGTCGCCGGGATACTTGAGCCCGTAGTAGCCGGCGAAATACTTCAGCGAGAACACGCCAACCTGCCGCGCCCAGCCGGTCAGCGACTCTTTGCCGGGAACGTGAACGATCCGCAGCGGCGTGCCCGCATCGGCCGGCGCGGTCGCGTCGAACTCGCCGACGATGAACGCGACCAGGTAGGTGGACATCGGGATCGTCTCCTTGAAGACGACCTCCTTCTTTGCGCCCGCCAGCTTGCGCTCGCTCTCCTGTCCGCCGTTTGAAATGGCGGCCAGATGCTCATCGACAACCAGCGTCACTTTATAACTCGCCTTGAGCTCCGGCTCGTCCCAGCATGGAAACGCGCGGCGCGCGTCGGTGGATTCGAACTGCGTCGTGGCGGCGACGTGAGTCTTGCCAGCAGCGTCCTGGTACTGGCTCCGATAGAAGCCGTGGAGCTTGTCGTTGAGGATTCCTCGGAACGCAATCTTCAGCCTCCATTCGCCGGGAGCAAGTTTCTCGGGGAAGCGGAGATGCGCGCGTTCCTTCGCGGGCTCCAGCTCGGCCTTGGCGACGACGGATTTTGCACCGCGCTCCGCGGCTACCTTGTCGATTTCCAGCTCGAGCGCGTTCAGCACGACGTCGTCGATCGCCTCGTTGACGACGACGGCGATATTCACCTCGCCCTGAAAGGTGAACGCCTTGAGGTCGGGCGTCAGGCGAATGTCGTAGCGCTTAGGCGTGACGTTCTTCGGCAGGCGATAATCCTGCGTAGTGTCAGCGAGGGGAGCCGCATCCTGATCGCGCATCTGGTCTCTCTTCCTTATATCCAGTCGAGTGTGAACGTGAAAAATTGCGGGACGCGCGCCCCGCAACCATTTAACCTAGTTCAAACAGCATCGGGGCGCGAGCAATTCATTCGCCGGCGAGTCGCAACGGGCGCTCCATCCACACGACGTCCCAGAAGCGGTCGAACTTGCGGCCGCATTCGCTGAAGACGCCGACCTCGGTGAAGCCGAACTTGCGATGCAGCTTGATCGATGCCTCGTTGGGAAGCGTGATCCCGGCCAGCAGGCGGTTGATGTCCTCATTCTTGAGCGCGTCGAAAAGTGCGCGATACAGGGTCGCACCGATTCCCCGCCCCGTCGCGTCATGCGCGCAGTAGATCGAAGTCTCGGCGCTCGTGTCGTACGCCGCCCGGTCGCGAAACGGCCCAGTGCCCGCCCAGCCGACGATCAGGCCCGCATCTTCCGCAACGAACAGCCGATGGCGGCGCGTGCCGGCATGCTCGTCGAACCATCGCGCGCGCTGCTCGACGGTCTGCGGTTCCAGGTCGAACGTTATGGGCGTGTTAACGACATAGTAGTTGTAAATTTCCGTCAGGCGCGGCAGGTCGTCGCGCACCGCAGGCCTAATCTTTACCTCCGCCATGAAAGTTGTCTCCTGCATGAGAGGTTCCGCCGAATCACAGGCAACGCCAGATGCAAAGTTGAATCAAGCGGCGAGTTTGCTTTTTGCAAGATCGGCGAACGTGATCAGCTCGATTCCGTTTCGGGCGATCGCATCGCGCACGCGCGGGCTAGTGAGAATCTCGACCTCGAGTTGCGCCTCGGCCGCGGGCGGGACTCCGCCGATATCGGCGGCCGGATGGAAATACAGTTCCGTAGTTCCGTCGCGGATACGATCGAGCACGCCGACGATGTAATCCTCGCTCAGATGACCGCTCTGGTGAAGTCCGAACAGCGCGTCGGTCGAGATGAGGCCGCGCTGCGCCATCATGCGGCTGGTTCGGCGCGAGAGCGTGCCGAAGATAAACGACTCGACGAGCTTGCGGGCAGCGTGATCCCGGCGCAGACGCAGCGTCGTCAACACGCGCTCGCGCGGGAGCCTGAGGCACGGCACTTTGTATTCGACGGCGAGGTCAACCAGAATATCAGCGAAGAGCGGATGGACGTGGAAATTCAAGTGGCCGTCGATATGGTTGAGGTAGCCGACGAGCTCGAGATGGCGCTCGACTTGCGCGCGCAGTTCGTCGGTCATCGCAGCGCGCATCGAGCGATCAAAAAAATATCGCATCCCCGCGCCGACGGGGCTGTCGATGAACTCGCCCGACGGACGCACGGCGGCGCCGAGTCGCGAGGCATCGAGCAGACAGCGTCCGCGGCAGACGACAGCATGCAAGCCGACGTCGAGCGCGGGATTGTCGCGCGCCATTTCAGCGGCGGCGCGCGCGGCGGGTTCCGCGACCATCAGGCTCGCACTGCGCAGAATTCCGTCGCGATGCGCCCGCATGATGCCGGCATTGACCTCGGGCGACAAGCCGAAGTCATCGGCGTTGACGATCAAGCGCTTCAAACTGCGACACCGCGATTGTCCAAAAACACGAGCACGATTTTGCTAGTATCGGTCGGTTCGCTCAAGCGTCGTTGCGGAATGCCAGAGTGAGATCACGAAATTGATTCTTCTCTTTTACGCGTTCGCGCGAGAGATCGCGCCGTTCAAGCGCCGGCTGCGCAATCGCACGCAGCTCGCCCTCGACGGCTTGCATGGCTTCCGCGCAGAGATCGGCGGCAAGGAGTTTGCCGTGGTCGGACACGGAATCGGACACCGCCGCGCAACCGAAGCCGCGCGGCGCGCGTTCGATCTGATACCCGGAGCACAGTTGGCGATCGGAACCGGCGTCGTTGGTGCACTTTCGAGCGGACTGAAGCCGGGCGATCTCGTCCTCGCCGATCGCGTGCTGACGATTCATGCCGACGGGCAGATGACCGAACAAGTGGCGGTGGTGGGTGATGCGCACATCCGCGCGGTCGGGCGCTCGCTTGCGAGCGCGGGGATTGCCTACTCGAGCGGCGCGATATTGACATCGCATCAGGTGCTCGCGACGGGCGCCGAGAAACGCCGCGCCAAGGAAAGCACCGGCGCGATCGCGGTGGACATGGAAACAGGCGCGATAGCCGCGGAAGCCGCCGCGCGCGGACTTCCCTTCGTCGCGATTCGCGCTGTGCTTGACGAAGTTGACGACGAAATCTTTGGGGCCGAGATGGCAGATGAGGACGGCAATGTGCGGCCGCTCACCGCGACCTCGTATCTGATCCGCAATCCGGCGACGATGCTCAAGCTGCCGCGGATGATGCGAAACCTCTCGCGCGCAGCGGCTTCGATCGCGGACGCACTCACGGCAATCGCGCACGAGGACAAGGTTCATCCCGCCGCTAAGCGTGCTCCCGCGCCGGCGGAGCGAAAGCGCCCGCGCTGAAGCCGCCGTCAATTGGGACCGCGATGCCAGTGATAAACCCCGCCTCGTCCGACGCGAGGAACGCAGCCAGCGCGCCAACCTCTTCCGGCTTCCCATTGCGCCCCAGCGGATGCATGTTGCCGGTGCGCTCCCACACCAACCGCGACGCGCCGGCGGGAACGGTGTTGCAATTCTCGGCGATCGGCGTCTCGATGACGCCGGGGCAAATCGACACGCATCGAATCTGGTGGCGCGCGAAGTCGAGCGCGATTCCCTTCGACATGATCACGACGCCGCCCTTTGCCGCCTGATAGGCGCCGAGATTCGGCACGCCCTCGATGCCCGCGCCGCTGGCGGTGTTGATGATCACGCCGCCGCCCTGCTTGATCATTTGCGGGATCGCGTACTTGCAGCCGAAAAATACGCCCTTCATACACACGTCCACGACCCAGTCCCACTCTTCCTCGCTCGTGTCCACGACGTTTTTGGGCACGAAGACGCCGGCGTTGTTGAACAGGATGTCGAGGCGGCCGAATGCGCGGATCGTTTCGTTGACCATGCGCTCGACTTCAGCGCCGACGCGCACATCCACTGAGACGGATTTCGCGACGCCGCCGGCCTTCTCGATCTCAGCCGCGGTATTGCTCGCGGTCTCCGCGCGCACGTCGGCGACCATCACCTTCGCGCCTTCATTCGCGAACCGAATCGCGCTCGCACGCCCGATTCCCGAACCGGCACCCGTAATCAAAGCGACCTTGTCCTTGAGCAGCATGCTAAATCACCTCGCCTGCGTGGTCGTAGCTCGATGACCGACGCTTGCCACACTCGGCGAAGATTTGGAAGCGCGCCGTTAGGCCGTCGCGCGGTGCAGCTCGTGCTTGCGTGCGCTCGATGGCTTCCAGACTGTAAGATCTCGCTCGTAGGAAAAGTCGGCGAGGTGGCGCTCGATAGCCGCGTCGTCGCCCCAGGATTCGCGGCGAGTCAGAATATGAATCGCGAGAACCGCGAACGGCAGGTAAATGAACACGCCGGCCCATCCGATATTAGGCGCGCCGATTCGAAACAGCATCGTGATTCCGAAGGTCACGATTCCCGCGTAGAGCGCCGGACCGAGTAGCGCGCGCGAGCGCATCGCGGGAAGGAGACCCGCCGGCCTGGTCGAACCACGATTGAGCGTCGCGTCGAGCCACTGGAAAATCGCGATCGTAATCGCCGCGACGAAATACCATCCCAAGTAGTTGCTGATCGGCACGCCGAAGTGCGGTCCCGGCGGGTCGTACCAGAATACTTTGCCGAGGAACCATCTGTCGCCGAGCACGCTCAGCGGATCGACGACCATATCAACCATCACCATGAACAGCGCCGCCATCAACCATACTCGCGGCGCCCGGCGAATTTCCCAGGTGTCGAGAATTCGGACGTCACCGCCCCGCCGATACAGTGGCGAACTGAGCAACAGCGCAACCGTGTAGCTGGCGAAAGCGAGAAACGTGAACGACAGCGAGTCCATGAAGGGAACGCCGAAGACCCAAATCTCGCGGGTGCGAGTGGCGTCGATATAATGATACAGGCCGAACGGGAATCCGTTGTGGACCGACGACCACTCGCATGCCAGCGACACGGCGTAGGTAAGCACCGTGAACAAAAGCGTCGTGCGCAGACCGAAGTTCACGATCGCGATAAACAAATAGCTAGCGAGGAAGATGAAAACGTACGGGCGCAGCGCGATCGTGGATAGCAGCAGATGCATCGCCAGGCTTACGAGGCGCTCTTCGCCGGCCCTCTGGAGCTGAAAAATTCGATAGCTGTCCCTATCGCCGCTTCGATCGGCCCCGGCGAGTATCCAAGTTCCGCGCGCGCCTTGGACGAGTCGAAGAACATTTTCTTTCGCGCCATCCGCACTTCGGTCAGGCTGGCGCGCGGCGCGCGACGCGTGACGGTGCGTGCAAACGCTTCGGCACCGAGCGCATAGCCGAACGCCACCGCGTAGGGAATTCTCATCTTCGGCGCAGGCATCCCGGAAGTCGCCGCGAGCCGCCCGAGAAATTCCTTGAGCGTGAGATTTTCGCCGCCGAGAATATATTTCTCGCCGACACGGCCGCGCTCCGCCGCCAGCAGGTGGCCGCGCGCGACGTCCGCAACACCGACGATGTTAAGCCCGGTCTCCACGTATGCGGGCATCCGCCGATTCAGAAAGTCCACGATGATTCTGCCGGTCGGAGTCGGCTTGAGATCGAGCGCGCCGATGGGCGTCGATGGATTCACGATCACCACCGGCGCGCCTACACGCGCGGCCTCCAGCGCCGCCTGCTCGGCCATGTACTTCGATCGCTTGTAATGACCCGGCATATCAGCGAGCGACGACGGTGTGTCCTCGCGTCCCACTCCCCGATGGGGAATCCCGAGAGCTCCAACCGTGCTGGTGTAAACGATTCGCGAAACTCCGGCGTCGGTTGCGGCCCGGATAACGTACTCAGTGCCCGCGACGTTGGTCGCATACATCGGCGCCGGATCGGTCAGCCACAGCCGGTAGTCGGCGGCAACGTGATAAACCTCGTTGCATCCGGTCACGGCGCGCGCGACGGAATCGAAGTATCGGAGATCGCCGTACACGATCTCGACCGGCAGACCGACGAGCGCGCTCAAATCCGCATTCTCGCGCGCGAGCACTCGCACGCGATCGCCACGAGCGAGCAGCGCGCGCACGACGTGGCATCCGACGAAACCGTTTCCACCCGTGACCAGCGCTAACTTAGTAGTCATTCGATTAGCCAATAGCTATTCGGCGGTCCGTGCGATGACGGCGCCGGCCGCGGCCCGTCCGGAAATCACGGCGCTCTCAATCGTGGCCGGCAGTTCTGTCTGTATCCAGTCGCCGGCCAGAAAGAAATTGGCGATCGGCGTGTTCGCGGTCGGACGCAACTGATGAGACCGCAGGTCCGGCGCCATCGTGGCGTTTTTCTCCTTGAGCACCAGTGACTTCACGACGGTGGCCGTGCGCGACGCGGGTATCATCGCGTGAAGATCGTTGATCACGATATCGAGGATTTCCTGGTTACTGCGATCCACCAGCTTCCGCGCACCGCTGATCACGAAGCTCAAGTAACCCGGATGCGCCTCGCCGCGTTGCGCGAATATCCGGCGTTTGTTGAATAGCCATTGAGTAGTAGTGCCGATAAAGCCGATGAACGGTGAATTAGTCACTTCGCGATCGAGCCATACGTGGACGCAGATGATGGGCGAGCTCGAAAGGCCCGTTAAGCGCGAGAAAAATGGATCCGCCACCGCGTTTTCAGGGAGGAGCCGCAATAACTGGGGCGCCGGCACTGCGCTGATGAAATTCGAAGCCTCAATTCGACGCCCGTCGCGCAGCCGCACGCTTGCGACATGGCCGCGCGCGCCGAGTTCCAGCATCTCGACGATCGAATGCGAAACGACCGTTCCGCCGGCGCGCTCGATCAATTGTTTGGCGCCCGAACAGTAGAGGTCGCTCAGCCCGACGCGCGAATAAACGAACGCCGAGTCGCGGCGGCGCGAAAAAAATGCGCGCTTGAGAACCTCGGCCAACAGTTGCGCCGACGATGCTTCCGGCACGTCATTGAGCGTGGCGATCGACATTGGGTACCAGAAACATTGGCGCGCGTGTTCCGATTGTCCGAGACGGTCCATAAGCTGCGCGACAGTGAGATTGCGCAGTTCGCCGCCGCCGAACCGTTTCATCGCGAGCAGGCGAAGTCCGCCGCACATAACGCTGATCCGCTCCGCCATACTGAGATGCCGATAGCCGAGCAGCGCGGCCGTCATGTGCAGAGGGCCGGGCAGCCGTGCCGTTTTCAGAACCGCGCTCTGGCCGGGACCCGCGAGCATTTCGATTTCCAGATCCTCCCGAAACACCAACTGGCCGTGGGCGCCGATTCGCTCGAGAAAGTCGAGCGTCTCAGTGTAACAACCCATCAGGACGTGCTGTCCGTTGTCGACGAAATCGCCAGTGTCCGCGTCAACGAACGAATATGCGCGCCCGCCGAGCGCGGGTTTGCCTTCGAGCACCGTGACCCGCACGCCGCGCTCGGCGAGCGCGACCGCGGCGCTCAGTCCGGCGAAGCCGGCGCCGATCACGACGGCATCTTTCGTTGCTGATGCCATTTTATCCGCGCAGGGCGCTGAAGCGTCCCTCGGCCCACGCGCGTCCGACCAGATAGAGTTTGTGCGGTGCGGACAGGCTGTGGCGGCGGTCGAGCACGCGATAGTTCGACTTGATGATTCGCTCGAGCAGCGCGGCGTAAATGAGCCGCATCGCCTCTGCCGTCAGCAGGGTTGCGCGATCTTCCGGCGCAAGTTCGCTCTGCGCCAGCGCGTAAAGCTCCCGCGCGCGTCTAGCCTCGAAGTCCATCAGCCTGACGAAGTTGGGCGAGTACACGCCGCCGAGAATTTCCTCCTCGCTCACGTTGAATCGCGCGAGGTCCTCCAACGGTAAATAAATTCGTCCGCGCTCAGCGTCCTCGCGCACGTCGCGCAGAATATTCGTCAATTGAAGCGCCAGCCCCAGGTTCTCCGCGTACAGCTTGGCCGACGGATTGCGGTAGCCGAATATCTCGATGCAGATGAGGCCGAGCGCCGACGCGACGCGATAGCAGTACGGCCGCAGCACGTCCCAGGTCTGATAGCGCTTGCGCGAGAGATCCATCTCGACGCCGTTGATGATTTCCTCGAACAACTCGCGCGGGATTTTAAATCGCCGCGCGCTGTCGGCGAGCGCACGAGAGAGCGCGCGAGTCGGTGCGCCTGCATAGACGCGGTCGAGTTCCTCGCGCCATCGCTCTAGCAGCAGCGCAGGCTCGCGAATCGCTTCGTCGTCGGCGATATCGTCGATGAAACGGCAGAACGCATAGACGGCGTGGAGAGCGCGGCGCCGTTCGGGCGGCAACAAAATGAACGCGTAGTAAAAGCTTGACCGCGAGCGCCGCGTGACTTGAGCGCACCGTTCATAGTCGGCATCGAGCGACGCGTCGTTGCGGACGCTCGCCTCTTCGAGGCCGGCGGCGCTGCGGTCAGACTTCAAGACGGCCACGGATCGCGCTCCATCCAAGTTTCAGGTAGTCGAGTTTCGCCAGTTCCGGACGCATCCGGAACACATCGTAGTTGACGCGATCGATCGCGCGCAGAATCGCGAGCCCGCCGCCCGCGAACATCACGATGTCGCGGCGCAGCCGCTTGTCTACGCTCTTGTGCAGTTCGCCGCCCTCGACGAGCATCGCGCGCGCGACCCCCGCTTCATGACGCATCAGATCGATGAACTCGCGCGACGACGTATGCGCCGCGAGGTCCGCCGGCGTCACTCCAAATCGTTCCATGTCGCGGCGCGGAAAATAAATTCGTCCTTTGTCGAGATCGACCGCAACGTCCTGCCAGAAATTTGCGAGCTGCAGCCCGCTGCAAATCAAATCCGACAGATGCTGCCGTTCCGCGTCGCGATAGCCGAACAAATAGAGCACCAGCCGTCCGACCGGATTCGCGGAGTAGCGCGAGTAACCGAGCAGATCGTCGAGCGTGTCGAAGCCTTTGAAGTTCACGTCGGAGCGAAACGCCGTCAGCAGATCCTTGAACGGCTCGCGCGGAATCTCGAAGCGGCGCACCGTGTCGGCGAGCGCGATAAATATGGGATGTCGCGGGGTGCCGGCGTAAGCCAGATCGAGCTCGCGCTCCCAATCGTCGAGCATCGCGAGGTCGTGATGCTCGTCGGCAAAATCGTCGGCCATTCGCGCGTACGCATAAATCGCGTACATGTGCGGGCGCATCGCGCGCGGCATCAGCCACGAGGCGACGGTGAAATTTTCGTAGTGCGACTTCGCCATCCGCGCGCAGAATTCGTAAGCGCTCGCGACGTCGAAGGTTCCCGCCGGTATCGACGCGTCACGCACCGCACCCGATTCGTACGGCGCCGCTCCGCCCTGCACGTTGGCCTGCGCGCTTGCCATCGTCTCAGGCTGCGACCGGCCGCGCTCCGACAAGTTCGCGCGCCGCGGCTCGCGCCCATCCGTCGGTCTCGAGGAGATCCTCGATCGTGCGCGCCGCGGAGTTGTGATGCCTATTCATCACCGCCTCGATGTGCCGCGGGATGTCCAAGAAGCGCACGCGTCCCACCAAAAAGCCCGCGACCAATTCCTCGTTGGCGGCGTTGAGGCACGCGGTCATCGTGTTCCCGGCGGCGAGCGCCTCGTACGCCAGCCGCAGACACGGGAAGCGCCGCAGGTCGGGCTCTTCAAACGTCAGCCGCGAATTTTCCGCCAGCGACAGCGGCTTCAGATGCGTCATCGGCAGCCGCTCCGGATAGGCGAGTGCGTACGCGACTGGAATCGCCATGTCCGGAATCGCCATCTCCGCGATAACCGAGCCGTCGATCATTTCGACCATCGAGTGGATCACGCTCTGCGGATGAATCACCACTGAGACTTCGGCCGCCTTGAGATCGAACAGCCAGCGCGCCTCGATCACCTCGAGCCCTTTGTTCATCAGCGTCGCGGAATCGATCGTAATCTTGCTGCCCATCACCCAGGTCGGATGCTTCAGCGCCTGCTCGACAGTGATCGATTCAAAACGATCGGCCGGCAGTTCGCGAAACGGGCCACCCGACGCGGTTAAAATTATCCGCTTCAACGAGTCGCGCCCGCGTCCTTCCAGGCATTGAAAGACCGCGTTGTGTTCACTGTCCACCGGCAGCAGCCGCACGCGATTCTCGCGCACCGCCGCCGTGATCAGCTCGCCCGCGATGACCAGCACTTCCTTGTTGGCGAACGCGATGTCCTTGCCGGTCTTGATGGCGGCGAGCGTCGGCTGCAAGCCCATCGCACCGACCAGCGCCGACATCACGAGCTTCGCTTCGGGATGCGTTGCCACGGCGATCGCGCCTTCGAGTCCGTGCACAATCGTAATGCGCTGCGCGCCGAGGCGCGTCGCAAGATCGCGCGCGAGTTCGGGCGTCGCCACCGACACGAGTTCGGGATGAAAGCGCTTCACCTGCTCCGTCAGCAGATCGAGATTGCGTCCCGCCGCCATTGCGACGACGCGAAACCGGTCGCTGAATCGCCCGACCACGTCCAGCGTCGTAACGCCGACCGAGCCGGTCGAGCCGAGAATTGTAATCGCCTTCATCGCAAACAGCTCAGTGCGGCGCCGTCTCCGCCAGCCGCTTTCGGAATCGCCCCAACGCCATCAGCGGAAAGTAATGCGGGTACATGTGGTAGCGAAGATAAAAGTGATTTGGAAATCCGTTGCCGGTCGATTCCCGCTCGTCCCACGCGTCCTCGTCGTTCTGGCGTTCTGAGAGCCATTGCGCGCCGTGCATCGCATTTTCGCTGATTCCTTCTTCGCCCGCGATCAAGGCGATCAGCGCCCACGCCGTTTGCGATGCGGTGCTGGTTCCGCGACCGTGCCACGCAGGATCCTTGTCCGACAGCGGGCTTTCGCCCCATCCGCCGTCGGGATTCTGCTTCGACTTGAGCCACGCGACCGCGCGCTTGATCCATGGCTCGTTGATATCGACACCGATCGCGCGCAGGCCCGAGAGCGCCGAAAATGTGCCGTAGATATAATTGATGCCCCAGCGTCCCCACCATCCGCCCGCCGGCGACTGATTCTTCTTAAGCCATTCCATCGCGCGTTTCGCCACCGGATGCTCGGTGCGGTAGCCGACCGCGCCCATCATCTCGAGCACGCGCCCGGTGAGATCGGGACACGACGGATCGGTCACCGCTTCAACGTCCGCGAGCGGCAAATGATTGAGCCACGTCGAATCGTTGTCAGCGTCGAACGCGGCGAAGCCTCCGTCCTTCGATTGCATTCCCATCACCCAGTTCGCGCCGGTGCGAATTGCGCGCTCCCTGGCCGCAGCATCATCGGCCTTTGAGTCGGCCATTATCGACAGGATCACTGCCGAATCGTCCACGTCGGGATAGCAGTCGTTGTAAAACTCGAATGCCCATCCGCCCGGCTCGAGGGCGGGCCGCTTCACCGACCAATCGCCCTTCTTGAAAATCTGGTGATCGATGAGCCACTGCGAGGTCTGCTTCATCGCGGGATGGTCGCCCGGCAATCCTGAGTCCAGCAACGCGCGCGCCGCGAGGCCGGTGTCCCAGTTGACCGACACGCACGGCATATACAAATCGTAGTCGCCGAAGTGCCAAATCAGTTCCTGCGAGGCCTCGATCGCCCGCTTCAGTACTGGATGGTCGTTGCGGTAGCCGTTGGCTTTCAGAGCCATCGCGCTCAGCAGGTAGCATGGCTCGATTCCACCCCACGAGCCGTTGGCCTCCTGATGATCGAGGAGCCATTCTTCCGTGTGGCGCAGCGCGCGGGCGCGTAGAGATTTTATTTTGTGCCGATCGTAGAAGCGCAGAGCCTTGTCGGCGAGGTTCAGCGCACTGCGCAGCGACAACAATTTTTTTCCGCGCGGCTGCTTGAACTTCGTGAAATGCGGCGGCTCGATGTACAGCTCGAGCACTCCGCGCTGGTAATCGATCTTTTTTTCGGGACGCGCCGCCTGCAGCATCATCAGTCCCATCAGCGTTCCGCGCGCCCACGAACCAAGCTCGTAAATGTTGAATGGGAACCAGTTCGGGAAGAGTGAGATTTCGACCGGCAGTGCGGCCGTGGCGTCCCAGGTGATCTGCCCCATCGAGGCCAGGTAAAATCGCGCCAGCGTGCCGCAGTTCACGATTCCGCCCTTCGACAGAATCCAACGCCGGGCGGCCGCCAGCGGCTCGTCGCCTGCGCGCATACCGGTGAGCTTGAGCGCAAAATAACTTTCGATCGTCGTCGAGAGATACCCCTCGCCGCCCTGGTAAAGCGCCCAACTCCCGTCGGGACTCTGCGTGTCGAGCAGATACTTCTTCAGGCGCGCCTCGGTTTCGACGTCAACCGTGTCCATAAAATGGTTGAAGATGATGAACTCCGCGTTCATCTCGGCGTTGGCCTCGAGCGGCGCGTGCCAGTAGCCCTCGGGCTTTTGCAGCGCGAGCAGCGCGCGCTGGGCGCGATCGACGGTGTAGTCAATCTTCGCGACGAACTCGTCGTGCGGCGACATCGCGATTGCCGTGTTTCCAATTTCAACAGCCTGACTCATATTTCATCCTTCATGGAATCACGGCGCACTTCAAAACCGCGCCGCGCTCGAGCATCTTGAACACTTCGGCCAAATCGCCCAGCCGCATGCGCGCGTTGACGAGCGCGCCCGCATTCAATGCGCGCCCCGCCAGCAATTCGTAGGCGCGACGCACGTCACGCGGACGAAAATGAAACGGCGCCATCAACGTCAGATTGTCGTAATGCATCCGCCGCGTATCGACGCTCAGCGCCGTGCCCGACGGACATCCGCCAAAGAAAACCACCCGCCCTCCGCGCCGCACCCGCGCGAACGCATCCTGCCATCCTTCGACATGCCCGGTGCATTCGATCACGAGGTCGGGACCGAAGCCGCCGTTAAGCCGCGCGATTTCCGAGGCAGCGTCGACGCTGGCCGCATCGATGACCCGGTCCGCGCCCAAGTCCTCCGCCCACTTCAGGCGCTTAATCCCCCGCCCGACGACCACCACTTCGCGCACGCCGGCCGCCTTCAGGACGAGCATGTGCAGCAGCCCGAACGCGCCGCCGCCGATGATTACGACGGTTTCGTTTTTTTCCGGGCGCGCCATCTCCTGCGCATGCACCACGCACGAGAGCGGTTCGAGCAGCGCGGCTTCCTCGAACGGCAGATCCGCAGGCTTGATAAAGGTGTTGCGCGCGACAACATGCGCCGGCAGCAGCAGCAGGTCGGCGTAACCGCCGTGCACCATCCGCCCGAGCGCATCGTCGCAAAGATTTTCCTGCCCGTGCTGGCAGTAAAAACAAATTCCGCACGGCGCGGTCGGCGCCGCCATGATCTCGTCGCCGGCCTTGAACGCGGTCACACCCTCGCCCGCTTCCATCACGACGCCGGAAAACTCGTGGCCGAACGGCATCGGAAGCTTCCACACCGGATGTCCGCGCCGAAATGTTTTCAGATCGGTGCCACAACTCAGCGCGCAACGAATTTGAATCAGCAACTCGCCGGGTCCGGGATGCGGCGCGACGTAGTTACGCAACTCGAGGCGCCCCGGCTCGACCAGCACGGCCTGGCGCGAATGCGTCCGCGCGATTTTCGCGGATGCTTCGAGCGCGCTCACAGCTTGCGCTCCACGACGAATGTCGCGATATGCCGCAGAGCGTCGGCGCGATCGCCGAATCGTTGCAGCGCGCGATGCGCCCGCGTTTCGAGCTCGCGCGCCAAATCCATGGAGCGCTCGATTCCAAGAATCGCCGGATAGGTCGCCTTACCGCGCTCGAAGTCTTTTTGCGTGCGCTTACCCATCTGCTCGGGCGTGCCTTGAACGTCGAGCAAATCATCGACGACCTGGAACGCCAGCCCGAGAGCGCGCGCGTACGCGTCGAGCGACTCGATCTGCGACGCGCTCGCGCCGCCGAGACGCGCGCCGCCGCGCACCGACGCCAGAAACAATGCGCCGGTCTTTTTGCCGTGCAGCTCTTCGAGTTCCTCGACCGTCTTCGACTTGCCCTCGCCGAGCAGATCGATCACCTGCCCCGCGACCATCCCGCTGGAGCCCGCCGCGGCCGCCAGCTCCGCAACTGTCTCGAGCACGAGCGCCGGTGACGCGCTCCTGTCCGCCGACAACGCGAGAACCTTGAATGCGTCCGTCAGCAGCGCGTCACCCGCGAGCGTTGCGATCGCTTCGCCGTAAACCTTGTGATTGGTCGGGCACCCGCGGCGGATATCATCGTCGTCCATGCACGGCAGGTCGTCGTGAATCAGCGAGTAGGTGTGAATCATCTCGACCGCGCACGCCAGCCCCATCGCGGCGTCGACCTTGCCGCCGACCGCCTCGCACGACGCGAGCGCGAGTACCGGCCGCAGCCGCTTGCCGCCCGCCAGCAGCGAGTAGCGCATCGCCTCATACAAGCGCGCCGCGGAGCCCGTAGGTTCCCCGACGCTTTGCCTAAGCGCCCGCTCAATCAGTTGCGCGCGCTCTTTCAAATAGCTGTGCAAGTCGAACACGTCTCGTCTCTTATCCAGATGCGGGTGACGCTGCTCTGAAAACCTGAATTTTTCGCGCGCGAAGATTCCCTCGGTGTGAGAGGGTTCACGAGTTGGCCGCGATTTCTCAAGCGACGTAGTGCCGCACCATCCGCCACGAGTCCTTCAGATTCTGGCCGAACTCGAGCGCCACCGTCCCCTCGAACCCCGAATGCAGCTTGCAGTCGCGGCAGCGGAAATCCTGCTTGGTTCGATAGTACTCCCAATCTGTCGCCGCATGCATCTCGTCGAGCGTCTTGTAGTGCCCGTTGGTGATGAGGTAGCAGGGCCCCTTCCACCCCCGCGGATTGCGCGTGACCGTCGTCCACGGACTGCACTGCATCTCACGTTTGCCGACCAAGTAGTCGAGGTAAATCGGCGTGTTGATTATCTTGTAGTCGTTCGCCATGTCGCGAACCTTGAAGAACTTCGCCGGCATCTCTTCCTTCTTCAGATACTCGTCGTCGTTCTGCAGCACCTGGTAATGATAGCCGGGACTGAGCAGCATGCCATCGACCCCAAGGTTCGTCAGGTACTTGACCATGTCCTCGAGTTCCTGGCCGCTGGTCTCGCGGAAGACCGTGGTGTTGGTCTGCACGCGGTAGCCCTTCTCCTTCAGCATCTTGATCATCTTGACGACGATGTCGAAATGCCCCTCCCTGGACAACACGCGATCGTTGGTCTCGCGCATCCCGTCCAGGTGCAGGTTGAAGCTGAGATAGGGACTAGGTGGCACCTGCTTGACGAATCGCTCGAGCAGGATCGCGTTCGTGCAGATCATCACGTGACGCTTTTGATCCTCGATCAGTCCCCGCGTCAGCGCCGCGATATGCTTGTACATCAGCGGCTCGCCGCCGCAGATCGACACGATCGGCGCGCCGGCTTCTTCGGCAGAATGCAGAGCCTCGTCGAGCGGCATCATGTCGCGAATCGTGTCCTTGTACTCGACGATTCGCCCGCATCCGATACACGCGAGGTTGCACGCATGCAGCGGTTCGAGCATCAGCACCAGTGGAAAATATTTTTCACCCGCCCGCTTCTTCGCGCGCATGTAGCGGCCCAAGTCGATCATTTGTCTCAGCGGAATGCGCATGCCTGTGCGTTCTCCTGGATCGTGTTGAAGAAAAAAGTCAGGCGGACGGCGCGCCGCCGCCCTCCGATGAAGATGTCCCCGACGGACCGAACAACCACTCGCCCACCATCGCCACCGCCCCTTCGGGGTCGATCGCGTTCGCACCCATGAACAAATATTCGATCAGCAATCCGTTCAGCGCCGACAACAGGAACGCCGCTGCCGATTCCGGCGACGTCCGCCGCACGCAGATTCCCTTCTGCTGCGCACTCGAGATCAGCTCGACCAGCATCGCGCGATATCCGCTGTAGAGCTTCAGCACCTGCTCGTTGAGACCCTCGGACAACTTCTGATCGTGGAGCATCTGCGCCAGAAAAAAACGCACCGAGCTGGCGTTGTCGCGCACGAAAGACAAGTACGACTCGACCAGCTTAAGAATCTGCTGGCGTTCGTCCATCGCCGCCGCTTCTTCGGCGAAGTCGATAAAGTACGGCTCGAGCAGACGGTTCAGCACTGCGACGAACAGCTCTTCTTTGGTCTTGAAATGCCAGAAAATCAGCGCCTTGCTGACGCGCGCCTCGCGCGCCACTTCAGACATCGACGTCTCATGGAAGCCGCGATTGGCGAACAGCTGCATCGCGGCCTTCAGGATCTCGTCGCGCGAATCCTGCGACTGTGCGCGCGGCCCTGCGATACCCACTTTGATCTGCGATACGCCCATATCTCCGCTCTGACTCCCCGCCTTACTCCTGTCGTCGCCCGTAGCCACGAAAATCCGCCCAATGCCCGCTGATTCGAGCCGCCGTAATCCTTGCGTCTCGAAAATCCGGCTAACCATTCGGTCAATGGAAACTTTACCGTCACACTCTCGAAAGTCAAGAGTGACAGTCCGAGCGGTCAGTCGGTCAGCGCGAGCCAAAACAGCTTACGGCCGCGAATTCGCGCTAACTATCCGATTTTACTAGAGTTTCATTTCAAGAGCGTTGTTGATAGACGATTTCCGCGCCGCATCGATTAGCATCAGCGCAACACGCGCCTCGGCTAGGTTGCGGTTTGCGACGGGCGAATCGGTTCCTTCGGCGACCGCTCGCTCGAACTCCGCCGCCACTCCAGCGAACCATGCCGAATGGTACGAATCGTCGGCCATGTCGGCGACAGACAAATCTTCAACCTTCCCCGACCGACCGGTAAGCATCACGCGATCTCCTTCAATCTCGAGACTGCCGCGCTCTCCATAGATAAGCGCCGAAGTCCGGCGAACCGGCGCGCGCCACGAAAGGTGTGCCCGGGATAACGCTCCACTCCCGAAACTGATTCGCACGTCGGCCACGTCGTCAACATCGACGCCAGCCGACGACTCGAGCCGCGCCGAAACTGACGCGGGCGGCTCTCCGCCGAGTAGCCAATACATCAGGTAGAAGACGTGCCATCCGTGATCGATCAGAATCCCGCCACCCGACGCCGCCAACGCCCGCCACTTCGCACCACTGCCGCCAGCACCGGCAGGCTCGGTCCTTAGCCGATCGATCGATACGAACCGAATAGCGCCCAGCCTCCCGTCTTCAATCGCTCGGCGCGCAACCGCATAAGCAGGCGCGTATTTCCAATTGTGCACGCACATCAAGACGCGCCGCTTCTCAGCGGCGAGCGCAGCAAGCTCATCGAACTCGCCAAGCGTGAGCGCAAGCGGCTTCTCGACGAGCACATGCGCCCCGGCGGCAAGCGCCGCGCGCACGGCCACGTGATGCAATCCCGGCGGACTCGCGACATCGACAAAATCGAGCGCCTCACCATCGAGCATCAGTTCGAGGTCGTCATACACGCGGACATTCTTGATGAGTCGAATCGCCTCGTGACGGCGCTCCGAGATCGGATCATGGATCGCTGCGATTGCAACATTCTCGCGCGTACGCCATCCAGCCAGATGCGCTCGCGCAGCAACCTCGCCAAATCCCGAAATAGCTCCCCGCAATTTTGCTCGACCAGCCATCCGCGCCGCTAAGTTTCAGCTAAACCTCCTGACCTCGCAACCTGCACCGCAGCCGCAACACGGCGGTGCAGTCGAAACGCGGCATCGCGGCTTCCCGATTTGGACCTGATTCATACACAATCATCGCAAAACCCGATGGCAACGCTCTTGCTCTCTTACCCAACGAAGGCTCAACAAGAGGGAGGACAGGCGAATCATGTTCGCATGGATTTTAATCGGACTTATCTCGGGATGGCTGGCCGGAAAGATTCTCAACGGCAACGGCTACGGCATGATGGCTGACGTCGGGCTTGGCCTGCTGGGCGGCGTGATCGGAGGAATGATCTTCGCAGTGCTGGGCGTGCAAGCGCACAACTTCATCGGCGCTATTCTGATGTCCACCGCAGGCGCCACCGCACTGGTGATAGCGACAAGAATAATCCGCGACGAAATCTAGGAATCTACAAGAATTACGCGAGCGGGGCGAAGACTTCGCGGCCGATTTTGCGGCCTTTGAGGTCGCCTAGCAGGACCATCGCGAGCTTGTCGGGTTGGAACCAGGATGATGCCAGCTCGACGATGTTGTCGTTGGTGACGGCTTCGATTCCCACCGATAATTCTTCGAGCGAGACGTCGCGGCGGAAATAGATCTCGTTGCGCGCGAGGCGGTTCATGCGACTGTCGGTGGATTCCATTCCCAGCAGCATGTTGCCCTGGAGCTGGCTTTTTGCGCGGGATAGCTCGGCTGGCTCGAGACCGTTGAGCTCTACCTTTCGAAGTTCGGCAACTGTGACTTCGAGGACTTCGTCGACCCACTCGGGATTGGTGCCGGCGTAGACGCCGAAGTAACCCGAATCAATGAACGACGAGATGAACGAGTAGATGCTGTAGACGCGGCCGCGCTTTTCGCGGACTTCCTGGAACAGCCGTGACGACATCCCGCCGCCGAGTGCGGTGTTGAGCACGTAGGCTGCGTAGCGCAGGCGATGCGACTGGCTGATGCCGGGGCCGCCAATGCAGATGTGCGCCTGCTCGAGTTTCTTTTCGCGCGTCAGCACGAGAGGCTTGTCCACCGGCGGCGAGAATTTTTCGACCTTGCCGTCACCGGCGACGCCGCCGAACAGTCCCGCGCATTTCGCGGTGAGGCGCTCGTGCTCGACCTGGCCGGCCGCGGCGATGAAGACACGGCTTGAGCGGTAGCGCTCCGCCATGAACGAAATCAGCTGCTCGCGGTCGATCTTATTTACCGTCGCGATTGAACCGAAAATCGGCAGCGCGAGCGGATGACCTTTCCAGAATTCTTCGGTGAACAGGTCGTGGATGAAATCGTCGGGCGTATCCTCGGCCTGGGAAATTTCCTGCAAAACAACCTGGCGCTCGCGCTCGATCTCGTCGGGATCGAAAACCGAGTCAAGGAAAATGTCCGCGAGCACCTCGGTCGCCATCTCGAGGTCCTTGCCAAGCACCTTGGCGTAGTAACAGGTGTATTCCTTGCCGGTGAAGGCGTTGAGCACGCCGCCGACCGCGTCGAAGGCCTCGGCAATTTGCGCGGCGGTGCGCTTCTCGGTGCCCTTGAAAAGTATATGCTCGATGAAATGCGAGGTGCCGTTTTCGGCCGGCGCCTCGTAGCGCGAGCCGTTCTCGACCCAGATGCCGATCGACGAGGAAACGACCTGCGGCATCGCCTCGGTAAGGATGCGCACGCCGTTTCCGATAACGCTCTTTTGAATCATTCGCGGACTAATTTCCCTTGCCTGGTTCCTGCTCGGCTTCGCGCATCGAGAGCCGGATTTTGCCGCTGCGATCGACGTCGAGCACCTTCACGTTGATCTCGTCGCCTTCGTGCAGCACGTCTTCGACGCGGCGGATGCGGTCGTTCGAGATCTGCGAGATGTGCAGCAGGCCGTCGGTGCCCGGCATTATCTCGACGAAGGCGCCGAACTCGACAATCTTGCGCACCGTGCCGTGATAGATTTTGCCGACTTCGGGCTCGGCGGTGATCGCCTGGATCATGCTGATCGCTTTTTCCATCGCGGTCCCGTCGGCCGACGCGATCAGCACCGTGCCGTCGTCCTCGATATCGATTTTGCAGCCGGTCTGCTCGACCAGTCCGCGGATTACCTTGCCGCCCGGGCCGATCACTTCGCGAATCTTGTCGGGCTTGATATGCAGCGTGACGATTCGCGGCGCGTAGCTGGAGACGTCCTTGCGCGCCGAGGGCAGCGCTTTCTCCATCACGCCGAGAATGTGCAAGCGCGCGTCGCGCGCCTGATGGAGCGCCTGGCGCATGATGTCCTTCGACACACCGCCAGCCTTGTTGTCCATCTGGATCGCGGTGACGCCAGCCTTGGTGCCGGCCACCTTGAAGTCCATGTCGCCGAGATGGTCCTCGTCGCCAAGGATGTCTGTGAGCACGCGGACCTTGTCGCCTTCCTTGACCAGGCCCATCGCGATGCCCGCGACCGGCGCCTTGGTCGGCACACCCGCGTCCATCAGCGCGAGGCTGCCACCGCACACCGTGGCCATCGAGGAACTGCCGTTGGATTCGAGCACGTCCGACACGACGCGAATCGTGTACGGGAAGTCGGCTTCGTCGGGAAGGATGGGAGAGAGCGCGCGTTCGGCGAGTGCGCCGTGGCCGATTTCGCGCCGCGACGGAGCGCGCAGAAACTTCACTTCCCCAGTCGAGAACGGGGGGAAGTTGTAGTGCAGCAGGAATTTCTTGAAGCGCTCGCCGAGCAGCGCGTCGATCTTCTGTTCATCGGACGACGTGCCGAGCGTAACGGTCGCGAGCGCCTGGGTCTCGCCGCGCGTGAAGACCGCGGAGCCATGCGTGCGTGGCAACACCTGCACGTCGGCGCTGACGTTGCGGATGTCGGTGGATTTGCGATCGTCGATACGCTTGTCGTCGTCGAGGATTGCGAGGCGAACGCGAGTGCGCACGAGGTAGTCGCAAGCGTCGACGATCTCCTTGGAGCGCTCGGGAAATTTCTCGGCAAGCTCGGCCACAACTTTGTCACTGACCGCGTACACGGCAGCGGCGCGTTCCTTCTTGCCCTTGGTGGCGAGCGCCTTCTCGATTCCATCGCCGATGCTCTTTTCGACCGCCTTCAACAGGGCGGCGTCGCGTTCCTTTACCGCGAACTCGCGCTTGGGCTTGCCCGCGCGGCGTTGCAATTCTTCCTGCATCGCGAATATCGGCTGCATCGACTCGTGCGCCGTGAACAGCGCTTCGAGGATCACCTCTTCGTCAACGATGTGCGCGCCGCCTTCCAGCATCATGATCGACTCGGGGCTCGCCGCGACGACGAGCGACACGTCGCTGCCCTCGAGCTCGGTGTGAGTCGGATTGACGACGATTTTGCCCTCGACGCGGCCCATCCGAACCGACGCGACCGGGCCTTTGTGCGGGATGTCGGAGACCAGCAGCGCGGCCGAGGCCGCAATCAGCGAGAGCATGTCGGGATCGTTGTCGCGATCGGCGGATAGCACGGTCACAATAATTTGGGTTTCGCGATCGTAGCCCTTCGGGAACAGCGGGCGCATCGCGCGGTCGATCAGGCGCGAGGTGAGAATTTCCTTTTCGGAGGCGCGCCCTTCCCGCTTGAAAAAACCGCCGGGGATTTTGCCGGCCGCGAACGTCTTCTCGACGTAGTCCACGGTGAGCGGCAGGAAGTCCATGTTGGGCCGCGCTTCATACTGCGAGACTGCGGTCGCGAGCACTACGGTATCGCCGTAAGTCGCAAGCACGCTGCCATGCGCCTGCTTGGCCAGGCGGCCGGTTTCGAGCGAGAGCTTGCGCCCCGCGAAATCAATTTCGAGTTTTTCGTACATTAGTGATACCTGAGGGAGGATTTGAGGCCACGCGACGATTGCGGTTTTTTCACTGCCCGCGAGGCGTCACAGAGGACGCGCCCTGTTACCTGCCAGAGTGGCAGCCAAGGCCCGCGCGCCCGATGTGTTGAGGGCGTCGCGGCAGAATATGTGCGGCCTATCTCCGGATGCCCAGCTTTTCGATCAGCCCTTTGTAGCGCGAGAAGTCGCGCGAATGCAGGTAATCAAGCAGCCGACGACGCTTGCCGACCAATCGCAACAGGCCACGGCGCGTGTGATGATCCTTCTTGTGCGCCGCGAGATGCTCGGTCAACTGGTCGATCCGGGCCGAGAGCAGCGCAACCTGAACTTCAGGCGAGCCGCTATCGTTGGTGGTTCGAGCGTTGGCTTGGATGACTTCCCGCTTACGGGCTGATGGAAGAGGCATTCGGAGTTCTTACTTTCCCTTTTTCCTTTATCTTTAGCCCACCCAAATTAACAGAGCCGGGACGGGGAGTAAAGGCGCGGGAAAATGGGCGGAAAGGAAGGAACTTGATTGTATGTGAAACCCGCGGTGGGTTTCACGCGTCGTTCGGCAGGGTGACCCTGCACCCAGTATTAGGCGCGAAATGTTGAGGACAACCTTTCGCTCTCAATCGGGGGGATTGAAGATGCGCTCGACTATCGCGGTCACGCGTGAGGTTGCCCGCGCTACTGCGATCAGTTCGCCGCCCTGCGATATCACTTTGAAGAGCGGTCCGTTCGGGGGAACCTGAGAATCAAGTGCGCGCGAGTCGCCGTTGCGGAGGCGCTTTTCAGCGGTGGTATCGACGACCAACTCAGGGAAGCCGACGAGCGCTTCGCGAAGAGAAATCAGGCGGGCTAGTGGCGCGCCGGAATCGAGGGCGGCGAGGATGTCGGCCAGCGGCGTCGCGTCGGCGATCGAGAAGGCGCCGTTGCGGGTGCGGCGGAGCTCGTCGAGATGCGCGACCGTGCCCAGCGCGATGCCGATGTCGCGTGCGAGCGAGCGAGCGTAAGTGCCGGGAGAGCAGGTCGTGACGAATCGGATCGTGTCGGGCGCTCCGCAAACGAGATCGAGGCGCTTGATCTTGACGCTGCGTTTTTCGGGCGGCGCGACGTCGTCGCCGCGGCGCGCGAGCCGGTAGAGCGGCACGCCGGCGCGTTTGATCGCCGAGTACACGGGAGGAACCTGCTCGATCGCGCCCGTGAATTGTGCAGAGACCCGCGCGAGTTTCTCGGCGGAGATTGCCGGCACCTCGGCGCGGCGAACTTCGGCGCCGTCGCGATCGAGCGTGTCGGTCTCGACACCGAGCCGGATCAGGCCCGCGTACTCCTTGTCGCCGCCATCGATGAACGGCGCGAGCTTGGTCGCCTCGCCAATCATGATCGGCAGTAAGCCCGTCGCGAACGGATCAAGCGTCCCGAGATGTCCGACGCGGGCCGGCTTCACGCGCGATTTGACGCGACGCACCACCTCCGCCGACGAAATTCCGGCAGGCTTATCGACCAACAGGATTGCGTTCATGACGAGAGCGTTGACCTTACCCGATAGCGACGCGGCGCTTAAGAGTATTCGATCCGCTCGAGCGGCAGAGATACGCTCTGGATCGTAGACGCTGTGGCATCATCCGCAAAGCATGTCGTGATCATCGGCGGTGGGTTCGGCGGGATCGCGGCGGCGCGGGCGCTCAAGCACGCGCCGGTGCGGCTCACGATGATCGATCGGCGCAACCATCACCTGTTCCAGCCGTTGCTGTACCAGGTTGCGACGGCGGCCCTGAATCCGAGCGACATCGCGTCGCCGATACGACGGATACTGCGGCGCCAGGGCAATGCCAGCGTGATTCTTGGCGAGGCGGTGTCGATCGACACGCGGCGGAAGATCGTGCAGCTAGCGGACGGCGAAGTGGCGTACGACTATCTGATCGTCGCGAGCGGCGCGACGCATTCGTACTTCGGGCACGACGAATGGCTCGAAGCGGCGCCCGGGTTGAAGACGCTCGAAGATGCGGTCGAGATACGGCGGCGCGTGCTGGTCGCGTACGAAGCGGCCGAGCGCGAGGTCGACGCGGCGGAAGTCGCGAACTGGATGACGTTCGTGATAATCGGCGCCGGGCCGACGGGGGTCGAGATGGCGGGCGCGCTCGCGGAGATTTCGCGGCGCGTGCTCGAGCGCGATTTTCGAACAATCGATCCCGGCAACGCGCGCATAATTCTTATAGAGGCGGGCCCGCGCGTGCTGCCCGCGATGTCTCCCGAATCGTCGGCGAGCGCGCGGCGGCAACTGGAGCGGCTGGGCGTCGAGGTCATCACGGATTCTCCGGTGACAGCAGTCGACGATCGCGGCGTCATGCATGGCGGCGCGCGGCTCGACTCGCGCACGGTAATCTGGGCGGCAGGCGTCGCAGCGTCGCCGCTGGGCAAGACTCTGGGAGCCGACGTCAAGCTGGATCGCGCGGGCCGCGTAATCGTGAATCAGGATCTTTTGGTCCCAGCAGCCGACAGCGTGTTCGTGATTGGCGATCTGGCGTCGATCTCGTCGGACGGGAAACCGGTGCCGGGTTTGTCGCCGGCCGCGATGCAGGAAGGGCGGCATGCGGCGAGGAACGTCACGCGCCTGATTCATGGTGAGCCGACGTTGCCGTTTCACTACCGCGACAAGGGTACTCTCGCGACGATTGGCAAAGCCGCTGCCGTCGCTGACATAGCAGGGCTGCATCTCAGCGGCCTGGTCGCATGGCTGATGTGGCTGTTCGTGCACATTTTCTTTCTGATCGGATTTCGCAACCGGTTCATCGTGATCGTCGAATGGGCGTGGACGTACGTCCGCAACGATCGCGGCGCGCGCCTGATCACGGGCAACGTCGAGCCGATGCTGGAGCGCGGTGAGAAACCAGAGAATCGAAAGCGGATGCTGTCGAAGTGACGCTCATAGGTGAACTCGCACTCAAGACTACACAAACAGAGCGTCGAGCAAGCTTGGCGCGGCGGGCCCGAGCAAAGTCGAATCGCCCCGCATCGAAAAAGATCCGGGTCCCTCGTTTGAATTTTTGATTCCTTGACTTGCTGGTGAGCGGCAGACTTAGATGATCTCATAGCTATGCGCATCACGATCTTTGGCAATCATCGCCGTCTCGTTCCGATGGCGGCGCTCGGTACCCTTCTATGCCTAGCCTCTTCAGTTCCCGCGCGCGCGGGAATTGCGGACGCGGTCAAGGCCCAGACGCTGCCCAACGGGCTCAAAGTGCTGGTGCTCGAGAATCACAAGGCGCCGCTGGCGACGTTTAACGTCTTCTACCGCGTCGGCTCGCGCAACGAGCACTTCGGCAAGACGGGCCTGTCGCATCTGTGCGAGCACCTGATGTTCAAGGGCACCAGGAAGCTCGGACCCGAAGAGTTTTCGCAAATAATCCAGCAGAACGGCGGCGAGGATAACGCGTTCACGGAATCGGACTTCACGGATTACTTCGAGACGATCAACAAGGATCATATCGACGTACCGATCACGCTCGAAGCCGATCGGATGGGCAACTTCGAGCCCAAGGATTTCGACAAGGAGAAGCACGTCGTGCTCGAGGAACGGCGCTTGCGCACGGACGACAATCCGGAGGACGCGCTCGACGAGATGGTACGCGCGCAGGCCTATGCGGCGCATCCGTACCACTGGCCGGTGATCGGATGGTTCCACGACGTTGACGGCCTGACGCTGGCGGACGCGATGGCGTATCACAAGATTTACTACTCGCCGCAAAACGCACTGATCGTGGCGGTCGGCGACTTCAACGCGGACCAGGTGCTGAAGCAAATCAGCGAGGCGTTCGCGGGAATCAAGAACGGCCCCAAGGCGCCGCCGGTGACGGAACTCGAGCCGCCACAAGAGGGAACCCGGCGCGTCGAGCTGCAACATGCGGCGAACCTGCCGGCGTTCGAAGAGGCGTATCACGTGCCGAATATCTCCAGCCCGGACAGCTACGCGCTCGAAGTGGCGTCGGAAATTCTGAGCGACGGGCAGAGCTCGCGGCTCTACAAGAAGCTGGTCGTAGAGAAGCAGATGGTGGTCGATATCGGCGCGGGCTACGACATGACGTCGTTCGATCCGGGATTGTTCATCGTGTCGGCGCAGATGCGGCCCGGCGTGACGGCGGCCAATACGCAGGTCGAAGTCGAGAAGGAACTCGCCGCGATGCGCGATGCTCCGGTAGGCGCGGAGGAATTGCAGAAGGCCAAGAATCTGGAGCAGGCGCAATTTGTGTTCGGGCAGGACTCGGTCATGCGCGAGGCCGAGATGCTGGGCGTGTACGAAATGCTCGGCGACTACCATATGGTCGATAAGTATCTCGACGGAATCGACAAGGTGACAGCGGCTGACGTACAGCGGGTCGCGAAGACTTACCTGGTCGCGTCCAACATGACTCAAGGCGTACTGGTGCCGACGGGAGTGCTGAATCACAGCGGCGGCGGACTGAGCGGCGGAGAATTGCGGTGAGCGGCGCGACGATGCGGATGAAAATGTTTGCGAGTGTCGCGGCGATGGCGGCGTTGGTCTTGGCGGCCACGCCGTCGCATGCGCTCGACATCAAGAAGATGACGCTGAGCAACGGCGCGACCCTGCTCGTCTCGGAACAGCATCAGCTGCCGATGGTGACGATGATGATCGAGTTCGACGCGGGAACGAGGCGCGATCCCAAGGGCAAGGAAGGGCTGGCCGACTTGACGGCGCGATGCCTTTCGCAGGGCACCAGGGAACTCACCGCGCCGGAGTTCGATCAGAAAGTCGATTTCATGGGCAGCTCGGTCGCAGTGGCGGCGGGCCGCGACTACTCGACGGGAGCGATGACGTCGCTGAAGAAGTACCAGGCCGAGACGCTGAAACTGCTGGCGGGAATTTTGACGGAGCCGGGACTGCGCGACGCTGATATCGAACGCAAACGCGCGGAGCAGGTCGCGGAAATAAAATCGGCGGAAGAGCAACCGGGCTACACCGCGGACGTGGAATTCACCAAAGACCTGTTCGGCGACTCGCCGTATGGACATCCGGGCGCGGGATCGTCGGAGTCGGTGGCGAAGCTCACCAATGACGACGTGCGCGGATTTTATCGCGACTACTACAAGCTCGGCGGCGCGATCATCGCGGTGGCCGGCGACGTGAACGCCGACGAAGTTAAAGTATCACTTGAGAAAGAACTGGCGGGCCTAACGGGTTCCGTCGCGCCTCAGGCTGAGCCCGCGCCGATCAACGTCGTGCCCGGTTTGCATGTGAAACTGATCGATCGGAACGTGATGCAAGCCAACATCATGATGGGCTCCGGCGGCGTTGAGCGGTCGAATCCGGATTTTTACCGGCTGAAAGTGATGAACTACATCCTGGGCGGCGGCGGATTTTCGTCGAGGCTGGTGAAGGTGGTTCGCAGCGCGCACGGGCTCGCCTACTCGATCAACAGCGGTTTCGAGCCGGGCAAATTCCAGGGCGCGTTCAGCGTCGGCCTTCAGACCAAGAACCAGAGTTCGAATGAGGCGATAGATTTGATACTGCAGCAGCTTCGCGAGATCCAGGAAAAACCGGTCAGCGACGCTGAACTGGAGGACGCGAAAAAGTTTCTCATCGGCAGCTTCCCGCTGGGGATCGAGCGGCAGAGTGCGATCGCATCGTTCATGGTGCAGATCGAGTTTTACGGTCTGGGGCTCGACTACGCGGAGCAGTATCCGAAGCTGATCGGATCGGTCACCAAGGATGACGTGCTGGCGGTTGCGAAAAAATATCTGCATCCCGATTCGATGATCGTGGTCGCGGTCGCGAACCAGGCCGACGCTAAGATCAAAACCGCGCAGATGGAGAAGGCAGCCGACGCCGGCAGCGCCCAATAAAGCCGCGCTGATTTTCACGATCGGACACTCGACGCATCCGATCGAGCGCTTTCTCGACTTGCTCGGCGAGCATCGCATCGCGATTGTCGCCGACGTGCGATCGTTCCCCAGCTCGAAACGGTGGCCGCAGTTCAACCAGGCGGAACTATCCGGATCGCTCGGGCGCGCGGGAATCGAATATCGATGGATCAAGCGGCTCGGCGGCAGGCGTCATTCGAAGCGCGACGACTCGCCGCACACGGCGTGGCAGCATCCAGCGTTTAGATCGTACGCGGATTACACCGAGAGTGCGGATTTCGATGATGGCTTGCGCGAACTGGTGGATGCAGCCACGGGCGCGCGGACCGCGTACATGTGTTCGGAAGGACTGTGGTGGCGATGCCATCGGCGAATCATCTCGGACAATCTGGTGGTGCGCGACTGGACCGTCGAGCACATCATGCCGACCCGGAAATTGTCGCCGCACGTGATCGCATCGTTCGCGCGCGTTATCGACGGGAAAATTATTTACGACGGTGTGGCCGCGACGAAATCAGACTAAGCGGCGGCGCGATGGTTTAGCGCCTGGCGCAGAAAGCCCGCGGTGTACGACGCCTTCACGCCGGCGACTTCCTCGGGCGTGCCTTTTGCGACAACCTGGCCGCCACGATCGCCGCCCTCGGGTCCGAGATCGATCAGATAGTCGGCGGTCTTGATGACGTCCAGATTGTGCTCGATCACGACTATGGTGTTGCCCGCGTCGGCGAGGCGGCCGAGCACGCCGAGCAGCCGCTTGATGTCGTCGAAGTGAAGGCCGGTCGTCGGCTCGTCGAGGATGTAAAACGTGCGGCCGGTCGCGCGCCGCGCGAGTTCCTTGGCAAGCTTGATGCGCTGCGCCTCGCCGCCGGACAGGGTCGTCGCGGACTGGCCGAGATGAATGTAATCGAGGCCAACGTCGCGCAGCGTTTCGAGCTTCTGCCGAATGGGCGGAACCGAGCCGAGGAATTCGACCGCGTCGAGCACGGTCATGTTGAGGACCTCGGCGATGTTCTTGCCCTTGTACTGAATCTCGAGCGTGTCGCGATTGTAGCGCTTGCCGGCGCAGATCTCGCAGGTGACGTAAACGTCGGGCAGAAAGTGCATCTCGATGCGAATGATGCCGTCGCCTTCGCACGCCTCGCAGCGCCCGCCCTTGACGTTGAACGAAAATCGCCCCGGGCCGTAACCGCGCATGCGCGCCTCTGGCAGTTGCGCAAACAGCTCGCGGATATGGGTGAAAAGGCCGGTGTAGGTCGCGGGGTTCGAGCGCGGCGTGCGTCCGATCGGGCTTTGATCGACGTGAATGACCTTGTCGAGATGCTCGACGCCCTCGATCGTCTTGTATGCGCCCGCACGCTCGCGGCTGTGATTAAGTTTCTGCGAGAGCGCGCGATACATCGTGTCGAGCACGAGCGTCGACTTGCCGGAACCCGAAACGCCGGTGATGCAGGTGAAGACGCCGAGCGGAATCGCGACCGTCAGATCACGCAGATTGTTTTCGTGCGCACCCTTTACGGTGAGCCATCGGCCCGAGAGCTGGCGGCGGCGCGACGGCACGGGAATTTCGACTTGGCCCGAGAGATACTTGCCGGTGAGCGAGTTCTCGTCGCGCATCACATCGTCAGGAGTTCCCTGCGAGACGACGTAGCCGCCGTGAATTCCGGCGCCGGGTCCCATGTCGATCAGATGATCGGCCTCGAGCATCGTTTCGCGATCGTGCTCGACCACCAGCACGGTGTTCCCGAGTTCCTTGAGGCGCTTGAGCGTCGCGAGCAGGCGCTGATTGTCACGCTGATGCAGTCCGATCGACGGCTCGTCGAGTATGTAGAGCACGCCGACGAGGCTCGAACCGATTTGCGTGGCGAGGCGAATGCGCTGGCCCTCGCCGCCTGAGAGGCTGCCCGACGGGCGATCCAGAGTCAGGTACTCGAGGCCGACGTCGCCGAGGAAATTCAGCCGCTCGCGAATCTCCTTCAGAATGAGCCGCCCGATTTCGGCTTCCTGCGCGCTCAGCTTGGGCGTGGCAAAGAACGCGAGCGCCTGCTTGATCGACATCGCCGTCACTTCGGAAATCGACTTGCCGTTGAAGCGCACGAACAGGCTTTCCTTCTTGAGGCGCGCGCCGGCGCAGGTCGGACACGGCCGCATGTTCATGTACGCCTCGAGAAACTCGCGCACGCCTTCGGACTCGGTCTCCTTGTAGCGGCGATCGAGCCACTGCAGCACGCCTTCAAAGGTCTTCGAGTACTCGGCGCGATGGCGTCCGCGCTGGTAGGCGAACTCGATCTCTTCGCTGCCGGAGCCGTACATGATCGCCTTGCGCACCTTGGCCTGGATTTCTTTCCACGGCTGATCGAGGCTGAACTTGTAGTGCCGCGAGAGCGCGTCGAGCACCGGCTGCAGATAGTTCATCGTCGCCCACGGCGCGATGGCGCCATCGGCGATGCTCAAGTCCTCGTTCTGCACGACCAGCTCGGGATCGAAATACATGATCGAGCCGATGCCCGAGCATTCCGTGCACGCGCCGTGAGGACTGTTGAAGGAGAACATCCGCGGCGCGATTTCCGGATATGAGATTCCGCAATCGACGCATGCGAAGCGCTGGCTGAAATAGATCTCGCTCTCGTTCTTCGGCCCGTCCAGGCGCTCGACCTTGAGCAGATCCTGCCCGTATTTGAATGCGACTTCGAGCGAGTCCGACAGGCGTTTCTCGATTCCTTTGCGGATCGCGAGCCGATCGACCATCACCTCGATAGTGTGGCGCTGATTCTTGTTAAGCACCGGCTCCTCGCCCAGTTCGTAGAGCTTGCCATCGATCTTCACGCGCACGAAGCCCGCGCGCTTCATCTCGGACAGTTCCTTGCGATATTCGCCCTTGCGATCGCGGACGATCGGCGCAAGCACGTGAATGCGCGAACCGTCGGGCCATCCCATGATCCGATCGACGATCTGCTGCACGCTCTGCTGAGTTATTTCGCGGCCGCAGTTGTAGCAGAACGCATGCCCGACCCGCGCGAACAGCAGGCGCAGGTAGTCGTAGATTTCGGTGATCGTGCCGACAGTAGAGCGCGGATTGCGCGAGGTGGTCTTCTGCTCGATGGAGATTGCGGGCGACAATCCCTCGATCGAATCGACGTCGGGCTTCTCCATCTGCTCGAGGAACTGGCGCGCATACGCCGACAGCGACTCGACGTAGCGGCGCTGGCCCTCAGCGTAAATCGTGTCGAAGGCAAGCGACGATTTGCCAGAGCCGGAGAGCCCGGTGATCACGACCAGGCGGTCGCGCGGAATCTCGAGATCGATATTCTTGAGATTGTGCTCGCGCGCGCCCTTGATGACGATTCGATCGGCCATCGCTCTTACGCCGCCGCCCGCCGCGCGATCTTTTCGCGGCCAATCGCGGCCCGCCACGCATACTCGATCGCGGCAATCATGCTCGACGGATTCGCAATCCCCTTCCCTGCTATGTCGAACGCGGTGCCGTGATCGGGCGAGGTCCGCACGAACGGCAATCCAATCGTGATGTTCACCGCGCGGTCGAATTCCAGCGTCTTGAGCGCAATCAAGCCCTGATCGTGATACATCGCAACCGCCGCGTCGAAACTGAACGCGCCCGCCTTGCGGATGAACGCGGTGTCGGGCGCGAGGGGACCGTATGCGTCGATGCCCTCGCGGTTCGCGCGTCGAATTGCCGGCGCAATCACGCGGATTTCCTCGTCACCGAACATCCCGCTTTCACCCGCATGAGGATTCAACCCGAGCACTGCGATTCGCGGCTGTGCAACGCCGAGCGCTCCGCGTAGGTGCGTCGAGAGCAGGCGAATAGTATCCAGCACATTGCGCTGCTTCAGTGCAGACGCCACTTTTGCAAATCCGATATGCGCAGTCACCAGCGCGATCGTCAGCTCGCCGCCCGCGAACATCATGCGCCACAGCCGGGTTCGCGACATCTCCGCCAGCAGCTCCGAATGCCCGGGAAAATGGTGCCCCGCGCGGTTCATCCAGTCCTTGCTGATCGGCGCGGTCACGAGAGCGTCGACCTCGCCACTAATCGCCATTCGCGCGCCAGTGACAATGTAATCATACGCGGCGCCGCCGCCCTCGACGGTAGGATGCGCCGGGCGAATTGCGCGCGCCGACAAGTTAGATATCGAAAGTACGCCGAGTCCTTTCGTCAGGCGAATCGGCGGCTCATCAGGATGCCACTCGCAAGGAGCCGGCACGTCGCGCAGGCGAGCGGCGGTCGCGCGCATCGCGGACAAGTCCCCGACCACCGCAATCGACGGCGCGCCGCGGCGTTTCGCGAGCGCCGAGCCCGCCTTGAGGATCACCTCGGGACCGACGCCCGCCGGATCGCCCATGCTGATCGCCAACAACGGCGGCGTCTTTCGTCTCGGCGCCGTCATCATCTAGTACATGGTCTCGACGTAGTGTTGCTTGACGAGATCGGATTCAACCCACTTCTCGAGCTGCTCGCTGGTCTGTTGATCGGTCAGTTGAGCGCGAATCTGCGCCTTGACCTCGCTGAGCGGGACAACACCGGGGACTTCGTGCTCTTCGAGCTTGACGATATGAATGCCGTGGCTGGTGCGAATTGGCGCCGAAACTTCGCCAGGCTTGAGCGGCTTTACCCCGGCCAGGATCGCGTCATTGATATCGCCCGGCGCGAACCATCCGAGTTCGCCGCCGTTGGACTTTGAGTCGTCGTCTGAATAGACGCGCGCGAGGTCGCCGAAGTCGTCGCCCTTGGCCGCACGCGCGCGAATCATCTCGGCCTTCTTCTGCGCGGCGGAGACCTGCGCGGGCGTCGGGTTCGCCTGCAGCGCGATCAGAATCTGCGCGAGCTTCAGACGCTCCTTGGTAATGGTGAAGTCGTCCTTGTGGGCGTCGTAGTAGGCCTTGATGTCGGCGTCGGGCACGTCGATCTTCGCGCGGACTTCCTGCTCGATCATCATCGCTTTTTCGAGGTCCAGCCGCGCGCGCTTACGCAGTTCATCGTAGCTCATCCCGCTCGCCTGCAGTTGCGCGCGGAACTCCGCGTCGCTCATGTGCTTTTCCATCCGCAACTGCGTGATGTACTTATCGACTTGCGCGTCGTCGACCTTGTCATCGTACTTCTTCACTTCCTGCTCGAGCAATTTTTCACCGATCAACGCCTTCACCGCGGTCTTGGCGGTGTCCGACGAAGCGAAATCGTCGGTGTCGATCGGCTGTCCATGCTGCGCCGAGAAATCTTTGACCTCCCGCATCGTGATCGGATCGCCGTCAACGCTGGCGACGACGCGATCCACCGCCGGCTTGCTCTCTTCCACCGCCTCATCCGCGGTCTCAGGCTGCTCGACCGGAGCAGGCGGCGGCGGTTCGTCCGTTTTCGCCTCGGCTACCGGACTCGGCGCCTCCGGAAAAGTTTCCTTGGGCGTCCGCGACGGGTTAACCGCTCCCGGCGAATCCCGCGGCACCGTCGGCGCCTGCGGCGCTGTCATGGCGGAAGAGCCTGCCTGCTTGAGAAACGCGTAAGACTCTGGTTTGAAGAAATCTATCGCGCAACCCGAAAGCGCGCCCGCCAGAACTATTGCCAACGCCGTCAGCACTGGCGCCGCGCCGCGTCGCGCGCCGGCGCGCGAGAACAATCTTTCGTTGTGCTTCAATCTAGTTGACGGCATGCCCGACTTTCGCGGCATGCCAGTTTTCCAACTTTTCACAGCCCGCCAGGGCCTGCAAGACGCCGTCGAGTTGCGCGAACAATTGCTCGTAATCTCCGGGCTCGATTCGCGCAATCACCTGGTACGACGGCGTCAGCCGCATCGTGCGCCGATTCTGATCCGCGAGCTTCGCGAGCAGCGTGGTATCCACCGGTGCGTCGGGATGAAACCGGATTTCGAGCTGCGAGCCCTTGAGAATCGCGCTCATGATCATCAACTGCTTCATCTGGCGTCGAACATTCATCGCCGCGATCAAATTCTCGATGAGCGTCGGCACCGGGCCGAAGCGATCGCGCATCTCGTCGCGAATCTCGCCGAGATCCTCCTCGCGATTCGCGCGCGCGAGCCGCCGATAGAGCACCAGCCGCTCGTTCTCGTCGGATACGTACGCCTCCGGGATGTACGCGGGCACCGCGATTCGAAGTTCGGGCTCGAAGTCGGGGCGATTCGGCTGGCCGCGCAGTTCAGCGATCGCCTCTTCCATCATCTCGGTATAGAGCTCGAACCCGACCGCCGCGATCTCTCCGTGCTGCTCGTGGCCGAGCAGGTTGCCGGCGCCGCGATGCTCGAGATCGGCCATCGCGAGCTTGAAGCCGCCGCCGCTCTCGGACTCGACCAGCTCGCGCAGCGCGTCGATTCGCCGCTTGGCGTCGCGCGTGATGATGTGTTCGCCGGGAATCAGCAGATACGCGTACGCTTTCTGGCGCGAACGGCCGACGCGGCCGCGCAACTGGTAGAGCTGTGCGAGACCGAAATGATCGGCGCGATTGATGATCATCGTGTTCGCGTTGGGAATGTCCAGGCCCGATTCGATGATTGCGCTGCACACCAACACGTTGACGCGCTTCTCGATAAAGTCGCGCATTACATCCTCGAGCTGGCGCTCCTTCATCTGGCCGTGCGCGATTGCGATTTTCGCCTCGGGCACCAGCGAGCGCAGATGAGCGGCCATGTAGTCGATATTCTCGACGCGGTTGTGAACGAAGAACACCTGGCCGCCGCGATTCAGCTCGCGCAGAATCGAATCGCGAATCGTGGCGTCGTCGAAATGCGCGACGAAGGTGCGAATCGCCTGGCGGTCCGGCGGCGGCGTCTGAATCACGGAGAGATCGCGGATGCCGAGCATCGCCATGTGCAGTGTGCGCGGAATCGGCGTCGCCGTCATCGTCAATACCGGCACCAGCTTCTTGAGCTTCTTGGTTCGCTCCTTGTCCACCACACCAAATCGATGCTCCTCGTCGATCACCAGCAAGCCCAGCCGCGGGAACTGCACGTCGCTCGACAGCAGGCGATGCGTCCCGACGATGATGTCGACTTTGCCTGCGGCGGCCGTCTCGATGACGGCTTTATTTTCCTTGTGGCTGCGAAACCGCGAGACCATCTCGACGCGCACCGGGTAGTCCTTGAAGCGCTCGCGAAACGTATTCCAGTGCTGCTCGGCGAGGATCGTCGTCGGCACCAGCACCGCGGCTTGCCGCCCGTCCATCACCGCGATGAACGCGGCGCGCAGCGCGACTTCAGTTTTGCCGAAGCCCGCGTCGCCGCAGATCAGGCGATCCATCGGCTTGACGCGCGTCAGGTCGCGGATGACGTCGTCGATCGCCGACTGCTGGTCGGGAGTCTCTTCGAACTCGAAGCGCGACGCGAACTCCTCGTAATCCGCGCCCGGCGCCGGATAGGCGTGGCCTTCCATCACCTCGCGTGCCGCATAGATGTCGAGCAACTCGGCCGCCATCGCGAGTACCGCCTGCCGCGTGCGCCGCTTGACCTTCTCCCACGAGCCGCTGCCCAGCTTGTCGAGCTTGGGCTCCGCGTTGTCGCCGCCGATGTATCTTTGAACAAGATTTATCCGCTCGACCGGTACGTACATCGTGTCGTTGCCCGCGTATTCGAGATTGAGAAAGTCGCCTTCGACGTCGGCGACCTTCATATGCCGTAGGCCGCGGTACTTCGCGATGCCGTGATCGATGTGCACGACGAAATCGTCGGGCTTCAATTCCTTGAGATTAAGCAGCGCGCCTTTCGCCGTCGGACGCCTGCGCCGTCGCGCGCGCGGCTCGCCGAAGATTTCCTCTTCGCTGTAAACGTAGAGCCCGTCTTCCTGCAAAACGACGCCGGCCGAAATCTCGCCCTCCACGATCGCCGGGCGGTAGTCCGGCCAGTCGAACAGCGCCGACAGACTTTTGCATTCGACGTTGACCTCGAGGTCCCACGCCTCCAGGTGACGGCGCAGGCGCGCCACCTGATGGGGGCCCTCGACGACCATCAGCGAACGTCCCTGCCCGCGTTGGACTTCGCGAAGTTCCGTCGCCAGCGGCTCGAAGCTCGGCGGCGTCCGCACTCCGCTCAGCTGATTCGACCCCAGCCGCAAGCTGTTCTGCGACTTGATCTCGACCGGCACCGCCCATCCTTCGCGCGGCGCGGCCATCGTCACCAGCGAGCCGACCTCGATCGCAGTGAAGTTTCCAAGCGAGCGCTCGAACGCGTCGGCGCCGACGAACAGCGAATCCGGCGCAGGATGAAACGCGGGCTTCTGTGCCGCCGCCGCGGTCTCGTTGTTTACGGTATCGGCGAAGCAATTTGCCTCGGCGAGGACGCGCCCCGGATCGACGAGCCAGAGCAGCGTGCCGGCCGGCATATAGTCGAACACGCTGTCGAGCGGGCGCCCGTACACGTACGGCATCAGCAGTTCCGCACCCGGAAACAGCAGGCCGTTCTCGAGCGCCTCGGACAACTCCGCGGCCTCCTTGCGCACCATGCCGATTTCCGCTGCGCGCAGCGCGACCCGCTCGCGCAGCTTCGGATCCTTCAGGGCAGACGGCGGCACGTAGCGCGTGCGCGTGATCGTCGCTTCGACGAGTTCAGCGCCCGAGCGCTGGCTGTCCGCATCGAAATGGCGAATTGAGGTGATCAGGTCGTCTTCGAGCTCGATGCGAATCGGGTCGCGGTACAGCGGCGAGAACGCATCGACGATTCCGCCGCGCACACTGAAGTCGCCCACCTCCTCGGTCTGCGGCACGCGCTGATAGCCGCATGCCGCGAGCGCTTCGACCAGGGCGTCGAGATCCAGCCGATCGCCAATCCCGACCTTGACGATCGATTCGTCGAAGACCGTGCGCGGAATCGTGCAAGTCATCAGCGCTTCGGCCGACGTGACGATCAGCGGCGACTCATGCCGCAGCATCGCGTACAGCGCCGCCAGTTGCGACGCCTGCGCGTCGGTCGGCGGCGACAATTGCGCCATCGGTTTCACTTCCCACGAGCGGATCAGATGCACCCTGCGCGTGGCGGCGTCGGCATCCGCGGCCTCACCGAGAAAAAATGCGACCTCGCCCGCGAGCGCCTCGGCTTCCGAAGCGGTTGACGTGACGGCGACGATCGGACGCGTCAGCCGCAGCCGCATCTCGCGGATCATCAGAGCGCCGGCCGCGCCGCGCAGTCCCATCACCGGGAATCGGCGTTCGGTATTTGCCGCCAGCCGCGCTTCGAGTTCGCCGGCCGCTTCTTTGAGGCTTCGTTGCAACTTTTTCCGATCCCAATACGCAAATTCGCCCTGCGGCGATGCGCGCGAGGAGCGCACACGCCGCTGGCGTGACAAAGATGATAGCAGAAAATCGCGCGCGAACGCGCGTCACGGGCGTCCTTCAAGCTGGCCGAGTCACTTCGCCTGGAGCAAGAAGATTTTTCTTTACCTTGGTATGCGATTCATGACCGGATGATTGCAATTGTTGCAATAGAACCTGAGCATCGCGGGGAGCGTGGCCCCCCGCGTCATTGTTGAAGTACGCATACACATCGCGTCGCCTGCCCAGAAATGCGTTCATGGTAGTCGCCCACTCCCGGAGTTCTGCATCAGAGTAGGACGACGCGAACATTTCCTTCGGTCCGTGAAACCGGAAATACATAAAGTCGGAGGTTGCGTTGACTTCAGGTACCGGGTACCGGCTGGAATGAGAAATCACGAGTGCGGCGCGATGCTTACGCAGAACCGCCATCATCTCTTTCTCGAAGCAGGACCGATCGCGAAATTCCAGCGCAAGACGTCGTGAGTCGGCGCGGCCCGCGTATTCCAGGAACTCAGCGACGCTTTCGAGATTTGACTCAGACGCCCGAAAATTCGAAGGAAACTGAAGCAGAATGGGTCCAAGTTTCTCTTTCAGGACAAGGACGCGATCAAGAAAATCGTGCCAGGACTCGTGCACGTTACGGAGACGCTTTATGTGAGTGATGTAGCGAGACGCTTTCACTACAAAGCGAAATTTCTCCGGCGTTTGCCGGTACCATGCCTCGCAGGCTTCCTTCGATGGCAGCCGATAGAACGTGTAATTGATTTCGACTGAGTTAAAGCGGCTTGCGTAGAAGGAGAGCCACTGCTTCGTCGGAAGCTCCTCGGGAAAGAAGGTGCCGCGCCAATGTCGGTAGTTCCATCCCGAAGTTCCTATGTAAGCGCGCGCCATCTGACCTGACTCTGGCTGAGAGCCAGCCTTTCAAGTCTAACACGCATACATCGTGCCGGTCGCTCAGTTCAATTCACCGCGCTTTCCGTCGATACTGACGGCGCCGCACCCGGCGACAGCCCCGGCGGCAGAATTATATTCCCCTTCGCATCGGTTTCGTGATCGATGTGCAGCGCAATCCGCATCGTGCGATGGTATCCGCCGTGCAACGGCCGAATCACCGTGATGTAAGTCGTGTCGCCCGCTTTGATATGGCCGAGCGCGCTCAGAATCTCATCCTTGTTGCGCACTCGCCTGTCGTCCACCGCGACGATCAGATCCCCGCCGGTACCCAGCGCGCCGGAGTTCCGCAGCAGCGGAAAAGTAATCAGCGCGACCGGGCCTAGCAGCACACTACCAAGCGCGCTCAGGTCGCCCGCCGGCGTGCTTCCTGTTCTCCCGATCAAACCGGCGCGCGCCGCGGGGCTGTTCGGATAGACGTTAACGACTTCCAGTCCGTGCTCCTCCATGCCGAGATAGCACTGCGTCGTATACTCGAGATCAACCCCGAGGTAGGGCCGGTGGTGATCGTCGTCGGGATCGTGCGGATGAAAATTGCGATTCAGCCTTGCGATTTCCGCTTCGCGCGCCTGGCGAAACGCGCGTTGCTCCGCGGTCTCGCGAGCGTCAGGCGCGGGAACCTTGGCCGACGGCTGTGGCGCGACTTCGAGCGTCGTCGACTCACCCGGCTGTCGCGCCGGGATGCTCCTCGTCGCGCCGTTACCCGGCTGTCCTGCCGGCAGGTGCAGATTCGCGGCGTCGTTGGTTTGTGCCGCTATCGACGGTGAAGCGCTCTCGATGGAAGTGTCCGCCGCGAGGAGCGCGCAGGGGTATAGAAGGACGACTAGCAGCGGCCAGCCGATGAGGACGCTCGGACTTCGCATGACCGATCACCTCGATGCGGATTTCTGCGCTCAGTCACGATAGTAAGTCCGATTTCAGCGAGGCTCAAGGCGGAAAAATACGCGTGCCGAAGCGCCGCCGCGGTACCGAGAGAAAAATATTGAAATGAAAACGCGATTCTAGTGCGTGAAGTTGTCAACGCCCGGTGGCGCCGCGTTCGCGATCGGCTCGCCAACCGCGCCGACCCGCACCGCAATTTTGAGCGTCCTGTGCGGCGCGCGCTCGTCCGACCCGTCCGGCCTGATTACCGTCAGGTACATCGTGTCCCCCGGCTTCAGCCGCGCCATCGCGTTTTCCAAATCGCTCTGGTCGCGCACGCGCTTGTCGTCAACCGCGACGATCAGATCTCCGCCCTGCCCCATCGCTCCGGTGGTACTCAGCGCTTTGCTCGCCAGTATCGAACCGCCGGGCAGAATTCCGCTCAGCGTCTCGACCGCCGCGCCGACCGCCGTCATCCCCGATCGCGCCTGCAAACCCGCCTGCGCGGCGGGACTGTTGGGATCGATTGTCAGCACCTCGAGCCCGTGCTCCTCGCCACCCTGGTAGCACTTCGTCACGTACTGCACGGTAATACCGAGATAGGGCCGCGCATGCGGCCTGTTGCTATCGCCGTTGCCATTGCTGTCGAGATCGCCGGTGCCGTTCTCGGTGCCGGGGCGGAAGTTCGGCTCGATCGAGGAGGTGCCCTCGCCCGGATTAAAGTTGCGGTCGCTGGGAATTACCTTGACGGCGGGTCTCGGCGCCACCAGGCCCGGCTGCGGCGCAATCTCGAGCGTCGCGTCGTCGCTGCCGCCCTGGCCCGCAATTCCGCGGGTGGTGGAGTTGGCCGCGCCCTGCGAACCGTCTTGCGAGTTCTGGTTCTGCGCGATCGCAATCTGAGAGAGCGCGAACAATGCGGCTATCGCGACTCCTAAGGTGAGTATCTTTTGCAGCTTCATTCTCAATGCGCGCGGCGCTCGATCCGATGAACAAGGAACACTGCAAATATAAGCCCGCCGCCTGATCTCCTCAAGCTGGACGATTTTTCCTTGAAGCTCGCGCGAACCCATGCGAGAGTTTGATGCGTTCATGAAAATAATTTCCACAGTCGCTCTACAACCCGCGCAGCGCGCCGCAATCCTGAACGCGGTGCCGGGAGCCGACGTGGCCGATCGCCAATTCCGAACGGTCGAGGAAGTGAGCGAGTTCGTCGCCGGCGGATGCGACGTGATGCTGACGTTTCGGGTGCCCAACGACATCGCGAATCGCGCGCGCGGGCTCAAATGGATTCAACTGCTCAGCGCGGGCGCCGATCACGTACTCGGTGGACCGCTCAAGGGCGGCGCAATCCCGATCACGACCGCGAGCGGAATTCATGCGACCCCGATCGCGGAATACACGCTCGCCTCGATGCTCGCGTATGCGCATCGGATACATCTCGCGATTCGAGCGCAGGTTCGCCGCGAGTGGATGCGCTCGGGCGCTTTCATGGCAGGTGTCGACGATATCCGCGGGCAGACGCTCGGCATCATTGGGTATGGCTCGATCGGCAGGGAAACGGCGCGGCTCGCGGCCGCGTTCGGGATGAAGGTGCTCGCGCTCAAGCGCGACCCGTTCGACCGCGTCGATCCCGGATGGTGTCCCGCGGGGCTGGGCGATCCCGAAGGCAAAATTCCCGCGCGCTACTTCGGTTCCGACGAGCGCGAAGCGATCCTCCGCGAATCAGACTACGTGTCCGTCACCCTGCCGCTCACCGACCATACGCGCAAGTTCATCGGCGAGCGCGAGTTTGCCGCAATGAAGCCCGGCGCGTACCTGGTAAACATCGGCCGCGGCGAAGTGATCGACGAGCGCGCGATGGCTGCGGCGCTGACTGCGGGCAAGATCGGCGGCGCAGGGCTGGATGTGTTCGAGCATGAGCCGCTCGAAGCAAGCAGCCCACTGTGGGATTTGGAAAACGTCATCCTGACGCCGCACATCTCCGGCGCCAATCGCGGCTACATGGACAAAGCCTGTGAACTCTTCATCGAAAACCTGAAACGCTTCGCCGCCAACCGCCCGCTCCTGAACCAGGTCGATCGCATTCTGGGCTACTAGAGTGGACCTTCGCGATGTCCTGGCCTGCCTTGAGTATAAGCCTTGTAGTACGCAGCACTCTGATGATGGTGCGTCGGCTGAGTTCGCGCCGACATGGTTACTCTGACTGCGAACTGAGCCAAAGAGAGAAAGCGCTGCCGAGTGTTCGGATCAGGTTTCAATTCTTTCAATGCGAGGCCTCGTAAGGCAATGGATGTCAAAGTCTCAATAGAGAGGGCGGATTCACCTGAGGTGCTCAATCTGATTGAAGAGCATAGGCGGAATATGCGGGCACTTTACTCGGACGGACCGGTCCATTCCTTCGACCCGCGGGAGGCAGCAGCACCCCCAGGGGTTTTCGTGGTCGCCAGAGTGCATGGTAAGGCAGTCGGCTGCGGTGCAGTCCGTCCATCAGATGGACCGGTGGGAGAGATAAAGAGGATTTTCGTGCGGCCTGAGTACCGCCGTATGAGAATCGCGGCGAGGATCATGACGCTGCTGGAAAGGAAGGGACTTGAGAATGCGTTCACGACGCTGCGTCTCGAGACGGGAACCAAGCAGCCAGAGGCGATCGCTCTATTCGAGTCCCTCGGCTATCGCAACATTCCTCCGTTCGGGGAATACGTGTTGGATCCATACAGTGTTTGCTATGAAAAGGATCTGTCGGCGAAGTAGCGCTCTGAATGGACTTCCTGATGAGCGGCGGAGGCGAACACGGGGCCGCTTTGCGACATCGCCCGCTGCCCCCGTCCTTCTACGACGCCCGGACGATCTCGCTTCCCACGTTCTCTCACTGACCGTCTCCCAGCGAATCCGGCACGGCGACCCCCAAGTTCTCCAAAAAGGACCTGAGAGCGAAGTGGCGTCCTCGCCATTTCGCGCTTAGCCTTCTTCTTCCTAACACTGGGTGCAGGGGTCACCCCTGCCGAAGGAAGCGTGAAACCCACCGCGGGTTTCACATTCAATCAAGTGATCTACGCTTCCCTATCCCTCAACGCCGCGAGCAATCTCTCCTTCAACCCATCGAACGGCCCATTCGACATGAACAGCGCGACATCTCCCACGCGCGCGTCGGCAAGCATCCGCTCCAGGATCTCATCGTTCGACGCGCACGCAATCGCCTTCGCACCACGCGCGCTGATCGCACCCGCGAGCGCGCCGGTTTCCAGGCGCTCGCCCGGCGCGATCGGATCGTTTTCCTTGAAATAGACGGGCCCCAGGTAAACGCGCGAGGCTTTATCGAATGCGGCCGCGAAGGCATTTTGAAAAACGTTGCGGCGGGCAGTGTTCGAGCGCGGCTCGAACGTCGCTAGTATCCGCCGGCCTGGGTACCGTTCGGCGATCGCCTCGAGCGTAACGCCGATCGCGGTCGGATGGTGCGCGAAGTCATCGACTACCGTCACTCCCGCCGCCTCACCGATCACCTGCTGCCGGCGCACGACGCCCTTGAAGGTGCGCAGTGCCGCCGCAATCTCGTCGCCGGAGACGCCAAACGCGCTCAACAGCACGTAAACGCCGAGCGCGTTGGCGACATTCATTCGGCCGCCGATCGGCAAATGGATCGATTCCTGGATTCGGACGCCGTTGCGCGCCGCCGAAAATCTCGCGCCGTCCGTGCTAATCGTAATTTCCGTCCCCCGGTATTCGCCCTCGCGCAGTCCGTACGTGAGCCGCCGTGCACGCGCCGCCGCGCTAACTTCGAGCGCGTGCGGAAAGTCGGCGCATACCGCGAGCACACGAGACGAATCCATCTGCTCGACCAGTGCGCGAAAACTCGATTTCACGTGCTCGAGATCGCGATAGATATCAGCGTGATCGAATTCCACCGCAGTGATGATCGCGCCGCTCGCTCTGTAGTGTAGAAACTTCGGGCCCTTGTCGAAAAACGCGGTGTCGTACTCATCGCCCTCGATAACGAAATCGGCGCCGCGGCCAAGCCGGTAGTTCGAGCCGAAATCGCTCGCGACTCCTCCCACCAGCATCGAGGGATCGCGCCCCGCCGCTTCGAGCACGTGCGCCATCATCGCGGTTGAGGTGGTCTTGCCATGCGTCCCCGCGACCATCAGCACGCGTTTGTCTTTCAGAAAAAAATGCCACAGCGCTTCAGGCATCGAGAGATACGGAATCGGCGAGGCGAGCAGTGCGACGGCTTCGGGATTGGTCGGCACGATCGCGTTGCCCACCACCACGAGGTCCGGCGCGGGCGACAGGTTCGCGGGCGAAAATCCCGTCATCAATCCGACCCGCGAATTTCGCAAAAGCGATGCCGTCGGCTCGTAGAGCTGATTGTCGGAGCCGGTGACCGACAAACCGCGCTCGACCAGCATCCCGGCCAGTGCAGCCATCGCGGTGCCGCCGACTCCTATCAGATGCACACGCCTGGCCGACGCTGGAATGCGTGCGAGGCGCGCTGCGCTGCCGGAATCAGCCACCGTCGAGCGCATCCATGATCAGATCGTGAATCTTCGGGCGGAACTCGCGAATCTTCTGATTGTCGCGCCGCGGATGAACGCGATTAGTCAGCATCGAGATCGCAACTTCGCTTTCAGGCTCGATCCAGATCGAGGTGCCGGTGAAGCCTAGATGCCCCACAGCCGCCGGCGAGAATCGATGCCCCGAGCTGGAATGTTCCGCCGACGGCGTGTCCCATCCGAGAGCCCAAGTCGAGCCGGGCACGGTCGCGTCGCGCGTCCAGAACTCGCGGATTATTTTCTGCGGCACGAAATCCGAGCGCCCGGCGTAGCATGCGACCAGCTCGCTGGCGATACGATCGACCTCGCGCACCGGCGCGAACAGTCCGGCGTGACCGGCCACTCCGCCCATCGCGAACGCGTTCTCATCGTCAACCTCGCCGATCAGCAGCCGCTTCCGGGAAGGGCATATTTCGGTCGGCGCGAACATGTCGGGGACCGGCTCCAGGCGCCGCGAGCGGACGTGCGAGATGTCGATGTAGTCAGTTGCGCGCAGCCCCAGCGGGCGGAAAATCTTCTCGCGGCAGAACCGGTTGAGCGCGACGCTCGCGACTTTTTCGATCGTCTCGCCGAGCAGGATGAAGCCGAGATCCGAGTAGATGGTCTTGGTCGTGGGTTGTGCCTCGGGTTTCTCGCGATGTATCTCCTCGTAGGCGAACTCCTTGGCGCCGTAGCTCGCCATGAAGTTGACCCGCCCGCTTTTTTCGATCTCCGCGATCCGCTGGTAGAACGGACGCCACGCCGCCAGGCCCGAGCAATGCGCCAGCAGATGCCGAAACGTGATGACGGTCTTGCCGTGCACGCCGAAGTTCGGGAAGAAGCGCGTCACGCGGTCGTCGAGGCGAAACTTGCCGTCGCGCGCCAGGATCATCACGGCAACCGTCGTCGCCAGCGCTTTGGTGAGGGACGATAGATCGTAGACGGTTTCGATTTTGGCCGGCGAGCGGATTGGCTCGATCGATCTGAATCCGAACGCGCCCTCGAACACGACGTCCGGGCCGCGCCGCACGACCACGGTCGCGCCGGGAATTACCCGCTGCTCGACCGCGTCGTTGAAAGCCTGCTCGACCTCACTCCATCCCAACAGCCAATCCTCCGCAAATCGTGCCGTTAGCGCGTAACGGCCGGCTCGGTAAAAACGATCCGGCACGCGGCGGAATCGATTCGCGCCACCACGCCGAACGGAATCGTAAAATTCTCGGTGCCATGCCCCGCCTCGACGCCGTACAGCACCGGGCATCCAAGGCCGGCGGTTTGTTCCGCGGCGAAGCGCGCAATCATCCGGCTCTCCTGTTCGTTTCCGTCGATCGCGCGAATCGCGCCGAAAACGATTCCCGCGACTCGGCCGAGCACTCCGCTTTGCCGCAACTGCACGAGCATCCGGTCGATTCGATACGCCTTCTCGCCCGTGTCCTCGAGAAACAAAATTCGACCGTCGAAGCGCGGCTCATAGGGTGTGCCAATGGTCGCGACCAACACCGACAGGCATCCGCCGAGCACTTCGCCCTGCGCATGCCCGGGATGCATCGCCTCGCGCGCCTCGAGCTCGAAGCCGTCGAGCTTGCCGCCGAGCAAGCCTCGCAAGTGCTCGAGCGCGCGCGGACTCAGGCCTCGCGCGAAATCCATCGCGACCATCGGCCCGTGAAACGATACCATTCCGGCGAAATCAACCAGCGCATTGAGGATGAAGGTCGCGTCCGAGAAGCCGACGAAGATTTTGGGCGTGCTTGCAATCGCCCTGAAGTCCAACAGCGGCAACAGTCGCCCGCATCCGTAGCCGCCGCGCGCGGAAAAGATCGCCTTGACCTCGGAGTCGGCGAAATATTCCTGAAGCTCGCTCGCGCGCTCGCGATCGTCACCGGCCAGGATCCCCGAACGCGCCAAAGCGCGCTCCGAGACTTTGACCCGATAGCCCATGGTGGCGAGCACGTTGACGCCGCGCTCGAGATGCGCCCGTTCGATCGCCGCGGCAGGCGCGACGACGGCAACGGTATCGCCCGCTTTGAGCGCGTTGGGTTTGATCGGTTTGCGATTCACGCTATCTCGCCCCGAATCCTACCAGATGGCCGCCGCGAACGCCCATCCGTTGCGCGAATTGCGCCGCTTCCGATTTCGGATCACTCGGCGACGGAAGGCGCGGCATGCTCCTCCATTCCGGTGAGCGAACCGACTTCGGAAAAGCCGAGCAGCGCGGCGGTGACCCACAAACCCGCGGCGCCGATTGCAATCGTCGGACGCAGCCCGATGACGCCGCCCGCGAGTCCCGCGACGAGCTGTCCACAGAGCACGCTGCCGAGGCGGACGAAGCGCAGGCTCGCGTTGACGCGGCCGAGCATCGGCTTGGGCGTGATCGTTTGGATCAGGCTGACGGCATTGATGAAGTACACCGTCGCGGCACTGTCACCGACTAGCTGCTGCGTGATCAGGATGGCCACCGATACGGGTCCACTGCCGCGCGCGATCGGCAGCAGCATGTACGCGACGCCCTCGATCGCGAGCCCGGCCACCATCGCCCTTCCGGTGCCGAGCACGTCAGCGGTCCTGCGCGCGGCCAACGCACCGAACAACGAGCTTGCACCGCCCATCGCGAAGATCACGCCGAGCACGCCGGGCCGAAAGCCGAGCGCGTTGACGACGTACAGCATGTAGAGCGTGCCAACAAGACTGTTTGCGAAGCCGCCCACGATCACGTTGACTCCGAATGCGCGCAGACGACCGTCGGTGAAGATAAGACGCGCGCCGTCGGCGATCTCGCGAGCTACACTGGCGTCGCGGGCGCGCGGCGCCGGCGCGGGTTCGGGCTTGCGGATGAGCGCGATCGCTAGCGCCGACGCGAGGAATGAAATCGCGTCGATCAGAATCGCGAATGGCGCCGTCAGCCACTCCACCAACCAGCCCGAAAGCGCGAAGCCGCCGGCTTCGGCGACTCCGGCGCTTGCGGTGAGCTTACTGTTCGCGTCGAGCAGATCTTCGCGCTCGACGAGCGAAGGCAGATAAGATCGATAAGCGACGTCGAAGAACAGATCGAGCGCCGAGTACGCGAGCATCACCGTGCAGAGCTGCACCATCGTGAGCGCCGCGAACATCGCCGCAATCGGAATCGTGCCCAATACGATGAAGCGGCCGATATCGGTGCCGATCAGAATTGGGCGGCGGCGGACGCGATCGACTAACACGCCGGCGAACAGGCCCAGTACCAGCGTCGGCACAATTCCGGCCGCGGCGAGGATGCCCATCTGGAATGGAGTCGCCTTGAGCGCAATCACGGCGGCAAAGCTGATCGCGACGTCGCCCATCCGCGTGCCGAACAGCGAGACCGTTTCTCCGGTCCAGAGCTTCATGAAGTCCGAGTGGCGAAATAACATGCTCTTGCGGTGCACGGCGGCGCCGATTGATTCGTTGTCTGTTTCGTTCGAGTGCATCGCAAATCTCACGCGCGGCGCGCCGCGCAGAAAAAGAAAAAGCCTCGGGCTTCGACGCCCGAGGCTCTTTCAAGCCAGCTTTCGAAGTATCCCTCACCCAGCAGGTAGATGTTTGATTGGGATGATGAGGGTGACTTTCACGGGATTCTCCGAGTTCTGGCTAAGGCGCGAGACTAATCTTGGCGCGCGAGCGGGTCAAGAAACCGGCTCAGTCGAACTTGAGAATGATTTTGCCGAAGTGCTCGCTCGCCTGCATGATGCGATGCGCCGTGGGCGCGTCCGCGGCCGAGACCACTTTGTAAATTTGTGGGCGCAACCGTCCTGCTTCGAGCGCGGCGCCGAATTGCTCGAGGAACGCCGCGACGATCTGCGCTTTTTCGGCGGCCGGCCGCATCCGCAAAGTAGAGCCGAAGATCTTCAGATGACGGCGCAGAACGGCCGCGAGATCGAGTTCGGCGCGCGTCCCGTTCATCAAGCCGATCAACACCAGGCGCCCGCCTTGCGCGAGCGACTCGATATTTCCCGCCAAGTAGGCGCCGCCGATGCTGTCCAGAATCACGTCGACGCCGCGCCCATCAGTCGTGGCCTTCACCGCCGCCGCGAACGGCCCGCTCTTGTAGTTGATCGCAACGTCGGCACCCAGCTTGCGGCATTGCTCGCATTTCTGGTCCGAGCCCGCGGTGACGATCACGCGCACGCCTGCTGCCTTGAGCAACGGAATCGACGCGGTGCCGATGCCGCTGCCGCCGCCGTGAATCAACCCGGTTTCGCCGCGCTTGATTCCGGCGAGCATGAAAAAATTAAGGAACACCGTCAGGAAGACTTCGGGGATGCCGGCGGCTTCCTCGAAACTCAGCGCCGCGGGAATCTTCATCGCGGACCCGTAATGCACCGCGGCCTTCTCCGCATAGCCGCCTCCGGGTATCAGAGCCATCGCGCGATCGCCGATTTTCCATCCAGGGGCCACAGCGACGCCGACCGCGATGACCTCGCCGGCGCATTCCATGCCAATGATTTCCGACGCGCCCGGCGGAGGCGGGTAAAATCCTTGGCGCTGCATAATGTCCGCACGATTCACCCCGGCGGCGCGCACGCGAATCAGGATTTCATCGGGCTTGATTGCTGGCTCGGCGACTTCGCCGATTTTGAGCACATTTTCATCGCCGGGTTTTTCGACGAGTACTGCTTTCATGAATTCACACTATCTATAGATCATCTTCACCGGTATCTGCTTCCAGCCGGCGCCGTCGTAGTGAAACTTACAATCGTCGAACGACGGCGCTTTGAACATGGGCACGATGTTGTTTGAAAATCCGTAGCCCTCGAGCGGATAGCCGATCATATTCGACTTGAATTTGCCGCTGCCGTCCTCGTCGTGAAAAAGCGTGACTGCGTAGTCGCCGGCCGGAAAAGCTCCACCGAAGACACACTCGCCGTTGGCGTTCTTAATCGGCGCCCAGACATGCTTCAGGATGTGCGAGTCGTCGCGCGGGAATCCGTCGGGCCCCAGCCACAGCGAGCATCGCAGTCGTCCCTTATCGTTGCGAAAGCCGGTGACGTCGACCTTGATACCCTTCGATGGGTCTTGCGCCCGCGACATACCGGGCAGCGCAACCCCTGCTAGCAGCAGCGCGAATGCGATCAGCTGAATCCTCACTCTCATCAAATTGCAACTCCATAAACGAAGAGGGTCCACCAGGACCCTCTCAGTGTCCATTCTCACGTACCGAACACCGCGCCTAGTTGTAGTTGTTGATTACCGTGACGCCAATATTCTGGAACGTGTTCATCTCGTTGAAAATCTTGTTGATGCCATCCAGGCCGCAGGTCCCGGTCACCATCGCCTTGGGCGTAACCTTCTTGGCTTCGACCATTTGCAGCATCGCGGGATAGTGCGACGCCTGCATCCCGAGCGATCCGATCATCTGCAACTCCATCAGGACGATGCGATCGATCGGCATCGGGATCTCGCCCTGCTCGGCCGAAGTCGTGAGCCCGATCTGCAGATGACGTCCCTGCTTGCGCAGACTCATGATTGCATTACGGCAGGTGGCCGCGACCCCGAGCGCATCGACGGCCACGTGCGCACCGCCGCCGGTGAGATCGAAAATCGCGCTCAGCGGATCGGTCTTCTTCGCGTTGATCACGTGTGCAGCGCCCATGCCCTTGGCGAGCTCGAGCTTGGCCGAATCGAGATCGACACCGATGACGTTGGCTCCCATGGCGGCCGCGATATTGATCGCCGAGAGCCCGATTCCGCCGCATCCATGAACGACGACCCATTCGCCCGGCTTCACCTGCGCGCGATCGACGACGCCGTGAAACGATGTCATGAAGCGGCAACCCATCGAGGCCGCCTCGACAAAATCGATGCTCGCGGGGAGCGTGACGAGGTTCATGTCCGCGAACGGCACCGCGACCAGGTGGCCGAATCCGCCGTGATACGAGAACCCTGGCAGCAGCGGCGTGAGGCAAACGTTGGATTGCCCATTGCGGCAGTACTCGCAGGTGCCGTCGCCCTGGCTGAATGGCACCACGACGCGTGCGCCCTTCTTGAAGTTGCGCACGTCCTTGCCGACTTCCTCGACGACGCCGGTGAACTCATGGCCCATGATCGCGCCGGGCTGCGCCGCCAGGCCCATCCACGTCCAATCGCCCGACCACGCGTGCCAGTCGGAGCGGCAGATGCCGTTGGCCTCCACGCGGACGATCGCGCTGGTCGGTGCGCATTCGGGATCGGGAACAGTTTTTACGACGAGCGGCTTCTTGGTCGCCTCGAATACTGCTGCTTTCATTGTAGGGTCTCCTCAATTATGTCGCGATCAATTTCGATATAGCGCCTTTCCCGGCGCGTCGGCAAATTCCATCCGCTCACCCATTTAGAGCAGGCGCGCGACGGTCTTCTCGAACTCGGCCGGCGTGCCCGCGTCGATATCCACCGGATGCAGATCGACGCCCGCCTCGTCCTGCGCCTTGAGCCGCTCGACCGCGCCTTCGATTCCGCCGATATAGCCCAACTCGCTGAGCAGCTTGGGCGACAGCGCCGCCGTGCCCGCCTTCGAGCCGCCCGCATCCCAAGCCTGCTTGACCTTCTGTACGTCGTCGCCGAAACCGAAGCGCGTGAGCTGCTCGGAATAGAAAGTCCCCATGCGCGCGGCGTAGAACGCGACGTTCGCCGCATGACCTGCCCTTGCGCGATCGACGTTCGCAGTAACAGTCACGTGTCCCGGCGCCTTCACGGCCACATCGCGCGGATTGCGTCCGGCGCTCGTCGCGATCTCGCGAAAATCCGCGATCGCTTTCTTGAGCGAGTTGATCGGTATCATCACCGGCAGCCATCCGTCGGCTTTCTTCGCGGTGAACTCGACGCTCTTCTTGTTGAGCGACGCGATCCAGATCGGAATGTGCTTGCGCGGAGTCTCAAAGCGCATCGTAAAGCCGCGCTGCAGCTTGAACAGCTTGCCTTCGTAGTTCAGCGGCGTCTGCGCCATGATCATGTTGATAATTTCCACGTACTCCTTCATCCGCGTCAGCGGCGGATTGAACGGGACGCCATGAAAATGCTCGATCACCTGCGGCCCGCTGGTGCCAAGCCCGATGATCATGCGGCCGTTGCTCAGCTCGTCGAGGGTGCCGAAGTGCTGCGCGAGCGCGGCCGGCGTGCGCGAGTAGATATTCACGATCGAGGTCGCGAGCTGGATCTTGCTGGTATGCTCCGCGAGCAGGGTCAGCAGCGTGAACGCGTCGCGGCCCCACGCCTCGGCCACCCAAATGGAATGTATACCGGCGGCGTCCGCGATTTTCGCCTTTTCGATCATGCCCTTGAAATCGGGCTTGCCCTGCCAGTTAACTCCGACTGCTAATTTGCGCGCCATTAGATTTTCCTCCTGCTGACTACAACTAGACGAGATCGCGAATCCTTTCGTACCATAGACTAACGTTTTTGAAATCTTTCACCATCGAAAAATTCAACGGATTGAGCGCGAGAAAAAACAGCGGATGGTACACCGACGCGTCCGCCATCGTGAAGCTCTTACCCAGAAAAAAATCCCTGCCCGCGAGCTGATCGTCGATCATGCGCATATAGCCAACGAGCTGCTCCTTCATAGGCGCGCGACGCTCGCGCATCTGCGCCGTCGTCATGCCAATCAGCTTCTCGCGATTCGCCTTGAGCTTCGCGTCGCCGGCCGCGTCGAGCAAATTGGGAATCGTCAAAAACAACACCGGCATGAAGAACGTGTTGTCCGCCCAATTGTCGACTAGCTCGATCAACAAGCGCGAGCCGTCGGGAATCACGCGATTCTCGGGCGCCTTGCGGTCGAGCCACTTGATGATGTCCGCCGAGTTGTAAACCACCTCGCCGTCCCATTCGAGCACCGGCACACGCGTGCACGCGCCCCTGGTCACCGCGAGCAGATTGGTCTTGTCCTCGTAATGGCAATCGATCGGATGCCATTTGAGATGCTTGTACGTGAGCACGCGCCGCACCTTCTCGGAGAACGGCGAGATTGGATACTGGTAGAGATTGATTTCACCCATGTTCTTCACTGGCGGCGCGGAGCGCTGAGATCCTCGTGACCGTCAGCCCGAACGCGATCTCGTCGCGAATCAAATTCCGAATATGGCATCCGCGCTCGGCGACTTCGACCAATCGATGAAGCTGCTCGTCATTCGCGTTGGATTCAACTTGAAGTTCTACTTTAATTTCCCTCAAATGCCCTTTTTCATTGGCCCGCACATGAACCGACGACCGGCCGAGCTCGACTTTGCGCACGCGCGCGGCCACTCTCAAAGACATCAACAGGCATCCGCCCAGCGCGCCGAGGAACGACGACACCGGATCGAGCGCCGCAGGATCCTCTCCTGACAGCCGCCATCGCATCGCGCCGTATTTCACTTCGGCGTTGAGCGAGTTGCCCACGGCATCGACCGTGACGTCGCGATGGTGCCTCGGCTCTTGCGATGAATCCGTAGCTGGCACTTAAGGCGCGCGTCGTCCTCCAACGCCCAACCCTAGCCGAGACGGCGACTTTTCTACAAACCGTTCGTTCAGGCGGTCGGCGCAATTACCAGCTACTCGATTTATTCGCGGCGAAGTATAATTGCCCGGGGTGACCGCCCCGGAATCGAGATTTGCCATGAATTCACGGTTCAGAACTACCCTCGCAGCCGTCGCGTTGATCGTGATCGCGTCAGTCTCGTTCGCCGTCGCGCACGACATGGACGGGATGGACATGGACTCGGCCAGCGACAGCGGGGGTGTCGGCGCGATGGGCCAGATGGGCGCGCACATGAAGATGAGCGACCACATGACGATGACCGAGTCGCGGCCCATGACGCCCGCGGACACCCAGCGCGGCGAACAGATCGTCGCGACGATGCGCGCGAAGCTCGCCAAGTACGAGGACTACAAGGTCGCGATCGCCGACGGCTACGTGCCCTACATGGAGTCGGTGCCGCAGGACGTTTACCACTTCTCCAATCGCGAACTGACGGCCGCTGAGTACATGGGCGATTTCGATCTCGCGCACCCCGGCTCTCTCCTCTATGAGAAAAAAACGTTCGGCGGATACAAACTGGTCGGGGCGATGTACGACGCGCCGGCCGGCGACACTCCCGAACAGCTCGACGCGTTGATCCCGCTGAGCCTTTCCCACTGGCATGCGCACACCAACATCTGCCTCCCCAAGGGCGTGACCGAGGCCGACGTGATCAACGGAAATGTCGCCGCCAGGATGCGACCGGATATTTCTTCGGCGGTCGATGCTCCACAGGGGTTTGGCCGCAGCAGCGGCTCGGGTGACTCCGTACGCATGCGAGTCGGGTACCTGGCCGATCCGCGTTTCGGCTTCACCGGCACGATTTCAAATAAGGCTGACTGCGAGGCGGCGGATGGAACGTTTCACAAGCAGATTTTCGGCTGGATGATCCACATCTATCCGTTCGCGAGTGAAGATCTGAAGGTTGCGTTCAGCCTCGAAGCGCCGTGATGGGCGCCCCTAGTCCGCCGCGGTGATTCGGTACGCGCAGCGCCGCGCGCCCGCCAGGATGTGATCAGTACGCTCGACCCGCGCCTTGTCGCCAAGCACCGCGCGGAACAGCGATAGCTCTTCGCGGCATAAACCCTGGCACGTCGATGCGGCCGCGCAGATCGGACAATGATTCTCCGCCAAGAGCATCGAGCCGTCGGGCATCCGCGAACATTCGGCCATGTATCCCTGCTCGCGCCGAATCTCGGCCAATGCCAGCGCGCGCTTTGCGATCGAAATCCCCGCCGGGCGAAGCCGCGTGCGATATTCCTCGATCTGGCGGCGCGTTCTCTCGCGCAGCAGCTTGTCCATCCCGGACTCGCCGAACGTCGCGCGCCCGGCGCCAATGATCTCGACCGTCAGGTCGCTGTGGGTGTCGGGAAAGCGATCGGCCGCGGCGCTCGTCAATCTCCACACTCGCGCCGGCCGTCCCACCTTGCGCCGTTCATCGGTGAATTCGACGAGGCCTTCCACCTTGAGTCGATAGAGATGCTGGCGCACAGCCATCGCGGTGACGCCGAGGCGTCGCGCGACCTGCGCCGCGGTCTGCGGCCCTCGAGTCTTGAGCTGGAAGAGGACGCCCTCTTCGGCGCGCGCATCATGCTTCATGAAATGAGATGCTACCCGCCGTGAATTATTAGTCAATGTATCGCTTGACTTAGTATATAAAGCGAGTACTTTACTAATCATCGACCGCGAGGAGGAACGCATCGATGAACACGCGCACTGCTGAATCGCCGAATCGCGCCTTCGTCCGCGCCGCATCGCTCGCCGGCCTGCCCGACGGCGCCCGCATTACCGTCAACCTCGACGGCCACGTGATCGCGTTGTTCCACACACCCGAGGGAATTTTCGCAGTGGACAATCGATGCCCCCACATGGGCTTCCCCCTCGATCGAGGCACCGTGAAGGATTGCATCCTCACCTGTCACTGGCATCACGCGCGCTTCGACCTGCACAGCGGCGGCGCATTCGATCCGTGGGCCGACGACGTGCGCGCATTCGCCGTCAGGGTCGAAGGCGACGACATCTTGATCGATCTCGCCCCGCGTGGCGACGCGAGCCGGCATCGCGTCGAGCGCCTGCGCGACGGCATCGAGCGCAATATCTCACTCGTCATCGGCAAGTCGGTGATCGCGAAACTCGACGAGACCGGCGATGCGCGCGAGCCGTTTCGCATCGGACTCGAATTCGGAACGCATTACCGGCGCGACGGTTGGGGCGCCGGCCTGACCACTCTAACTTGCATGATGAACCTGCTGCCGCAGCTGCGCCGCGAGGATCGCGCGCGTGCGATGTTCCACGGGCTGTGCTCGGTAGCCAACGATTCCTACGGCCATCCACCGCGCTTCGAGATGCGTCCGCTGCCGGGTGGCGGTGCGAGTCTCGCGGAGATCAAGCGATGGCTGCGCAGATTCGTCGAAGTTCGCGACACGGAGGGCGCCGAGCGATGCATCGTCTCGGCGGTTCGCATGGGAGCCGCGCCGCGCGAAATCGGCGACATGATGTTCGCCGCGGCGACCGACCATCGCTATCTCGACGGCGGTCACACGCTCGATTTCACCAGCAAGGCGTTCGAGGCGCTCGATCACGCAGGCTGGGACCTCGCCGAGCCCGTGCTCGCCAGCCTCGCGCGCGGCTGCGCGACCGGTGATCGAATGGAAGAATCCAACTCGTGGCGCAACCCGATCGACCTCGTCGCAATTCTGGAAAACGCGTTCGAGACGATCTCCGAAGCGCTCGCGGTCGGCCGGCAGATCAACCGCTCCTGGAGCGGTCGCGACGCCCTGGTACCGGTGATCCTCGGCGACGATCCTCAGGCTATCGTCGACACGATGCTCGCTGCCCTGCGTGAAGGATGCGCGCCCGCGGATCTTGCCGGCGCCGTTGCGTATGCCGCGTCGCTTCGGATTGCGCGCTTCCCCACCAGCAACGAATTTGGCGATTGGGATACCGCCCATCACAGCTTTACGTTTGCCAACGCCGTGCATCAGTCGGTGCGCCGAGTCGGCTCGCCGGAATTGGTGCGTGGAATCTTCGACGCCGCGATGACCGTCTATCTCGATCGATTTCTCAACGTGCCGGCCGTGAAGCTTCCCGAACTGAGCGGTAACGGAAAGAGTGCCTCTGATCGACTGGCCGAGTTGCCGGCCCTGCTCGATCGGCAACAGCAAGTGAACCAGGCGGCGGCTTTGGTCGCTGAATATCTGGCTGCCGGCGGCAATCCCGACGCGTTGCTCGCGACGCTCGGCAACGCGCTGTTGCGCGAGGATCGCGACTTCCACACGATCCAGGGTGTCGAGGCCGCCTTTCGGCAGTACCCGCTGCTGAAAGGATCGCCGGCAGCCGCACACGTACTGATTGCGACAACGCGCTACCTCGCTGCCCACGCTCCAACCGTTCGCGCGCAGGCGCAGACCTATCAGATAGCGTTGCGCTTGAATCGCGGCAAACACGTCTTTGACGAAAATTGACGCTAGGTGAAACGATGAATCCCGCCGACTACGCAGCCCTCGATGAAACGCTCGAAATCATGGCGCCGATGGGTCCTGACCTGAGCAACGGCTTCTCCAATCACGCGCCGATGGCGATCGAAGCGATGTGTGCGATGCGGCGCGCCGACGCCGTGATGCCGTGGTTCGAGCATTACCGACACTCGCTCGCGCCGCGTCGTGCTCGAGTCGCGCGGCTGACTGGTGACAACTGGCGCGCTGCGCTCGGCGACCTCCGCCGCACCGAGGATTGGTTCGAGTTCTTTCGCAACGAGCTCGAGGCGCACCCATGGCAATCCGTGCTCGATATTTGGGCCGCGCGGCTCGCGCCCGGCCTAATGGCGGCCGCGACGCACGGAGTCATTCGCACCGGGCATGCAGTTCGCGCGCTCGCTCTCGAAGACACTCCCGCGCGCCGCCGCGAACTGGCCGACGGTCTCGCCTATTGGGCCGCCGACTACTTGCCGCTTCCCGCAAACCGCCACACGCCGGTTCGTGCGAAGCCATCAGAGGCGATCGCTCGCGTGCCGATGATTCCACTCGAGACTCGCCGCAGCAACTTTGGCGCGTTCACCGACGCGCTTGCGCAGCTCGATTCCTTCCCGCCGTTCAGCGAGACACTCGACGCCGTCGATCCGAATGGCGACACGTCCGCCTTCATGTCCGACCTCGCTGGCACGTTTGCGCGCGTCTTTCTCGCCAACGCTCGCAACACTTACACGACCATCGCGTTCGTCCACGCCGTGACTGGCCCATCGGCTTTGCGCCCACTCCTCCCGTACCTGCGCGAGGCGACCACGCATGCCGCGCTCGCATACGCGTGGCAAACGGCGGCCGCGATGCACGCAACTTTTGGAACGACGACAGACCTGTCGCGCTTCGGCGAGATCACGATCGGAAACAAGGATGATCTAGTCGACCGTGCGATCGCGTGTGGCGACGAGCACGCGATCAAATTCACCGAGGTTTGTTTGCGCGAACACGCGCTCGATCCGGACCCGGCATTTCTCGCGGCCGCGGGGCACGCAATTCGCATGCTGAGCGCTACTACTTGAGACCGCAGTACACGGCGAAGATCAGGTTCTTGTAGGCGCAATCGATGTCGCGGAACCCTGCCTCGCGCAGCCATTCGAGTTGATCCTCGAGCGTCGCCGCGCGATCGAACTTCATCCGCTCGAGCGCCGCCGCCAGGTCGCGATCGTCCACCCCCAATTCGCGCACCCGCGTGACCCATCGCTCGTGATGGAACCGGTGCCGCTCCGGCGTCGAACAACGAAACTGCTCGGCGTTGACGAATACTCCACCGTCGTTGAGCGCGCCGTGGATTCGATTGAACAGCGAGCGCTTCTGGTCGTCGCTCAGGTGATGTATCGACAGCGCAGATATCACCACGTCGTATTTTTCCTGGATCGGATCAACGCCGTAGTCGGAGACCTCGAAGCGAAAGCGCTCGCCTGCCAGCTCGAAACGCGCACGCGCGCGCTCGAGCATCTCGTTCGAGATGTCCACCATCGTGATTCGCGCATTGGGGAAACTATACGCGATGAACGCGGCCATCAGCCCCGTGCCGGCGCCGAGATCGAGAACCTTGAGCTCGCTCTCGCGCGGAAACCGGATTAGATCGATCGCCGCCCGGTAGAAGTCGTCGAAGCCCGGCACCAGGCGACGCCGCGTGCGGTCGTAATCCTCCGCCGCAAGATCGAACGCGTGCTGTACTGAATTCGCCATCTGAAGATTGTGCGGACGCGACGGTCGTGAATCAACCGCACGCTTGAGACGGCTACCTAACCCGGCCGTCCCGCTATTTACCGAGTTTCGTCATTCCTTTCTTTCTGCGCTCGGCCCACCGTTTCTTCATGAGTTCCGACAGGCGCTTCCTGCCTTCCTTGGAGATACCGCCGCGCCGCTTTCGCTTCGTGGTAGCCGCCTTGCGACCGGGCTTGCGGCCTCGCTTGGCACCGGTAGCCGCTCCCGCTCCCACTAACGCGGTGATCGCGCGCACCAGCCGGTCTCTTTCCTTCTTCAAGTCAGCGACGATTTTGTCGATCTCCAAGTAACTGCTCCTTTAGGTTCCCGATAGGTCCCCAATGCTTCGTTAACGGCAGTTGTAGCGACGGTTTCAACAATTATAATTGCTGGAGTTACTAGGAATTGCAAATCTAAGAGCTAGGATGCGCGAGGCTCCGGATAGGACTCGGCCCACTGCCTGCGAACCTTATCCTAAGACTCGCGCTATGCTGTGGCGTGGCCGTGTCGGAGTAGCTTGCCCGGCAATGAGCCGTCGGCCGCGACTTGATCCTTGTTCTCGCGCCGGATGACAGTGCCGTTCACTATTACCGCGTCGATACCCTCCGCGTCGGCGACCAGGCGATCCTGGTTTGCCGGCAGGTCGTATACGCGGCGAAGTTTACTTGCGCCTACCCTATCTGGATCGAAAATCGTGACGTCGCCCGCGAGTCCCGGAAGCAGTCGTCCTCGGTCCGTGATGCCGAATACTTCGGCCGGGCGCGCGCTCAGCATCCAGATGGCGCGTTCCATCGGGATTGCCCGTTTCTCACGCACCCAACGCCCGAGCATGTAGGTCGAAAAGCACGCGTCGCATAGCTGGCTCGCATGTGCGCCCGCGTCGGAGAGGCCCAGCACCGTGTGCCGTCCAGCCAGCAACTCGGCGACTTCATCTTCGACGTTGTTGAGGATCGACATGCGAAAGCGCGCTTCGAGATTCGACGCCAGCGCGAGATCGAGCGCCAAGTCGATCGGATCGACGCCGCGCTCGCGCGCCACTTCATTCAGGTTGCGCTCTTCGAGCGATGGATCACTTGGCGAGAACGAGATCACGGTGCGATCCCATCGGTTGGCGAACGCACCGCGCGAGCCCTCACCCGCCTTGGATTTGAACGCGCGGCGGAATTCCAGGTCGGCGTAGATTTTCTTCTTGCCTTCGAAGTCCGCCGCTGACACCGGCGCGAACACGCTCATGCTCTCGAAAATAAACGGCGCCTTGAACTGGAATTCGAAGTTCAAAGGACGACAGGTGACCTGCGGTATGATGCTGAGTCCCTCGTCGCACAGCTTCTGCGACGCCGCGAGCGGCCCGCGATGTCCGCCGGGACCGTTCATTCCTGCGAGCAGGGCTGTGTAGGTAATCGGGCGGTGAATCTCGCGCGCGATTTCCGCAAACTCGCGCAGGAACAACTCGCGTCCGATCGTCGCCTGCATGATTCCGTGGCCCGCCTCACCCATCGCCGACGCGAGCGTTCTGATCTCGTCGAAATCCGACATACGGCTGGGGACAGGCTTGCCGCTGTAGCCAACGTGAGTCGGCGACTTCGAGGTCGCGAATCCGATCGCGCCGGCGTCCATCGCACGGCGCACGAGAACCTTCATCGCCGCGACTTCGTCCGCACTCGCGGACCGCTCGGTCGCTTCCTCGCCCATCACGTAGAGTCTTATCGGAGTGTGTCCCACCAGCGCGCCGAGGTTGATCGCGGTGCCGCGCCGCTCTATCGTGTCCATGTAATCTTCGAAGCTCTCGAACGGCCATTCATAGCCGAGCCCGGTTTCGAGCGCCTTCAGGCTCATCCCCTCGACGTTCTCGAGCGTCCGCATGATCAGCCCGCGATGCTCGGGGCGCGTAGGCGCCACGCCGAATCCACAGTTGCCCATGACAACGGTTGTCACGCCGTGCCACGGCGAGATCGTCATCATCCGATCCCACATGACCTGCGCATCGTAATGGGTGTGAATATCGACGAAGCCCGGCGCGACCACCTTTCCCTTCGCCTCGAGGGTCGCGGCAGCCTTGCCCTTCGCCTCGCCGACGGCCGCGATCTTGCCGTCCTTGATCGCAACGTCGCCGACACGCCCGGGCGCGCCGGTACCGTCGTAAATCGTGCCACCTGTGATCTTGAGATCGTAATCCATCGGCGTGTTCCTCGATTCGCTATCTATATCGCGCGCGCTTCCTCGTGGTCCAGACCGATCGGTATGGAACCGCGGCGTTGTAAAGGCGACAACGCTTTAGTAATAGAAATTCCAGCGCAACGGCCAATCGAGGGCATACGATGCAGAAGCCAATCATCTCAGCCGACTCTCATATAACCGAGCCGCCCAATACCTACATCGATCGAATCGATCGCAAGTATAAAGATACGGCTCCGCACATGGTTCACGACGAGAAGCTCGGCGATGTGTTCATCGTCAAGGACTTCCCGCGTCCCATCAACGTCGCTCTCGCCGCCGCAGCAGGCAAGGACGCAAGCGAGCTGAGGACGATAGGCGCGAAGTTCGAAGAGATGCATCGGGGCGGATGGGATCCCAACGCGCGCATGGCCGACCAGGATCGCGACGGCGTCGCCGCCGAAGTCATCTACCCAACCGTCGGCATGGTGCTCTGCAACCATCGCGACTTCGACTACAAGAAGGCCTGCTTCGACGCCTACAACCTGTGGATAGGCGAGTACTGCGCCGCGCATCCCGACAGGTTGATAGGATGCGGGCAGACTGCAATGCGTTCCGTTGAGGAAGGAATCTCTGATCTCCGCAAGATGAAAGAACTCGGGCTCAAGGGCGTCATGATGCCCGGCAACCCCGCGCTCGAGGACTACGACAGTCCTATCTATGCGCCGTTCTATGAGGCCGCGATCGATCTCCAGATGCCGCTGAGCTTCCACATCCTGACCAGCACCAGCGACAACTTCCAGACGCGCGGGCCCAAGCTGAACAGCTTCCTGTCGATCATCCGCGGATGCCAGGACATCATCGGCACTTTCGTTCTCGGCGGGGTATTCGAGCGCCATCCGAAGTTGAAAGTAGTATGCGTCGAGGCCGACGCCGGATGGGTGCCGCACTATATGTACCGGATGGATCATGCATACAACCGGCATCGCTACTGGCTACCGGCCGGCACGCTCAGCAAGATGCCAAGTGAGTATTTCCGCGAGAACGTTTACACTACCTTCCAGGACGACTACGTAGCATTCCAGGTCCGGCATCTTTGCAACATCCATCGCCTGATGTGGGCGAGCGACTTCCCGCATAGCGACTCGACCTGGCCATGGTCGCAGGACGTTTTGAAGAAGCAAACCGAGGGCATGACTGCGGACGAGAAGAACCTGGTCCTGCACGACAACGTCGCGGAACTCTATCATCTGAGCATCTAGCGGCTCGCAGGCGACGTGTTCTCCTCGGAACAATCGGTCGAGCTTTATACATCCTGTTGTGGTGTCGAACGGAGCCGTACACCGTCGGTAGTTTCGTTCCGTCAAATTTTGTCTTCTGCCGGAAGTTGGTCTCGTACGAATTCGAGCAAGAGCTGTGAGTATTCGTCCTGCCGGTGTTCATACCCTGTTAGGTAGCACGACAAACCCGTGCCGGTAAGGCTGAACAGTTCATCCCCAAGTTTCGCCTGAAAACGAAATGGATGCAGCGACTCAAAACCGGAACCGGCTTCGCTGACGCGAAGCTGTCCGAGATCCTTCCGCTTCGCTCGCGTTGCTCACTTCGGTCAGGATTACAGATTGCAGTTGCTAGCTTCGCTAAGGAGGACAGAGACAGCGATCACTGCCACTAGCTTCGATCAGAATGACAAAGTTGGGCCCGGCGACTCGTGGCCTCGCTATCGGCGGCGATGTAAATCTAGTCGCGGGAAGGTGCAGCATGAAATCCAAAACGCCCGGTTGGATCGTTCCGATTCTCTGGATTCTGGCCGTGCTACACGTCGGCAACGGAATCGAGATGTTCTTCTTTCCTTCCGCGTGGTTCTTCAAGCTGGTGCCGGGCGTGCCAGAGACGGGCGCGTACAATATGCATCTCGTGATGGACGGCGGGACATTTTTCCTCGCTGTCGGGGTGGGACTGGTCGCGGCTGCGCTGAATCCGCGCCGCAACGCGATCGCCGTTGCCGTTGCCGCGGTCGCAGGCTTAATGCATTCCGCCCTGCACCTATACTCACACGCCGCGGGGCTGCTCTCGACTGAGTATCTTGTGACTGAGGTATTGGGTATCTACATTCCTGCGATCTTGCTAATCGCAATTACTGCTATCCTCTATAGTCAGTCGGATGAGACTCGCGCGGCCGCCGAGCGAGCCGCGTAGCCGGAGTTTATTTCAATGCGTATCGACGGACTCGAAGAAAATCAGATGAGCTGGATGCTGAAGCCGCTGACCTGGATGATGAAGCGGCGGGTCGGCAAGGTGCTCACTCCATACAAGGCGTGGGCGTATCGGCCCGGCATCACGTTCATGATGTCGATGTTCCAGCAGTCGATCGAAAGCTCGAAAGTCACACCGTCGGCGCTGAAGCGCATGGTGTGTTTGCGCGCGGCGCAGATGATCGGCTGCGTTTTCTGAATAGACATCAATGCTGCCGGTGGCAGCGCGGCCGGACTGAGCGAAGAGAAGCTCGCCGCACTCGCGGACTACCTGGAGAATCCGCTGTTCACGCCGGCCGAGCGCGCCGCGCTGCGCTACACCGAGGAGATGACGCTGGCCTCGGTCGACGTTCCCGACGAGGTCTTCGACGAACTCAAACGCCATTTCAACACCGAACAAATTGTCGATCTGACCGCGACCATTGCGCTCGAGAATATGCGCGCGCGATTCAATCGCGCGCTTCAGATCGAGAGCGACAGCTTCTGCCGACTGCCGGCGCACCATCCCGCCCTGACGTCGGAGGCGTCGCGCGGCCCTGGGTCATCCCAACGGAACTGACCGGGAGCGCGATTTCAGTTCTCATTACTGATTTTCTCGGCTCGCGCGAGCCTGATAATATCCTCGACTCTAGTGTGGCAGCCCATGACTCTATCCCGGCGGCGCGTTTATCCAGCTCGGGAGTTGAAAGGCAATCTCACGTTGAAGCGATGGTCCGCGATAGCTCTCGTTCCGGCGCTCGCACTGATTGCGATGGCAGGATGCTCGCACGGTCCGGCCGACACTTTCGGTGAGCGTGAAGCGGTGCCGATTCTCGCGGCCAAGGTCGTGCAGAAGACGGTAGCCGATACGATTCGCGCCATAGGCCGCGTCGAGGCTTTTTCGACCGTCGATGTCAAGGCGCAAATTAACGGCCAGGTCATGCAGGTACACTTCCGCCAGGGACAGGACGTCAAGCAAGGCGACCTGCTGTTCACGATCGATCCGCGCCCATTCGAAGCCGCGCTCCAACAGGCCCAGGCCAATCTCGCCAAGGATCGCGCACAGTACCGCGAGGCCGCGACCGATGAGCAGCGCTACTCGGTTCTGCTCAAGCAGAATGTCGGCTCGCGCCAGCAATACGATCAAGCCGAGGCGACAGCCGCCGCGCTGTCGGCCTCGATGCAAGCTGACGAAGCGGCCGTGCAAACCGCTCGTTTGAATCTCGAGTACTGCAAAATTCGCGCGCCGATCGATGGCCGCACGGGCGACCTGCTCGTGCATGCCGGCAATCTCGTGAAGCCCGACGCCGACACCGCGATGGTGGTCATCAACCAGGTGCATCCCGTGTACGTCGACTTCGCGATTCCCGAGCAGAAGCTGCCCGCTGTGCGCGAGTTCATGGCGCAGCGCAAACTGGCAGTCCAGGTCTCGCTGCCCGAGCAGCAGGGGGTCGAGTCCGGCGAACTTACGTTCGTCGACAACAGCGTTGATTCGAAGACCGGCACGATAAATCTCAAGGGACAGTTCGACAACGCCAACGGGCGCCTGTGGCCGGGCGAGTACGTCAACGCGACTCTGATCCTCCACGATCACCCGGGCGCGATCCTGGTGCCGTCACAGGCGGTCCAGACCGGCCAGCAGGGCTCGTTCGTTTTCGTCGTGCAGCCGGAAATGAAAGTCGAGCTCAGGCCGATCGTCATCGGCGAAACGATCGACAACGAGACTGTCGTCAACAGCGGACTCAAGGCGGGCGAAACGGTCGTGACCGACGGGCAGCTCCGGCTGATTCCCGGCGCGACAGTCACCATCAAGAGCGGCTTGACCGGCAACGGCGCGGCGTCATGAACATCGCCGAAGCATTTATCCGCCGCCCCGTCATGACGACGCTGAGCTCGCTCGCGATCGTGCTGTTCGGGCTGATGGCGTATCGCTATCTGCCGGTGAACAACCTGCCCAACGTCGATTTTCCGACTATCGTCGTCAGCGCAACGCTGCCGGGCGCCAGTCCCGAGACTATGGCGTCGTCGGTCGCGACCCCGCTCGAAAAACAGTTTTCGACGATCGCCGGCCTCGACTCGATGACCTCGACCAACATCCAGGGCTCGACCAACATCACGCTGCAGTTCAACTTGACGCGCAACATCGACGCCGGCGCGCAGGACGTGCAGGCGGCGATCGCCGCGACGCAAGCGCAATTGCCCCAGGGGATGCCGAGTCCACCGTCCTACAAGAAGGTTAATCCAGCAGATCAGCCGATCCTCTACCTCGGGCTCGGCTCGAGCACGATGCCGATTTCGCAGGTCGATCAGTACGCCGAGAGCTACCTCGCCGAGCGCATCTCGATGGTCTCAGGCGTCGCGCAGGTGCAGGTTTACGGATCGCAAAAATACGCCGTGCGCATCCAGCTCGATCCGAAGGCGCTCGCCACGCGCGGCATCGGCATCGACGAAGTCTCGGGCGCCATTCAGAATGCGAACGTCGATCTGCCGACCGGCACGCTCTACGGCTCACATCAGGCGTTCACCGTCGACACCAAGGGTCAGCTTACTAACGCCGCCGCGTACCGATCTCTGATTGTCGCCTATCAAAACGGTTCGCCCGTGCGGCTCGACGATGTCGGCCGCGCGCTCGACAGCGTGCAGAACAACAAGACCGCGGGATGGGCCAACGGCGAGCCGTCCGTGGTGCTCGCGATCCAGCGTCAGCCCGGCACCAACACGGTCCAGGTCGTGGACAACGTGATGCGGCTCATTCCGGCCTTCCAGGCGGAAGTCCCAGCGGCGTTGCATATCAACACGCTCGGCAACTACGCCGAAACTATTCGCGCCTCGATCAACGACGTGCAATTCACGCTGCTGCTGACCATCTTCCTGGTCGTGATGGTGATCTTCCTGTTCCTGCGCAACGTGTCGGCGACAATCATCCCGAGCCTCGCGCTGCCCATGTCGATCATCGGCACTTTCGCCGTCATGTGGATGCTCAGCTACTCGCTCGACAATCTCTCGCTGATGGCGATTACGCTCGGCGTCGGCTTCGTCGTCGACGACGCTATCGTCATGCTCGAGAATATCGTGCGCCACATGGAGATGGGCAAGGACGTGATGACCGCGTCGCTGGACGGCGCCAAAGAAATCGGCTTCACGATTTTGTCGATGACCTTCTCGCTCGCCGCCGTGTTCATCCCGGTGCTGTTCATGGGCGGCATTCTCGGACGCCTGCTGCATGAGTTCGCCGTTACGATTGGCGCCGCCATCCTGGTGTCGGGATTTGTGTCGCTGACATTGACGCCGATGCTGTGTTCGCGCTTTTTGCGCCCGCCGGGCAGCGAGCGCCACGGCAAGTTTTACGCGGTCACCGAACGCTACTTCGATCGCATGCTCGACGGCTACCAGCGCAGCCTGACGTGGGTGATGCGTCATCGCCGCGCAACGATGTATTTTTCCGGCGCGCTGCTGCTCGCGACGATCTACATGTTCTATGCGATCCCGAAAGGCTTCCTGCCCTCGGAAGACGCCGACCAGTTGATTATCTTCACGCTCGCCGCGCAGGGAATTTCCTACGACTCGATGGTCGAGCATCAGCTCGCCGCCGCCAGCCTCATCAAGGACGATCCAAGCATCGTCAGTTACTTCGTCAGCGTCGGGTCCGGCGGGCCGGGCGGCGCGAGCAATTCGGGAATCATATTTCTGCACCTGAAGCCCGCGTCGCAGCGCAAACTCAGCGTCGATCAGTTGATAACGAAGTGGCGGCCGCTATTGAACAGCGTGCCCGGGCTGCGCGTCTTCCTGCAGAATCCGCCGCCGATCCGGATCGGCGCGCAATTCACGCGCAGCATGTATCAGATGACGCTGCAGAGTCAGAACACCGCGACGCTGTACAAGTACGCGCCGATATTCGAGTCTAAACTGCGCCAGTTGCCCGACCTGCGCGGCGTCAACAGCGACCTGCAAGTAGAAAATCCGCAGGTCACCGTCGATATCGATCGCGACAAGGCGCACTCGCTCGGCATCTCCGCCAATGCGATCGAAGACGCACTCTACGACGCCTACGGCTCGCGCCAAATCTCGACCATCTACGCGCCCAACGACGAATATTGGGTGATCATGGAGGTCGAGCCGGAGTACCAGGCAGAGCCCAGCACGCTGTCACTGCTCTACGTGCGATCGTCCAGCGGCGCGCTGGTGCCGCTCGACACGCTGGTCAAGTTCACGCGATCGCTCGGCCCGTTGCAGGTTAACCATTCCGGGCAATTCCCCTCGGCGACGATTTCGTTCGACGTCGCCGCGGGCGTTTCGCTCGGCAAGGCGCTCGCCGAGGTCAATAAAATTGCCGCGTCGACTCTGCCGGACAGCATCACGACCAACTTCCAGGGCACCGCGCAGGCTTTCGAGTCGTCGCTCTCCGGACTCGGGGTGCTGCTCGTGATGACGATCCTCGTCATCTACCTGGTGCTCGGCGTGCTCTATGAAAGCTTCATCCATCCGATCACGATTCTCTCCGGCCTGCCCTCCGCGGGTTTCGGCGCGCTGATGACGCTGTGGCTGTTCGGCATGGAACTCGACTTGTTCGCATTCGTCGGCGTAATCATGCTGGTAGGCCTCGTCAAGAAAAACGCTATCATGATGATCGACTTTGCGCTCGACGCGCAGCGCACCGAAGGCAAGTCGCCCGCCGACGCAATCTTCGAAGGCTGCATCATCCGCTTCCGCCCCATCATGATGACCACGATGGCGGCGCTAATGGGAACTTTGCCAATCGCGATAGGGCTAGGCGCCGGCGGCTCGTCGCGGCGTCCGCTAGGTGTGGCAGTGGTAGGAGGACTGTTCTTCTCGCAGTTCCTGACCCTCTACATAACTCCAGTGTTCTACACTTACATGGAAGCCTTTTTGGAACGCTACAACGCGTGGCGCGAAGGCCGAGAGATCGCGCCTGCCATCCAGCCTGCAACCAAACAAATCGCGACCGCGGAAACTGCCGAACCGGCGGACGGTCGCCTCGCGTCTTAGGGTAGGTAAACGTGGCCGCATGATCAGCGGTGGTTCTGTTTTCCAGATCCTCACGAATAAACGGGTTTCGGAAGTCCGGCGAAAAAATTTCCGAAAGCCCTTCAATCCGAAAGCGAAGCTTTTACCGATAGCGCATATTGATGCGCAATCCAGGCGATGAAATTTGGCTGGCACCTTTGATGCCCTGTATTGATTTAATGAAGGTAAAAAGAACATTGGCTGGAGCAGGCGGTTCGATCATCTTGGCGGCCATGCTGGCAGGATGCGGCACACCGCGAGAAAACGGAACGCTCATCGGTACGGGAGTCGGGGCAGCAGGAGGTGCGGTTGTCGGATCTGCCGTCGGGCATCCGTTAGCCCGGGGCAGTGGTCGGCGGCGTTGCTGGTGGCGCGACCGGTATGCGATAGGCAACCACGAGCAACACGAAGACTATCGCTACTATCACGACGGCTACTAGCGCCAAGGTGCCGTTCTGAAGGGGGGAGTCCCTCGAGCGTTACAACGCGTGGCGCGAAGGGCGAGAGATTGGGACCGCCATCAAGCGCGCAAACCTCGGAACCGGCGCGGGGCGTCTGGCTTCGTAGAGCGTCTTATCTCCCGATTCCGATCATGGGCAGTTGCCTCCGCTGCTACTGACCGTGGCGGTCCCGCCGTTCGGGATGCAGGTCGGCGGAGACGTGTCGTCACCATCCGCCTCGCCGCCGCCGGTCGCGGTCGCGTGCACAAAACTGCCGTCTGCTTCGCAATGGGCATTGACAGAGAGCCTCCAGTGGCCATCCCCGTGGCATTGCATTTTCCGAGCGCGGTCACATTGGCGTTGCTGCCCCCGGTCGCGGTCGCCGTCGCCATGCCTTTTTGGTCAGCATCGACGAATGCATCGCTGCCTGGGCCTGATGCGTGGGCGGTTGATTTAGCCCTTGCTTTCCGATTCCGCCTCGGACATCGCTTGATCCGACGCGACGGAGTTGGACTTGCCGCCGGTTTCGACGAAGGTTTGCGCAGAGGCGCCTCCCGTCGCTTTTGCCTTGGCCTTGCCGCTTCCATCTGAACTCGCCAGACAGTTACTGCCGTCAGAGGCTGTGTGCTTTTTTTCGCCCTTAGTCGATCTGCTGCATGTCGCACTTCCAGCATGGGCCTGCGCTGCGAAGATCAGGAGCACCGCCGTTGCCAACCCCATCATGGACTTTCCACTAACCATTTATTCCCTCCCCGAGGATCTGCCGCGCGCGCCGCATTATGGAGTCGCTCCTGTCATAGCGCAAGTATAGATGGCGGCAACTTTGAAGACCTTATCCCCAGCACCAGCGTAATCCGCTTACCGCGGGGGCTCGCGCATTAGTATATTGGTCTGAGTATGAGTCAGCCGATGAACATGAATTCCTTCGAGGGGAAGCGGATTCTCGCGCTGATTCGCGACGGTGACTATGCGCATGCGGGCGAGGAGGAGGCGATCGAGCGCGCCTTCCGCTCGATCCCGAAAGATCCCCGGCAGTGGCTGCTCGATGTCGGATGCGGGCGCGGCGGCAGCGGCGACTACTTGCTCCGGAATGGATGGGGGCGCGTCGAGGGAATCGATCGCGACGCCGAGTCGATCGAATATGCGCGAGCCACTTATCCCGACATAGGCCTTCACGTTTGCGACGTGCTCGACGTGCCGCGCACAGTCGCTCGCACCTACGACGTCATCTACATGCTCAACGCGTTCTATGCGTTCGATCGCCAGCACGATGCGCTTGCGGGGCTGAGGAAAGTCGCAAAGCGTGGAGCGCAGCTCGTTATCTTCGACTACACCGTCGGCGCGAAGGCCGGTGATACGCCGAACCCAATGATGCCGCATGCGATTAGATTATCGGAGATTGAGGCGATGTTGCGCGATGCAGGATGGCAGCCCGGTAATATCGAGGATCTAAACGCCGAGTATGCGCGATGGTACGCTGAGTTCGTCGAACGAATCCAGCTCAAGCGTGCCGACATCGAGAAGATTGGCGGCGCTGAATGGTACAACTTCGTATTCTCGATGTACTCAGGTCTGCACGGCGTGATTGCTGGCGGTGGGATCGGCGGCGCGATCGTTCACGCACGCGCGGACTGACTAACTGAGCCGGTAAAACCGCAGCGCGTTTTGCGTCAGGATGTTGTCGCGCGCGCTCTCCGGCAGTTTCCCCAGCGCCCTGGTCACCTCGCGCACCACGCCCGGATAGGTGCAGTCGAAGTGCGGGTAGTCCGACCCCCACAGCACGTTGCGCTCGACGCCGAGATCGATCATCGCCTTGAGCGTGCTCTCGTCAGGATCCATCGAGACGTAGCATCGCTCGGCGAAATACTCACTCGGCTTGCGCTTCAGCCACGGCACGTAGGTACCCATCTTCTCGTGGTGACTATCCATCCGATCGAGCCAGTAACCGAGCCATCCGATTCCCGACTCGAGAAACCCGATCGTCAGTTTTGGAAATCGCGCGAGCACTCCGCCGCAAACGATATCCATGCAGGCCGCCTGCTGCTCGAACGGATGACAGACCATGTGGAAGAAGAACGGATCGTGATAGCGATCGCCGCCCATCGTAGGCATGCGCGTACCGAAACTGCCGTGAACCGCGACGGGAACGTCCAGCTCCTGCGCCTCGCGCCAGAACGGATCATAGGCTGGATCGTTAAGGCGGCGGCCGTTGAACGGATTGGGCCTGACGAACACCGCCTTGAAGCCGAGCTCGCGCACGACGCGGCGCATCTCGCGCACCGCCTCATCGACGCTTTGAACGGGCATCGGCGCGACGCCGAACAGTCGCTTCGGAAAGGGCTTGCAGAAGTCGGCCAGCCAGTTGTTGTAGGCACGACACGCTGCCGCCGCGAGTTGCGGATCGGTCAGGTCGCCGTAGAGCAGCCACAACGACGGGTAGAGCACCGCGACGTCGATCCCCTCTTCATCCATCACCTTGATTCGAGCGTGAGGATCGTAGCCGCCAGGCAGGATGTCGTCCCAGGTGAGCTTGCGCGCGCGCTCGAGGTCCGAAAGTCCGCCGGGCGTCATCGAGGCCGCCACCGGCAGCGACGGGCGGCTTCGGTTCTCGCCGTTAATCCACAGTTCGTCGCCGCCGTCGCGATTGCGCCGAATCTGGATCATCCGATCGCGAAATTGCGGCTCGGCATAGTCTTGCCAAAGCGCGCGCGGCTCCACGATATGGCCGTCGGCGTCGATTATCCGGGTCATTAGCGAATCCTCCTTAGTGGAGTAGTCAGATCAATGACCCGACGAGCGTGATTGTCAAGAAAAACGCTTGCGCGGCCATTCCTTGCGCAGCATCGCGTACTGATACTCGTCGCACCACTCGCCCTTGAACCACGCGCTGTGGATGAAATGCCCTTCCCGTCTCATCCCGAGCCGCTCCATCAGCGCGACGGACGGCGCGTTGCGGCAATCCGTGGTCGCGAGGACGCGGTCGAGCCCGAGCGAATCGAACGCGAAGTCCACCACGGCTCGCGCGGCCTCGGTCGCCAGGCCGCTGTGCTGGTATGCGCGCGCAAATGTGTAGCCGAGTTCCCCGATTCGCGGCGTTGTCCTGATAACGAGCAACGCGCAATCGCCGGCCAGTGCGCCACCGGCTTTGACCTCGGCAGCAAATTGAAACCATTTCCCAGGGATGCCGGGCCGATGGCCGCTCTGCTGTGCGATGAATCTCACCGCTTCGGCGCGCGAGATCGATTCCCATGACTGGTAGCGCGCGACCTCGCAATCGTTTCGATAAGCCATGAAGCTGGCAAGGTCTGAAGCGCGAAACCGCCTGAGGATCAGGCGCGGAGTCTCAAGACTTGTGAAAGTTAGCGCGATCAAGCGGATAAGCGGGCGAGCAGGGTAGTTGGTTCGATTTCGACCCGAAAGGCTTACCAAAAGAGCAGGTGAACCGGAAACATGATTGCGGAGCCAATCGCGCTCATGACGCTGCCGGAATTGCTTGCGGATGGCGTCGGCGTCGGCATGCTGGCGGGATCGCGCGCTTCATCCGAGATGGACGCGTACGGGGGAACTGTCTGATCGATCTCCTGGGTCTGCATGCATCCTGCCGCCACCGCGATCGTGCCGCCAACAATCACGGCTGCGAGAATCGATTTCCGCCTGCCAGTCACACCCTTCGTTTCGGCGCCCCGCGTATCACGCTATCGGCCCCCTAGCACGGTTTCAACTCGCGTCCCGTCGCCGGCCCTGCAGATCGAAGCGTTCAATCCGAGAAAATCACTGGTTCGTCTGAACGGCAGAAAGAGGACTGAACGAATGCGGGCGCGTCAGAATCTACAGTAGAGGGTCGACAGTAGCGACGTCCGTACTGATCGCTGTGCCGAACGTCTGGTAGCTCGCATACACGACTATAGCGACGGCGAGCAGAATCAGCGCATACTCGGTCATCGTCTGTCCGTTGGACGACTCACGAATCCGCACATAGAGGTGCCTTATCACACTCATTTGAGCACCCTCACCCTGTTAAGAATACGAGCTATCACTGATGCTCGGATAATGACGCTTCCGCCGCCATAACGCTAGAGTTGCACAACCTGCGTTTTCATAGCACGCGAGCGTTTAACGATGCTATCGTGCCCTACCTTCGCCGAATCAATAGCCCGCGCGGTTAGCGGGCGCGCAACTGATCGCCGGGCACCCACGTCGAGTGGAACCCGACCGGCACCCGCTGAGGAATCTTCACGCGCGCGATTGGACCGGCGGCGAAATTCTTCGCATCGAGTATGACGACCTCGCTGCTGTTCGACGCGGCGGAATCCGCGACGAACGTCACGACGTAGCCGTCGTCCTCGTCGCGCGCGCCGAGGCGCGGCGCAAACGGTGCTTCATTCGAGGTGCGTCCCGCGCCGAAGAGATATTTCTCCGACGTGCCGCGCAAAGTGTCGTACTTCACCAGCCCTTCGTAGTGCGGGACGTATGAGTTGTAGGCGTAGCGCGACTTGCGTCCCATCATGTGCCGGTTGATCGTGGGCCACTCGGTCTTTTCGTCGTCGAGCTGTTCTTCAGTTACCGCGCCCGTCACGAGATTGAAGCGCCACCTGCACAGTTGAGCCTCGAGGCGCAGAAACGCCCGCATCCGCGCCAGCTCGCCTTCGCCGCGCTTCGCGCCCGGTTCCGCCTGGATCACGCGGCACGCTTCCATCACGAACTCGTCGCCGTCCTCCCACGCGTTGACCACGTGGTAGATGTAGCAAGGCGACGCCTCGAACCATCTTACGTCGGCGTTGGTCCCATAGCGCGGGAGAATTCCGAAACGGCTCGGCAATTCGGGATAGTAGGTGACCTTGTGCACCTTGCGCTCGAGCAGTTGCGGATCCCAGAACAGCGGCAGGTCCATCAGCAGCGAGTAATGCTCGGTGAATGCCATGTCATGCGGCAGGCGCGAGCCGGGGAGAGCGATTGGCTCATGATGCGTCAGTTCGCTGCGCGCTGAGACTACGTTGTAGGTCATGTAAGGCGGCTTCGTTGCGTAGTCAAAGAACAGCAACTCGCCGCTGACCGGATCGACCTTGGCGTGGGCGGACACGGCGCGCTCAAGCTTGCCGCCGAAGCGTTCCACTCCCAAGGTTTCCAGCGTGCGCGGATCGAGCTTGTAGGGCAGCCCGCACTGATACCAGAGCGCCAGGGCGTAGCCGTTGTGAAACACCAAGTCGGTGTTAGCGGAATCCTTGAGCCATCCGTCGGAGCCGGCACCGCGCGGAACGTTGGGATCGGGACGATCCATCAGCCCCGGCCATATCGCTCGCTGCGCGAACTGCTCGGCGGCGAAGGCCTCAGTGCGAATCCAGCGATTGCGATACGTCGCCTTGCCGTCATGGAACTCGATGCCATGCACCATGCCGTCGCCGTCGAACCAATGGTACCGCCCCCGCGGTTGAAAGATCGGATTAGGCCCGTTGCGCAGATACGCGCCGTCGAGGTCCCTGGGAATCTCACCTATTACAGTGAGATCATCAGCAGTAATCTCCGTCGAGATCGGCGCGTAGATCCCTTTAAGAAACGGATTCTCGCCGGGATCGATCTGAATAGGAATTTCGCGCTCGATCTTAACCATAATGCGCTCCGCAGCGTGCGTGGCAGTCTGAGATATTTCCAGCCGCGAGACTATCACGCTCGAACGCGACGCAACAAAGCCGCCGACGCTTCTCGGCGTAGCGGCTACGACGGGAATTCTTTGAACTGCGGCAGCTTGTCGGTGATCTCGAACCACGGGGCCTTGGAGCCGACGAAGATGTGCGCGCCGGGGCGCACGCCGGGGTCGTCGTCGAGCGAGCCCAGATAGAGGAACAGGCTGTCGCCGATCGGGTCACCGCCGCCGGCCAGCGGCGAGCCGCAGTTCTTGCAGAACATACGTTTTGCGCCGGGCGACGAGGTGTAGCTACCGATCAGGTTCTCGCCCTTGGTCCATTTGAAATCCTTCGCCGCGACCTGCGCCGCTGCGATAAACGCCGAGCCGCTGTTCTTGCGGCACATCGAGCAGTGACAGTTTCCCGCATTGCTCAGCTTGCCGTTGATTTCGTATCGCACGCCGCCGCAGAGGCATCCGCCGTGAAGCGCCATCTTCGTTCCTCCATTTGGATTTCCGCCAGAGTCCCTATTCCGTATCTATTTCGATGTCGGGACTAAGGCAATCAAATGACTCGCGACGGTCGCTGACTCACGCGTTGGAGATCAGTGCTGTGACTTCCCTCGATGCAACTGCTTTCGCTTTGGCTTGGGTCGTCCTGTCTCTTTGGCGACGCGAGCTCGTTCGACCAGACGAAGCAAGCGGTTCAAGTCTCGTGCGATCAAATGTAACTTCCGCGCTTCCCGAGCGAGTGCTCGAGAGAGTGAATTACCAAATACCCTCTCGGCGGCTACCATCTTCATTTCCTGCGCAGCCTCGTCGATTGCACGCCGGAGGGTTCGCAGTTGAAGGACCATGTTGGAACGGTCGATCTGGAAAATCTGGGCCCGATCCAATCGCGAGTCAAAAATATTACGCAGAATTGCGCCTTTCCCGAAAATTGGGTCCGCCACAAGCGGGATGGGGAGCACGGCTCGTGCCATGGTTGACAAATTCAATAAGTGCTTGGAGAAGTTGGGAGCGCCAGCGTTGGACGGAAGGAGTCGCAACGAAGTTCCGTCGTGCAGCGCGATCGCAGCGAAACTCCGTTGCGTAAAAAATGAGTCTTCACGTACGAATGATCCGGGGGCGGCGGCGAGAATGAAGCCGCAAGTTCTACAGGATGTCGCCCACATAGTGAGCCAGGAAGGCTCGCTCGAGGTAGCGCTAAAGCGCATCGTCGAAGGTCTCGCCGGAAGGGGCGGAATTGCGCTGGCAAGAGTGTGGCTGAAACGCGGCGCCGGGGAGCTATGCGAACGCTGTCCAGAATACCATGACGAACGGCGCAAATCCCATCGGCATCATTTGATCGCGAGCGCCGGTCGTACCATAAGTGTAGCTTACCGCCGCAACGATTGGTCGCGGACCGATGACGAGTTTCACTGGGGTGGGATAAAGGTCGCGCAAATAGAGTCCGACTCCAAGCCGATTCTAATAAAGTCCCTGAAGGACGACCACCAACGGATCGCACCCCCGGACCTGGCGCGGCTGGAACGATTGCAAAGCTTCGCCGGATATCCGCTGACCTTCCGTGGAGAGCTGCAAGGCGTCCTCGGCGTATTCAGCCGCTCCACCATAGATGACGCAGGATTCAGGTGGCTGGGAATTTTTGCCGATGCGGTGTCCGTGGCGATCGCCATTGCCCGCGCCTTCGATGAAATAGATAAGTTGCGCCGGCGCCTTGAATCGCAAAATGCGTATCTGCGGGAGGAGGTCCGAGACCTTTCGAGGAGCAACGTGATTCTCGGAAACAGTCCCGCAATGCGCGGAGTAATCGAACGGATCAGAATGGTCGCGCCGACCGATGCCACGGTTCTGATCCTGGGCGAGACCGGAGTGGGCAAGGAGCTGGTCGCCCGCAATATCCACGAGCGCAGTCCTCGCCGCGCGCGTCCGCTAATCGAAGTGAACTGCACCGCAATTCCCCGGGAGCTGTTTGAGAGCGAGTTTTTCGGCCACGTCAAGGGCGCGTTCAGCGGAGCGTTCAGGGACAGGGTCGGCCGCTTTCAACTCGCCGATGGCGGTACGCTGTTTCTTGACGAAGTGGGCGACCTGCCGACCGAGATCCAGCCCAAGCTGCTGCGAGTGCTTCAGGAGGGCGAGTTCCAGGCGCTTGGGGACGAAAAAACGCGCCGCGCCAACTTCCGCATGATCGCGGCGAGCAACCAGGATCTGAAGGCAGCCGTCCGCCAGGGACGATTCCGGCAGGATCTCTACTACCGGTTGAGCGTCTTCCCGATTGAGGTGCCGCCGCTGCGCGAACGGCAGGAGGCCCTTCCAATACTGGCGCAACACTTTCTCGAGGTGGTCAGCAAGCGGTTCAATCGGACGGACCTGCGGCTATCCGGACCACCTGCGGCAATTGCGGGATTACGATTGGCCCGGAAATGTCCGCGAGCTGCAGAACGTTATCGAGCGGGCCGTGATCGCGTCTCAGTCCGGGTCGATCCGGCTGGATATTCCTGGCGGCGCCGAGCCAAGGTCTTCGCGGCCGGCAACCGCCGAGTCCGCATCACGCGCAGAATCTGAAGTGGTCACGGATAAAGAAATGAACCGCCGAGTGCGGGACAATATGGCTGCCGCGTTGAAAGGTTGCGGCGGCAGAATCTACGGGCGCGGCGGTGCCGCGGAGCTGCTCGGCATCAGCTCCAGTACGCTTGCGACTCGCGTCAGGAAGCTCGGTCTCAAGTAGGTCGAGACTCAGGCGACTCGCGATGGCCTCGAGCGCGATCGCGTGCTCTATTCAGTTCAATTTTCTCGGAGGCGCGCATCGCATGGATGTCACCAAAATTCCGCCCGGCCGCAACCCACCCGACGACATCAACGTGCTCGTGGAAATTCCGCAGGGCGGAGTGCCGGTGAAGTACGAGCTGGACAAGGCTTCCGGCGCGTTGTTCGTGAATCGTTTTCTGCATACCGCGATGTACTATCCGGCCAACTACGGATTCATCCCGAATACGCTGTCCGAAGATGGCGACCCGTGCGACGTCATGGCGCTGCCGCAGGTGCCGGTCGCGCCCGGCGCGGTCATCAGATGCCGTCCGGTGGGCGCGCTGCTGATGGAAGACGAGAACGGCATCGACGAGAAAATTCTCGCGGTGCCGGTGGACGAGCTGAATCCCTACTTCGACGGAATCGCGAACTACACCGACCTGCCGCAGATCATGCTCGACCAGATCGATCACTTCTTCCGCCATTACAAACATCTCGAGAAGGGGAAGTGGGTGAAGATCGGCGATTGGATGGATCGCGAAGCGGCCGGCAAGCTTATCCTCGAAGCAATCGCGCGCGTGCACAAGAAATAACGCGCAGCTAGCTCGTCGTGCCGCTCCGATCCTTCGGATCTACGTTCCGGCTACTGCGAAGCGGCCTCGCCCGGCGTCTGCGCCAGCGGCACCAACTGCGCGATGTCGCATTGGATCAGCGCTTGGATCTTGTTGTCGATCTGGTAGAAGCGCGTCACTTTTACCTGCGAGATGACGGCGCGGAACTGCGGAATGAATTCCTTCTGCACGTCGAGCCGCGCCTGCTGGATCGCGATCACTTCGTCGAGCTTCTTCTTAGCGTCGGCGTCGGTGAAATTATTGTACTTTGCGGCGAATTCCTTGAGCTCTCTTACGTGGCGATCCTCGATGCTATCCATGCTCTTTTCGTAAGCGTCGTAAACCGGCCAGAACTTGGCGGCTTCATTCGAAGTTAGATTCATATTGGCGCCGACGGTTGCCTTGCGCTGCGCGCGGGCGGCTGCGATATCAAGCTGCTTCTGCGAGGGCTGTGCAGAGGCCGGCCCGCTCAGGCCAAGTGTGCAGACCATCAGCGAAGCGGCGGTGAAACTTGCGAGAATAGTCTTGAGGCTCATTAGTCAGTTCTCCTGAAGTCTTAGCTTGAGTAAGGACCGCAGGATGGTGCGGCATTGGGAGTTTATAGTCAAGTGAATAGCTACTCGGTGCTCGAACTAAAGTGGCTCGTGTTGCATTTTGCCAAGCAAAGTGCGAGTTTGCATCCTCGACTGGGTAACTAACGGGAGGAAGTTTTCGCTGGCATACGCCAGTCGGAACGCAAAGCCTCAGCACAGAACGGAGGGCAAAATGAATTCGAAAGCACGAGGAATGGTAATCGCACTTGGGTTGGCGGTGGCACTTGCCGCGAGTGCGCCATCGGCACGCGCCCAGGGCGCAGCGCCTGCACCGGCGCCGGCTGCATCAGGCGGCGGGGCCGCGGTCCGCGCAGGATACCTGACTTGTCACGTCGCGGCCGGATGGGGCTTTATTTTCGGATCGTCGCGCAAGTTACAGTGCGCGTATGCCCTGCAGCCCGGGTACACCGAGTACTACACCGGTTCGATCACGAAGTTCGGTGCTGACATCGGATACCTGCAGTCGGGCGTAATCCTGTGGGCAGTTCTGGCCCCGACCACCAACCTCGGCCAGGGTGCGCTTGCCGGTCACTACGGCGGAGCGACGGCGAGCGCCGCAGTCGGAGTCGGCGCGGGCGCCAACGTGCTGGTCGGAGGCTTCAACAGCTCGATCGCGTTGCAGCCGGTCTCGATCGAAGGACAGAACGGCTTGAACGTCGCAGCAGGCGTCGTCGCAATGACGTTGACTTTCAACAAAGAGAAGCCGGCGAAGACCACGCCGTAGTCGGGCTCTCGTTTAGTTCGTTGGTACGCGGAGGCGGCTTATAGCCGCCTCCGTTTTTTTCTATCTAGATCTTCGCTTTCGGATATCGCGCGCGCATCCATGCCACGAATTTTTCCGGCACCGCCATCGTCGAGAGACGCCCTTGGCGCACCAACGCCCAATCGTCAAATTTTCCGGACTGCTTGATCTCCGCCAGCGTCACCGGTGGCTCGACGCGTCCCGCGAATTCCAACTCGACCACCGCGGATTTGGGATTCTTCGGATCGTCGCGCGGCTGCGACTTCACCGCGGCCATCCCGACCACGCTCGAAACGCCGCCGCTATGATAGATGAATACGATGTCGCCCGGTCTCATCTCACGGATGGCGTGAACCGCTTGCGGATTAGTGACGCCGTCCCAAGTGGTGTGCCGGTCGCGCTCGAGGTCGTCGATCGAGTAAGTACTTGGTTCGGTCTTGGCAAGAAAGTAGTTCATGGGCGGGTCCTCTTCAGGCGTGATTCGGCGTAAATCTAACATGGCGCGCGGTAACTCTCATGCCGGAACTGCCTGATGTAAGTGTTTACGTGGAGGCGATCCGGACGCGCGTCGCTGGTCGTGAGCTCATCCGCGCGCTGGTCAAGTCTCCGTTCCTGCTGCGGTCTACCACGCCGCCGCTGAGTGCGACTTCAGGAAAGATGGTCGGCGAAGTGCGGCGGCTCGGCAAGCAAATCGCGATCGGCGTCGAAGGCGGCTTGTGGCTCGTGTTGCATCTCATGATTGCGGGCCGGCTGCATTGGAAAACTTCCGCGCCCAAACTCGGCGGCAGAAACATCCTGGTCGCGTTCGAGTTTGACAACGGATGGCTGTGGCTGACAGAAGCGGGCACGAAGCGCCGCGCCGCGCTCCGCGTCGTCGAAGGCGAAGCGGGACTGGCGTCTCTGAATGCCGGCGGTATCGAACCGCTCGACGCGAGTCTCGACGCATTCAGCGCGGCGTTGCGCTCGTCCAATCACACGCTGAAGCGCTCGCTCACCGACCCGCACATATTCAGCGGCATCGGCAACGCGTACTCCGACGAGATACTGCATCGCGCACAACTCTCGCCGATTGCGATGACGCAGAAACTGAGTGCCGAAGAAATCGAACAGCTATACGACGCCACTCGCGCGACGCTGACCGAATGGACCGAGCGTCTGCGCGTGGAAGCGGCTGGTGAATTTCCGGAGAAGGTCACGGCGTTTCGTCCCGAGATGGCGGTCCACGGCCGCTACGGCCTGCCATGCCCACGATGCGGCGCCAAGGTCCAGCGCATCCGCTATGCCAGCAACGAGACCAACTATTGTGCGGCGTGCCAGACCGGCGGCCGCCTGCTCGCCGACCGTGCTCTGTCGCGACTGCTGCACGAGGACTGGCCGCGCACGCTCGAAGAACTCGAGGCGCTCAAACGGCGGTGAGGTTTGACTAAGCGGCGCGTCCCGCTTTCTCTCGCGGGTGCTCAGCGGTATATTCGTTGCGCAGCCGGCTCGCCAGTTCGAGCGCGATTCTCCGCCAGAGCCTGGGATACCGGTCGGCGAGCGCCAAAAAGTCGGGTTCCGCAATTCGCGCGACGATCGAATCGGATGTCGCGATGACCGAAGCGGATCGATGTTTGCCCGGATCGACAACGGACATTTCACCGACGTGCTCGCCGGCTTTCTTGCGGGCCGCGATGCGCCCGTCGATCGCAACCGAAAACGCGCCGTCCAGAATCAGAAAGAGGTCGGTGTCCGACGCACCCTGCCGAATGAGATTCGTCCCTGCTGGCACCTCTTCCAGCTTCAGCCGCCGCGACCAACGCCGCCAAATCCTTGTCGCGGACCAGCGGCTGCGCGATCAAGGCGTCGATCAGATGACGACCATCCAATCCCTGAAATTGTTTCAGCAACGATTTTCCCATGTCCGTTCGTCCTTCAAGCACCAGCGGTTTCTTCGTTTGAACCAGCGAAAGAGACTTAACCTTCTTTAAACGTTGCAGAGTAGTTCGTTGGCCTCCATGCGATTTCATATCTAAAGATTCCCGCATTTACCATGCCAATGCAAGGCGTGCCTAGTTTGCCGGCCGCGGCTCCACGTAACGAGCGGATTCTTGTGCAAATTCAAGGAAAAGATGCACCACCCCGAGTTTTGGCCTCTCCGGCGGTCATTTCAAATTGAAATGAGGCAATGCGGTGATTTGAAAGGTCTGGCCGGTGCGCGCAAAAGAAATCGTTCACCGGCGTGTGAGTTCTGGGCGGCATACTTGATGCTGATTACAGCAGTATGGCCAGCGTTATCTCATTGCGGCGTTCGCATGCCGACCCGATGGCTCAGCCGGGTCTAAGACTGGTCGAGATCGATCGGACAAATCGCGTCGAGCCCTCTGCTCGAGCTCCGCATGAATTACCGAAGACCGCTGTTGTCGCTTGTCTCAATTCGCGCAGTTCGGGCAATGGCGATCTGTTGCGCAAGGCTCGGCGCGCGGCGCGCGAAAATCACGGCGAGTTCTACGCTGTTCTGGTCGATTCGCCGCGCACTCGATTTGGAAGGGTCCAGGCTGGCACGCTGCTCGACGACGTCATCCTCGCGAGCTACTTCGGGGCGAAAATCATCCGGCTCAAATCGTCCGACGTGGTCGGCGAACTAATTGAGTTCGCGCGGCAATTTCGCGTCGGCCGGATCTTCGTTTCTCGAAACCAACCGCGTCCGTTTTTTCGACGATTCGGGCGCAGTACTTATTCCGACCTGCTCAGCCGCGGCGAAGGTTTCCACATCAACGTCGTCGGCTTCGACCGCCGCAACTGATGCTCTAGCGCGACGCCGAAGCATTTCGCTCAATGCCGGGGGGCGGGACTCGAACCCACGGAGCATTTTGCGTACGGCTCCTCCCTCGGAATACGGACTGGAATGCTTACTCCTCATCTAGCGATTGCGTGGAACACAGTTTGGAGGCGGCGACGATAAGCATGGCGCTCGGTCGGTCGAAAATCTCAAGCGGCCTTGAACAAGTTAATGACCAACCAGGCCACGACCGCAACTCCAATCAGTGCTGAAATCGCATTGACCAGATAACTCTCCGAGTTCTTTCCGAAATAAAACAACACTGGCAAGGCGAGGAACATGGCAACCGACTTCTCGTCCCCCGACAAGCCAGCCCACTGCTCAACGACGGCCCTTTGAAGACGTTCCAAGGCATCCCACATAGCACTGAGAATGATGGCGCACCGCCAGGCGAAAAGCGATGATATTCAGGTTCCAGTTCTCAAAACCTGCCGGCCGTTGATTGATTCTGCCGCGACCTCCTTGAACCTCGCGATTTTCAGCTCCAGTCGGCGCGATTCGATTAACGGTGAAGAAGTTTTTCGAGCAGATGCGACGTGGGTCCAGCAAACTCACCTAATTGGTGCCGGGGGCGGGACTCGAACCCGCACGGGGCTTTCGCCCCAGAGGATTTTAAGTCCGATCTTACACGATACGCATAACGACCATTGACTAAAACGGCCCGCGAAATAAGGGTTTTTTGATAGGCGCCATGTAGCCGTTCACACCCTGTAGTCAACAGCACCCGCACAAAACCTGTACAGCGAACACTGCTGTTGGACCTTATTTCGTTTCATTCGTTTAATTCGTAATTGCGCTTTTCGCCCAGCCCAGCTCGGCGGTTCGCCTGGACGCAAGATCATCGAGCGGTTTCGGCTTATTTCGTCAAATTCGTTTATTTCGTACTTTGAACTTTCTATATTTCTGCGACCATAGCGGGCGTGCCCGGCCCTTGGCCTGGTGACCCCTATCCTTTCTCTATTCTATATACGAGAAAAACGAAAAAAGTAGTTGATATAAAGTAAGAAGGACGGACCAGCACGCGGGTTGGGAACGGCACTCATCCGCGTGTCTGCGTTTACTGTAATTACGAAATAAACGAATTTAACGAAATAAGTAAAAAACCCCCGGAGCCACGCGGGGTTATCGTGTCGGCGACAAAAACTAAAAGGCCATCCCACCCAAAGCTTTTTGGCACGTACTTTGCTTAACTGAGCATTTCCGGCGGATAAGTAATCCACTGCGCCCATATAAGCCATTGATATATAAGGCTTATTTCAGCGCTGTGCGGGAATTGTGTGGTCCGCGGCTGGGGACGAAAGCGGCGCTCAGCTCAGATCACTTTCGGGATCGCTTACGCGTTCGAACGAGCGGCACCACTTTCGGATCGGTCGGCCTCGAGTCTAAATACTCGTCCCGCTGTTGCATGGCGTCGCGCAAGTCGGACTCACTGACGATGTTGTAGCGATCGAACATCGACCGCGTCTTATGGCCGCTGATCGCCATCGCCACGCGCTCAGGAACGCGCCCGCGGATCATGTTCCGGACGGCGCTGCGGCGCAGGTCGTGGACAAGTAAGTGGCCGAGGCCAGCGGCCGTGCGCGCGGCATCCCAAGCTGCGCGGAAGTCAGCGATCGGCCGGCCGTTGATCAAGAACACGTAGGGGCAGTCCAGGCGCCGCCTTTCGCTGGCGCGCGCGATAACATCAGTGAGCGGGCCCGACAACGGCAATGTGCGGCCGTCCGCGTTCTTCGACTTCGCCGGCGGTAGCCGCACCGCTTGGCCAGCCAGATCGACGTCGGCCCATTCGAGCGTTTTCATTTCGCCGACGCGCCATCCGCTCCGATAGAGAAACTCGATCGGATCTTTCAGATCGTCGGGCAGCTCGGCGTGAAGCGCTAGAAATTGGCCGTGCTCTAAGAACCCTTGCCGCGCGTTTTGTTCCTCGAGCATCGAGATATGCGGCGCGCGTGATAGCCGCTCCGCATCGACCGCGATCTTGAATGCACGTTTGAGTGCGCTGAGTTCTCTGTTGATGGTCGCGTTCGCGGCACCGTCCTTACGGCGTTGGACGATGTACGAGCCGACGCGATCGGTGGTGATATCGACGGCGCGATCTAGGCCGAAATAGTTAGCCAGCTGCTTCAGGCCCACCTTAACCCGGCGCAGGGATCGCCGGTTGTTCACCACGTAGTCATTGCGGAGCATGTCGGCCAGATCGTCGAAGCGGAGCCGTTCTTCAGCTTGTCCGAGGAACCGCCCGCCGCGCTTGCCGGTCTCTTTGATCCGGGCGTTGAGTAGTCGACGCGCGACGGTTTCGGATTCGCTTCCGCTCGATTCGCGGAATTCGGCGCCGCGGTGGCTGTATCGTATCCACCAAGTTGTCCCGCGCAGGTAGAGCGAGCCAGAGCCGTGCTTGTTACTCATAAGTTTCCAACCTCCGTGGGCGTTGAAGATCGTGTGCTGGCGGTAGGTTTCCCGCGAGCCTTGCACCTCTTTCAGTCAATTCGATTCCTACCAGGCCGTGCCCGCGACCGCGCCAAGCCAAACCCTGCCCGCGAATGCGCCAAGCCAAACCTCGCGCTTCCAGCCGGCGCGCCGCGCGGCGAATGGTCGCCATGTCGGTCGGGAAGCGCTCGCGCACCTGATGATAAAACAAATGGGCCCATTGGTTCCGGCACGCCCCGTTTCGACGTCTCTGCCAAGCAGCGCGCAACATGAATTGCTGTAAACTCGAAAGCCCGCGACTCACAAAATTAGCTTAGCCAATAACTCGCTAAACATCAATAGTGGCAGGGTCAAAATAGGCACGCACGTTCAAGCAAATTAACGCACGTGCAAAATATGCGACCCTGCGCACATGGGCAAGACAACGGACAACGAAAGGCCGACGCTCCTTCGGCTCGACGAGGTACTCCGGCGCGTCGGCAACCCACACCGAAGTACCGTGTGGCGCTGGATAGCTCAGGGCCACTTTCCGCCCGCGCTGCATCTTTCACCGCGCAGGCTGGCCTGGCGCGAGTCCGACGTCGAAGCCTGGCTCGAGGCGCGCCGATGATCGGTCTCGACGCGATCCTTGAGGGCGCGGATCTCGAATCCCTGCGGCCTGACGACATCGCGGCGTTGCTATGCCGGCTGGCGGCCGCACAGACCAGGCTCGCCGCGTTGCTCGCGGGTTCGGCGCGTGCGGGTGAGGATCACCTGCTCGATGTAGACGAGGCGGCTCAGAAATTGGGCGTGGATCGTCAATGGCTCTATCGCCGCACGAAGCGGCTGCCGTTCGTCGTTCGGCTCGATGGACAGGTTCGCTACAGCGCAGTGGGCCTCGAGCGCTTCATCGCGAGTAGGCGGGGCAAGTGAGCGCCTGGCCTGAGTTAGACCCGGCCGCTTATCACGGGATCGCGGGCCGCTTCAGCGCGCTCTTTGGACCGCATACCGAGGCCGATCCGATCGCCCTGCTAGCGCAGTTTCTCACGGGCTTCGGGAACGCAGTCGGCGGTTCGCCCCACCTTTTCGTCGACGGTGCCCGCCATCAGCTGAACCTGTTTATCGTACTCGTTGGGAAGACTGCAAAATCAAGAAAAGGGACTTCCGAAAAGCGCGTGCGCTCGGTGCTCGAGCAGGCCGACCCGGATTGGGTGCGAAACTGCAACAAAGGGGGAGTCGTGTCCGGCGAGGGAATAATTTTCCACCTTCGCGATCCCATTGAGCGCGCGGAAGCCCTCAAACAAAAAGGGCGGCACACGGGCGAGTTCGAAGTCTTCGTGGAAGATCCCGGCGTGTCCGATAAGCGACTCCAAATTATCGAGAGTGAATTTTCAGCGCTGCTGAAGGCGTGCGAGCGCCAAGCCAACACTTCGTCTGAAACTATTCGGCGGACGTGGGATGCGGAAACCTTGTGTACGTTGGCGAAGAACTCGCCTATGCGCGCGAGTAATCCGCACGTGAGCATCATTGGGCACATTACGAACGACGAACTAAGGCGGACTTTCACGTCCACCGCTCAGGCAAATGGTTTCGGCAATCGATTTATTTGGTTCTTGGTACGGCGTTCGAAAGAGCTTCCCCACTCGACGAACCCCGACGCGCGCGAAGTCTCTGACCTGGTTACTAAAACTCAGGCAGCCCTCGAGTTCGCGCGGCGCGGCGGACAGATCGAGCTCTCGGCCGAGGCGCGAAAAATATGGTCCGACATTTATCACGAATTAAGCGCCGACCGCCCCGGGATCTTGGGTGCAATCACGGCGCGCGCAGAAGCGCAGGTGCTGCGGCTTGCCGCGGTTTACGCGACCCTAGACTGCTCGCGCGAGATACGGGGAGAACACCTCATTGCCGCGGTGGCGTTGTGGACGTATTCGCGGCAGAGCGCCGAGCTAATTTTTAAGGACGCCCTCGGCGATCCCGATGCGGACGCAGTCCTTTCCGCACTGCGCTCGCAGCCGGCGGGGTTGTCGCGAACCGACATAAACAATCTGTTTGCTCGAAACCTTAGCGCAGCACGGATCGAGCGAGCGTTGACGACGCTCTTGGCCCACAAACTTGCGGAATTTTCGCATGAAAAAACTGGCGGCCGGCCTGTCGAGCGTTGGCGCGCAGTCAACAAAAAAACAACCAAGGAGATCTGAACGTGACTATGGAAGAACTGGAACTAATGGAACGCGAGCAAGGTGTGACCTTAGCGATCAAGCCGGAGAAACGAACTATCGCAGCCACAGGCGGCGACGCCGCGGCCGTTGATCGTGCGCTGGAATGGGCCGCCGACCATCGAGCGGAGGTCGTGGCACTGCTACGGCAGCGCCAGGGCATTGCGGAACAGATGAAAGTCGAGCGGGAGATCTCGTTGAAGGAGGTTCCCGCCCTAATAATCCAACGCGCGAACTATCGCACCTGGTTCATGCAAAAAACGGGCTACTTCCAGCCTAATGACGCAGAACTTGACAAGATGTTTAGCGTCCTTGAGGAGGGTGATCAGGTCATCCCGGACTTCGCACACTCTTTTAGTGTCCGTAAACGAAATGGGTTGGTCGTTTCGGTAGACCGCAAAGGTCGCGTGACTGAGCCGTCGCCGTACAGCCCGGCGGTAAAGCAGTAAGAAACGACGACGGCCGCGCCCCGGCAAGGGCACGACCGTCCAAACGAGAGGAGAGAGTGAGAGTGAATTCAACAATACCACAACCAGCGCGTTCCAAAACGGCGCGAAACGACTTGCGCGCCGAGCTGAATGATCTTTGGCGGCGCAACCACCAGCTCTATCAGGTGCGCGAGTCGGAGGGCCCGATTGTTCTGGGCGATATTTGGGTGCAGCTGGGCGACGACCCTAAGCAGAACAGCTTCTATGAAGGAGCACCGATGCCACGCCGCGTCTTCGACCGGCTGGTTGAGCACGAGCGTCGCTTCGGCCGGATCTCGCGCACCAGCGATGAGGACTACTACACGTCTGGCATAGTGGTCAGCGAGGATAACTCTTGGCCTTTCTGCGCGGACTGCCTGCTGCCGTTCGCGACAATGCTAAACGGCCACCCGGGCCAGGGCGTATGGGTGTGCCCAATTGAAGACGGCGCCGAACTCTGTGGGTGCTGTTGGCTCGCGGAGCACTACGACGGCGACCACGATCGGATGATTGAACACGTCATCCGGCACGACGTGGGCGACTCGATCGCGCAGGCGTTTCTGCGCGCTGACATCCTCCGAGGCATCCGCACCGGCCGCCTGGCCGGAGACTACCATATGGCGCTTTGTGATTTGGCGATGATCTACTTTGAATCGCCCGGGCTTTTCGAGCTCTTACGCTTGCATCGTGTCGGCGTGCGAGAGGCGGCCGCGGCGATTGTGCGCATCGGGAAAGATAGGCTCGGCGCGATTCAGGCCGCGCGTCGGGCGGCGCTGGCGCGACGCGATGCTTTATCGTCGCCGCGTCCGCGCAGGGTGGCAGCGTGAGCGTCGCGAAAAGAGCGGGGTCGCTTTTGCGTCGAATTTTCGCACGCGCGCAACCTGCTAATGAACGAAAGCGACGAAATGGCGACTGACACACAATCCTTGCGCGAAGTTTATCGCGAGCTCGTCGCGCTGCACCTCGAGATGCGCCAGACGCTCGACCGGACCTTGAAGATCTTCAGGCAGGGGTACCGCGGCTGCCGGCCGGAAGACGAAGCGACTTTAGCCCGTCAATTTCGGGCGATTATCGAGGCGACTCGCGCGAACATAGCCGCGGGCGCAGGCATGGCCGCCGAAAGATTGAGCATCCTAGATGAGTAACCTCGCCGAACTTTTCATCAAGCTCACCGCCATCGACGCCGCGTCACGTCCGATTGCCGCCCTACAGAAGCAGCTCGAGGGGATGAATCGCGCTGTCCGATCCACCGCAGGCATGCGCGAAGCTGGCGGCCACATGATGGCATTCGGTGCCGGGATCGCCGGTGCGGGCGCGGCCGTGGGCTATGGGCTCATAAAGACGATGGAAGCCGCCAGCGCGGTGCAGGAGCAAGTGAACCGGCTCGGCAACGTCGTACCGGCGGGCGCAGCCGGGTTGCAGGAACTGGCGATGGCCCAGAAGGCAGCGGCTGCATACTCGATGCAGCACGCGATAAGCCAGGAGCAGGCGCTCAAGCAACTCTATTTGGGCAAGAGTGCCGGCTTCGACATGGCGACCGCCATCCAGTCGATGAATACTGCGGCGTCACTCGCGATTGGCCTCGGCGGCGACATGGAAGCGACCCAACGCACCCTGAACTTAGCCTATCTGAACTTCAAAGACCCGGCGAAATCGGCGCAAGAAAATTTCCAGATGCTTGGCGACATCATGGCCAAGACGACCTCGGCGTTCGATTACAAGGACGTCGAAGAATTCCGCAGCCAGCTCGAGCTCGCCACTCCGACAGCGCTGGCCGCTGGCATGGGCACGACCGAAGGCATGAAGGACCTTGCTGCGACGTTGGCCGACTTCACGCGCCACGGCCTCACTGGCAGCCTTGCGGGTGCCGCGTTTGAGGAGTCGCTGCATGGCGTGTTGAAGATGTCCCAGAACCTCGGGATCGCTCTCGTGCACAATAAAGAGGGCGGCCTCGACTACATGCATTCGCTCGAGCAGATCCGAAAACATTTCATCGGACTCTATGGCTCGATGCAGGCAATACCGACCGGCGTCCTTCAGGAGATTCAAAAAACATTTGGCTTGCGCGGTTTGCGCGCGTTGCTGCTCGATCCTGCCGAGATGGAAGATATGCGGGCGCAGCTGGACCATGTGAATGGCGCAGCTGCGGAGTTCCAGAAGCGGATGGAGTCGTCGCCGGCGCAGCAATGGGCGATCTTCACAAATAAACTCCAGGCGCTTGAGATCGTCATCGGCACGGCGCTCTTTCCGGCCGCGATGAAATTTCTGGGCGCGCTCGGCAGCATCGTAACCGCGATCGTGAATTTCACCAGCGCTCACCCGGCACTCACAAAGTTTATCGTCCTTTTTACGGCGCTCGGCGCGGCGCTGGCCCTAGTTGTCGGCGGCGCTGCGATGTTTGCGGGCGCGATTCTCGTCGTTGCTAGTATGGTCGCGCCAATCGCCGGCACGGTCGCGGCCGTGCTAGGCATCGGTGTTGCCATCGCGGCGGTGGTCGCGGCCGTCGCTGCTGTAGGCGGGAGCTTTAGTTCGGCGTTCAGCAGCGCGTGGTCTGCAGTCACCGGGTTTTTTTCGCGCCTGGGCGCGCTGGCTATCGACATGGCGCCGGCGTTTGGCGCTCTCGCGATTGCAGTGTTCGGACCGTTTGGGGTTCTGATCGATGCGGTCGCGCTCGCCGGATACGAAATCTATGAGCACTGGAGCGCAATCTGGGGCGCAATCTCAGCCGTTGGCAGGGTGGTTTTGTCGGCGTTTGCCGCGCCGTTCGCAGCTGCGTTTCGCATTGTCGAGGCGCTGTTCGGCGGCTTCGTCTCTGCGGTGACAGCGCCGATCGCGTCCATAGCTGCATTCATAGAGAGCCATTGGAAGGGCGTCGCGACGGCGCTAGCGGTTGGCGCGGCGTTGCTCGCGGCTCCAGTGACGGCGACTATCGCGGTCGTGGCGTTCGCGGCCGTTGAGATCATTCGGCATTGGGACAGCATCAAGGCCGGCTTCTCGGCGGTGGGCTCGTGGCTGATGGCGAACGTCGGCTATATGCTGACGAGTCCGCTCAGCGCAGCGATCGCGCTTGTTTGCCGCCTCATCCCCGAGCTCTACGACGCGGGGGCGAACTTGATCAAGCAACTCGCGGCCGGTATTGCGTCGGTAGCGATGATGCCGGTCCATGCGGTCGAGACGATCGCCTCGAAAATTCGCTCCTATCTGCCGTTCTCGCCGGCCAAGGAAGGACCGCTGCGGGAGCTCGGACACGTGAAAATCGTCGAAACGATCGCGCAGACGATCAAGCCTGCGCCAGTGGCATCTGCGATGCAAAAAGTCGCCGCGGCGGCGGCGATGGCGCTGGCAGTGCCGCTCATGATGGCTGTGCCTGCTGCAGCCGCGCTCCCGTCGTTCGGGCCGGTGAGTATGCTCACGCAGCCAATTCCGACGCCGAGAGCGGCTGCAGCCGCGGCGGAAACCGCGAGGTCGACGCGTGGTGCCGGCCCGGTGACCATCAACTATGCGCCGGTCATCAATCTGCCGCCTGGCGCCGATAGCGCGGATCTGTTGGAGACGCTGCGCAAACATGCGAAGGAGCTGCGCCAGATTCTCTCGATCGAGGATATCCGGCGCGAACGGGCGGACTTCTGATTTTGAAGGAGAAACCAAAATGGAACGTTTGAACGACTTCAAAAGACATCTCAACGCGAGAGAGTCAGATCCCAGGCGGCGGGTAATTGCCGATGTTGAGGCCATCGTCGAGCAACTTAAGGCCGACATGCCAGACGACATCTTCGAGCGCATAATCGGCAATCGGCTAGTAGAACTGGAATCACGGCTCGGAGAGAAAATCGAATCGGGCCGCTTCGGCGATTGTGATCCGCTAGTGACCGCCTTCCGTTTCGATCTGTTGCGCACCATCCAGTACGAGAGATCTGAGGGTTTACTTAAGCCGATCACCGGCGCCAGCGAAGTCAAAAGATGCGGCTGGCTGTTCGAGCGATTTCGCTGGAACGGTTTCGAAACCGGCGCGCTTGCCCATCTCCTGCGGCCCGGCGAGATCATTCGTGAAGTGAACTATCGCCAGATAGTTACCGACCAGCGCACGATCGGCCGCTACTCTGACTTTTTCGACGAGCTCCGACCCAGCGGCTATTCAAAGGAACATTGGATGTCCCAATGCACCAGCGAGCGCGTGATCGCCGAAGCGGAGAATGCCGAACGCCGCGAAGCGGAGCAGGCGGCGCGTCCGTTTTCTGATTTTTCAGGACCGAATGTGAGGCCGCAATGATCTCGATCAATTCGATCGCAATTCCGATCGTCGATACCGGGGGCCGGCTTACAAAGAACGCAAGTCCAAAAGGGGGAATTATGGTCAATCTAACTGCAGTTGAGCGCGAGGTGGCTAATCGCCTTGGCCTTAACCTCGAGCGGGTTACCGCGATGAAGAAAAATCCGATAGTGGGCCGCGCCCTACACGGCGAGAACGGGCCCGGACCGTACGCGAAGCCCTATCCGGGAAAAAGGCAAATCTCGCCGTTTCCCAACACCGACGGCACCTACGAATACGCCGATCCAAGTGAACCCTACGACGCCAGTCCTGGCGCGCGGCCGGCCGGTGCGACGAAAGTTCGGACCGACAAGGACCGTGACGATGATCTGGATGACGCGAGAAAAGACTTGACCGGTCTCGGCGTGCCGCGGCGCATGCTCCGTCCGAAATTTCCGGCGCGCAAAAAGTGAATACAACTTTGCCGGGGCCAACGAAAATCGCTGCGTTGACAAACCCTCGCGGAAATACAGGCCGCGATGGGCCGCCCTGGCATCTCAACCCTTGCCGAGGCCGCGCCGCACACGCCGCGGAAACCCGAGTCTGTTTTGCCACAGGCTCGGGCCCCTCGGCATCACAACTTGCCGGGGCACGGCGAGCGAAGACGCCGACCGGCTGGGGTTTCCTCGTTCGCCCCGGCCCTTGCCCCGGCATTTTCACTGAGTCGAAGCAGAGGTAAAAAATGGCGAGCTGGAGAATTGTGTTCGGGCCCGGAGTAAAGGCGACGGTGAACAGCGCGATAGGTGCTGCGACGGCGGCATCGGTGACGGATATTGACCAACCTGCAGTGAACTTGACCGCGATTACCGGCTTCAATGCCCACTTTGCGGCCGCCATAACTGCGGCGCAAGCAGCGCTCGCGACACTGACCGGACCGGCGACCAAGTGCACGGTTATCATGCGCGGGTATGTCGATACCAACACGGCGGCGCCCCATCCCTATGCAACGGCAAGCCGGATCGTGATCGAAGTCGCCGAGACTTGGGGAAGTTGAGTGGACAGTCTACCCACGACCACGCCTCGAGCGCCTAGCCGTAAGGTTCGCTGCGAGAAAGTTCGCCGGAAACAGCGGAGAGTTTTCAATGCCCTGCCTTGGCTACAGGAACCCGACCGCCCCGCTGTGAGAGCATGGGCGGAACTCGAGGTGCTCTGCGAGCTAGCGTACGAAAAGCTGCGCGACCCCTCGTATGGCCTATTGAACGCCGAGGGTGAACCACGCGCCCTAGCCGACCTCTATCAGCGTCTTCGCCGAGCGCAGCTTCAGTTCTCACGTGAGCTCGGGATGACGGCTAGGGCCAGGGCGGAGATTTCGTCGGGCTCACACTCGATCCAGGTCGAGATGGCAGCGTCTCGGATCGCGCGGATACGTAAGCAGCGCGAGGGCATCGAAGATGCCGAATCAAAGCCTGAGTCTTGAGCTGGCCCATAACGATCTCGCTGCGTACGCTGCGGCTCTCTGGCCGCCCTTTGAGCTCGCGCCTCATCATCGGCAGCTAGTTCAGACGCTCGAGCGTGTCGAAGCCGGCGAACTCGATCGCGTCATCGTCGCGATGCCGCCGCGGCACGGAAAGTCACTTATCACCTCGACGCTTTTCCCCGCGTGGTTTCTCGGCCGCAACCCTACGAAGTCGATCATCGCAAGCTCGTACGGTCAGGAGCTGGCCTCGGACTTTGGCCGGCGTGTCCGTGGTTTCGTAAGCGACGGGCTGCACCGCGCGATCTTTTCCGACTGCACGATCACCGACGACAGCGACAGCGTTCATCGCTTCCACCTCACGCAGGGCGGAGCGTACTACGCCGTCGGCGCCGGGGGGCCGCTGACAGGGCGCGGCGCGGACCTACTTTTGATCGATGACCCGATCAAATCGGCAGAGGACGCGCGGTCGAGCGCGTTCCGGCGCTCGCTTCAGAGCTGGTACGAGAACACGGCTTACACGCGTCTCGAGCCGGGCGGCGCGATCGTCGTGATCGCTACGCGATGGCATGAGGCCGACTTGGTCGGATGGCTACTTAAAGAGCACTCGTCTGAAGGCTGGAAAGTCCTATCGCTGCCGGCAATCGCCGAAGTCAACGAAGGTTGGCGCAACGAAGGTGACCCCCTGTGGCCTGAGAAGTTTCCACGCGACACGCTAGATCGAATTCGTGAAGCAATAGGATCCGCGGCCTGGGCATCCCTGTACCAACAGCGGCCGGCGCCCGAGCAGGGCGCGATCTTCCAGCGAGGGTGGTGGCGCACCTATAGCGAGCCTCCGAAGTATCGACGGTTAGTCTTTAGCCTCGATACAGCATTCAAGGCGACGCAGAGCGCCGACTTCTCAGTCTTACAAGTCTGGGCCGAGACCGACAACGGCTATGCCCTACTCCACACATGGCGCGAGCGCGCTGAATTTCCCGAGCTCAAGCGCCAGGCCGTAGCGCTGGCCGAGATCTGGCGGCCGCACGCAGTGTTGATCGAGGACGCGGCGTCGGGTCAGTCGCTCATTCAGTCCCTCAAGGCCGAGACGCGCCTGCCGGTGCTGCCGGTCAAGCCGCAAGGCGACAAAGTCAGCCGCGCGCACGCAGTGTCGCCGCTGGTCGAAAGCGGCCGTGTGTTCCTACCCGATAGCGCGCAATGGTTGTCCGACTTTATTGATGAGGCGACCGCGTTCCCGACCTCGCAGCACGACGATCAGGTCGACGCACTCACCCAGGCGCTTACCTACCTGCACGGCGCCGGGCGGCAAGTTTACGAATTTTTGCCAGCACCGCGCCCGCTCGAGCCGGCGCGCGACCCGCGCTCTCGGCTTTACGAGGGCAGTTCAAACACTTGGCGCGAGCGACCCGATCACAGCGGCGACCGCTCCGTCGTGCGACTACAACGCGCGCGCGGAGGGCGCTGGGGCGGTGGCTGGTGATGGACGAGACCGAGTTCGAACGCGCCCAAGCCCGTAAATTATTTCGCGCGATCCTGTGGCGGGCGTTCGCGGATCTCAACGCGCTAGTGCACGGCGAGCAGCTGCGCGACGAAGACGAAGTACCGTGGACTGCGCCGCAGCGCAGGGTAGAGCTCGTAGACCTTCGGGATTGGTTTTTGGTGCCAGATCCATCGCCGTGCTCACTAGACTTGGTCTGCGAAATGCTTGGCCTCGATGCCGACGGGCAGCGCGCGAAGGCGCGACAGATCCTCGCTGGTCGTCGCGTCAAGAGACGTCGAAGGCTGAGCCCGGAGCAGCTGCGCCACGTCCGCGCGGCGTTGGCGGCTGGTGAGACAACGAGGACGATCGGTGATCGGCTTAACTGCGACCAGTCCACGATCAGAAAAGCGCGAATCCGTTTCCGCCGCGAAGGGAGGAAGTATGCGGCTGCCTGAAGATGGATGCTCAGTTTGTAAGGCCTGTTACGAGTGGTTCCCGGTCTATTTCGCCGCGTGCCGTTTTTGCGATGGGCCGCTGTGGGATATCGAGTTTGTGCCGCCAGTGCGACCAGGTGAGTCCGGGCGCTGGGTGTGGCACAAGCCGGGCGAGCTGTCGCCGGCAGCACGCTTTGCGCTCTACACGGGCAGGGAAGCCAATGCCAAGCGCAGCGATGCGGCTGTGCTCAGGCCACGTACCGAGGCCGGAACATTCGAAGCCAGTCTGGTATCAGCGGATACCGCACTGGTTCGAGAACCGGATCGCGCGCGTATCGAAGCCGCCAAGGAGGCCGGCGTCGGCACCGGTACCATGGGGCGCGCGTTCGCAAAGACGCGCGGCTCACTCGCTACCAGCGAAACCTTAATCGTCGAAGTGAAGCGCCGGCCAATGAGGAAAGTATGAAAAGAGCACATCCACGCTATCCGCGACCGCGCCGGCCGCGGTAGCCTCAAAACTTCTTCCGCTTTGCCGCGCGCCGCTTATTCTCGGCCGACCGTTGCTCCGGCGACAGGGCATCCCAATACGTGCGCGAGGCGGCGGCCATCTCGGCTGACTTCTCCTCTTTCGTCTTACCCCTCCACCGTTTGGCCCGGGCCCTGCGCAAGTGCTCGCTCAATTCGACCATGCCTCGTAGTCTAGCGGGCGCGTCGGCGTGCGCAAGTGTTACCGACGAACACAGCCTCTATAGAGGCCGTTGACATTTGCCCGATTCTTGAAGTATCGTTCCTTCAAATTACCCAGGAGGAACGAAATGGCAAGCGTAAAAACCATCATGGCCGGCGCCGTCCGGTTCAAACACCCCGAGCCCGCGACCGTACCCGAGTTCGCCCGGATCGCCGGGATCAGCCGTGCCTCTGCACAGGCGCTGATCCGCCTCGGCGTCCTGCGTATCGTGCACGACCAGGGCCGAGACAAGATCCACCTAGCGGAATACAACCGCAGGCACGAGGGATGAATACTCCACTCGCCGGAAAACCCTGGCTCTCGGTTAAGGAGACGGCCGAGTTGTTTGGCTACTCAGTCTCCACGATCAAGCACTGGCTGAAAACCGGCAGGCTCGGCCCGCAGACCGGTGCGCATCACCCGGGTCGCGGTATGCAGTGGCGCATCAATCGCGTCGAGTTCGAGGAGAAGTTTCTCAACGGGAAGGCGTGAAAGCGCCGATAGACGCCCGCGCGCCGCTCGAGTAGGACTGGGGATCGCTGACTGGGTTTTTGCCCCCCCCCTTTTACCGGTCGGCGACGGGCTGGCGTTCTCGCAGCGCTGGCCCGTTTCTTATTCGAACCGGCGATCGGAAATCTCTAGGCCGCGAGCTCGCTCACGCGC